>JAAVDT010000004.1 GCA_014801655.1 Bacteroides sp.
AAGGAGGTGTCGGCTATCCACGATCGCTACAATCGCCATTACCTCCGCGCTGAATATAATTTCGTCCATGCGTCGGCGCAAATGGCGGCGCGTTGGGAGGAGTTCGCGGCCGATGGCGATGACTATAATCTGCAGTATCGAACGGCCGGCGATAATCGTGTCCGGGAGGAACACCGGGCGCTCGATGGGGTGACTCTGCCGTTCTCTGACCCGTTCTGGGAGGAGTTCCTGCCTCCTAATGGCTGGAACTGCCGCTGCTCGGTGGTCCAGGTGCGCAAGTCGAAATATCCCGTCACCGATGCCGCCGATGCGCGCCGACGCGGCGAACAGGCACTCCAACACGACACTCGCGGCATGTTCCGCTTCAATCCGGGCGCGCAACAGAAAACCGTCCCGGATTATAATCCTTACACCATCTCGGCCTGCCGCTCGTGCCCGGTGGCTAAAGGTAAGTCTGAGCTCGCAAAGTCCGATATTCCTCAAAACGAGGCCTGCAGTGCCTGCCGTTGGTTGCGCAAATGTGGATTCGTGGATAGTGAAACCAAGAAAGGCAATAAGATTCCTCCCGAAGAAATAAATGCAATTTTAGCTTTGCCCTATGACGAACAATTTACTGTCAAGTATGAAGGTAAAAAGGGAAAAGTCTATCAGCATCTGCTTCACTGTACTGCCGGGAGCGACAATTCGTTTGTTCAGGATGTTGCAAAAGCTTATGCTGATTCAGAGGGTAATTGTTGGATTAACCCGATAATCCGATTCGATTCGCCGTTCCGAGCTTCGTATTATAAGAACCTACCAGCCGGCTCCAGATGTAACCCTGATTTGACCACCGAAAGCTATGGTTATGTCGATGTGAAATCACCGGAGAAGGAACCAAAGATGGCAAGAAACGCAATCAACGCATCTAAAAATCAACATTCTTGTGCGTGCATAACAGACCACAAATTAAAGATAAGTA
The DNA here is from genome assembly GCA_014801655.1 of Bacteroides sp. GTDB lineage: Bacteria > Bacteroidota > Bacteroidia > Bacteroidales > Muribaculaceae > Paramuribaculum. Next base: position 959 of record JAAVDT010000004.1, read on the forward strand.
TAAAGACGGCACATCGTCGCACAAACCTTCTGTTTAATGACCCCAACTATAGTCATGATTTTATATTCTGGTATATTGATGGGAAACTCATAAAATACAAGAGACCATAGCAACGCTACAGTCTCAGGAGTTCCGCGTCGTCGTAGGACGCTTTCAATGGTTTTATCTCCCATGCCGCAAATTTACAACCATTTTTCTAATCAGCAAAATTTATGTCCGATAATTTTATAACAAAAGCAACAAATGACTACAACGCCCGCGCTGTGGCCGTTACACTACTAAACGAGTGCCAGTATCGAGCAAACAAGTCCGGCAATCCCGGTAATGATTCCGACAATAATGCCGATCCGTTCCAGAATCCGGTTTCTTATCTTGCGCCGGTACTCGCCGAGAAAGCCGCCTTTGTTGAGTTTCGACCGTCCTTTGTAGGTTATTGTAAAGCTGCGCTCATCCTCCTCAAGATAGCCTTCGGAAATTATTACCGTCCGCTAAATCACATTGAGTTGAGTCCAACTTCTTGAGAGATAGGAGTTGGACTAACCTTTTATTGAAGACAAGCCCCATAGTTCAGGTTACGCTGGATTCCGGAGGCGATTCGGTTGCTTCCAAGAGCATCATTTCCAGATTATGTGATGGATTATTGAGGATTTATGTAATACATCAGCATTATACGAACGATTGTTGCCAATCCAGAGAAGCTCCAATATCTTTACAAAGAGGTCTGTAGTATCGAGAGCAGTAGATTAGCAATCAGAGTTACCCATATCTGTATCTTTATAGCATTGGCGCTCTCGCCGTAGAAGTATCTAAGAGGAAAGTTCTGTTTTATTACTGTCCGCTAAAAGATTAGAGAATGAAAAATTAGGTCTGATTCCATTTGCTTCTTGCAATTGAGACAGATGGCTATAGCTTTCATAATGAACGAACTGAGCAATTTCAAAGAGACCAAATGAAAGACAAAATCCTCGCTTTCTTCGGCCTACCGCTCCTCAGACTCTCAACCGTAGGACACAGTGAAGAGCAGCGAATAGTTGATATCTTAGAATCTGTTTATTAGGCAACAAATAAATCTGTGGCAAACTCGCCACACAAGGCGATAATTGCCACAGATTTTGTTTGGGGAAAACCTTTTTTCAGTCTCTCTAACCGCTTTCAGCACAATGCCACGAAATCGTGCTTATCTCTGTCAATAATTGTCAGTGCGATTTACTATCTTTGCAAAATAAAATTTGGTCATGAAAATATTGCATCTATCAGACACCCACGGAGCACATCACCGACTCCGCGAGCTGCCGGAGGCCGACATCGTGGTCCACTCCGGCGACTTCTGCATGGTTGGAGATCAACGCGAAGCGTTGGATTTTCTCAACTGGTTTTGCGACCTCTCCTATAGCCATAAGATATTCATCTGCGGAAATCATGACTCATGCCTCTATCGGGCAAACATCTCAGGCCTCGACAGCAATGTCCATTATCTCTGCAACTCAGCCATAGAGATTGATGGATTAAAATTCTATGGCGTGCCGATGTTTATGGAAGACTGCATCACCGACCGTCAGACAAACTTTTACTCAGATATACCCCGCGACACCGACGTGTTGGTTACCCACTCACCAGCCTACGGAATCCTTGATTTCGATGACAATATTCACTATGGCTCAGAAGAAATCCTCTCACGAATCTCAGCACTCCCCTCACTCAAAGCACATCTATTCGGCCACATCCACACCCGCCACGGACTACTCCGCGCAAATAACACCATTTTCTCCAACGGAGCAATAATGACCTCCGATTACTCATCCGTCAACACACCCAATTTAATAGAACTCTGAACCATGTAGCACATACTTGGTTGAGTAGAGCACTTTCGGCTGTTCGGGTTCAGAGGGTTAGTTTGAGGCCGCCCAAGAGGGTGAAGCCGGGCATTTCGTAGCCGCGGTTGATTGTGTAGCGGGTGTCGGTCAGGTTGTCGAGGTTTAGGAATATCTGCAGCTGCTTTATTATTTGATATGTGAAGCGAGTGTTGAGCGTGGCATAATTCTGATGCTTAACATCTTCTGCCACATACAGGCCGCCCACTCCCTTTAGCTCGACATCGACATGAAATTTGGGGAATGCATTCCACCCCACTCCGAGATAATACTGGTTTCCGGGCGCGCCGGTGAGATTGCTGAGGGTGGTATGGAGATAGCTATAGGTGGCCCATATCTGAAGATTGTCATGGGGATGACTGCGGGCCGAAATCTCTATGCCTTTGTTGATGAATTTTCCGGTGTTGACATTTTTCTGATCCACAACCTGAATCATGTCTGAGCCCCGGCTGTAGTAGGCGGTCAGGTCAATTCCAAACCGGCGGCCGAAACTTTTGCCGACGGAGACTTCATAATTCATCATATTCTCCGGATTGAGGTCAGGATTGGCCATGCGGTAGAGATACAGNTCGCGGAATGANGGGTTGCGATAACCCTTTGCGACTGAACCTTTAATGGTCCATCCCTCTGAGGGCCGGACTACGAGTCCGGCCTGTGGAATCCATCGAGTGTCAAACATGCTGCTGTTGGCCATTCTCACACCTGCGTTCACCACAATTCGNTCACTCCAAAGACTCTGAGCCAAAGTGAGATATGGCGAATATTCCGTGATGCTCTTTCGAGCCATNGTCGACAAGGANCCTTCGGTGTGGTGATTTCCACCCGAAACAGGTATTTTGCCGGTATATCTGTCAAAGTCAAACCCCACGGTGGCATTAGCGCCCCGCCATGGGCTGAGGTTTTGATAGACGATGACACCCATTCTGTCGTCAAGGCTATGGAAATGCTTCGGGTCGTCAACAAAGTGATTGCCATAGCTGTAATATGCTCTGACCGAACCGCTCGTGGCTCCATAGTAATTTGTGGCCGTGATGGACCCCTCCCCTCTGATGACGTTCTGATGATATATGTCAGTTGACTCCGGATTAGACAAGGTGGGATATATCGGGTCNTTACCGACAAACTGCATCAGGGTGTAGTCGGCTCTCATNGACCATTTGTCACTGAAATCATAGCCCACCTTCGCATAAAGACNGCTCTGCCTGAAGTCGAAATTCTTTTTCACACCGTCCGTGCGGTCATAGCCCAACGAAATGAGTGATGAGAATTTACCGAACCGAGTGGTGTTGGTCAGCGAGGAGAGCCAAGTGTTATACGACCCGTATTGCGAGGTCAGAGTGGTGCGCACTCCCTCGCGGGAGGCGTTTTTGGTAATCACGTTGATGACACCCGCCATTGCATTAGAGCCGTAGAGCACCGACGCCGGACCTCGCAAAACTTCTACACGGTCAACATATTCGGTCTCATAAAAATCAGCAATCTGATGTGAATAAATCCCGGCAAACTGTGGCTGTCCGTCAACCATCATCAAAACCGCGCTCGCCCTGTCACCTCCGACTCCACGCAGCTTGATATGCCCTGAACCGCCATTGCTCACACCAAACCCGAACACATTGCGCTCCGACACAAAAAGGCTTGGCACAATGCCCGACACGGCGCCAAGAAGCTGCGTGTTTCCGGTCGCTTCAAGTCGCTGACCCGAAACCGTCGACACCGTGTAAGGCAGCAGGTTTCTGCTGACAGTCAGATTACTTCCGGTCACCACCACCTCATTGAGCTGATGTGTCGAGTCAGCAACTTCCTCTCCGCTGATAGCCGGAGCNGAAATCGCTGAACAGANTATCAACAGACNGCTTAAGTGCTTCATATCCATGCGTTACGGTTGACTTNCCCGAATTGCGGCATTGTCCCTGAGCGNAAAAGGCGATTATTCTTCGATGGTGACAAGGCGATATTTTTGAGTGCCGACGCCAAGCTCTTCTGCGTGAGTGAGTATGTGAGTCCCCATGCGAGAGTTGATTCGCTCTATGAGATCTGCCTTGCCAGGATCATCGGAGTTGAACACCATGTCAACGCAGGCCCTATCCAATGCCACAGGATCAAGAGATGCAAACACGCCCAGGTCGCCCATTTTCGGAGTCTCAGGGTGGCCGTTGCAGTCGCAGTCAACCGACAGACGGTTGGCCACATTGATATAAAGAATCCGGTCGCCGGTATAGTCAATTATGCCCTTCGCAGCTTCAGCCATTGATTCAAGAAAATCCTTTTGTTCGGCTACGTTGCTCCAAATTTCGTCAGCGAGTTCGGTTTTTCCGGCCGAATGGATATATGCCTTACCGTTTGACGAAGCAATGCCAATCGAGATATTCTTGAGCGCACCTCCGAAACCACCCATCTGATGACCTTTGAAGTGAGAGAGCACCACAATGAAATCATAATCTGCAAAGTGCTTGCCAACAATATCTTTTGTCAAGTGCTTACCGCCCGTAACGGGGATTACCATTTCCCCCTCAGCATCCATGATGTCAACACCCGCCAGATCNGTAAATCCATGCTCCTTGGCAGCCTTGATGTGNGCCTCCGTNGTGTTGCGGTTGCCGGCATAGGCCGTATTGCACTCAATGAAAGTTCCGTTGATCACTTTGACAAGATTTGAAATCAGAGCCGTGTCAAGATGATTTGACTTATTTGATTCGCCGGTCGAGATTTTGATACCGATTTTATTACCTTCCGCCTTCCGGCCCAGCGCCTCATAAACCTTCACAAGGTTCTGAGGAGTAATATCCTTAATGTAATAGACAGTGGCAACAGAGTCGCCCGCAGCAGCTTCAACGTTTGTGGCTGCCGACGTTTTTCCCATGCACGACATACTGCAGAAAAGCGAGCATGCCAAGAAAATAGACAATAATGATTTCATATTATTTCGTGTTAATTTCTTATTTTGCCTGCAAATATACAACATTTTATCATTAAATGAGTTACAAATATTCCATTAAAACTTTCATAATACTGCGAAAACCGAAAAATTCAAACACACTCATTACCCACATCCCCCGATCGACACCAACATTTTGAGCCCCTCAACAAAGCATTTCTTGAAATTTTATGCTATTTTTGCAGCTGAAATCTCTTGATATGGAAAAACTTGAAGTATTCGACTGCTCAAATGCTTTCATTGCGAGCTTTTTCACCGACGACCGCGGCTGCGCCCATTGCAACCGTGAACACACTTTGATATATATTCTATCAGGCGAACTGGAGATTACCGACGGAGGGCGCAAGACAATCCTCCACCCGGGAGAGTGTGCTTTCATGCGCCGCGACAACAGAATGTGGCTCCACAAACGGGCATCCCACAACAAGCCTTACCATTCGGTGGTCATGAAATTCTCCCGAGATTTCTTAAAGCAGTTTTATCACACCATAAATCAGCGCGAGCTTCCCTCTGTCTCAAAACGAGAAAAGGTGAGCCTGATGAAATTTCCGNCCGCCCGTCGTGATGTCAAGAATCTGTTTGAATCCTTAATCCCTTATTTTGAGGCAGNCNTGCAGCCTGATGAAGCCATCATCAATTTGAAAATGATCGAGGGCATGCGGGCAATCCTCAACACNGACGCCAACCTCTACGCATCGCTTTTTGATTTCGTGGAGCCATGGAAAATCGACATTGTCGATTTCNTGGAAAAAAACTACATGAANGAGCTATCCATGGAGGAAATAGCCCACTATACCGGACGAAGCCTCGCCACTTTCAAAAGAGATTTCAAAAANGTCAGCGATCTGACTCCTCAGAAATGGCTCATACGCCGCCGTCTGGAGGCCGCACGCAATCTAATCCTCAAAGGAGGCATGAAAGTGTCGGAGATATGTTTCGATGTTGGATTNAAAAACCTCTCGCANTTCTCNAAACTCTATAANGANATGTATGGCATCGCCCCGACACTTTCCGCAATTTGACCCCGGCAGCAAAACAGTTTGAGCCTCACAACAAAGCAATCCATTTTTTNACGNTGTTATTTTGCATCGTAAAAATCAATCACANTCAAGATTATGCATAATATTTTTGAACGAGACCGAAACGGCGAGATGATATCNCCCGACGAACCGGGATATGAGCTTCTGATCGACGACATTTTTTCATGCATGGAAACCGCTCAGGAACTTTCCAAGGTGAGCATCCGCGATCAGAAACGAATCCATGAACTGATGGGAGAGATTCTCGGTAAGCCACTCCCCGACTCCACCACACTGCTTCCTCCGCTATATATCGACTATGGCAAACCGGTAACCATTGGTGAAAACTGCTTCATCCAGCAGTGTTGCACATTCTTCGGTCGCGGCCGGATTACGATTGGCAACGGCGTTTTCATTGGCCCCAAATGCAACCTCATCACCATCAACCACGACCCTGACCCCGACAATCGCAGCGCAACCTACGGTCGCCCGATCGTCATCGAAGATAAAGTCTGGATTGGCATCAACTCCACAATTCTGCCCGGTGTCCGGATTGGCTACGGCGCTATTGTAGGCGCCCAGAGTGTGGTCACTCACGATGTTCCCCCGATGACAATAGTCGCCGGCAATCCTGCTCGCGTAATCAAAAAAATAACCGAATAAACACCCAACATTTCACCATGAAACGAGTTATAATATTACTAATCAGCTTAACTTACCTTTTCAACCTCATGGCACAGACAAAAATCACACAGACAGCCGGTCGCGATGCTCTCGGTGAATTTGCCCCCGAGTTCGCCCACCTCAACGACGATATCCTATTCGGAGAAGTATGGAGCAGAAACGATCTGCTTTCGTTGCGCGACCGTAGCCTGGTCACCATCACCTCCCTTATCTCGCAGGGCATCACCGACAGCTCGCTCATCTACCATCTTCAGGAAGCCAAGAAAAACGGAATCACCCGCACGGAAGCCGCCGAAATCATCACCCACATCGCATTCTATGCCGGCTGGCCCAAAGCATGGGCCGCATTCCGCCTGGCCAAGGATGTTTGGCCCGACGACATCAAGGGCGACGATGCCCGATCTGAATTCCAGCGTCAGATGATTTTCCCAATTGGTGAGCCCAACACCGCTTACGAAAAATACTTCATCGGCCAAAGCTATCTCGCACAGATTTCCTCTGACCAGATACCGTTTGCCAACGTCACCTTCGAACCCGGATGCCGCAACAACTGGCACATCCACAAAGCCTCCCGGGGCGGCGGCCAGATGCTCGTGGGCGTTGCCGGACGTGGTTGGTACCAGGAAGAAGGGAAGCCCGCCGTAGAGATTCTGCCCGGCACGGTAATCAACATCCCGGCCAACGTCAAACACTGGCACGGCGCTGCCAAAGATTCATGGTTTGCCCACCTGGCATTTGCCGTCCCCGGCGAAAAATCCGAAAACATCTGGCTCGAACCCGTCACCGACGAGCAATACCTCTCAATCGAGTGAGCCACCCCTCCCCCAATCGAGCCACCCGCTTTGCGGCAAGCCCCACACCGGCGTGGGCTTGCCGCATATTTATTTCAAAGCCGCATATTTATTTCAAAGATGTAAACACCCCTTTGGGGCAGATGCGGATACACTTATTGCATCCTATACAGGCATCCGCATTGACTATCTTCACATGTCGATGCCCCAAGAAATCAACCTTACCAAGAACATCCTTCGGACAAGCCTCAACACACTCCCAGCAAGCAATGCAATCGCGCGGATTGATGGCAATAAATGGCGTTGCCATCCGCTTCTTCAACTTTGAAAATAACATATCTTTTTTTTGATTGCAAAGTTCTCAAAAATCGGCCGGGCAGTCAATAGCCCCATCAAGGATTTAATTGCACTTATCAAGGTTCTTTCTGAACATCTTTGGTGCCACACCGACCACCTCCGCAAATAGGCGCGAAAAATATGCATTGTCATTGAATCCGAGTCGCGAAGAAATTTTCTTAATGCTATCAGAGGTGTAGAACAATTCTCGCTTGGCCAATAACACGATTTCATTTTTTATATATTCGCTGGCGCTTACGCCCGCCACAGCGTTTACAATCTCATTGAGATACACCGTTGAAACATTCATCCTCTCAGCGTAAAACCCCGGCCTGCGTTCCTTCGTGATATGCTCATTCAGGAGTTTCATGAACATAAACATAAGCTCTTGTCTGCGATCCGTCCGAAATATGTTATTCTCACTGCTTGCCGTTATTTTGTCGACAATCAATTCAACAGCAGCCCTCACCAGATTTGCACCAACCGACACACTCTCCTGACGCAAAATCAATCCATATAGCGCGACCAGATCAGAGTAATCATCCGCAGCACACACCGGCGAATGAAACGCCCGCCATTGATTCAACCGATTTCTGAGCCCGTCATTCAGCAATCCCGGATCGACAGCAAGCATATAGCCGGTAATATCATCCTCAACCATAAACTGATGCACCTGTCCGGGAGTCAACACAATAAAAGAATCAGACTCAACCAAATAATGTTGAAAATCAATCTGGCAATCCAACTTTCCACCGACAACAACCCCCATCATATAATAGTCATCACGATGAGAATACCTTATGCGAGGACCGGCAGCCAAACCACCCTCCATTATCCGCACCATATACCCACAGTCAGGCAACATTGACGACCGATGACGAAATATCTCCTCCTGCTTCATAAGAAAAAATCAGACAAATCAATGCACAAAGTTAACCAAAAAAATCCACCCCCACCAACTCGCTCCCCATCAGCGTTCCGCGGGTTCCGCTCGGAGAGCATAGCGACTCCCCGCGCGTTCATGCCCACACAAATCAGTGAAAAATAAAAAGTTCCGCGTCCGTTCCGCTCAGCTCCGCATAATTGAGGCGCCAGCCAATAATAGAGTTCTGTAGGCTTTCAATCCCATAAGTTCCTTATCATTAAGAGCCCTACTTTCCAAACTCGCCCCATAAGCGTCCGTAACCTTTTATACCCAAAGCCCATCCAATATCTCATAAAGATGCTCCATGCCGGGGCCGGAGCAGCGATGGCCGAAGTCGCCGGCCATGGTGAAATGCTTGGCTTTCACACAAGGCAATGGCGACAACAGTGGTCGGAGCACATCGATGTGCGTCATGCCAAGCAGCTCATCTTCCGTGGAGCAGAGCGCATAGATGCGACTGCGCTTGTCTGAAAGAGCCTGCTTGACGTCATATCGGTCATACTTATCAAGCACCTCATCGCTCAGCCGATAGGTCTGCACCCCGTCAAGTCGAGGGCAGAAATACTCCAACTCCTCATCTTTCCACTGCGACAGCGACTCCTTCGGATCAAGACATGGATTGACAACCACGAGCGACGCCGGACCTGCGTCGCACATCAGCGTCATCCATCCCCCGAGCGACGTGCCGACAATCACCTGCGGTTTCTCACGGGCAATAATGTCATTGATCACCGCCAGTGATGTTTCCGGGTCGGCATCCACCTCCGGCGCAATCACCCGGAATTTTCCCTCAAAATGCTTTTGCAACTGATCACGCTTAGATCCATTAGCTCCCGAGCGGAACCCATGAATATACATCATCACGGGAAGGTTATTTTTTATATGTTCTTCTATATTCATCATCATTATTTTTTTAGAGATTTCTCGTAATAATAATCCTCCGGGGTTAATCTGAATTTTCCATCTGCCGGCATACACCAGAAA
>JAAVDT010000005.1 GCA_014801655.1 Bacteroides sp.
CCCCTTTCCATAGTAGGCCGGATTAAGTTTACTTGGCGTGGCTCCAGCCTGCCATTTTCCTATGGATTTCAGAGTCGTATGACACCATCCTTCTGGCAAGTTCCGACACTGTTGGCTATCCGTTAATATTTTGGCGTTCGGATTGATGCGTTTTAGCATCTCTGCCGCTGGTTCGTCGGTCGGATCTTGGGGCACGAGTTTGCCCTGCATTGCAAGTTCGAGAATTTTTGATTTCGTTTGAGTAATAGACTCGTTAATAGCAATCCTGGAATGAACAATACTTGAAATAATCGAAGTGAAGTCTTGAGTGGCAGAAAAAATTCTTAATTGTTCGTTTCGTGGAGGAATTGGCAACCATAACAATCCTAATGATGTGCCGTTAACATTGGGCTGACCAATACCAACTGCCCCTTCAAATATCTGCTGCCAGTAAAAGGATGATTCAAAAAAAATCTTTAAGTATTCTGGTAGGATTTCTTCACTGGTTTGTATGCGAATAAGATAGGACGCATAAATTGTATTGACAGGGATATCCTTTACCAAATATGATTTCCCAACGGTTGCTCCAGTCCTCGCAAATACTATGTCTCCATTTCTTAGAATGTATTGAGGGGCTTTAGTCTTGTCAAAGTCAGTATAAGGAACATCTCTCCAGTTTACGCTATTATTCTGAATATCTGTGATGCGAAGTAATTTGTATTCTCCTTGTGGTTTCGCAGATTCACTAACACCATAAAGAATTGAAGACGAAATATCATAAACTTGTGTCCACTGCCAGGAGGCGGGGATTTCGAAGGGTGGCTCAAACTGCTGATAATTGGACTCAGAGGAAGGTGTTTTGGGTGTTTATTGGTGTGGAATTTAGTGGTATGGAAAGCAAAACAGGCCGCTGACACATGGGGTGTCGGCGGCCTGTTTGATATTGTTGTGCTCGCTGTTGGCGAGGTGGTTGCGAGGGTTAGTTTTTGTTGGCGCGTTTGCGTTCGATTTCGTCGAGGATGATTTTGCGCAGACGCAGATGGTGGGGGGTCACTTCCACGTATTCATCTTCTTTGATGTATTCGAGGGCTTCTTCGAGCGAGAACACCACCGGGGGGATGATGCGGGCTTTGTCGTCGGCTCCGGAGGCTCGCATGTTGGTGAGCTTCTTCGATTTGGTGACGTTGACCACGATGTCGTTGTCTTTGGCGTTTTCGCCCACAACCTGGCCGGCATAGACTTCTTCCTGAGGGAAGATGAAGAAGCGGCCGCGATCCTGGAGTTTGTCGATGGCGTAGGCATAGGCTGTGCCTGCCTCCATGGCTATGAGTGAGCCGTTGGTGCGTCGTTCGATTTCGCCTTTCCAGGGCTGATATTCAAGGAAGCGGTGGGCCATGATGGCTTCGCCGGCCGACGCGGTCAGCACGTTGTTGCGCAGACCGATGATGCCGCGTGAGGGGATGTGGAATTCCATGTGGATGCGGTCGTTCTGCGTGATCATCGACACTAGGTCGCCTTTGCGGCGGGTCACCATATCGATCATCTTCGAGGCATATTCTTCGGGGCAGTTGATGGTCATCAGCTCAACGGGTTCGCATTTGACGCCGTCGATTTCCTTGATGATCACCTGAGGCTGACCTACCTGAAGCTCGTAGCCTTCGCGGCGCATGGTTTCGATGAGCACCGAGAGATGGAGCACACCACGGCCAAACACAGTCCAGACATCTTCGTCGTCGGCTTTCTCGACACGCAGCGCGAGGTTGCGGTCGAGCTCGCGGGTGAGACGGTCGGCAATGTGGCGCGAGGTCACGAATTTGCCGTCGCGGCCAAAGAAGGGTGAGTCGTTGATGGTAAACGACATCGACATGGTCGGTTCGTCAATGGCAATGCGGGGCAGGGCTTCGGGGTTGGCGAAGTCGGCCACGGTGTCGCCGATTTCAAAGTCGGTGATGCCCACGAGGGCGCAGATGTCGCCGCTCTTCACGGATTCAACGCGCTTGCGACCCATGCCTTCAAAGACGTGGAGTTCTTTGATGCGCTGCTTCACGATGGAACCATCTTTTTTCATCAGCGCAACGTCCATGCCTTCGCGCAGCTCGCCACGATGCACACGGCCCACGGCAATTCGGCCCACATAGCTTGAGAAGTCGAGCGAGGTGATGAGCATCTGGGCGGGACCTTCGAGTGTTTCGGGAGCGGGGATGTGTTCGATAATGGTGTCGAGCACGGCGGTGATGTCGTCGGCCGGAGTTTTCCAGTCGAGGCTCATCCAGCCCTGCTTTGCCGATCCGTAGACGGTCGGGAAATCAAGCTGATCTTCCGTTGCGTCGAGGTTAAACATCAGGTCAAACACCATTTCCTGCACTTCGTCGGGGCGGCAGTTGGGCTTGTCGACCTTGTTGATCACCACCACCGGTTTCAGCCCCATTTCAATGGCTTTCTGGAGCACGAAACGGGTCTGAGGCATGGGGCCTTCAAAGGCGTCGACCAGCAGCAGGCAGCCGTCGGCCATGTTGAGCACACGCTCCACCTCGCCGCCGAAGTCGGCGTGGCCCGGAGTGTCAATGATGTTGATTTTGTAGCCTTTATAGTTGATCGACACGTTTTTTGAGAGAATCGTGATTCCTCTCTCGCGTTCGAGATCATTATTATCGAGAATCAGCTCGCCGGTGTTTTGGTTCTCACGAAACAGATTGCCGGCCATAAGCATTTTATCCACCAGAGTAGTTTTGCCGTGGTCAACGTGGGCAATGATGGCAATATTGCGAATGTTCTGCATAAGGAAGATTGATTTAGAAACCGTCTTTTTTACTATCTGAATATTACGATTTTGATTTCAAACTGCAAAGTTAGCCATTCTCCCCGAATAATNACGAATTTTCCCCGGCAAAATTTCCAACTTCAAATTTTGAGCCCAACCAAACCCGAACATTAAATTGAAAGCCCCACGGATGTCTGCTTTCCCGTATTTGCCTTGATAGAGCTAAGGCCGGGGGACAATGCTATTTGCTTAACTAATCAACAAGGGTTGATTTCATTCGGGCTTTACCCGAATTGTAGGGACGCACTCTGGTGCGTCCGTTTGATAATCAGCGTGTTGCGGACGCACCAGGGTGCATCCCTACAATGAGAGGGGAGTCCTATGGGTTCTTATCTTAGCTTAAGTAAACAACATCAGGCCGGGGGATTAGGGGCGGATTTTTATCAGCATTAGTTTGGAGTCGGTGGTGGCGGTGACGCTGTGGGGCACGTCGGCGCCCATCANGAGGAAGTCGCCGGCNCGGAGGGTGTTGGCTTTGTCGAGCATGGTGAATTCGATTTCGCCTTCAAGNACGTTGACCATCACTTCGGCAGGCGCGGTGTGGGTGTCGAGTTTCTGTCCGGCTTTGAATGCCACGAGCACCACTCCGCCGTTTTCATTATTAAATATGTGTTTGAACTGAACTTTGTCGGCGGCTGCCTCGATTTGCTTGGCGAGGGTGTGNGATTCGCCAAATTTGTAGTCTGTAGATAACATTGTNTGTACTTGATTTTATGTTGCGGTGGCACCATCGTCACCGNTTATACAACCGACTTGGCGGGGCTTTTGTTCATGAAAAAATCGGNCCGGAGGGGTTGGAATTTCGCCGGAGTTTTCGTAATTTTGTGAGAGATTGCTTCCGGGGCGNGGGTTCCGCNGACGGAGGNATTGCCTTGAATTTTGAAAAACTAATTTTGCTATCACACAGAAGATGAAGAANTTTATGGTCATGGCAGCNGCGGCGCTNACTGCGGTCGCAGCTATGGGACAGGTCACATTGGTGAAGAATCATCGGCCGGCGGGTCGCATTATCTATCAGGAGGCAGCCGACAGTGCGGCGGCNGTGCTGGCGCAGNATTTCATCCATCGGATTTCGGGCGCACGGACGCCTATCGTGGCNGGCGACACCAAGCCCCGCAAGGGNGACATCGTGATCAGCCGCACTGACAATCCGGCCATTAAGGAAGATGGTTTCCGCCTGTCCACTCTGCCGGGCTATCTGCTCGTGGAGAGTTCGCGCGGCAATGGCGGGGTCTATGGCATCGTGACCATGCTCGAAGATTATCTCGGCTGCAACTATTGGAGCGAGCGTGACTTCACNGCTCCCGAGAGCGCCGACATCAGCCTGGGCCGNATTGACCGCACTGACAATCCGGCCTTCCGCTATCGCCAGAGCCAGAACTATGCGCTGCGCACCGACCCNGTCTATCGCCAATGGATGCGTCTCGAAGAGCCGGGCGATGAGTTTGCCGGCGGCTACTGGGTCCACACGTTTGACCGCCTGCTCCCCTCGGCCATCTACGGCAAGGAACACCCTGAATATTATGCCTATTTCGACGGCAAGCGCCATCCGGGNAAGGCGAGCCAGTGGTGTCTGACCAATCCNGANGTGTTTGAAATAGTGGCTTCGCGCATCGACTCCATCTTCAAGNCCAATCCGGGGCTNGACATGATCTCCGTGAGCCAAAACGACGGCAATTACACCAACTGCACCTGCCCCACCTGCAAGGCCATCGACGACCANGAGGGCGCNCTGTCGGGCAGNGTGATCCACTTCCTCAACAAACTGGCCGAGCGATTCCCCGACAAGCAGTTTTCGACGCTGGCCTATCTCTACACCATGCATCCGCCGAAGCATGTGAAGCCGCTGCCCAATGTCAACATCATGCTCTGCGACATCGACTGCTACCGCGAAGTGCCGCTGGGCGACAATGCNTCGGGNCGCGACTTNCTCAAGGCGCTTGAAGGATGGAGCCGGATTTCCGACAACATATTCGTGTGGGACTACGGCATCAATTTCGACGGCACCACCACCCCCTTCCCCAACTTCCACATCATTCAGCCCAACATTCAGACNTTCCGCGACAACAACGTCAAGATGCACTTCTCGCAGATTGCCGGCTANCGCGGNGGCGACATGTCGGAGNTGCGCACATGGCTTGTCAGCAANCTGATGTGGAACCCCGACGCTAATGTCGATTCGCTGATGCACACTTTTGTCAACGGCTACTATGGCGCTGCCGCCCCCTACATCTATCAGTATCTCAAGCTCCAGGAGGGCGCACTGCTCGGCAGNCGCACACCGCTCTGGATCTACGATTCGCCCGTGACCCACAAAAACGGTATGCTCAACCCGATTCTGCGCCGCACCTACAATCGCCTGNTCGACGACGCCGAACGCGCCGTGGCCGCCGACTCGGCACTNCTGGCCCGTGTNCAGCGNTCGCGCCTGTCGCTGCAATACAGCGAACTCGAAATCGAACGCACCGAGCCCGAAAAAGATGTGNCCCGACTGACCGCTATGCTCGACACTTTCGACACCCGCAGCGCNCGCTTCGGCCTGACAAGCGTCAACGANCGCAACAATTCGCCCCACGAATATTGCACCCTCTATCGCGAGCGCTANCTCCCGAAGCCTAACAAAAACCTNGCGGNCGGAGCNTCCGTGACTTTCGCCACTCCCCTGCCCGCCCCCTACGACCGCATCGGCGCNTCAGCCCTGACCGACGGNCTGTTCGGCGGCGCCACCTATAAAGACAGNTGGATCGGCTGGGANGGCATCGACAACACCATCACCATCGATCTGGGCGAAGAAAAGACCGTCAGCAGCATCGACACCGACTTCCTGCATCAGCTCGGCGCATGGATTCTCCAGCCCCTGTCGGTCAGCTACTCGCTGTCGACCGACGGCAAGAGCTNCACCACCCCCTGGACCCGACAGCTCGCCGACGACCCTGATCCGAAAGTGAAATTTGTCAACGTGCTCTACGAGCTNCCGCAGCCCGTCAAAGCGCGCTACATCAAAGTAGACATCGAAGGCACCAAGCAATGCCCCCACTGGCACTACGGCGTNGGCAACCCCTGCTGGTTCTTCCTCGACGAAATCACAGTGCTCTGACNCCGCCAATCACCCACCTCCGACAAACCCCCTCACCTTATAACATCACCGACTTNACCCAACCGCATGGCTGAAGTCGGTGATTATAAATAATTTCCTACAGATGAAAAACAGAGTATTTATAATAATCGCTATCGGACTAATCGCCTATGGCTGCGTCAAAAGCAAAGAGAANCCNGAATTNNNGCCGATGGAGCAAGTAGGGAGGTCAGGTTCATCGACCGANTTTCACCTNAATCGCAACTCNNAGTCNATGCCTCAATATCGGCCNGCTNAGTNNNNTAGACCACGCCTATAATNAAGGATATGAGNATGGATTAGAAGACGGATACAATGATGGTCTTANTGGNATGTCACTCGAAGNAAATTTCGATGATNGCAACNACTACGAAGACGAAGATTTCCGCCAGGCCTACATCTCAGGCTACGAAGACGGCTATTATGACGGCTACGATGAAGGCCAATCCGTCCGAGAAAAAGAAGAAAAGGAAGATGATTGATTCCAACATTATTTAATGACAATCCACCGTCCACCNTTATCGCTCCCNTCCCTGATTATCATACTATATTTTTGCATGTTTGCTAAATCACGTTCAATTGTTCGNGGAACAACTGACAGTTTTTCCGATAGTTGGGCAGCCGTAATAAATGGATTCAGTTGCATATGTTCTTGAATCGATTTATATCTTTCTCCTACCTTTTTACGAATCGTTTCTCCGACATTTTCTCCGACATTTTCTCCGACATTTTTATTATACGATAACACACTAACTATCAGTCGGCCCCCCACTGCTGTTTACTTAAAATTATAANCTACCGTTAATTGGAAGGGCGCGCCGGAGGTGCGCCGGTTACTTCAAACCCCATGCGTAGAGACCCGCAGGGANTCGGAGCTTGGGGGATGGGGATGTACGTATCATAATGGGAGCCTCGGAGAGGTGATGTTTTGCCCCGCAACAGGTCGTTTCATAGCGTATTCACCGACAAAAACACCGCCTCTCCGAGGCTTGCAGCATACAGCTTGCTCTCGAACTACCCCAGGCTCCGAGTCCCAACGGACCTCTACGCCTGGGGTTATAAACGACCGGGGCACCTCCGGCGCCCCCCATCAACAAAGCATCAACACGCCATTTTTCCCCCTTAAGCAAACAGCAATGGAATGCGTTCGTGTGATAATCAGATGGTTGCGGACGCACCAGGGTGCATCCCTACAATGAGAGGGGAACCCTATAAGGCCTTACCTTGCCTTAAGTAAACGGCTTTGTCTATACGACTCTATTCTCCCAACATCGTTCCGTAGATTCCGCTTGGAGAGCGTAGCGACTCCCTGCGGGTTCAAACTCGCGTAAATCAATGAAAGATAAAAAGTTCCGTGTTCGTTCCGTTTAGATCCGTAATTGAGGCTCCAGCCGATAAGAAAAGTTCCGTAGGCTTTAGTTCCAAAACCATAAACAAACGAGTAGCCGCAGGCAAGATGCCTACATTGCAATGCGCCCACTCTAAACTCTGCACACTATTCTCTATTCTCTGCTCTGATATCCGGGGCGGGGGTTGTGGATTTTGATGGGATTGATTAAATTTGCAGGAAAATATAGAAAGGTTTTAACAATGAGTGTAACTATTCTTGGAATTGAGTCGTCGTGTGACGACACTTCGGCTGCCGTGATTCGCGACGGGCTGCTGCTGAGCAATGTGATAGCGTCGCAGAGCGTGCATGAGGAGTATGGCGGCGTGGTGCCGGAACTGGCTTCGCGGGCCCATCAGCAGAACATCGTGCCGGTGGTGCAGGCTGCGTTGCGCCGTGCGGGCGTTGACAAAAGTGAGCTGTCGGCCATTGCGTTCACTCGCGGGCCCGGGCTGCTGGGGTCGCTGCTCGTCGGGACGTCGTTTGCCAAGGGTATGTCGCTTGGTCTGAGGGTGCCGATTGTTGATGTGAATCATCTCCACGGCCATGTGCTGAGCCATTTCATCCGCGAGCAGGAGGATGACCGGGTGCCGGAATATCCTTTCCTGACGCTGCTGATTTCGGGCGGCAACAGTCAGCTGATTTTGGTGCGCGACTATAATGATATGGAGATTCTCGGCGCCACGATTGATGATGCGGCGGGCGAGGCTTTCGACAAGTGTGCGAAGGTGATGGGATTGCCTTATCCGGGCGGCCCTCACATTGACCGTCTGGCTCAGGAGGGGGATGCAAAGCGTTTCCGCTTCGCCAAGCCTCACATCGAGGGGCTTAACTATAGCTTTTCGGGGTTGAAGACTTCGTTTCTTTACACACTGCGCGACGCTCTGCGCACCGACGCTGACTTCATTGAGAAGAATCGCGCCGATCTGGCGGCATCGCTTCAGCGGACCATCATCGAAATCTTGATTGACAAGCTCGACAAGGCGGTGAAGCAGACCGGGGTGAAGACGGTGGCTATTGGCGGTGGTGTGTCGGCCAATTCCGGTGTGCGTCAAGCCGTTGCCGATTATTGCGAGGCCAACGGNCTGACGGCGTTTATTCCGAAACGATCGTTTACGACCGACAATGCGGCCATGGTGGCCATTGCNGGCTATTTCAAATATCTCGACCGGGAGTTTTGCGGCTACGATGAAGTGCCGTTTGCCCGCGTGACTGTGTGACNGTGTGACCGTGTGACATATTGACATATTGACATATTGACATAACAGATTATGGAACTTTCGATTATCGTTATCGGCGATGAGCTGCTCATAGGGCAGGTGACCGACACCAACAGCGGGTTCATAGCCCGCGAGATNGNCCCNGAGGGGTGGCGCGTCAGAGATGTGCATGTGGTGGCTGACGATGCGGAGGCNATCACTTCGGCCATTGACAGGGCNTTTTCGCAGTCGCGGGTGGTGATTACCACCGGTGGCCTTGGCCCGACGAAGGATGATATCACCAAGGAAGCGCTGCGCTCCTATTTCGGGGGCGAGATGGAGTTTCGGGGTGATGTGCTCGACAATGTGCGCCGGGTGTTCGATCGCCGNGGNCTGAAACTGAATCCTCTGACTGAGGCGCAGGCCATGGTGCCNACGAGTGCGANAGTGATTCAAAACGAAGTGGGCACGGCTCCGATCATGTGGTTTGAAGACACGGTGAGNGAGTGTGTGCTCGTGGCGATGCCGGGNGTGCCGTTTGAGACGGAGCGGATGTTTGCCAAGGAGGTGTTTCCCCGGCTGAGGGCTAAGTTTCCGTCGGCGGAAGTGGTGAGACACCACACGCTGATGGTCGATGGCATAACTGAATCTGACCTTGCCTCGCTGCTCGCCGGTTTCGAGGAATCACTNCCTGAGAATCTGCATCTGGCTTATCTGCCTCAGCCGGGNNTGATACGCCTGCGGCTCGACGGCTCAGGCCGCGACGCTGCGGAGCTTGACGCGCTGATGGCCGNGAAGATTGCGGAGTTGAANGAAATCATCGGCGAGAGACTGCTTTTTGACGGCGACNTGACTCCGGAGCGGATTTTGCTGAAAGAGCTGACGGATCGNCANCTGACNGTGGCCACGGCNGAGAGCTGCACGGGTGGCAATATAGCNCATCTGATCACTTCCATTCCGGGATCGTCGGCCGCAATGATGGGTGGTGTGGTNAGCTACACCAATGATGTGAAACACCGNGTGTTGGGAGTCAGCTCCGAGTCGCTTGAGCGGTTTGGCGCCGTCAGCNTTCCGGTGGTGGAACAGATGGCCGANGGGGCGCGCCGCGTCGCTGCGGCCGATGTGGCTATGGCCACGAGCGGCATTGCCGGCCCGGGCGGAGGNAGCGCAGAGAAACCCGTAGGGACAGTNTGCATTGCCGTGGCCACTCCGGAAGGCACCGTCAGCGACACATTCCATTTTCCCGGCTCACGCGAGAGAGTGATAGAGCGCGCATCGCNCACCGCCATGATCCTTGCCATCCGCGCCATCCGCCGACTCAAATAAATCACCCNCCCTGAAATGAAATCCTGGCGNATCAATCCGGNGAGAGAATGCAATCCGGAAATTATCACTGACGACACCGTCCACGGCTATCTGTTGCTGTTTGTGGTAACAATGCCACTTGGCATGCTACGCTCCGTGCTCAACTATTTCGAAGCAGGCGGTCACATGGTGAAGTGGTGGGTGACGCTGCTGCTGTTCATGTCGGCGTTCTGGCTCCTCTACACCGTCGGCGCCATCTGCCTGCGCTCGCGCGACGCCGTCTTCGCCGCCAAATCCTATCTCTACTTTTCCATCATAGCCAACTCATTCAGTCTGCTTGCNGCGCTTGTTGGGTTGCTGCCGGTGTCACCTGTCGACCCCTTTACGCTGGCTGCCATCATTATATCCATCATCTGGCTCATCTATTTCAGCCGGAGCGAAGTGGTTGAAGCGAGGTTTCCACGAGCTTCGCGGNGCATCTTCATAGCCGACTGGATTGGCGTGGCCGCAACGCTGATTCTGCCGGTAATAGCCATCTGCCTGCTGCCGCTGATCATCATGCTGACCATGCGGNCGGCCGATAATTTCAACGCCGACACAGCGCAAGTCAAGGCGATGGTCGACGGTTTCAACATCCACCACAAGCTCCCCGACTATTCGCTGAANGCTCATCGCGGANNTGTGACCGACATCTCTTACAACCCGGACACAAACACCATAACCATCAGTCAGGAGCTTGCCCATGGCGAAGATACCGCGGCAGGCGATGATCTTTTTGCCGCCTCCTCGACGCTGTTTTCGCCTGCGTTTGAGCTCTACAAAATCGTGCGTCAGCAGCGCCCGACCTTCCGCTTTGTCATTCATGGCAGCAGTCCGGAGGGCACCCGCGAGGTNGTCATCGACTTCAACCAATATGAAGCTCTCCANAAGCGACTTTTCGACACNAACCATTCGCTGGCCTATACGGAACGCCTCGACCGCACGATGCCTCTGCAAACCGGATGCGGAGAGCTTTGGGAAGCCCGTTTCGACCCGATGACCGTCAGCACCGAATTGCGCATGAAAGAGCTGACNGCGAATGATCCCGCGGAGATTGCAAGCACAATGTTTGACCGCTTTCCGTCGCTGCTCTATCACATCAATGAATATGACAACGACCTGGTGATAACGTCACTTGACCGGTCAGACAACGAGCTCGGCCAATGGCGACTCTCCCGCTCTCAGCTCAAAGAGATTGCCACCCGACTCGGCATCTACTCCGCTCTGCTACCCGAAGGGCTCAACCGCTATCTGCGCGACTTCAACAATTCGCGGCCCGTCAATCACCACTATCAGGAAGCTGACCTTGGCATAGCTCCGCGCAACCGCGGCATCGAACACACCCACATCGTGTATGACGACCCCGAGCACCCCTTCAATCCTGAGAGCGAAGCCATTGCCCGCTATCGCCAAAGCCTTGAAACCGACATCACATCAAAAATAGACTACCACGAAGCCCTCACCCTGTTCCATCTACCCCTGACAATTCGCTTCATAGGCTCCACAACCGGCCGCACCGCCACCATCACCATTCCCGCCCGGCCAAAATCTTCTAATTGAGTCTGTGAATCTCAACAAAGTACCCAATAAAGTACCCAATAAAGTATCCAATAAAGTATCCAATAAAGTATCCAATAAAAGGATTGCTTGAACGAGAGGGAAGCAACAAGGCGGGACGCAATACTGTTTACTTAAGTAATCGAGTGAGGTTGATTTATCCTGGCTTTACCCGAATTGTAGGGACGCACCCTGGTGCGTCCGAGTTGATAATCAGATGGTTGCGGACGCACCAGGGTGCGTCCCTACAAAAAGAGGGAAGCCCTATATAGTTCGATTTTCCTTTAGTAAACAGCATTGAAGCGGGCCGATGGGTTGTGAAGCGCTGAGGCGTGGAGGGTCGGAAATAGTGGCGGAAATTGGGTGGGGGTATTGATTTATTTTGTAAATTTGCGGATGTATTGGCTTTTGGCAGGGCGCCTCTGCAAGCGCGGGCCGGGCTGATTGAATGAAATTTGTTTTGCGAATGAAGAAGGTTCCTGTTTTTCAGTTGTGTTGCATCGCGGCGCTTTGGCTGCTGCTCTGCTATCTGATGATTGTGTCGCAGCCGCTTACGCTTAAGGTGGTGCTGATCATCATCGGGTCGGGAATCATTGTGTTCGTTCCGCTCTATAAGAAACACTTCAAGAAGAAATGACTGAACAGCAACATATTGACCCTATTCTCCATGTGGAGCCCGACCTTTCGGAGCATGCGCCTGACAGCGCGCGCTATCCGCTGCTTTCAAAGATTGAGAGCCCGGCCGATCTGCGCGGTCTGGGCGCCGAACAATTGCCCGAGGTGTGTCAGGAAATCCGTGATTTTCTGATTCAGTCGCTTTCGGCCAATCCGGGCCATTTCGCGTCGAGCATGGGTGCAGTGGAGCTGACGGTTGCTCTGCACTATGTTTTCAACACGCCCTACGATCGCATTGTGTGGGACGTTGGCCATCAGGCTTATGGGCATAAATTGCTGACCGGGCGCGCAGGCCGTTTCCACACCAATCGCCGGCTTGGCGGATTGTCGGGTTTTCCGAATCCGATGGAGAGCGAATATGACACTTTCGCGGCGGGCCATGCGTCGAATTCGATATCGGCGGCGCTGGGCATGTCGGTGGCGGCTGAGCTTAACAAGGATGAGCCACGACGTCAGGTGGTGGCCGTGATCGGCGATGCGTCAATCAGCGGCGGCCTGGCATTTGAGGGATTGAACAATGCTGCCAATACCAAGAACAATCTGCTCATCATACTGAACGACAATGACATGTCGATTGACCGCAATGTCGGTTCGCTGAATTCATACCTGGCCCATCTGACCACGTCGAAAGCCTACAACAGCGTTCGCTACAAGACGTATCATGCGCTGAAGCGTCTGGGACTGTTTAACGACAAGAACCGCGGGCGTGTGTTGCGCTTCAACAATTCGCTCAAGTCGCTCATCTCAAAGGAGCAGAACATTTTCGAGGGGTTGAACATCAGATATTTCGGGCCATTTGACGGCCATGACCTTCCGCGCATCATCCGGGTGCTCAACGACATAAAGGATATGGAGGGGCCGCGCATTTTGCATCTGCGCACCGTCAAGGGGTGTGGCTTCAAGCCGGCCGAGGAGCATCCGGCCAAGTGGCACGCTCCGGGGAAGTTCGACCCCGACAGTGGCGAAATAGTGAGCAGCGGCTCCTCAGAGCAACCGCCTAAGTTTCAGGATGTTTTCGGGGAGACGCTCGTGGAGCTGGCCCGCGAAAACAAAGATATTGTGGGCATTACGGCCGCCATGTCCTCGGGCACATCGATGAGTATGCTTCAGGAGGCGATGCCGGAGCGCACGTTTGACGTAGGCATTTCCGAGGGTCATGCCGTTACGTTTGCGGGTGGCCTTGCCAAGGATGGCAAGCGACCGTTCGTGGCCATCTATTCATCGTTTCTGCAGAGAGCCTATGACCATATTATCCACGACGTTGCGCTGAACTCGCTGCCGGTGGTGTTTGCCATTGACCGCGCCGGACTGGTGGGCGAAGATGGCGCTACTCACCACGGAGTCAACGATCTGAACTATCTTGGTAACATTCCGGGAATGACCGTTGCTGCTCCGCGCAATGAAATCTGGCTGCGCAATCTGCTCTACACGTCGCAGCTCCCGACGCTCGCCGGGCCGGTGGCTATCCGCTATCCGCGCGGCGCAGGCGAAATGACCGACTGGCGCCGGCCGATGAAGGAGGTGGCGATCGGACGAGGCGAACGCCTGACCGAGGGCACAGATGTGGCCGTGCTTTCGCTGGGGCCGATAGCTTCGGAGGTGAGCAAGGCGATTGAGGACGCGCGTCGGCAGGGGGTCAGCGTGGCCCACTATGATATGGTGTTCCTGCGACCTATCGACGAGGATATACTCCGCGAGGTCGGCGAGTCGGGCATGCCCGTTGTGACGGTTGAAGATGCCTCCATCAAGGGTGGACTCGGCTCTGCCACAATCGAATGGCTCAACGACCACGGCTACCATAACCCGGTGAGACGCATCGGAATACCCGACAAGTTTGTGCCGCAAGGCACCGTGGCGCAGCTCCGCCACCTCTGCGGCATGGATGCCGAAGCCATCTGCAAAGCTATTGTTGAATCATCAACTCTAAGAAACTGTTAAAATTTATGTCAGGAATACTATTATTAGAGTTATATGCCATGATTTCGACAATCTTTTTGGCGCTTTTCGCCGAGTTTCATCGGGCGCGATGCCCGCATCGCTTCCTCTTCAACTCGCAAAAATCATCCAAAAATATTATCAAAATCATTGGCACATAAATTTAAACAGTTTCTAAGAAAATGAAGATAGTAATTGCCGGAGCGGGCGAAGTTGGCAAACATCTGGCGCGATTGCTCTCGCGCGAGGATCAGGACATCACGCTGATCGACACCAACAATGAGCGGTTGGCAGTGATGGATGCCACTTGCAATCTGCTGACCCACAGCGGGTCGCCGACATCGTTTGATGTGCTTGAAGAGTGTCGCGTCGGCACGTGCGACCTGTTTATCGCCGTCACCCCCCACGAAACCACCAATGTGCTTGCCTGCCAGATGGCGAAATGTCTCGGGGCAAAAAAGACCGTTGCCCGAATCGACAACTATGAGTTCATGAGCTCGCGCAGCGCGGAGTTTTTCCGCCATCAGGGCATCGACGTGATGATCTATCCGGAATATCTCGCTGCACGCGAAATCCTGAAAGCGCTGCAGCGCAACTGGGTGCGCAACTGGTTTGAGATTCATGAGGGTCAGCTGATTGTGGTCGGCGTCAAGATTCGCGACCATGCTCCGCTGGTCGACCGTCAGCTCCGCGAACTCCCGGCCCTGAGCACCGATTTCCACATTTCGGCTATCAAGCGCAACCACGAAACCATCATTCCGCGAGGCAACGACTATCTGCGCGCGGGCGACATCATCTATGTGACCACCACCGAAAGCGGCATCGATGACCTGCGGCGGCTTGCCGGAAAGGTGGAGCTCAATATCCGCAAGGTGCTCATTATGGGTGGCAGCCGCATTGCCGTCAGACTCATTGCGCTGGCCGGCGACCGGTTCCGCTTCAAAATCATTGAGGATGACCGCGAACGATGCAATCATCTCGCCGAGGTGTGTCCGGATGTTGACATCATTCATGCCGACGGCCGCGACGTAGACATTCTCCGCGAAGAGGGCATCGACGAAACCGACGCCTTCATCGCGCTGACCGACCGATCCGAAACAAACATTCTCACATCGCTGACCGCCAAGGAATACGGTGTGCGCAAGACCATAGCCGAGGTCGAGGACCTGCAGTTTATCTCGCAGGCTGAGAATCTCAACATCGGCACCACTATCAATAAGAAACTACTTGCATCGTCGAAAATCTTCCAGATGCTGCTCGATGACGACGACGAAACGTCGAAATTCATGTCGCTGGCCGATGCCGATGTGATCGACGTGGAGGTGAAACCGAAGGCCAAGGTGACTAAAGCTCCGGTTAAAGACCTGTCGCTCAGCCATGACATGACCATTGCCGGTCTGATCCGCGACGGCAAGGGCATGCTGGTGGGTGGTAATACCCAGATTTTGGCGGGCGACCATGTGGTGGTGTTCTGCCTTTCGGGAACGCTCCATAAGATTGAGAGGTTATTTAATTGAATTTAAGTTTTTAAGAAGGACAGGGAGGTTAAGGAGCTTAAGGAATTTTAAAGAGCTTAAGGACTGTTTGTTGACAAATTTAAACTTTGGATTGATTTGAAACGCTCATCGAAAATACGCCACATCAATTACTCGCTGATTTTCCGCATCATCGGGTGGCTTCTGATGATTGAGGCCGGATTCATGGCTCTGCCTATGCTCGGCGCCCGCTACTGGGGCGAGCAGACTGACTTCATTGCCTTTGCCATTGCTGCCGGAGCAACTTTGGGCGGGGGCGCGATACTGACTTTCGGTCTGCCGTCGCATCGCCATGACATGGGCAAGCATGAGGGCTTTCTGCTGACGGCTTTGGTCTGGATTGTGTTTTCGCTTTTCGGCATGATTCCGTTTATCATCGGATCCACACATATGAACGTTTCGGCTTCTTTCTTTGAATCGATGTCGGGGTTCACCACCACCGGATGCTCGTCGCTCCCCTCCGTGGAGGTCTTTTCGCGATCGCTAAACCTCTGGCGCACACTGATGCAATGGATCGGAGGCATGGGTATCATTCTCTTTACATTGGCGGTGATTCCGATGCTCAACCATTCGGGGGGCATGGCGATGTTTAACGCCGAGGTGACGGGCATCACCCACGACAAACTGCGTCCGCGCGTCAGCCAGACGGCGATGAGTCTATGGGGAATGTATTTCGCTCTGACGGCGGCTCTTGTGGGACTGCTGTGGGCGGGCCCGATGAATCTGCTCGACAGTGTGTGCCACGCATTTTCAACGGTGTCGACCGGTGGCTTCTCAACCCATGACGACAGTATCGGGTTCTATCAGTCTGACTATGTTGTAGTGGTCATCACCATCTTCATGTTTCTCGGTGGCACGAGCTTTTCGCTGCTCTATAAGGCGCTCCACGGTCAGCGCCGATCGCTGCGCGACAATGATGTGTTTCGCGCCTATGTTGCCATCATTCTGCTGAGTACCATAGCGATAGTGGTCAATCAGGCATTGCTTGGCGAAATCGGCGACTGGCGCGACGCCACCATCTATCCGCTCTTTCAGGTCATCTCCTCGCTGACCTCTACCGGGCTTTCAATCTGCTCGATGCAGCATTGGAATTCATTCATTCTGCTGCTGTTGTTGCTGCTGATGTTTTCGGGAGCCTGCGCCGGGTCGACCAGCGGGGGTGCGAAGATTGACCGCATGCTCGTGCTCTACAAAAACTCGCGCAATGAACTGTACAGATCGCTTCATCCCAACGCCATCACGCGCGTGCGCATAAATTCAAAAGTGATGTCGCCCGACATCGTGGCCAAAGTGGTGGCTTTTCTTTGCTTCTTTGCAATGGTGATTGTTGGCGGTGCCATATTGCTGACCATGCTCGGTGTGCCGCTGCTTGAGAGCTTCTTCGCCTCAATGTCGGCCGTGACCAATAGCGGCTATGACTCCGACGTGATCGGTCAGTCGCAGGCGTTCGTGACCGTGCCTTCGGCCGGTCACTGGATTCTATCAGCGCTGATGCTGATCGGACGTCTTGAACTTTTCACTGTTTTGATTTTGATAACTCCCTCTTTTTGGCGGAAATAGGCTGAGCTTTTTGAAGGTCGGTTAAAGTCAATTAAGGACTCTTAAGGAGCTTAGGGACTTTTAGGGAACTTAAGGATTCTTAGGGAACTTAAGGACTCTTTGGGAGTCTTGGGCGCATAGTAAAAAAGCTGTGTTTAGCTAGAACTTCTTATCTTTGCAAAAAAAATAGTTTGCAATGGAGAAGAACCCATACATAGAGCTGGCAGAATGTCTGC
>JAAVDT010000006.1 GCA_014801655.1 Bacteroides sp.
GGATTCGAACCCTGGGTACCCGTAAGGGTACAACGGTTTTCGAGACCGTCCCGATCGACCACTCCGGCATCTTTCCTTTTTTGGAGGTGGCTCTGCGGGCGGCTTTCTATGGCCGCGCCGCGATGGGTTTGCGGTTGCAAAGTTACTAAATGTTTTCCGGTCGGCAAGGGTTTGCCGGGATTTTTTTTCTTTTTTGGGGGATGTTTTTATGCGTTTTTTTGCTGATGGTTTTCACGCTCGCGGGGNTCGGGAGGGTCGATGGGGAGGGTGAAGAGGAAGCGGGCGCCGTCGCCGGTGTGNGTGGTGTCGACGTAGACTTTGCCGTGGAGTCGNTGGGCTATCATGCGGCAGATGTTGAGGCCGAGGCCGGTGCCGGAGGTGAGGTTGCTGAGTTTTTCGAANCGTTCGAAGATGACTTCTTCTTTTCCTTTGGGNACGCCGATGCCGGTGTCTTCGACGGCGAAGGTGATGGTGTGGTCGTCGGGGTTGAGTGTGTAGCTGAGGTTGACGTGGCCTTTTTCGGTGAATTTGGCGCCGTTGTTGAGGAGGTTNATGAGCACTTGCTCTACGCGGCCGGCGTCGGTGGTGATGAATACATCGAGGTCGGAGGCGTTGAGGTAGTTCATGGTCACTCCTTCNTGGCAGTGTTTGCGCACGGCGTCGACGGCTATCGTACACATTTTGTTGACTGATTCCTGGCGGTTGGCCACCTGGATGTCGGAGCCGTTGTCCATGGCGGCGATTTCGAGCACGTCGTTGACAATGGANCGGAGCATGTCGGCGGAGACGTCGATCATGTTGGCGTAGCGTTTGAGGTAGCGGCTTCTGTCTTCGGGCACGTTGTCGACAATCAAGTGGCAACANTCNACGATTGCGTTGAGTGGTGTCTTGACTTCATGGCTCATGTTGTTGATGAATTCCATTTTGTGTCGGTCGGCGCGTCNGGCGTGGTCGCGTGCGGCGATGAGTTCGGTCTGTGCGTTTTTGAGGTTGTCGCGTTCCGATTTGAGTTCGCGGTTTGAGGTGGTGAGTTTTTCGGAGAGTCGGGATGCCTTGCGGTAGAGCACGAAGAGCGCCATGATGACCAGGAGGAGGACNACGGTGGCTATGACGGTGAATGTCAGCAACTGGCGGTGNGAGCCGTCGGCCTGTCGGCGNAGGCTTGCTTTGAGGTCGGCGTTTGAGCCGGAGATGTTGTGCATATCTTCGAGCATNTGCATCTCNTAGGTGCGTTCGACGGCGCGTTCGTCAACGAGGGCTTTGAGCATGACGTTGTAGGCGAGTGATGCTTTGAGGAGGGCTTCGCGGTCGCCGACGGCTTGGGCGGCCTCAATCATGTAGGGGTAGAGGCGNTTGAGGTATGGNTTGTTGGCGGGGTTGTCGATCTGCACCTTGAGAATGTCGAGNGCTTCGCGATAGTGTTTCTTNGCCATCAGATAGTAGATGAGCGGCCGTTGNTTTTTNTTGAAGTCGTTGGCGGTGTCGATGTTTCGTTCGGTGATGGCAATGAGTNGGCTGTAGATGTCGTCGAGTTCCTGCTCGGAGAGGGAGGGGTAGTTGGTGAGGAGTCGGCGATAGGCAATGTAGCGATAGACGTCGTAGTCTCTGAATTTATAGCCTGCGGCTTTGGCCTGTTTGTCGAGCNGGTCNATTGTTTCGAGCAGTTCGCGGGAGGTTTTGATTGCTTTTTCGTGCTGACCNGAAACGGTGTAGACCATTGAGGCCTGCACGAGGTAGAGGTTGCGCAGGGGTATGTTTTCGCGCGACACTTCGTTGAGTCGCTCGCCGAGTTCGTCGAGATATTTCGAGAGCATTTCGCCATTGATGTCGTTTTGGAGATAGCGGCAGATGATGAAGAGCATCTCGATGCGGTCGTAGGGGTCGGAGGTGTTGTCGAATCCNCGGTTTTTGATGAGTTCGTGGACTCGCTTCTGACGGTCGGCTTCGCTCAGGTCGCGGTCGGACCCNACGACGAGCTGCACTCTCATGTAGGCCAGCGTGGCTCGCTGNTCTTCGCTCTGGGGCATTGAGGCCACGATGTCGGTGAGTTGNGCCAGNCGTTCGGGGTTGGCCGTGGATCCGGCGTAGATTGAAGCCAGACGGCGAATCACATCGAGCTGNGTGGAAGGATCGAAGTGTTTCTGACTGACGCGAAACAGCTCTTCGCCGGCTTTGGCGCGTTCGCCAAATCGGGCGAGGTCGAATATATTGGTCAGAATCTTGAGAGAATCGGTGGTTGTTTTTGTCGCGGCAAGTTCGCGTCGAAGAGAGTCAACACGCTTGATTCGAATATCTTCAGGGGCTTCATCGCCACGGGCGCACAGCGGCACTACCAAGGTCAGAAGAAGCAGCGGGAGAATGATTTTGCTTAGTTTCATTGCTTGATTCGCAGACTGGAAATAATGTGAGAATAGTTANGAAACTGTTTAAATTTATGTCAAGAAAATTATTATTAGNCTCATATGCCATGATTTTGACAATCTTTTTGGNGCTTTTCGCCGAGTTTCATCGGGCGCGATGCCCGCATCGCTTCCTCTTCAACTCGCAAAAATCATCCAAAAATATTCTCAAAATCATTAGCACATAAATTTAAACAGTTTCTTAGGGTGTCAGGACTCGACACCTTAACGTGCGCAAAATTAATAAAAACTTTTAACTATGGCAACCAAATCAAGCATACAATAATTTGCGCATGCGCGCGTTATCCAATTATGCAGCTGAGTGCCAGAGAGCCGCTGCCTGCACAATCATCTCTTGTCAAGTTTTCCGGAAAAAGAATGAAAAATCTATACTTCAAGCTATTATACTCTCTCCTCTGCGCCGCTGCCATGATCATTGCAGCTCCTCGCGCCGCGGCATTTTCCGCCGACACCTATGCCTCCGAGAGCGCCCTTGCCTCGGGCCGCTGGGTCAAAATTTCAGTTGCTGAAAGCGGCATACATTTCATTTCCGCCTCGCAGCTTCGCCAGTGGGGGTTCAGCGATCCATCGCGGGTGACCATCCATGGCTACGGCGCCATCCGAGTGCCCGAGCAGATGACCCTCGCCACCTTCCGCGACGATCTGGCCGAGGTGCCCGTTCACCGCTCATCGACAGGCATTTACTTCTACGGCGTTGGACCCGTTGACTGGATTCCCTATAACTCCTCGGGCTATTACATGCAGCAGCTCAACCCGTTCACATCCAGAGGCTACTACTTCGTGACCGACTCCCGGCCCGGCACACCCGCCGCCGTGGAGCAGGTCAGCAGCTCCGCAGCTCCGGGGAGTGCCGCCGACTTCTTTCTCTGCCGCCTCTATCAGGAGACAGACCAGGTGTCGCTCGGCCGCTCCGGCACCCAATTTTTCGGCGATGACTTCCGCTCCACCCGCCAGCGTTCCTACAAATTTTCGCTGAAAGACCGCGTGGCCGGACGCTCGGCCTGGATGCGCATCGGCTTCGCCTGCAACTCCTCAGCCGCCTCCACCCTCAGCGCCACGGTCAACGACAAAGCCTTCGGCTCGCCCCGAACCATGACGGCCGCGGGCGACAACTACGGCACTCTCGGCACCTTAATATCCACATTTGAACCTGACGCCGACCAGGCCGATGTGCGCCTGACCTATGCCACATCGGGCGTGGTCAAATCGGCCCATCTCGACGGAATCACCATCAACTACTATCGCCACCTGCGTCTCGACGGCGGCAAGCTCCAGTTCAATCTCACCCAGACCACTGCCGCACTCGACGGAGCTTCGGCTTCGACCCACGTCTGGGACATCACCGAGCCCGCCCGACCCATAGCCATGACCACTGCCATGACCGACGGCCGCCTGCGCTGGACCAACCCCTACACCGGTCGTCGCGAATACATTGCCTGGAATGAAGGCACCACCTATCCGTCGCCCTCACTCGTTGGCAGTGTCGCCAACCAGAACATCCACGGCGAGGAGTCGACCCCCGACATGATCATCATCACCGTCAACGACTTCCGCGGCGAGGCAGAACGCATCGCCGCCCTCCACCGCCGCGCTCCCGACAATTTCAACGTGCTCGTGGTCAGCCAGGATGAGGTGTTCAACGAATTTTCCTCCGGCTCGCGCGACATCGGCGCCTTCCGCCGCATGCTCAAGATGTTCTACGACCGCGGCACTCGCGCCGGCCATCCCCTGCGCTACTGCCTGCTGCTCGGCCATCCGACATTCGACGTTCGCGCCGTCACAGCCGAAATGCGCAACTACTCGGGCCCCTACATGCCCTCATGGCAGTCGGCCGAATCACTTTCGGAGGCCGGAACCTACACCACCGACGACATCCTGACGCTGCTCGACGACAATTCCGGCGCATCGCCTCAGTATGACCGCCAGTGCATAGCCATAGGCCGCATTCCGGCCCGCAATCTGACTCAGGCCAAAACCTACGTCGACAAGCTCTATGCCTATGCCGACAATCGCCTGCTCTCGGAGTGGAAAAACACCGTTGTGCTCGAAGCCGACAATGGCAACGAGGGCGTGTTTGCCGTGGGCTACGAACCCTCCGGCAGCCGACGCACAGGCATCGACGGCATGCACCGCGACCTCGCTGCCGACCCAGACGCATCGCAGTTTATCTACCACAAAATCTACTACGATGCCTACCCCCTGCAAAACGGCAGCTGCCCCCAGGCCGACAATCTCTTTGACCGCTACCTCAAGGAGGGCATCCTGTTCTGGGTCTACAATGGCCACGGCTCCATCTCCGGTCTGAGCGGCGAAGGAGTCCACAACCTCTCTAAAATCAACAACATGAGCAATAAGCACTGGCCCGTGCTCCTTGCCCTCACCTGCTCGTTCGGCGACTGGGACACCTCCGACATCAGCGGCATCGAAACCCTCTGCGCCACCTCCGACGGGGGTACCATTGCCGCCATCTCCTCATCGCGCAAGGCCCAGATCAGCGACAACGACGTGATTGTCGACGCCCTCGGCCGCACCCTCCTGCGCCGCGACGCCGACGGTCAATACATGCGCATCGGCGACATGATGCTCAAAGCCAAAAACTCGCTGCGCACATCCAACGTCTCCTCTGCCGCCACCACCAAGCTGCGCTATGTCACCCTCGGCGACCCCGCCATGAGACTCGGCGCGCCCTCCAACCGCATCGAACTCAGCTCCGTGGCCGGCACATCCCCCTCTCAGAATCCCGAAATCATGGCCCGTCAGAATGTGCTGATTGAGGGCGAACTCTACGATGCCGACGGCCAGCCGCTCGACGATTTCAACGGCACCCTCCACCTGACTCTCTACGATGCCGAACGCTCCGCAACCACGCTCGGCCTCTATGCCAACGGCACCCCCGGCCACTCATTTATATATGATGAGAAGGGCGAAAAACTCCTCTCGCAGCGAGCCGGCGTGACCGGCGGACGCTTCTCGACCGTCATCAACATGCCCTCTGAAATCGCCGACAATTACCGTCCGGCAACCCTCAACCTCTATGCATCGTCGACCGACGGTCGCGAAGCAATGGGCGTGTCGACCGACATCTATGTGTGTGGCTACGACGACTCGGCCGAAGCCGACTCCATTGCCCCCACAATCAATTATGCCTACCTCAACCACGCCTCTTTCACCAACGGCTCCACCGTCAACGAGCAGCCGATGTTCATTGCCGGAGTCAGCGACGACGTGGCCATCAACCTCTCAATGGCAGGCATCGGCCACCAGATGTCGCTCAAACTCGACGACAGCCGCTCGTTCACCGACCTTTCGCTCTACTACACTCCGGCAGCCGACGGCTCCCCCTCCGGAACCATCGCCTACCCCATCAGCGAGCTCCCCGAGGGCAACCACACTCTCAACTTCCGCGTCTGGGACACTTCGGGCAACTCCGCTTCGCGCGACATCGCCTTCTTTGTTGAACGCGGCGCCATGCCTCAGATGTTTGAAATCTATTCCGACGCCAACCCCGCCACCACTCAGGCCAATTTCTATCTGACCCACAACCGCCCCGACGCCATGGCCACCGTCAAACTCGACATCTACAGCATCGGCGGACGCCACATCTGGTCATCGACCGTGACCGGCCGGAGCGATATGTTCCTCTCCACCCCCATTGCATGGGACCTCTGCGACATGGGCGGACAGCGTGTGCAGCGCGGAATCTACATCTATCGTGCCACATTGACCATCGACGGCCACGACCTCGTGTCGCCCGCCAAGCGCATCGCCGTGACCGGTCATTAATCATCCCTCATCCCCCTCCCGACATCAATGAAACGCCTACTGCCCTCCATCATTCTCCTTCTTCTCCAGGCTCTTACCCTCCGCGCAGCCACAGACATACCTGCCGACTCTGCGCGTGAGGTCGCCATCTTCATCACCATCGGGCAGTCAAACGCCGACGGCTCCGCCATGTTCTGCCCCGAGCTCGATTCAATTGCCCGCCAATGGTTTGAATCGCCGGCCAACACCCGGCGGCTCAAAATCTGGTATCGCTCCACTCAGGTCCGAAACCTCGAAGCAAACGCTCTGGGCGAACGTGCCCGCCATGTCATCGACGGCGCCGTGACCGACGCAGCCCCCGGATGGCTCGACCTCTGGTATCGCAACGAAAACACCTCCGGCCGCACGGCCATGAACATGATTCACGGCTACGGCACTTATTCCACCGGCTCCGGCACAGACTGCGCTCAGGGACGCCGAGGCATGGAGCCGCAGCTCGGCATCGATTTCGCATCCGCACTCCCCGCCACCGACCTCTATTTCATCAAGCTCGGCGTGTCCGGTTCCCAGATTTCCACCTGGGCCAACCCCGACGACGACAATAACTGGAACTATTTCATGACCAACATCTACCGTCCGGCCATTGCCGACCTCACCTCGCGCGGTCTCCGACCCCGACTTGCCGGCATCTGGTGGATGCAAGGGTGTGCCGACAGCTCTCGCCCGGCCGACTACTATGAGGCTTCGCTGCGCCGACTCGTCGACCGACTCGAAACCGAGCTTGGCTTCGCTGAGCCGCCCATCTACATCGGCACGATTCCCGGCCCGGGTGAATCTCCCGCCAATCCCGCCGGCTCGACCGACCATAGCCCCAACGTGAGAGCTGCCCAACAGGCTGTTGCGGCCGACCATCCAAACGTTACGCTCGTCGACACCGCCCCCTTCCCGATGCAATACGAACAAGCCTTCGGCGGCACCATCCACTTCTCCCACGCCGGAGTAAATGCCATCGGCCACCACCTCGCCGATCTCATTCTCGCCAACCGCTCCAACTGGCCAACCCTCAATGTCACGCCTTGAAAAAAATGACAATAAAAAGGATGCACAAAAGAGTTCGAGCCACCGATGTCCAAAACCAAAATATTTCATTAACTTTGTGATTAATCAAATTTAGTCATCATAAACCACATTTGAGCATAATGGAAACCTTAGCCGAACTGAAAAAACGTCTCTTTTCAGATGGAGAGTTGAGCACCTCTGACATCGAGCAGTTAAAAGAGGCAATGTTTGATGGAGGAATGACAATGGGAAAAGGCGAATTTCTTTTCGACCTTAAAGATTCAGTCAACCACAAAAAGGTGGCAGTTGAATTCAAACAACTCTTTGTCGATGCCATTTCCGCCCTCCTCCTCGAAGATGAAGAAAGCCCCGGAGAGATTGACGATTCAGAAGCAAAATGGCTTCGTGCCAAAATTCAGAGCACAGGCGAACTGGATGACTTCGATAAAGCCCTTCTGAAAAATCTGAAAGAACGCGCCATAAACTATCCGAGCATTCTCAATTACAAACACTCCATCACACGCAAATTTGAAAAGTGTCTCTATTTTTCCCGCTATCTGACACTCTTGGCTGTGTTTGGATCACTACTTGCCGCCATTGCACTGTTTGTCAAAGGTTCAATCATCGTTTTTGACGCTCTCGTGGAGTTCTTCCACACATTCAACACTCCGGAATATGAATCAATGCTGGAGATGTTTGTCTCCTCTGTCGACGTGTTTCTATTCGGCATGGTCCTCGTGATATTCGGTGTCGGAATCTACGAACTCTTCATCACTAAAATCGACCCCGTGTTGCAAAAAGTTGACGGACGACCCTCCTGGATGCAGATCAGCAATGTAGACGACTTGAAATCCTCGCTGGGAAAAGTCATCCTGATGGTGTTGATTGTCACATTCTTCAAACACTCTATAGAAGTCGAATACGGCAATGTCAACGAACTGCTCAAATTAGGGTTCGGAATCGTGCTAATTGCTCTTGCGCTCTTCATCACAAGCAAGTCACACCATAATTAACTACAATTAACCCCAACTTTATTGATTGATATGCGGGGAAATGTTTGGCGGATGGAGAGAATTTTGTAATTTTACCAGTCATTAGCGAAACATTGCATTTACCACTTAATTTTACTCTATCATAACTAATTCAATCGATGGCTAAAGTTATCATCATCGGAGCCGGCGGCGTTGGTACCGTTGTGGCTCACAAGTGTGCTCAGAACCCCGACGTGTTCACTGAAATCGTGCTCGCCTCGCGCACCAAAAGCAAGTGTGACGCCATTGCCAAGGCTATTGGCTCAGACCGCATCTCAACTGATTCGGTAGATGCCGACAGTGTGGAGCAGCTCGTGGAGCTTTTCCGTCGCCACAAACCGGAGCTCGTTATCAACGTTGCGCTCCCCTATCAGGACCTCACTATCATGGACGCCTGTCTGGAATGTGGCGTCAACTATCTCGACACCGCCAACTATGAGCCTAAGGATGAAGCTCATTTTGAATACTCTTGGCAGTGGGCCTACCGCGAACGCTTCGAAAAGGCTGGCCTCACGGCTATTCTCGGCTGCGGTTTCGACCCGGGTGTGTCAGGCGTGTTCACCGCCTATGCCGCCAAGCATTATTTCTCCGAAATGATCAACCTCGACATCGTTGACTGCAACGCCGGCGACCATGGCAAGGCTTTCGCCACCAACTTCAATCCCGAAATCAACATCCGCGAAATCACTCAGAACGGCCGCTACTATAAAGATGGCAAATGGGTGACCACCGGCCCTCTGGAAATCCACAAACCGCTGACCTACCCCAACATCGGCGAACGCGAAAGCTATCTCCTCTACCACGAAGAGCTCGAAAGCCTCGTGCAGAACTTCCCCTCTATCAAGCGCGCCCGCTTCTGGATGACTTTCGGCCAGGAATATCTGACCCATCTGCGTGTGATTCAGAACATCGGCATGGCCCGCATCGACGAAGTGGACTATAACGGCACCAAAATCGTTCCGCTGCAGTTCCTCAAAGCCGTGCTCCCCAACCCCCAGGACCTCGGCGAAAACTACAAGGGCGAAACCTCGATCGGCTGCCGCATCGAAGGCCGCGACAAAGAAGGCAAACCCCTCACCTATTATATCTACAACAACTGCAGCCACCAGGAAGCCTACCGCGAAACCGGCATGCAGGCTGTCAGCTACACCACCGGCGTGCCCGCAATGATCGGCGCCATGATGTTCCTGACCGGCAAATGGAACAAGCCCGGCGTTCACAACGTTGAAGAGTTTGATCCCGATCCTTTCATGGCGCAGCTCAACGTTCAGGGTCTTCCCTGGCACGAGCAGTTCAATCTCGACCTTGAAGTCTGATTCCTCGGACCGACAATGAATATCCACAATCGGGGAACTCTGCCACACCGGGTGCCGGAGTTCTCCGATTGTCTGCAATTTTCCTCTTATCCTCTTAACCCCAAACAATTATGAAGAAAACAACCTCCCGACTGAGCTCACTGCTTCTGGTCATGACCGTTGCCCTCGGCTCCCTTTTTCTGACAACCTCCTGCTCCGACGACGGACTGCTCAAATCCATTCCCTCCGACGTCGACATGGCCGCATCAATCAATTTCACCCGACTCTCCGACGAGCTCGGCATCGAAATAGGCGAATCGACAATCTCCGGCCCTGCCGACATGAAGGTTGAGTTTCAGAGCATTCCCTCTGAAACACGCAATCTGATTTGCGGCCTCAACGGCGCCATCGACGCTTCCTGCGTCATGGCCTTCGGTAATTTCTCGATCAACGCCCCGGAGGAGTCCTTCTATCTTCTTGCCCGCGTGACCGACTCCGACAAGCTCGATCAACTGCTCTCAAAAGAAACCGACCTCAAGAAACAGACCATCGACGGCTTCGATGTCTACCCCGACAACAACACATTCATCCTCACCACCGACGATTGCCTCTGGATTCTTCCTCAACAACCCACGGCCGAGGCAGCCGTCAGAAATGTCAAGAGCGTGCGCGAGCGAGCCAAGAAAGAGAGCATCGCCAAGCTCGACTATGTGGCCAAACGCCTCAGCAATGAAAAGGTTATAAACATGGTGATGAATCTCGACCCGATGGTTGACTTCATTTCCAACAATGCCTACGCATTTCTCGACACTCAGCAGGCCATGATGGCCGCAGCCATCCTCCCAATGATCAAGGGTAACTGGCTTGACCTCAATTTTGACCTCGACGACAACACTTTCGCCCTGCAAGCCAGTGCGTTCAGCCCCAAAACCGGCGACACGGTTCTGCCACCGGATGGATTTGACATGAGCGGAATCGACGACGACCTGCTCGAATACCTTCCCGCCAACACTATGATGGCCTATGCCGCAGGCCTTACCGGCAAAACCGTGCAGCAGTTATGCTCCGGACTCGCCGTGTTCACCGCCGGCAACCCGGTGCTGGCACCGTTTATGAAAACACTGTCGAAACTCGACGGCACCATTGCCATTGGCTTCGGATCCGATGCACCCGGTTCATTCCTCACCAATTTCAACACCAAAGGTGCTACTATGTTTGCAGCCATGCAATTTACCGACGGCGGCGCAGAGGAATTCAAATCGCAGATTGTCAGCCTGCTCTCCGCCACTGGCAGCGCCAAAGCCACGGAGGCGGGCGCGATGACTCGCATCGAAATGGGCGGCAACAGCTTCAACCTCATCACTCAGGGCAACAATCTTTTCCTGACCACCTCCCCCACTCTCGAAGCTAAAAGCAACACCTTCGCCAAAGATATGGACGGCTACCATGCAGCCTTTGAGCTGCTCATCCCCAACATGGGCGAGCTGACCTCCGACCGCTGCCACATGCAGCTCAAGGCAATGTTCACCTATAAAGAAGGTGTCTCGACCTTCAGCGTCAGCTTCGACAAACTGCAAGGCTCGCTTCTCTCCGAGCTCTACAAAGCCGTGCAGGGCCTGAATCAGTCGGTGAAAAGCAAATATCCGCAGATGTCGGAACCCACTCACGCTGATAATGATGACCTCCTTTACCCCGTCCCTGCCGACTCGATGGCAGTCGACGAGCTGCTTGATATGATCGACAAAGACTGACCTCTAAGGAACACACTTTTAAAGCATCCCAACCGACCACGATGATCGACACGATAACCCTTGTCAACACTCTGCCACAGGTGTTTGCCGGAATGGAACATGACGAGCCGGTGGCCTCATCAGAGGTGTGGCTCAGCGAAGTTCAGTTCCGCCGCCCCGACTACTACATGATCGAGGCCGAATCAGGCACCGGCAAGTCGAGCCTTTGCAGCTACATCTACGGCAGCCGAGGCGACTACTCCGGCCGCATCCTGTTCGACGACAAAGACATCTCCTCATTTTCGATTGCCGACTGGTGCAGACTGCGCACCCGCGCCCTGGCCTATCTCCCCCAGGAGATGCAGCTCTTTCCGGAGCTCACCGCCTTTGAAAACATCGAAATCAAAAACCGGCTGACCGGCTGCAAGACGCGCCAATGGATTGCCTCCGCGCTCGAACGCCTCGAAATCGGCGGCAAAATNGANACCCCCGCCGGACGCATGTCGGTCGGCCAGCAGCAGCGCGTGGCCATTATCCGCGCTNTCTGCCAGCCGTTTGACTTCCTGCTCATTGACGAACCTGTGAGCCACCTCGACGCGCGCAACAATGCCATCGTGGCTCAGCTCATTGCCGAAGAAGCNTCGCGCTATGGCGCCNCNGTCATAGCCACCTCNGTCGGCAACAAAATATCCATCCCCGTCACCCACACCCTCCATCTATGAAGCGCTCTATCGTCTGGCGCCTTCTGCGCCGCAACATATCCGTCGGTCAGCTCGCGGGCTATGCCATCGCCAACCTCGTNGGGCTCGCCATCGTGCTGACAGCCATTCAGTTNTATCGCGACGTGACCACCGTCTGGGACAGCGANGACTCTTTCATTTCGCGCGACTATCTCATCATCTCCAAGCGCGTCGAGGGCATCAATCTCGGCCAAAGCTCATCGGAGTTCACNCCNGGCGAAATAAGTGACATCGAGCAGCAGCCCTGGGTGCGCAAGGTCGGCCGATTCAAGGCCGCCGAGTTCAGNGTGGCAGCCTCGGTCGACATGTGGGGGCGCGGCATGTCGACGGCTCTCTTTCTCGAAGCTATCCCCGACGAATTTTTCGACGTCACCCCCCGAGGATGGCAGTGGCAACCCGACGCCGACGCCTCGGNCCAACTTCCCGAACTCCCCATCGTCATCTCCAAAGACTACCTGACGCTCTACAACTTCGGCTTCGCCGCCTCGCGCGGTTTTCCGCAGATTTCAGAAGCCACCATCGGCCAGATTCCGCTCAANATCTCCGTCAGCGGCAACGGCCGGCAGCTNTCNTTGCGCGGACGCATCGTNGGCTTCTCATCGAGGCTCAACACCTTTGCCGTGCCCGAGAGT
This sequence comes from Bacteroides sp., assembly GCA_014801655.1. Lineage (GTDB taxonomy): Bacteria > Bacteroidota > Bacteroidia > Bacteroidales > Muribaculaceae > Paramuribaculum. The sequence goes on from JAAVDT010000006.1 coordinate 12,670, forward strand.
TTCATGCAGTGGGCCAACGCNAATTTCTCCGACAAAGCCGACTCCAATCCCTCGCGCCTGATCATTGAAGTCAACACCCCCGGCGACCCCGCCATCAACCGCTTCCTCGCCGACCACGGCTACGAAAGCGCCGGCGACAAAGCCGACAATGGCCGCGCNGCCTACTTCCTGTCGGTCATCACGGCCGTGGTCATAGCCGTTGGCATCATCATCAGCCTCCTNTCATTCTTCATCCTCCTTCTCAGCATCCACCTTCTGCTTCAGAAAAACCGCGACAAACTCCACTCGCTCATGATGCTTGGCTACACACCCGGAGCCGTTGCGCGNCANTACTATNTGATTGTCTGCGCAATCAATCTCAGNGTGCTCATCGGAGCCATTGCCGCCATGCTCATCGGGCGCAGCCTCTGGAGCGCTCCNCTTAGCGAAATCGGTGTCGCAGGCAGCTCGCCNTGGATTTCAATGGCCATCGGCGCAGCCATCATCCTGCTCATCACCCTCGGCAACTTCCGCGCCATCGCCTCCAGTGTGCGCCGCACNTTCCCNCGCCCGCAGCGCCGCCAATAAAACCAAGCGCCATGCCCGGGTGTTGATATATTAGTGAACTCATAACCAAACTTTTTTCAGCAGACCGAAAAAATGAAAGACCTCATCATAGAAAAAGAATCATCAGAACGCGCCGTGCTCGTAGGGCTCATCACTCCGACCCANAANGAAGCCAAAGCCAATGAATATCTCGACGAACTCGCTTTCCTGGCCGACACGGCAGGCGCCGTGACCGAAGGCCGNTTCCTTCAGCGACTCAACAACCCCGACTCGCGCACCTTCGTGGGNAAAGGCAAACTGGCTGAAATCAAGCAATTTGTTGAAGACCATGAAATCGGCATGGCCATTTTCGACGACGACCTCACCTCAAAGCAGGTGGCCAACATTGAGCGCGAGCTCCAGATAAAGATTCTCGACCGCACATCGCTCATCCTCGACATCTTCGCCAAGCGCGCTCAGACGGCCAACGCCAAAACGCAGGTCGAACTCGCTCAATATCAATANCTTCTTCCCCGACTNACCCGCATGTGGACCCACCTCGAACGCCAGCGAGGCGGCATTGGNATGCGTGGCCCCGGTGAAACCCAGATAGAGACCGACCGCCGAATCATTCTCGACAAAATCGCNCGNCTGAAAGCCGAGCTCAAAGACATCGACCGCCAGAAATCGATTCAGCGCAAAAACCGTGGCAAGCTGACCCGCGTGGCCCTCGTGGGCTACACCAACGTGGGCAAATCAACCCTGATGAACCTCCTGAGCAAGAGCGAAGTATTTGCCGAAAACAAGCTGTTCGCCACCCTCGACACCACCGTGCGCAAAGTCATCATCGACAATCTCCCCTTCCTGCTCACCGACACCGTCGGTTTCATCCGCAAACTCCCCACCCACCTGGTGGAATCCTTCAAATCAACCCTCGACGAAGTGCGCGACGCCGACATCCTTGTCCATGTTGTCGACATCTCCCACCCCAACTTTGAAGAACAGATTGAGGTGGTCAACAAAACCCTGAATGAAGTTTGCGGCGGTGCCGAAAAGCCGATGATCATGGTGTTCAACAAAATCGACGCCTTCTCCTACGTGCCAAAAGCTGACGACGACCTCACCCCACGCACTCGCGAAAACATTTCGCTCGACGAGCTCAAAGCCACATGGATGAACCGCATGGGTGCCGACGCAGTGTTCATCTCCGCCCGCACCGGCAAAAACATCGACGAACTCAAACACATCCTCTACGAAAAAGCCAAGCAAATCCACCTCACCCGCTTCCCCTACAACGACTTCCTGTTCCAAAAATACGACGACCTCGAATAACCCCCTCATCAACACTGGAATTATCCCTCCTCCCCCCGCGGGCTCCCCTCTCATTGTAGGGACGCACGGCTCGTGCGTCCGACGATAAAACGCTGATTCTCAACCGGACGCACGAGCCGTGCGTCCCTACAATTCGGGTAAAGCCCGGATAAATCAATCCCACTCGATTCTTTAAGTAAACAGCATTGGGATGCGACCCTACAAGTTATTAGAGGGTTAGGGTGAGGGTGGTGGGGCGGAGGCGATGTTTGGCGTGGAGGTGGTTGAAGGCTGTGGGGGCGGAGTTTTCGGCTAAACGGAGGAGGAGGTTCAGGGCGGATTCTATTGCGGCGAGGGCGGAGGGGCAGCCTGCGGCACGGGCTATTTCGCTGACGAAGCGGGTGATGTTGGTTTTGAGGGCGTCGCGGCGATTGTTGATCCACAAGATGCAGCTGGCTAAGGCTTTGTCGAGGGGAAGAGTGATTTTTTCGGGGGCGGGGGACTCGGAGGACTTGGAGGATTCGGAAAGCTCTGAGGATTCGGATGTTGCCGGGGATTTTGCAGCGGCTTTCTTCTGCTTCAGGCGCTGACGGCGGCGCTCGCGCTGCTTCTCAAGGCGCTCGTTTTTCTCCTGAATTTTTGTTTTAACCAGATCTCTGACGGCATCGATATTGCCTGATACTGACTGAATGATGATTTCGTCGATTTCTTCGATTGTGAGTGTGACTGTCTGTTTTGATGTTTTCATGTCGAAAAAGGTTTTAGAGTGTGTTTGAATTTAAACCAAATTAATAATTAAGAGGTTGTTTAATCTTTGATTTCATCACAAAGAATCTTTTGGGCGCTTTTCCAAACTTTCATCAGTCGCAATGCCCGCATTGCTCCTTCTTCAATTTTGAAAAATCATCCCAAAATCTCTCTTTGTGCTAAAA
>JAAVDT010000007.1 GCA_014801655.1 Bacteroides sp.
CAGTACCGAGAAGACCAACGAGAGTACCGAGAGTGGTCATGGTAGAAACGATGGGGAGGTTCTGCTGGAGAGCGGGCATTTCGAGAGCGGTAGCTTCTTCAACTTCTTTCTGGAGAGTAGCGATTTTCTGTTCTTTAGAGAGGACGGTGTTTTTGTCCATTTCTTCGTAGCGAACGAGAGCAGCGGCAACAACAGCAGCTACAGAACCTTTCTGCTTAGAGCAGAGAGCCTGAGCACCGGCGATGTCGTTTTTAGCAAGAGCAGCTTTCACACCGGCAACGAATTTGGCGATGTTGCCTTTGCCTTTGGCGCTGCTGAGAGCGATGTAACGTTCAACAGAGAGAACGATAACAGTGAGGAAGAGAGTCTGGAGAACAGGCACGATGATACCACCCTTGAAGATTGTGCCGATGAGGTTGATGGGGTGAGCTTTGTCATGGCCCCAGGCAGTAGCGAGAGTGTTGGGATCAACACCTTCGAACGATTCGGGATCGAAGTTACCGGGGTTACCGAAGAAGAAGAGGAAGAGGCAAACTGCAACAATGAAGCAGACGATGATTACAACGAATGCGTTCTTGATACCTTTCACATTCTTCTTGTTAGAGGTTTGAGCCTTGGGCTGAGCCTTGGGCTGCACGGGCTTTGTAGCTTCCATAATTAAAAATTACTAAATGTTTAAATGATTTAATGGTTATTGTTTTGGTTTGTTTTATTCTTTTTGCCCCGAAAGGAGCGGCTTTGCTGGATGGGTTGGTTTAGTTTTTCGGGTTAGATGTATAACGTCTGTTTTGGTTAGTTTATTGTAGCGGTTTTGCGTCGCGGAAGTGTCACTACGCGAAACCTAATTGCAAAAGTATTGATAAAATTTCCAATCTCCAAAAAAAAATCGCCCAAAAATCGCACTTTGCACTTTTTATTCATCCTCGGGGCAATATTTCATCTTATTTTCATAAAATATCTCAAATTTTATAAATAACTTTGCAGATGAATCCGATGTTGCACATTTTTTGAAAATATCATAACAATATACTTTTTTCTATGTCTGATCACATCACTCTGCGCCGCGGGCTCGACCTAAAACTCAAGGGAGCCACAGACAGCGGCGCCGCTCCGGTGGCCGTCAAGGCAGACAAGGTGGCTCTGGTGCCCGATGATTTTCCGGGTTTCACTCCGAAAGTGGTCGCCAAACCGGGTGAAAAAGTCGTTGCGGGGCAGCCACTGCTCGTTGACAAAAACAATCCGGCGATTGCAATCGTGTCGCCCGTCGACGGCACCGTCGGCGAGGTTGTCAGAGGCGAACGCCGCAAGATTCTCCGCGTCACGGTAGATGCCGACCCCGTCCAGTCATCCACTGCTGCTGCAAAGGCTGCGCCCAAGGATGAGCAATCGATTCGCCAAGCCATGATGGAAGGCGGAGTGTGGGCCATGATGCGCCAACTTCCCTACGACATCGTTCCGGCTGCCGACGTCAAGCCGCGCGACATTTTCGTGACCGCTTTCGACTCCGCTCCCCTCGCCTCGCCGCTGATTGACCGCGTGGCCTCGCAGACCGAGGCAATCAACGCCGCCATTGCCGCTCTTGGCCGACTGACCGACGGACATATATATATAGGTGTACGCAACAGCGCCGACCTCGCCGCAGTCAAGGGCGACCGCCTCGTCATCACCGAATTTGAAGGCCCCCACCCTTCCGGCCTGGCAAGCGTGCAGGCCGCAGCCATCGCCCCGGTCAACAAGGGCGAGACAGTGTGGCTGCTCGACATCGAGACTCTTGCCCGCATAGGCCAGGTGCTGACCGCAGGCCGCGCCGACTGGTCGACCATCGTGGCGCTAACCGGTTCGGAAGTCGAAACACCCTCACTGCTGGCGACGACCGTGGGCGCCGAAGTGGCTCCCCTGCTCAAAGGCCGAGTGGCCGACGCCGACCACCATCAGCGCATCATTTCCGGCAACGTTTTGACCGGTGTCACCGTGGCTGCCGACGGCTTCCTCCGCTACCCCTATCGCCAGATTACGGTGATTCCCGAAGGCGACGACGTCGACGAATTCATGGGCTGGGCTTCAATGTCGCCCAAGAAAATGAGCGAAAGCCGCACATTCCTCTCAAAACTCTTCGGCAAAAAGTCATTTGCCCCCGATGCCCGCCTCAATGGTGGCCGCCGCGCCATGATCATGTCGGGCGAATATGAAAAAGTGATGCCTATGGACATCATGCCCGAACATCTCGTCAAAGCCATCCTGGCCCGCGACATCGACCGCATGGAAGCTCTCGGCATCTACGAAGTGACACCCGCCGACTTCGCCCTCTGCGAATACATCGACCCCTCGAAACTCGAACTTCAGAAAATCGTGCGCCAGGGTCTCGACTATCTCCGCAAAGAGCTGAGCTGACCCCCATCCGAAACCTAACACAAATCACAATCAGCACCGAATATGCTAAGAAAATATCTCAACAAAATCAAACCCAACTTCATGCCCGGCGGCAAACTCTCAGCTTTCCGCTCGGTGTTTGACGGTATGGAGACATTTCTCTACACGCCGAACGAAACATCGAAGTCGGGTGTACACGTCCACGACGCCATCGACTCCAAGCGAGTGATGATCATCGTTGTGCTCGCCCTGATTCCGTGTCTGCTCTTCGGCATGTACAACACCGGCTATCAGAATTTCACCTGCTCCGGCCTGCAGCCCGAGTTCTGGCCTTGCATGGCCTACGGCCTGCTGGCCATCCTGCCCCGCATCGTGGTGACCTACGCCGTTGGTCTGGGCATCGAATTCGTCGTGGCCCAGTGGCGCAACGAAGAAATCCAGGAGGGCTTCCTTGTGACCGGTATCCTGGTTCCACTCATCTGCCCCATCACCACCCCCATCTGGATGCTCGCCGTGGCCACGGCCTTCTCCGTCATCTTCGCCAAAGAAGTGTTTGGCGGCACAGGATTCAATGTGTTCAACGTGGCACTGGTGACCCGCGCCTTCCTCTTCTTCGCCTACCCCGCGCAGATGAGCGGCGACAACGCTTTCATTGCCAACGAACCGATTTTCGGTCTGGGCGGACATGTGGTCTACGCCGACGGCATCTCCGGAGCAACCCCTCTGGGACAGCTCGCCACCGGCGCAACCGCGCTGACCACCCCCACCGGAGCTGAGATCTCGACCTGGGACGCATTCCTCGGCCTGATTCCCGGTTCATTCGGCGAAACATCCACTCTCTGCATCCTCATCGGCGCAGCCCTGTTGCTGCTGACCGGCATCGCAAGCTGGCGCATCATGCTGTCAGTCTTCGTCGGCGGCCTCTTCATGGGCTGGATTGCCAACACTTTCGCATCGCCTCTCTATCCCGCATCGTCGCTTAACCCGCTCGACCAGCTGCTCTATGGCGGATTTGCGTTCGCAGCCGTGTTCATGGCCACTGACCCCGTGACCGCAGCACGCACGGGAGCCGGCAAATATATCTACGGCTTCCTCGTGGGCGTAATCGCAATCCTCATCCGCGTCTACAACAACGGCTATCCCGAAGGAGCCATGCTCGCCGTGCTGCTGATGAACGCCTTCGCGCCGCTCATCGACTATTGCGTCGTTCAGCTCAACATCAACCGCCGCATGCGCCGCCTGCGCGCCAAAGCCGAGGCCGAATAACATGTTTCACAGCAATCTCCGAACAAACTGAATCATGAACAAGCAAAGCAATCTCTACACAACGATATATATCATCGTGCTCGTTGTGCTCGTTGGCACCGCCCTCGCCGCCACTTCGCTGGCGCTGCGCGACCGCCAGCAGGCCAACGTCAATGCCGACAAGATGCGACAGATTCTTGCCTCGGTCAACATCACGGCCACCGACGGCGATGTCGTTGCCAAGTTCAACGAAGTCATCGAAAAGCAGCTCGTGGTCAACTCCGAGGGCAATGAAATCGAGGGCTCGGCGTTCGACATCAACGTGGCCCAGCAGGTCAAGCTCCCCGCCGATGAGCGTCAGCTCCCCGTCTATGTGTGCCGCACCGACAACGGTCTGAAATACATCCTCCCCGCCTATGGCGCAGGCCTCTGGGGCCCTATCTGGGGCTACATTTCACTCGATGCCGACGGCTCTAAAATCTATGGCGCCTACTTCGCCCACCAGGGCGAGACCCCGGGTCTGGGTGCTGAAATCGAAAAGCCCGCGTTCAGCAACGAGTTCAAAGGCCTCAACCTCTTCAAAGAGGGCCAATTTCTGCCAATCGCCGTGGTCAAGGCAGGCCAGAAACCGGCAGGCAATGAAGATTATGTCAACGGCATCTCCGGCGGCACAATCACCAGCAAAGGCGTCGGCGCAATGATCGACAACTGCCTTTCGCCCTACAAATCATTTCTTGAAACCCTTAGAAACAACTGATCATGGCCGAAAAAGTGACAAATAAGAGCGTACTGCTCAATCCGTTTTCCAAAAACAATCCGGTTATCGTTCAGGTGCTCGGCATCTGCTCCGTGCTTGCCGTCACGGCAAAACTGGAGCCCGCCATCGTGATGGGCATCTCCGTGATTGCCGTGCTCGCGTTTTCAAACGTTATCATCTCGCTCATCCGCAACACCATCCCCACCAACATCCGCATCATCGTGCAGCTCGTTGTGGTGGCCGGCCTCGTGGTCATCGTCGATCAGCTCCTGAAAGCCTACACCTATGAGGTGAGTCTTCAGCTCTCGGTGTTCATCGGCCTCATCATCACCAACTGCATCCTGATGGGTCGCCTCGAAGCCTTCGCCATGGCCAATAAACCCTGGCCCTCGTTTCTCGACGGCATCGGCAATGGCATCGGCTACACCGGCATCCTCGTCATCGTGGCCTTCTTCCGCGAACTCCTCGGAAGCGGCACTCTGCTGGGCTACCAGGTTGTGCCTCAGTGGTGCTACGACCATGGCTACGTCAACAACGGCCTGATGATTCTCCCCCCGATGGCACTCATCGTCGTGGCCTGCATCATCTGGGTTCACCGCCTGAAAAACAAAGACCTTCAGGAAGATTGACACTCCCCCTAACAAACAAAAAATCATCACGAGACACAACATAAAAGATGGAAAATCTCAATCTATTCATACGCTCGATATTCGTCGACAACATGATCTTCGCCTACTTCCTGGGCATGTGTTCATTTCTGGCGGTGTCGAAAAACGTAAAGACCGCGTTCGGTCTGGGTGTGGCGGTGACCTTCATGCTCGTCATCACACTGCCGATCAACTATCTGCTCGAAACTTACGTGCTCCGCGCAGGCGCCCTCGCCTGGCTCGGCCCGGAATATGCCGATGTCGACCTCAGCTTCCTTTCGCTGATCATGTTCATCGCCGTCATTGCCTCGATGACTCAGCTCGTTGAAATGGCGGTAGAAAAATACAGTCCCTCGCTCTACGGCTCTCTCGGCATCTTCCTGCCGCTCATTGCCGTCAACTGCGCCATTCTCGGCGGCTCGCTCTTCATGCAGCAGCGTGAATTTTCGAGCGTGTTCACCGCAATCTGCGCCGGCGGCGGCTGGGGTCTGGGATGGCTGCTCGCCATCGTGGCCATCGCCGCCATCCGCGAACGCCTCGCCACCTACTCCAACATCCCCAAGCCCCTGCGAGGCATCGGCATCACTTTTATTCTCACCGCCCTCATGGGCATAGCCTTCATGAGCTTCCTCGGCATCAAAATCTAATCATCAGTTATGAAGATATTGACAATAATGGCTGCACTCAGCCCCGATATGCTGACAATTCTCTCGGCCGTAGGCATCTTTCTGCTCATCACCCTGCTGCTTGTGGCAGTGTTGCTGACAGCCAAGCATTTCCTTGTCCACTCCGGCAAGGTCACTATCACCATCAACAAAGACACCACCGTTGAAGCCAACTCCGGAAAGCCTCTGCTCTCCACCATGGCCGACAACAACGTGTTCCTCCCCTCGGCCTGCGGCGGCAAAGGCAGTTGCGGCCAGTGCAAGGTGCAGGTGGTCAGCGGTGGTGGCGAAATTCTCCCCACCGAAACCGTCCACTTCTCCCGCAAGGAAATCAAAGACAACTGGCGCCTGGCCTGCCAGGTGAAGGTCAAGGAAGATATGGCCATCGAAGTGCCTGCCTCGGTGCTCGACATCAAGGAATATGAATGTACGGTGGTGTCAAACAACAACGTTTCGACCTTCATCAAGGAATTCATCGTTGCCCTCCCCGAAGGCGAACACATGGATTTCATTCCCGGATCTTACGCCCAGATCAAGATTCCGCCCTACTCGATGGACTACGACAAGGATATCGACAAAGCATCAATCGGCGACGAATATCTCCCGGCATGGGAAAGATTCGGTCTCTTCTCGCTCAAATGCCGCAACGAAGAAACCACCGTGCGCGCCTACTCAATGGCCAACTATCCCGCCGAGGGCGACCGCTTCATGCTGACCGTGCGCATAGCCACTCCCCCCTTCAAACCGAAACCCGAAGTTGGCTTCCAGGACGTGATGCCCGGCATCGCTTCAAGCTACATCTTCACTCTCAAGCCCGGCGACAAGGTGTTGATGAGCGGCCCCTATGGCGACTTCCACCCCATTTTCGACTCAAAGAAAGAGATGATGTGGATTGGCGGAGGCGCCGGCATGGCACCCCTCCGCGCCCAGATCATGCACATGACCAAGACGCTCAACACCCGCGACCGCGAAATGCACTATTTCTATGGTGCCCGCGCCCTCAACGAAGTGTTCTATCTCGACGACTTCCTGCAGCTTGAAAAGGAGTTCCCCAACTTCCACTTCCATCTCGCGCTCGACCGTCCCGACCCCGCAGCAGACGCAGCCGGTGTGAAATACACCCCCGGATTCGTTCATCAGGTCATCTACGACACCTATCTGAAAGACCACGAAAACCCTGAGGATATCGAATACTACATGTGCGGCCCCGGCCCGATGAGCAACGCTGTCAACGGCATGCTCGACTCCCTCGGCGTAGAACCCGAAAACATTCACTACGACAACTTCGGCGGATAAACCTCCTCGACCCAGGTCGCCATTATCCCATAACAAACGGCCCCGCTCCATTTCAGGATGCGGGGCCGTCGGCTTATCTTTAGAGTGTGCTTATTTCTTTGTCAGCCCGGCGATGACAAGTCCGGCGAGAGTCATTCCGAATATGGCGGTGATGTGGCAGAGGGCACCATTGATTGCAACTTTGCCGAATGTCATGGCGCCGGAATCGTCGGTCAGCGGTGCGTGGTTCTCCATGATTTCGTCGGAGTAGACACATTTGAATTTGCGGCTTGGCCGACGGTCCATGCGTTTGAACTTATTGCGCAGCGCAGCAGCAAGCCGACATCCCTTGACCGACCAAAATTCAGCCACCTTGATGCGCGTAGGGTCCATTTTCAACGCCGCGCCCATCGATGAAACCAAAGGCACCTTCAGGCGCGTAGCCAGTAGAATGAGGTTAGCCTTATCGGTCAGCGAGTCGATTGCGTCAACAACGTAGTCATAGGCAGGCAGATTGAATTCCCCGGCATTCTCCGCAGTGAATCTTTCGGCAATCGTTTCAATCCGGCAGTCAGGGTTGATGTCGAGCAATCGCTGACGAAGCACCTCCACTTTCTCTTGCCCCACGGTCGATGTAGTGGCCATCAGCTGGCGATTGATGTTTGAGGCAGCCACGCAATCAGCATCCACAATGGTCAGCCGCCCAACTCCGGATCGCACCAAAGCCTCAGCAGTCCAGCTGCCGACTCCGCCCACACCGAATATAATCACGCGCGCGCGTTGCAGCGACTCCATGGCCTCACTGCCCAGAAGTCCGCGAACGCGATTGAATCTGTCAAAATCGTCCATCGCACGCTTATTTTTTGTCTTGCTGCGTTTTGCCGAAACGAGCCACGCGCATAGCCACACGCGCCCTCACGGCAGCCTGCTCATCGGAGCTAAGCTCCTCTTCGACAGCAGGTGAAGGTGTCGCCTCAACCGTGGTAATCACGGCCGCCAGCGGTTCGAGCTCGGCAACTTCCGGCTCCGGATCGACAGCGGCATATACCGGAGGCTCGGGCTGAGCCACGGGTATTGCGGCAGGTTGTGGTTTGGGTTGCTTGGGTGTTGGATTCGATCGCGGCTTCTCGCCTCCGCCACACATGGCGTAATAACGCTGCACGCGGCCCGACCCGAAATAATTGACCACATAATAGTTTGCCTCAAGCGAACTGATAATGACGCCTTTCGACGACGAGGAATGAACCATCCGGTTATTGCCGATATAGATGCCGACATGGCCCACGTTTGCACCGCCCCTGACGGTGAAAAACACAAGGTCGCCGGGCATCAAATCTTCGCGGGAAATCGAGTCACAAAACGAATGTTGCTGAGCCGAAGTGCGGGGCAGGCTGATGCCGAGAGAGTTTTTAAACACCTCCACAACGAATCCGGAGCAGTCGACACCGCTGCGGTCGTTGCCTCCGAAAGTGTAGGCCGTCCCAATCCAGGAATCCGCCTCGCGGAGCAACTTTTCGCTGACAGGGTTGAGCGTCATCTTCTTGAAATCGATGCGTTCGAGCGGCTTGTTTTGGGCAGTCGACCCACCCTGTTTGTTTTTCCAGACATCGCCCGGAGTTTTGGCCGATGATTTTTGCGAGGAACCGCTGGATTTCGACACGCCCGAGCGCTTGGAACTACCGACGGCAGAAGCTGTTACACCGCGCGTAGAACTACACGAAGTGGCAGCCGCCGCCAGAATCAAAACGATGGCGGCAGGCAGCAGCCGGCGCAATAAAGATGAGAGACTATGTGACATGATTGGATGCGATATTGTGTGATAACTGCAAAATTAGCACATTTTCTCCGCAATCCAATTATTAATCACAAAAAATATCAACCAACTCGGATACATGCAGGGATGGGAACTATATTTTGACTCAATAAGTATAAAGATTTTTCCGTAGATTTGAAATCATCTACATAGCTCTTTAATTTATCGCATACGTTCCATTTTGGAACTCGTGTGTAACAACGGCAGCTTTACGTTGCAACCTCATTATATTTTATTGGAAGGAAATTCTCAGTTTGTCCGATTTGCTAAAATCATTTGTTAACATTTTTTGGGGCTGAGGGTCTAAAAAAAAGATAAAAACGGCGGATTCATATTAAATCCCTTTAAATTGGTTGAAATCATTAGGTTTCGATTGAAAATTGTAATTATCTTTGTAAACTGCAAAATGCATCGTTCAACTCATTTTACCAAAATCTAACCTCAATCTGATAAAACAGTTCAATCTCTCCAATCACCATTTACTCTAAAACCAATTTCACTCTCTTTGACTATGAATAAATTTGCAACCATCGGACTCGTAGCCCTCTCGGCTTCGGCTCTGTTTGCTGCCTGGGCCACCTCAAATCAGCCCGACGCGCAGCTCTTCAACGTAGCTTCCCGCCCGGTTCAGAACGCCGACTTCACTTCGGCTGCCGAATCGACAATCAATGGCGTTGTGTGCATCAAAAGCTATGCCACCGTGCGCCAGCAGAATGGCTTCGGATTTCCCGGCGGTGGTTTCAACGATCCCTTCTTCGACTTCTTCTTCGGAAACAGCTATACACCCACCCAGGGCCAGCGACGCATGCGTCCGCGCAGCAATCAGCAGGCCGAAGCCGGCGATGAAAGCCAGCAGCGCGAAAAAGGCATGGGCTCAGGTGTCATCATCTCCGAAAACGGATATATCATCACCAACAACCATGTCATCGACGGCGCCGAACGCCTCGAAGTGCTGCTCAACGACAACCGCGTGTTCAACGCCACCGTAATCGGCACCGACCCCCAGACCGACCTCGCGCTTCTGAAAATCGACTGCTCAGGTCTGACCGTAATTCCCTGGGGCAGCAGCGACGACCTCAAAATCGGCGAATGGGTGCTCGCCGTGGGCAACCCCTTCGGCCTTAACTCAACCGTGACCGCAGGCATCGTCAGCGCCAAAGCACGATCCATTTCGGCAGGCTCCGGCCGCATGGGCATCGAAAGCTACATCCAGACCGACGCCGCCGTCAATCCCGGCAACTCGGGTGGCGCGCTGGTCAACCTCCGCGGCGAGCTCGTGGGCATCAACTCCGCCATCTATTCACAGACCGGATCCTACACCGGCTATTCATTTGCAATCCCCACCTCTATGGTCAAGAAAATCGCTGAAGACCTGATGAAATATCGCACCGTGCAGCGCGCCGTGCTCGGCATCTCCTACAGCGAGCTGACCCCCCAGATGGCCAAGGATAAAAATATCACCAAAGTGACCGAAGGTCTCATGGTCAACTCCGTGTCTGACCGCAGCGCAGCCATGGAAGCAGGCCTCCAGGCAGGCGACGTGATCATCAAAGTCAACGGCCAGCCCACCCACAAGACCTCGCAGTTGCTCGAAATGATCAACCGATTCCGCCCGGGCGAACAGATTTCAATCACCTACATCCGCGACAACCAGGAATTCACCGCCAAAACAACCCTCCTCAACAGCTCCGGCACTCAGAAACTCACCGCCGCAAGCTCTGTTGCCGACCTCGGCTGCGCATTCAAAGTCGTGAAAGAAGAAACCAAACGCGAACTCCATATCAGCAGCGGCGTTCAGGTGGCCGGTATCAAAAACGGCCCCATGAAAGATGCCGGCATCAAAGACGGCTTCATCATTCTCGAAGTCAACGGCCAGCGCATCACCTCCGTTGACGACATGGAATCAGCCTACAACCGCGTCACCGGCACCGACTCACAGGAAAAAGTGATGTTCATCACCGGCCTCTACCCAACGGGCAAGAAAGCCTACTACGCAGTCGACCTCGACCGCTGACGCCATTCTCCCCTCCCCTCCCATTCCGCAACCTCGCCCCCTTTCTCATCAAAAAAAGGGCGAGGTTGCGGCTGTTTTTGGCAGCCCGGTTATTTTGATGATTTACAATTATTATGTAACTTTGCACTGAAAACTCTCAGCCGGCGACCATTCGTCAGCCCGCTGCATCTAACAGAAACAGAATGAAAGTTTTACGAACAGTGGCCCAACTTCGCGAGGCCATGGACTCACATCGCGCCGCGCATCAGTCGATCGGACTGGTGCCCACGATGGGTGCCCTTCACGCAGGCCACATTTCGCTCATGGAGCGTGCCCGCAAGGAAAATGACATCGTCATTGCCAGCGTGTTTGTCAACCCCACGCAATTCAACAATCCCGAAGACCTCCGCACATACCCCCGCACCGAGCAGGCCGACATCGACGCCCTGACTGCCGCCGGAGTCGACTACGCATTCATCCCCTCGGTCGAAGAGATATATCCCGAGCCCGACACCCGCGTTTTTGACCTCGGCCCCGTGGCCGAAGTCATGGAAGGCGCCATGCGACCCGGCCACTTCAACGGCGTGGCCCAGATTGTCAGCAAACTCTTTGCAATGGTCGGCCCAACCCGTGCCTACTTCGGAGAAAAAGACTATCAGCAGATTGCCGTGATTCGCCGCATGGCCGAGCTCGAAGGCTTCGACCTCGAAATCGTGGCCTGCCCCATCATGCGCCACCCCGACGGCCTGGCAATGTCGAGCCGAAACGTGCGCCTCAGCCCTGAAGAACGTGCCGCCGCCCCGGCCATACACCGCATTCTCTCCGAATCGCTCGCCATGGCTCCCGCCACTTCTGTAGCCGATGTCAAGCGCGCCGTCACCGAAGCCCTCGACGCCACCGACCACCTAAAAACAGAATACTACGAAATCGTCGACGCTCGCACCATGCAGCCCATCGCCGACTGGAGCGAAGCCCCAACGGCCGTCGGTTGCGCCACGGTCTATTGCGGCGACGTCAGACTCATCGACAACATAACCTATCGTTTCTAATGATACAGATTCAAATGCTCAAGTCGAAGATTCACCGTGTCACCGTGACCGAAGCCAATCTCGACTACATCGGAAGCATCACCATCGACAGCCTCCTGCTCGAAGCCTCAGGCATCCTCCCCGGCGAACGCGTCTACATTGTCGACAACAACAATGGCGAACGCTTCGACACCTACGTCATTGCCGGCGAACCCGGTTCAGGCGTCATCTGCCTCAACGGCGCCGCCGCCCGCAAAGTGCATCGCGGCGACGTGGTAATCATCATGAGCTATGCCATGATGTCGCCCGACGAAGCCCGCACCTGGCAGCCGACCGTCATCTTCCCCGACACCGCTACCAACCGCCTCGTCGACTAACCCTCCCCCCCCCCTTAACCCTCCTTAAATTCCCAAAGTCTCCCTAAATTCCCTCCTCCCCCACTCCATATGATGTTTGAAAACCTCAGTCAAAGACTCGAACGGAGCTTCAAGCTCCTCAAAGGTGAAGGCAAAATCACCGAAATAAACGTTGCCGAAACCCTCAAAGATGTGCGCCGAGCCCTCCTTGAGGCCGACGTCAACTTCAAAGTGGCCAAAAACTTCACCGACACAGTGAAGAAAAAAGCCCTCGGCCAGAACGTGCTGACAGCCGTCAAGCCGGGCGAAATGATGGTCAAGATTGTCCACGACGAACTCGCCGAGCTCATGGGCGGCGACACCGCAAAACTCAACCTCTCCGGCAACCCCACCGTCATTCTCATGTCGGGTCTTCAGGGCTCCGGTAAGACAACCTTCTCGGGCAAGCTCGCCAAAAAGCTCAAAAGCGAAAAAGCCAAACGCCCCCTGTTGGTGGCTTGCGACGTCTATCGTCCCGCCGCAATCGAGCAGCTCAAAGTGCTTGGCGAACAAATCGGCGTGCCCGTTTACACTGAAGAGGGCAACAATAACCCCGTGGCCATTGCCGAAAACGCAATCAAATACGCCAAGGCCAACCACCTCGACCTCGTCATTGTCGACACCGCCGGCCGCCTTGCCGTCGACGAAGCCATGATGCAGGAAATCGCAGCCATCAAAAAAGCAATCAACCCGCAGGAAACACTCTTCGTTGTCGACTCAATGACCGGTCAGGACGCTGTCAACACAGCCAAGGAATTCAACGACCGACTCGACTTCGACGGCGTGGTGCTCACCAAGCTCGACGGCGACACCCGCGGCGGTGCTGCCCTCTCAATCCGCACCGTAGTCACCAAGCCCATCAAATTCGTCGGCACAGGCGAAAAAATGGACGCTCTCGACACATTCCACCCCGCCCGAATGGCCGACCGCATCCTCGGCATGGGCGACATCGTGTCACTCGTTGAAAAAGCCCAGCAGGTCTACGACGAAGAAGAGGCCCGCAAGCTCCAGCGCAAGATTCAGAAAAACCAGTTTGACTTCAACGACTACCTCAGCCAGATCAACCAAATCAAAAAAATGGGCAACCTCAAAGACCTCGCCGCAATGATTCCCGGCGTTGGCAAAGCCCTCAAAGATGTTGACATCGACGACAACGCATTCAAAGGCATCGAAGCCATGATACTCTCCATGACTGCCGAAGAACGCTCCAATCCCCAAATCATCAACGCTAGCCGCCGCCAGCGCATTGCCCGTGGTTCGGGCACATCGCTCGTCGACGTCAATCGCATGATCAAGCAGTTCGACCAGATGCGCAAAGTCATGAAAATGGCCACCTCGGTCAAGAACCCCATGAAAATGATGAAGCAGATGCGCCAGCAGACCCGCAAGTTCTAATCTACGCCACCAAATTCCCAAAGTCCCCCCCTAAGCACCCCAATATCATGCAACTAATTGACGGAAAAAAAATCTCCGACGACATCAAAGACGAAATCGCAAAAGTAGTCGAAACCATGGTGGCCGACGGACAGAAACGCCCCCACCTGGCAGCCATCCTCGTGGGCCACGACGGCGGCAGCGAAACCTATGTAGCCAACAAAGTCAAAGCCTGCGAACGCTGCGGATTCAAGTCGACTCTCATCCGCTTCGAAGATGAAGTCACCGAAGAAGAACTCCTCAAAACCATAGCCGACCTCAACGCCGACCCCGACGTCGACGGCTTCATCGTGCAGCTCCCCCTTCCCCGCCACATCAACGAGCAGCGCATCATCGAAGCCATTGACCATCGTAAAGACGTCGACGGCTTCCACCCCATCAACGTGGGCCGCATGTCCATCGGACTCCCCACATTCGTTTCCGCCACCCCCTACGGCATCCTTGAGCTGCTCTCACGCTACAACGTTGAGACCCGAGGTAAACGCTGCGTAGTGCTCGGCAGAAGCAACATCGTCGGCAAGCCCGTGGCGATGCTCATGATGCAGAAACATCAGCCCGGCGACGCCACAGTCACCGTGTGTCACTCCGCCACTGAGAACCTCAAGGAAATCTGCCGCGAAGCCGACATCATCATCGCCGCTCTCGGCGTGCCCGGATTCGTCACAGCCGACATGGTCAAAGAGGGCGCAACCATCATCGATGTTGGCACAACGCGCGTTCCCGACGCCACCCGCAAGAGCGGCTTCCGCCTGCGCGGCGACGTAGATTTCGACAACGTTGCCCCCAAATGCTCCTTCATCACCCCCGTGCCCGGCGGTGTTGGCCCCATGACAATCGTGTCGCTCATGCGCAACACCCTCCTTGCAGCGCGCCACGAAATTTACCCTGCAGCAACGAAATAATTCCACCCCGACCGCTGAAACCCCCTGCAAAGAAATCATTTTTTCAAAAATCAGCAAAAAAATCCGCTCAGGCTATTTGCAAAACCGAAAAAAAGTAGTAACTTTGCATCGCAAATCGGGAGAGACCGATTTCAAATCACTTAAATGGTGAGCATAGCTCAGTTGGTTAGAGCGTCGGATTGTGGTTCCGAAGGTCGTGGGTTCGACCCCCATTGCTCACCCCAAGCAACACCCCCTCCGGGTGTTGCTTTTTTTTGCGCCTTGCGCAAGGAGGAAAAGGTCGCTTAAGGTCGAAATAAGGTCAATTAAAGTCATTAACGACCTTAGCTGACTTTAAGCGACTTTAATTGACCTTAATTGACCTTATTTCGACCTTAGCTGACCTTTTCAGCCTTATCGAAAAGCAGCCACCCTGCCGAGCAGAGCTTGGCAGGGTGGCGAGTATTGCAGTTTTTGAAGTGACGGGGATTATTCGAGGTCGCGGGGAATGGCCACAAGGCGAAGGTTAACACCCTTGATGAAGTTCACGATGGTGTCGCGCACTTCTCCCGGATCGAGGTCGGCCTCAATGCGCTGCAGGGCGTTGAACACCGAGGTGCCTGACTGGTAGACGTGACGATAGGCCTTGGCGATATCGTCGATCTGAGCGTCGGTGAAGCCATGCTTGCGAAGAATCACGGCGTTGACACCGAAATATGATGCCGGGTTGTGAGCCATGATAACAAACGGAGGCACATTGCCGCTGATTCGGCAGCCGCCTTTGATAAGCGTCCAGTTGCCAATCGACGAACCTTCGTGGAGAATGACGCCGGAGGAGAAAATCGCACATTCGCCGACCACTGCGTCGCCTGCAATCTTCACACCGTTGCCAATCACATCCTTGCCGGAGATGAGCGTATCGTGGCCGATATGAGTTTCAGCCATGATGAAGCAATCGTTGCCGATGCGGGTGCCACCGTCGGGACGGATGCCGCGGTTGATGATGACATGCTCGCGAATCACGTTGTTGTCGCCGATAAAGCAATAGGTCTTTTCGCCCTTCCAGCGGAAATCCTGAGGGTCGGCGCCAATGACCGAATTCTGATAAACTTTGTTGTTTTTACCCATGCGGGTGCCGGAGAGAATGCTTGTGTAGGGCATAATCTCGCAGCCTTCGCCGATTTCAACGTCGCCGTCGATATAGGCAAACGGATGAATCGTCACATTGTCGGCAATGCGGGCCGTGGGGTCTACATATGCCAGGGGGCTTATATTTGCCATGGTATGCTTTAGTTAAGGGTTATTGACAAAGTTTATCGACCGCCGCCGAGAGCCTGATAGAGGTTAATCAGCGCGCGGGCTTCGTTGTTGCGGGCCACGATTAAGCTGAGCTGGGCCTGGAGAAGGCTCTGCTGAGCGGTGAGCACATCGAGATAAGTGGTGTTGTAGGAACCGAGTTTCAAGAGCTCCTGAGTGTATTCCGATGCGAGAGCGAGCTTTTCAGCCTGCTTTTCGAGCGACTGCTGCTTTTCTACACTCTTTTCATAGAGAGTCATGGCATCGCTGACTTCGGAGGCGGCACTCATCAGGGTGTACTCAAAATTGTTCATGGCCTGCTGCTGCTGAGCCTTGGCAGCTTCGAGGCGGGAGATATTCTGGCCGCGAGAGAAGAGGGGTGCGGTCAGCGAGCCGGCGAGGTTGATGAAGAATTTGCCGGGGTTAAGAATCATCGAGCCGAGAGTGTTGGTGAAGCCGCCATTGGCAGTGATGTTAAGGCCGGGATAGAAGGCCGCACGGGCTGAGTTAGTGGCGTAATAAGCCACAGCCATTGATCGTTCGGCAGCAGCCACGTCGGGACGCATCGCAAGCTCCTGCATCGGCACGGAGGTGCGGATAATCGAGGGAGCGGTGAATGTAGCTCCGGCGGGGATTTCCCACTTCTGAGGCATAGTGCCGAGGAGCAGCGACAGAGTGTTGTACATCTCGTCGAGGCTCACTTCAATGTCGGTAATCGAAGCGAGGATGCCATAGTATTGAGCCTCGCTCTGAACGACGGCAACTTCAGTCACGGTGCCGGCGAGCTTGAGGTCTTTCATCGTCTGCACGTTCTGTTTCCAGATTTCGGCTGTCGATTTGCTGACCTGAAGCTGCTGCTGCAGGGTGACGATGCCATAGTAGCAGTTGGCCACACCTGAGATTATCTGCGAGCGCACAGCCTGAGCATAGTCGGCGCTCTGTTCAACGGCCACCTGCGCGCCGCGCTTGGCGTTGAGCAGCTTGCCGAAGATGTCAATCTCCCAGCTGACTGAAAGGGGAATCTGATAGCCCCACGACATCGACTGCGAGGGAGTCATGAACACCTTCGAGCCGGATCCGTTGGGCGCAAGCGCAACCGAGGGGAGATAAGAAAGGCGCGCACCCTTGAGCTGAGCCTGAGCGATGTCGACGTTGAGCTTGGCATTGCGCAGGTTGGTGTTGTTGGCAAGAGCCTGCTCAATCAGGCCGGCGAGCACCGGGTCGGTGAAGACATCCTGCCAGCGCAGGTTGCCATAGGCCATCGAGTCGATGGAGGCTTGCTGCGCCTGCTTGTATTCGGCGAGCAGAGCCGTTGAGTCGGGCGTCTGATATTTCGAGTAGAGCCCGCAGCTGCCGAGCGACGACAGCATGAGAGCTGTCATCGCAGGGAGCAATATGATTTTTTTGAAAGTCATTATCTTCAAATATTTCGGGTTGAAGTGATGGTGGTTAACGAGAGTATTGCTCGATTTCTTTTTCGATTTCGGCATTGTCGGTGTCTTTCCATTTCATCGGCGAGAATTTCTCCTGAAGCAACTGGAACACCACGAAGAGTGCGGGCACGATGAGCACCTGGAAAATCATACCGATCAACATACCGCCCACGGAGCCTGTGCCGAGTGCCTTGTTGCCGTTGGCGCCTACACCATGGGCATACATCATGGGCAACAGACCGATGATCAGCGCGAGCGAGGTCATCAGAATGGGTCGCAGACGGGCAACCGCACCATCCATGGCCGCTTTGACAACGCTCATGCCGTTTTTGCGGCGGTCGAGACAGAATTCAACGATGAGGATAGCGTTCTTCGCAAGAAGACCGATAAGCATAATCAACGCAATCTGCAGATAGATGTTGTTGGAGATGCCGCGGAGGTCGGCGAAGATNAATGTGCCCATCAGACCGAAGGGAATCGANAGGATAACCGCGAGCGGAAGGATGTAGCTTTCATACTGAGCCGAGAGCAGCAGGTAGACGAAGAGCAGACAGNGACCGAAGATGATGGCAGTGGTGTTGCCGGTGGTGTTGCCTTCTTCGCGGGTCATACCGGCATACTCGAANCCGTAGCCCTGCGGGAGCATTTCGTTTGCCACTCGTTCGATAGCCGCGAGAGCGTCGCCCGANGANTAGCCNTCGGCAGGCTGACCGGTNACNGAAATCGACTGGAACATNTTGAATCGGTTGAGAAGGTCAGGACCATAGACGCGCTGCAGGGTCACGAAGTTGGAGATNGGAGCCATNTCCGCGCCGTTGCGCACCTTNATTGACGAAAGTGTTTCGGGCGACACACGCGCATCGGGCGAAGCCTGCATCATGACGCGGTAGATCTTACCGAAGCGGTTGAAGTTCGACACATACATACCGCCGTAGTAGCCCTGCAGCGTTGAGAGGATGCTTGAGGGTGAGATGCCTGCCTGCTTGGCCTTGGCAGCGTCGATGTCGATGAGATACTGCGGGAAGGTGGGGTTGAACGTGGTGTAAGCCATCTGGATTTCGGGCTGCTGGTTGAGAGCGCCGAGGAAGGCCTGCACAACGCCGAAGAAGGTGTTGATATCGCCGCCGGTCTTATCCTGCATCTTGACCTCGAAACCGTTGGTCTGCGAGTAACCGGAAATCATAGGCGGTGCGAAAATCACAACGCGGCCATCCTTGATAAGCTGACCGGTGGCTGCATAGAGGCGGCCGATCACGGCGTCGGAGCTTTCCGAAGCGTCGCGTTCGCTCCAGTCTTTGAGCTTGATGATGAACGTACCGTAGGTGGCACCCTGACCTGCGAGGAAGCTATAGCCGAGAATCTTGGTGCTGTAAGCCACGCCGGGGGTGCTCATGACGATTTTGTCAACCTTGTCCATTGTTTCGGCAGTGCGTTCCTGCGAGGTGCCCGGAGGCATGTCGATCATGGCGAACACCACGCCGGTGTCTTCATTAGGCACGAGGGCGGTCGGAGTATTGCGCATGAGCAGCACGAGAACCACGATTGAGGCGCCCACGAAGATGAACGAAATAATCTTATGGTTAACAAAGAACTGAGTGCATTTTCTATACACTGAGAGCAGCGCATTGTAGCCCGATTCAAAACCGGCATGGAAGCGTTTGCTGAACACACCCACGAGAGCCACAACGGCGCAGGTGGCCGAAATCAGCAGGTGAACCATGTTGCCGTCGGAATACCAGCCGAGCACCATGAAGGCAACGGCGGCAATCACAAACAGGAAGGTGATGGCGGGATGCAGACCGATGCCTGCACGTTTCTTATACTGATTCTTAACGGTGTCGGCCGCAGCTGAGTAGGCTTCGCCCATGCGCTCTTTGAGCGAGGGTTCGTGGCCGTCGGCAGTGTGAGGTTTCAGGAACACGGCACAAAGGGCGGGCGACAGGGTCAAGGCGTTGATTGCCGAGAACGCGATAGCCACAGCCATTGTGATACCGAACTGCTGATAGAACACACCGGTGGTGCCGGGCATGAACGACACGGGGATGAACACGAGCATCATGACGAGCGTAATCGAAATCAGCGCGCCGCCAATTTCATTCATTGCGTCGATTGATGCCTTGCGCGCGCTCTTATAGCCCACGTCGAGCTTGGCATGGACCGCCTCGACCACCACAATGGCGTCGTCGACCACAATCGCAATNGCAAGCACGAGTGCCGACAGCGTGATGAGGTTGATTGAGAAGCCGATGAGGTTAAGCACGAAGAACGTACCGATGAGCGCAACCGGAATGGCGATTGCAGGGATGATGGTGGAGCGGAAGTCCTGGAGGAAGATGTAAACCACGATGAACACCAGGATGAAGGCCTCGATGAGCGTCTGAATCACATGGGAGATTGACGCATAGAGGAAGTCGTTGTTGTTCATCGGGATTGCGAAGTGGAGNCCGGCGGGGAGGTCTTTCTTCATGTTGTCGACCTCTTTCAGACAGTCTTCGATAATCTTTGTTGCATTGGAGCCTGCGGTCTGGAACACGATGGCCATTGTCGAAACCTTGCCGTTGAGCGCATTGGCAAAACCATATTGCACTTTGCCAAGCTCGATTTCGGCAACATCTTTCAGGCGGAGCACCTCGCCATTGTCGTTGGCGCGGATCACGATGTCGCCGAACTCTTCGGGCTGCGACAGACGGCCTTTATATTTCATCGTGTACTGGAACGACTGGTTGCCCTGCTCGCCGAACGCACCGGGAGCGGCTTCGATGTTCTGCTCGGCAAGAGCCATGGTCACATCTTCGGGCATCAGGTGATACTGAGCCATGACGTCGGGCTTGAGCCAGATTCGCATTGAGTAGTCGGCACCGAAGCTCATCACGTCGCCCACACCCTGCACACGCTGGAGCACGGGGATGACGTTGATCTTCATATAGTTGTCGATAAACTCTGCGTTGTATTCAGANGTGCTGTCGGCATAGAGAGCCACNCCGAGAAGCATCGAAGTCTGACGCTTCTGGGTCAGCACGCCCACTTTGGTTACTTCGGCCGGAAGGAGGTTCTGAGCCTTGGCCACACGGTTCTGCACGTCGACGGCAGCCATGTTGGGGTCAAAACCCTGCTCGAAGTAAACGTTGATGGTGGCCGAACCGGTGTTGGTTGCGGTTGATTCCATGTAGGTCATGCCTTCGGCACCGTTGATGGCCTCTTCGAGAGGGGCAATCACGGAGTTGAGCACAGCCTGTGCGTTCGCACCGGTGTAGGTGGTGCTCACCTGAATTGTTGGAGGTGCGATGTCGGGATACTGAGTGATNGGGAGCGAAACGAGCCCGATGATACCCAGCAGCACGATGAAAATCGAGATAACCGTCGAAAGCACCGGACGGTTAATAAACGTATCTAATTTCATTGCTTGCGAATAATGATTCTACGGGGGAGGGAGAGTGTTGATTATTTCTTTGCCTGCTGGGCCTGAGCCTGAGCTTCAGCGGCTTTCTTGGCGGCTGCNGCTGCCTGTTCGGGAGTGACGGGCTTGATTTCAGCACCTTCGCGCACCGACTGAGTGCCGACGCCTTCAATCACGATCTGGTCGCCGACATTGAGGCCGCCGCCGGTCACTACGTAGTTCTTGCCATCGCTCTGAGGAAGCACTTCAACGGGCACTGAGGTCAGCTTGTTGTCTTTGCCAACNACATAAACAAACTTCTTGTCCTGAATTTCGAAAGTGGCTTTCTGGGGAATAACAATCACGTTTTCAGACTCAACGGGCACGATAACAGAGCCGGTGTTGCCCGAGCGGAGCATGCCTGAAGGGTTGTCGAAGAGAGCGCGGACGCTGGCTGCACCGGTCGAAGTGTTGAGCACGCCGGAAACGGTGGCCACCTTGCCGGGAAGGGGATAGACGGTGCCGTTGGCGAGCTGGAGATTCACTGCGGGCATGGCTTCGATAGCGGCAGCAAGTGATCGGGTGCCGTTGTCGGTCATGTCGAGCAGGTCTTTTTCGGTGAGCGAGAAGTAAGCGTAGATCTGCGAGTTGTCAGAGATAGTGGTGAGCGGTTCAACCGATGAGGGCGAAGCGAGCGAACCTTCNCGGTTGGGGATTGTGCCGACAACGCCGTCGCTGGGAGCCACAACGGTGGTGTACGACAGGTTCTTCTTAGCTGTTGTCAGCGCNGCCTGAGCCTGAGCAAGAGCGGCGCGGGCAGTTGCGAGATTGTTCTGAGCCAGCTGATTGTCGTAGGCCGAGATGATGTTCTTTTCAAAGAGCTGACGCTTGGTGTCGGCAGTCATCTTGGCAGTGTTGACAGCTGTCTGAGCTGAATTTACGGCAGCCTGAGCCTGCTCGACAGCGGCCTGAAACTGCACCTGGTCGAGTGTGAAAAGCACCTGGCCTTTCTTCACGGCCTGACCTTCATCNACATGCACTTTGGTGATGAAGCCCGACACCTGCGGACGGATGGCAATGTCAGTTTTACCCTCGATCTGNGCGGGATATTCTTTCTGATTGGAGGCATTGGTGGTCTCAACGACCATTGTTGCCACCTGCGGGGCCTGATTCATCATGGCTGCCATTGCCGCCTGCTGATCCTTGCCACCGCCACATGCTGTCACTGCGAAACCCAACGCCACTGACAGACTGATGGTTGCGAAACCTTTCAATTTTCTAACTTTCATCTTGAAGTTTTTTAAAATTGTACGTATTGTGATTTAATTTAATTTTCTATCAATCAATAGTTAAATGTGATGACTAATTGCATTAGTGCAGTTTAACGCAATTTTCAAGGTGCAAAATTACTCAACAATTTTCGCTTCACCTATGATATATATCACAAAAACTCCCTCATTTAACATCTTTTTGCGTTTCATCCCATTATGCGTCAATGCTGTTAACTTAAGCCGTGATTAAAGCTTATTGGGCTCCCCTCTCTTTGTAGGGACGCACGGCCCGTGCGTCCGACGATAAAATACTGATTCTCAACCGGACGCACGAACCGTGCGTCCCTACAATTCGGGTAAAGCCCGAATGAAATAAACCCCACTCGATTCCTTAAGTAAACGTCATCGGGCGCAGCGGAGTGGAGTCCGGCTGCGCCCGATGTTATTCAGTTTTGATATAGGAGTTTTATTTTCGGATGATTTCGAAGATTTCGGCATTGCCGAGGAGTTCGATTTCAGTGGCTTTGGGATCGATTGCGAGGGTGGCCACGGATGTGCTCAGCTCTTTGCGCGACAGCTCTTTGCCTTTTTTGTCACGCTGAACGGCAGTGACTGTCTTGCCGTCGTTGGCTTTGAGCAGTGTCAGCTGCTTGAGGCCGNCCGAGGGAATCAGTTTGTAGCTGCCGGGNAGAGTCATGGANGTCAGCGGATTGAGGTCGGTCATNGNATCGGCAGTTTCGAGGCCATCGATGTCGATGTCAAATTCGCGAACGGCAGCCCAGCTCTTGCGNTCGGAGTCGAGACGACGCAGACGCAGATAGCGNTAGTCGGCGGGNGCTTCTCCCTGCCAGCCAAACTCATAGNTGGTTTTCTGAGGCTCGGTCAGTGCGGTCCAGTTTTTGCCGTCGGCCGACGCTTCGAGAATCACGTGGTCAAGATAGTCGCCATCGTCAACCGAATTGCGACCCTGAGTGATGCTCACTTTCTTGACGGGGCGNGCCTGCAGGAGGTCNACACCGAACCACTGGCCCGGCTCCTGGCTGACGGCGGTGGTGTAGAATGTNGAGAGGTCGCCGTCGAGCATCGGGGCAATCATCTCGCGCGAGAGATAAGGCACATTACCNACACCTTTCAAAATGGCGGGTTTCTCNCCGGTCAGCTTTTCNTAGAAGGCCACGATCATGTCGTCCATAGCGTTTTTGTAGAAGGGCTGGAGCTTCATTGTGCCGATTTTGTGNGCGTTGTAAGCCTCAGTCTGTTCGGGAGTCATGCGNTTGGCGAGGAATGCGTTCCAGAATGCCACGGTNTCGCCGCTCTCGAAGGTCTTGATGAGGTCGAGTGTGCGCAGACCGCGCTCTCCGAGGGCCGTGAACTGAGTGAGCCAGGGAGCCATCTCTTTGATAAGGGCGGGGTTGGCATTGGCAAGCATTGCAGCTTCAACGCCGGTGATNTTNNCAAACTCGGCGCGGAGGGCTTCAAACTGCTCGGGAGTGTAGTTATTGTAGGGGAAAACGGTAGTTTCCCAGGATTCATCGCGGCGGTAGCCGTTTTCAGTGTCGGCGGAGTGGATGGCGAAAGTGCGATAGGCATCCGGAGCTCCCGGCACACGGTCGGCGAGTCCGCGCTCCCAGTTGTCGAGCGGATTGTAAGCGGGTGTGTTCCAAGCATAATCGGCCACGCCGTAGAGTGCGAGCTTAGAGGCTTCGCCATGCTCCATGGGGTTGCTCTCGATGCCGGCCACCTGCTCGGAGGTGAGCGTTGTGTCAAGACCATAGACGGGGCCCTGCATGAGAATATGTTTGCAATAGTCGGTCACCGGATAGTTCCACCAGTAGAGGGCGGGGCGCTTGATGCGGGAGTTGATGAAGTCGAGAGTCTCGGGAGTCAGGTCGCTGCACACAACGGCGCCGGTCCAGAACACTTCGACATTGGGGTTGAGCTCGCGGCCATAGACAGCGAGAGGGCCGTCGGGACCCGGCTTGGCCCAGAGCTGCGAATAGTCTGTGGGGCAGACGATGAGATTGGTCACATCGCCTTTTGCCTTCACGAAATCGTTGGTCAGATTGTTGAGCAGTTCGGCCTGGCGCATGGGATTGGTGCCTTCGCCCTCAATGTCGTCGAAGAAGATGGCAAATGAGCGCACTCCGAGATCATACATCATGTTGAATTTCGACACGAGGCTATCGTAATCTTCTTTGTTCCAGCGGATATCTTTGCCCGGATGGATGGCCCAGATGAAGTTGACGCGGTTGCGTTTCGACTGCTCCACGAGCTCGCGGATGTTGCGGGCCTGATCTTCAGGATAGGGCTGACGCCAGTTGGGCGAGCTGTGATAGGGGTCATCCTTGGGGCCGTAGAGATAGTCGTTCATCTTGTTTTTGCCATAGAAATCGATGAGCGACATGCGAACATCGTGGCTCCACGGAGTGCCATAGAAGCCCTCGACGACGCCGCGATATTTCATCGAGGGATAGTCGTTGATGACCATCATGGGCAGATCGTTGCCACCGTGGCTCACGGGGCTTGAAAGTATCTGACGCAGGGTCTGGAGTCCGTAGAAAGCTCCGCGCTCGTTGTAGCCGATAATCTTCACATCTTTCGCGCCGATTTCAAGCAGATATGCTCCGTCAACCGGTTTCACACCGGCTTTCTTAGCCGGTTTCTCACCGAATTCAATGGTCAGCGGCAGCCCTTTGGGAGCTTGTTTGAGGAAGCCGAGGTCGTCGGCGAAACGTTTCTGGCGGTCATTGACTTTGAAGCCGCCGGATGCGTTGAGCACGCCGGTCAGCGGGCGCTCGATGCTTTGAGGCGTAGGGTTGATAATCAATCCCTTGTGGTCGATTTTGTGACCGTTGACAGGATTGTATTCCTGCTTCTCGCCGCGCTGCGACGAAAGATCGAACGCATCATCCTGACCCATAGCCGGAATGACGGTCAGCGCCGGCAGCAACGCCGACAATAGCAATGATTTAAATTTCATGGTTGATATGATAAACTGATAATTTTTCCATTTACAACTGCAAAAATAGTAATCTTTTCGTAAATTTGCACCAACCAATGTAATAATAAACCACCATGAATATCAAAAATCGCATTGCCGCGGCCCTGATTATGGCCGCAATGACCCTCTCTTCGTTTGCATCTTCGCCCATTGTCACTCAGGTCCCCGAGCGTCCTGCGGGTCAGTCTGACATGGTTGGCTTTGCCGCCGACCCGATTGACACTGTCAGAGTGGGCGTCATAGGCCTCGGAATGCGTGGTGCCAGCGCTGTCGACCGTCTGATTAAAGTGCCGGGCGCCAAGGTGGTGGCCATCTGCGACATCGAGATGCCCCGCGTGGAAAAATCGCTTCAATATTTCGACAAGGCGGGGCTGCCACGTGCTGCGGCCTACGGCGGCAAGGAAGACTCATGGAAGGAACTCGTTGAGCGCCCCGACCTCGACCTTATATATATTGTGACCGACTGGAAAAACCATACACCCATGGCGCTCTATGCCATGGAGCAGGGCAAACACGCCGCCATCGAAGTGCCGGCAGCGATGAACCTCGACGAAATTTGGGCTCTCATCAACACCTCCGAACGCACCCGCCGCCACTGCATGATGCTCGAAAACTGCGTCTACGATTTCTTTGAAATGAACACGCTCAACATGGCTCAGCAGGGTCTTTTCGGCGAGGTGCTCCATGTCGAAGGCAGCTACATCCACAACCTTGAGGAGTTCTGGCCCTACTACTGGAACAACTGGCGAATGGACTACAACCGCGAACATCGCGGCGACGTCTACCCCACCCACGGCACCGGCCCCGCCTGCCAGCTTCTCGACATGCACCGAGGCGACCGCATGACAACTCTCGTGGCCATGGACACCAAGGCCGTGAATGCTCCGGCCTACATTGAACGCACCACCGGCAAGGCTCCCGAATCGTTTGCCAACGGCGACCACACCATGACCATGATTCGCACCGCCGAAGGTAAGACACTCCACATTCAGCACGACGTTGTCAACCCCCGCCCCTACTCCCGCATGTATCAGCTCACCGGCACTAAAGGATTTGCCAACAAATACCCCATGGAGGGCTATGCCTTCGAGCCCGCACAGCTCGCCAATGACGAAGTGCCCGACCACGAAAACCTCAGCGCCCACGGCTACATTTCCGACGCCCAGCGTCAGGCCCTCACGGAAAAATACATCCACCCCATTATTAAAGAGGTGGGCGAAGTGGCAAAGAGCGTCGGCGGCCACGGCGGCATGGACTATATCATGGACTATCGCCTGATCTACTGTCTCCGCAACGGCCTCCCCCTCGACATGGACGTCTACGACCTCGCCGAATGGTGCTCCCTGATTCCCCTCTCAGCCCTTTCAATCGAAAACGGCTCCGCACCGGTAGAAGTCCCCGACTTCACCCGAGGCAACTGGCAAAAAATAAAAGGCTACCGCCACGCCTTCAAAAACTAACCCACTCCCTAAAACCTAAAAAATCCCTGCCGGATGTTGAGTCCATCGGCCGTGAACGGCCGATCCATNCCGCATGGCCCACTAAACNCTAATCACTGCACTCTGCACTCGCACTCTGCACTCTAAACTCTTCACTCTAATCGTTTCGCCAAATTCTCGCAAAAAGCCCCCCGAAACCGTTGTAACTTTGCAGCGGAATCGAAAAATAGAGTGTGTTTTCTTTTAACACACTCTTAGTTGTTAATCTTAAGCGACATGCCGTTGAGCTTGCGATAGAGGTCAAGCGCATAGACATCGGTCATGCCGGAAACATGGTCGATCACGGCCTGAATCTTGCCGAACAGAGTCGGCGAATCAATTTCATATTGCGAGGGCACCTTCGACAGGAGCAGCTTCGAATAATTATAGTCGGGGTTACGCACCGCCTCCACCAGTTTTTCAAGAAGGAAGGCGATGATGCTCGTGCCGGCAAGGTCGATGTCGACAACATCGCTCGCACAATAAATCTTCTGCCACGACAAAGCGTTGCAGCGGGCATAGCCTTCACGCTCTCGCTCCGGGAGATGGTCAATCAGTGTGCCCTCGAACGTGCCGGCGAGAATGGCTTCCTCATTTTCCAGGAATGTCTCGGCGGCAGCCTTCACGAGCGTGCCGATCACCACCGAGCGCAGATAGACCACCTTTTCATTGGGGTCGTCGACATGGCTCATCACGCTCTTGATATGCTCCAGTCGTTCGGGTCCGAAGAATCCGAGCATCAGCTCTATGACCTGATCGGTCGCTATGAGGCCGAGCTTGTGGGCATCCTCAAGGTCCATCACCTCATAGCATATGTCGTCGGCAGCCTCAACGAGGTAGACCAGCGGGTGGCGCGCATAGCGCACCTCGCCATTGGGCCCGGGTTGGGAAATCATCCCCAACTCGGTGGCCACCTTCACGAAGTCGGCCGTTTCGGAAGTGAAGAATCCGAACTTGTT
Source organism: Bacteroides sp. (assembly GCA_014801655.1). Taxonomy (GTDB): domain Bacteria; phylum Bacteroidota; class Bacteroidia; order Bacteroidales; family Muribaculaceae; genus Paramuribaculum. Next base: position 27,318 of record JAAVDT010000007.1, read on the forward strand.
GCGGTTGCCGGCAAGCGATGACTCGTAGGGATACTTCACGATTGAAGCGAGCATTGAGTAGGTCATGGCAAATCCACCCGGGCGGCGCCCGTTGAAGCGATGGGTCAGCAGGCGGAAGGCATTGGCATTGCCGTCGAAGCGGGTGAGGTCGGTCCACTGGCTGTCGGTCAGCTGATAGCGCAGCGCAGCACCTTTTCCCTCGCTGAAAAATGTGGCAATCGCCTTTTCGCCCGAGTGGCCGAATGGCGGATTGCCGAGGTCGTGGGCAAGGCAAGCCGCAGAGACAATCTCGCCCATAGCGTCGAGCTTATTCACCCACGGCTCGGAAGCATATTTCAGGCGCAGACGCTGGCTCACCTCCGTGGCGAGCGATCGCCCCACGCAGGCCACCTCCAGACTGTGGGTCAACCGGTTGTGAACAAAGATGCTGCCCGGCAGAGGAAACACCTGTGTCTTGTTCTGCAGGCGGCGGAATGGAGAGGAAAACACCAGGCGGTCATAGTCGCGCAGGAAATCGCTGCGCACTCCCTTTTTGTCATCGTTATATTCTTCAAGCCCAAAGCGTTTGTCGCAGATCAGGCTATCCCATTTCATCNTGTTCATATCATTGTTTATTTTTTTCCATACTCAGTCTAACGACATAAGCATCTAAAGATTCCACTTTCGAGCCTTCGGAAGCCCTGACAGTTACGGTAAGCCCGTTTCCGGTTAATTCATACTTATAGAAATCAAATCTTCCGAGATGGCTTGACCCGGCGACAGTATAGCCTGCCGATTTCAATTCTTCGACAATTCTCTTTGCGAATGTCTCAGCATCTTGAGCCGTCCAATTCTGCTTGTAGTCATTAATTTCCACGTCATAACTCATTATATCTCCGGGAGGTGTCAAGCCAAACACAGACATGGCTGTCACCGCTTTCCCAAACATTCGGTATGGAATCTTGAATTGGTTGGATGAAATAATGTAAATCATCTCCGAATCTGAGCCCTTCGTAATATCAGCCTTCCAGCCGGCTTGCCTTAACAGGCTCAAGGCATCGGAAATCCGCTTTGTCTCAGATGGCAAGAATCCGAAGGGATAACTGACCGCATCAACAGGCGTCAGATCATAACTCCCCGAAGCCGTTCCCGAGGGCACCGACGAGGGCACNGAGGATTTGCCCGGACTCTTTGAGTTGTTAGCCCGGATGGCCTTGACAAGCCCGGGAAATGCCGACTTTTCAGTTAGAATTAGCTTCAGCGCTCCTCCAAGGTCAATCTCGTCAGGAGTCATGGTTATCGTGGCGACTTGGCTGTCGGACATTTTGTATCTGAATGTCACTTTTTGGTTATTGACCACTTCTGCGTTATCAACAAAATCAGCAACCAGCCTCTTCTTTCCTGTCGTGACCTCAAGTTTGTAGACTCCGTCGCCGATATATGACACCGTCGTATAGCCCATACCCACCATAGCTGCAATCATTGCCTCATCGCTCGTCATCTGGTCCGAGAAGTTCGGGCTCGACATGCCTTTGTAAATCACCGTCTGACCCGAAACACTCAACGGCAGGGATGCAAACAGGAGCGTCATAAATATAATTGCGAAGATGCGGAAACGTTTCATACTATGTAGATTTTTCGCAAATATAGTCATAATCAGCGAGATTTTGATTATTTTTGCAGTCAATCAACCCTATTTTTGCAGCCATAATCACATTTTTTTCATCATCAGCAATCAATGAGCAGCGACACTCAACTCAAACAACGCACGGCCAAAGGCCTGCTATGGGGCGGGATAGGCAACGGCGCCATGCAGTTGCTCAACCTCGTGTTCGGCATCTTTCTGGCCCGACTGCTCACTCCGGCCGACTATGGTGTGGTCGGTGCGCTGACAATCTTCTCTGCCACCGCAGGGCTGCTGAGCGAGAGCGGATTCACTCTGGCCATTGTCAACAAGCGCGAGGTCTCCGACGCTGACTATAACGCCGTGTTCTGGTTCAACGTAGCCGCATCGCTGACGCTCTACCTGATTCTCTTCTGCTGCGCACCGGCCATCGCGCGGTTCTACAAAACGCCTGAGATGCTGCCGCTCGCCCGATTTCTCTTCACGAGCTTCGTGTTCGGCGGATTGGCCACGGCTCCCGCTGCCTATCTTTTCCGCAATCTGATGGTGAAGCAACGCAGTCAGATTCAGATTCTTGCCATTGTAATCTCCGGCACGGTCGGCGTCATCTGCGCTTTCAATGGCTGGGGCTACTGGGGCATTGCGCTGCAGACGGTTCTCTACTCGTCGGCCAACTGCATCATGATGTGGATCATCTGCCGATGGCGACCNTCGTTTTCCTTCCGCTTCGATTCGCTGAAGTCGATGCTGCCCTTCAGCCTGCGCCAGCTTGTCACCTCGATGTTCACCCACATCAACAACAATTTCTTCTCCGTCCTGCTCGGCCGATTCTACGGCATGCGCATCACCGGCTTCTACACCCAGGGCAACAAATGGACCACGATGGGCTACTCCACTCTNGTCGGCATGATCAACAGTGTCGGGCAGCCTGTTCTGCGGCAGACCATCGACGACCCGGCGCGCCTGCTGCGGGTGTTTCGCAAGCTGCTGCGCTTCACGGCTTTTGTCAGCTTCCCCGCCATGCTTGGGCTTGCCCTGGTGGCTCACGACCTCATTGTCATCACCATCTCCGACAAGTGGCTCAACTCGGTGGCGGTCATGCAGATTCTCTGTCTGGGAGGAGCCGTTATGCCGCTGAGCATTCTCTACGGCAACCTGTTCAATTCCATCGGCCGGCCCGACATCTATATGTGGAACACCATCGCCCTCGGCCTGCTGCAGCTCGCCGGCGTGTGTCTGACCTATCCTTTCGGCCTTGAAACCATGCTCGCCATCTATGTGGCCATCAACATCCTCTGGCTCCTCGTCTGGCAATTTTTCACTCGCCGCCACATCGGCCTGACCTATCTCGGCCTGCTGAAAGACATTGCCCCCTACGCCATTCTCTCTGCAGGAGTCATGATTATGACATGGTTTGCCACCCGAGGAATTGAAAATCCCTACATAGCCCTGCCGGCAAAAATTCTGATTGCCGCCGGCGCCTACTCGCTGCTGCTGTGGAGGTTCAACTCCGCAGTGTTCCGCGAGTCAATCGACTTTATTCTCAAACGCAAGAAATCCCTATAAGTAAGTGTTTAAATGCTCGAAAACGTCACCATCATAATCCCGGCCCACAACCGTCCGGAACGCCTCGCCCGATTGCTTGAATATTATCGCGGATCGGGCGCACAGATTCTCGTGCCCGACTCCTCTGTCGAACCATTCACCGGCCTCACGGATGAGGATACCGGTGTGGTCTACCGCCATCTGCCCCGAATGCACTTCTTCCTGAAACTCCGCGAAGTCATGGGGCTGATCGACCGCAAATATGTGCTCTGGGTGGCCGACGACGATTTCGCCATTGATGAAGGCATAGCCGCCTGCGCCGAGTTTCTCGACGCCAACCCCGACTACTCTTGTGCCCAGGGCCACTATCTGACCTTCACACCGCGCCGCCACGACATCCAATTCACACCGCGCTACATCCGCAACCACGACTGCCGCATCACCGACTCCACCGCTCAGGAGCGACTGCGCCGCCAGACGGGAATGTATGCCTCGATGCTCTACGGCCTGACACGCGCCGACATTTTCCGCCGCATCTACTCCTACGTGTTCAACCCCGACGGCACGCTTCGCTTCACCAACCTCTTCCTGGCCGAAGAATTTTTCAACCACGCCATGCTCATCTGCGGCAAATATGCCACCCTCCCGGTCTTTTTCAGTGCTCGCGAGCGCATTGCCGGCTCCGCCACAGAGACCACCGTGCCTGCATCCGTAATCAAAAACTCCGAGCAATATCGCCCGGAATATGAAGGCTTCATCCGCGCACTGACCCTCCTGCTCTCCGACACCTCCGGGATGCCCGCCACTCAAGCCGAAGAACTTATGCGCCGGCTGAGCCACGCGCCGGCCGACAAGCCCTCCATCATCTTCAAGCGCCGCGTCAACGCCCTGCTCAACTCCACTCCCCTCCTCCGCTGGGCCGCCCGCCTCTCCGAATGGCGCTACCACTCCAAAGGCCTCCGCGCCGTGCGCCACCTCCCCTCCTACCCCTGCACCACCCCCACCCCGGCCCGCACCCGCCTCGAATCCCTCATCCGCAAAACCACCTAATCCACTCCGAACTCACGACTCAAGAGATGAAAGCANCNAAATCATCGATATTACTATTTCTCATCGGGATGATTTTTCAATNANCCTACNCCTTNGCACATTCGCTCTGCGACATTAACGAAATTGCAGTCGCCCAGGACTCATTGATTACTGACATTAACTCAGAAAATTTCGTATATGACTCAGTTGACGTAGAGCCGCAATATCCCGGAGGCCCTTACGAACTTTTATCTTTCCTTGCCGGCAAGATTAAAATTCCCGGTTGTCATTCCGTTCAGGGTCGAGTAATTGTAAAGTTTGTCGTGAAAAAAGATGGCAGTGTTGGAGATGTCATTGTCACTAAATCACTTTCACCCGCAGTTGATGAAGAAACCATCAGGGTCATTCGTTTGCTCAGCGGATTCACCCCGGCTATGATTAATGGCAAACCGGTAAACGCCTGGTTTACCGTCCCTGTAACCTACAAAACAATCTATTAACCCCGCATAATTTCTCCACCCCTAAAACCACAGATAACATCATGAAAATTCCGGGTGTTAGCTTCTCATGGAAACGTGCTCTTGGCGTGACCAAACTCAAACAAGACTTTGCCCGCAAGACAGGCATCCCCACAACCCGCAGCGGACTTGAACGCAAAATCGGTAATGCAATCATCAGCTCCATCTTCGGCAAAAAAAGATAATCTCCTGTCCCATCTATTAAAATATCATGAAAACAAGTTTTTCCATTGCACTGAGCTTCTTAATAATGTATTTGCTTTGCAAACTCCACACAGGCAATGCCAGCTCAATCTATAACGATAATTTCGTAATCTTTTGCGTCAGCTTTTCACTGGCACTTGCATTCGGAATCACATGGATTCTCAACCGTTGCATGCCAAAAACAATCGCCTATGTGAAAGCAAAAAATGTAGCTCCCATACTCGAAAACATCTTCTCCAATGACACACAATCCTTTATTCTTAGACTTCGCTGCAGTCTCACGTTCCATTTCAGCGTTGCTTTCTTTTTCATTATAGGCTCAATAGTTGCATTGTTCGCGATTTGGCATTACCCGAATTCGNTCGGCTATGAGGAAGTGTGGATAGCATTTATTATTTTCACCGCAATTGCAATAAACTCAGCCACTTGTAGTTTTCGTCTGATGAAATCAGTGAGACTGTTGGAACTACAGCCAACTACACAAACCTGCATAGATGTCGCCACAAACTATTATCATCTGGACTACCTATCTTATNATAACGCACGCGAGGAAAAGACCCNGGAACAGACACTGCCGTCTCAACCGCGCTATTATTTCGGCTACTTGTTTATTAACTCAATTGCATCAATCATCTGCATCTTGGCAGCATTATTNGCCATGTTCNTCNGTTCATTTTGNTTNTTGCATGGTCTGNTCGATTAGCANNTNNTGCCNANGGTCTATNTNTACTCACCTACGGCTGTATATTAATATNCATCGGATTCCGNGACATCCTGTCTCCACGCGCTTAACTTTACACTTAATCGCCTCACTCCGCAGCTCGAATATCCTCCCTNACATCCTTAAATATCTCAACGCCATTGGCCGCAGGCTGAAAGCCAGCTTTCCAATGGCGCTTGCAACGTGCAAACGTATCTGGTGGCTTTTTATTCTGATTGATACGAATGTTAAGTAACATCACCTTATTATATTAGAAGATTTGAGGCGAATGAATAAAAAATGCGTTAAAACTTTTTATAACTGAAAAAACGTTGTATATTTGCAGCGATATTTCCGGAATATCACNACATTTTAGTAAAAAAAGAGGCGTTTTGCTTATCTTGCAAATGAAAACCTGAGAAATTTTCAACACGAGCAAGTGATATCAAGACGGTTCTCACGCTATAGCGTGGGCCGCTGTTTCATATCTTTGCTCGTAAGGTTTTCTCAGGACCGTCATTTGCAGATGTGGTAATGCAGTCCACGTTTCTTTATCTGAGAACTTGGCCGATGGGACTGTAAGGCCAACCAATCATTGCAAATCAAATGAAAAAATTTTCATGGTTATTCTTGATTGCCTTGGTTGCTGTAATTTCGAGTTGTTCATCCACTCGGAATTTGTCGGCAGACAAGGTGGTTAAGAATACGCTTTGGGTTAACTTNACACCGACTGAACTGGAAGGGCAGGATGGCATGATGATTAACCAGTTGTATTTCATGGACAACAATAAGGTTGTTATGAAGACCGGNGTCGGNCNGGGNTCGGAAGTNATTNTTGCTCCANTNCTCTCAAATTTCGGCACCTATGAGTGTTCGGGTANTCTTAAAAAGGGAATTACCGTGAATATCAAATCTGAAGTTACAACAATCGGTAAACAGGTAGATTACAAGGGTCTTATCACATCGGATGGAATGGTGTTAGTTAAGCCTGACTCAACAGCCTACGTTTACTTTTATTTAAATACAGATGAAAATAAATAGTCAGATGAAACTTTTTAAAATATTCCTTTCCACAACTTTGATATTGATTTTCACAAGTTGTGATCCGGAAACTTACAATAATGTGCTTGGGGTATTCGATGCTGGTTTTGCTTATGTAAAATCAAATTCACCTGAAGATTCTCCTGCTTATACAAGAGCTGATGCATATCAAAGTGGGACCGGTGGTAAAGTGTTAGTCGCTTTGGAGGCTGCTGTTAGTACTTATGGAGCATTAACACACAAAGATGTTTCGGAACTTCAAGGTAGGCTCCGTAATGCACAAACCAATTTGACAAAAAACGGAAATTATAGTAAATCGGATTATGCCAATTTGGCTGGTGCCGCCTGTGTTTTTGGTGATGAGCTAATTGATGAATATAAAAAGCAAAAATTCGAAGATAAAGTTGACAGACTGACTAATCCGAATAACGCTCAATACAATCATGAGTTTGCTTTAGAGGTTGACCACATCGACTACGAAAAACGAGAGATTGTCCTTAAACCGCGGTGGCAATACATTCAGGACTTAATGGAATACAGAAAGTCCAGAAATGATAATTGGGTTGCGGAGAATCTTCAGCAAATCAGTGACATTTCACTTAAGGAATACAATGAACTGCCGGATGAACAAAGACAGGAAGTAGACTTGAAGATTTTGGCTAACGACAAGTCGAAAGAGGAGGCACAGACAGCTACAGTTGAGGAAACTCCGGCCGTTGAAGAACCTCAGAAAGTAGATTATAGTGAATTAATTGAAGGAATCGTTGTTGCGGACTATGATATTAATTCATATAAACTTTCAGCCGACCAAAAAGAGCTGTTGAACAAAATCGGCGAGTTGCTGAAAGAAGATGAATCGCTTGAATTAATTGTCTATGGCAATACTTGTTCTTTGGGTTCGGAGACAATCAACTATGAAATTGGTATGAAAAGAGCCAATGAAGCAAAGAATTACTTAGCTGAGATGGGAATAGACGCTGACCGCATTGAAGTGGAGTCAAATGGATATTCTAATCCCGTGGCAGATAATTCAACCGAAAGCGGTCGAAAATCAAATCGACGTATCACATTTAAATTGAAATAATCATTATGAAGAAATTAATTGTTTTCTCATTGCTATTGGTCGCAAGTACTTGCATTGCAATTGCGGTGAATACGAAGACTCAGCGCAAAACCGTTTCTGAAACAAAAGAGTTCTATGACTGCAAAAGGTGCAATGGAACGGGCGTCGATCCTTATACCCAAAACTGTCCGTCTTGTCATGGAACTCGAAAAGTGGTTCGGTCTGAATACTGTAGCCCTTGTTCGGGAACCGGTTTCGTGAAAGACAGATTTGGCGATAAGGTCGTTTGCCCGACTTGCAAAGGAGAGCGCATGAAAATTACCAAAGAAACATGTGATCAATGTAGCGGAACAGGAAGTGCTCCAATGAAGTGCATGAATTGTAAAGGGAGTGGAAAAGTAGAAAGGTAAAGTCTATTATGATGAAGAAAATCTTATCCATTCTTTTGTTGTTTAGTGCTCTTATTGCCTTTGCGGGCACAAAGAAGCTGAGTGACGGCACCATCGTATTCTGGCCTGAAAAGACTGAAGTGGTCAAGTATGGCTGTTGTCGGGTTGAGGTAAAATTAACTGAACCCAGTAGTCAAAACATCTTGGGCTCCGTAAAACTTGAATGTTTTGGCAAGACGTTCATGCCTGACAATAATCTTTTTATTCCCGCAGGGGAAATGAAAGGATATGTTGATTTCTCTAATCTGGACGATGGATGTTCATATAAAATACGTGTTACTCTTAAAAATCAGTAGTTCAAATGAAAAAGTTACTATCTTTCATGGTTGCCGTAATAGCAATCGTATGTTGTGCCCAAACTGCTGATGCGCAGCAGCGCACAGAAGTGGCAAAAGGTGTATATCTTACCACTTATGGAAATGTCACAGTAATTGAAAACGACAATCTACAGCAAAGCATCCAGATTCGTGTAGAAAAATCCGACAATCTGTATGAGATTCTTTGTGGAAACACTGTGGTGAAAACTGTCGCCAAAGAAGCATTGACCCAAGGAATCACGGCAGTTATTCAAGCAAACACAGCCATACCGCGTTGGGTTTCTCACGCAGTTGTAAAACACATAGTTAGTAAAATATACGATGGAGTATGTAATTATTATAGATAGTAAACAGACATTCCACACTTAGGACAAGGCGGCTTCTGTAATGGAGGCCGCCTTGTTTGATTTATTGATGGTTATCCTTTATATCGGATAGCAAGGATGAGNGCAACCCGAAGCGGCCTTGAACGCAAAATCGGTAATGCAATCATCAGCNCCATCTTCGGCAANAAAAGATAGTCTCNTGTCCCATCAGATTNTGTAATCCTAACATACGAGAAAATAATGACCGCAGGCTTCCAGCCTGGGGTCGGTTTATGTTTGGATGNGTAAGGGCGTGTATATNGATAAAACGTTGACANTCAGGCGGACGCACGGGCCGTGCGTCCCTACGGTTTTGGGNNGGGNGTTTTGGGGTGGATGGAGACAAAAAAAATGCGGCTGCCGGATGACCGGGCCGCATTTCTTTTTATTTGGGAAATTGGGGATTGATTACTGGGGGAGGTTGCCAACTTCGGGATCTACGCCCCACTGCTGCTGGGCGAGACGGCGATAGTTGTTGTAGCGCCACTGGGCGTTGGCTTTGGCGGCGGCGAAGAGTTCGGCTGCCTGTTCGGGGTATTGCTTCACTACGGATGCGTAGCGCACTTCGCCCTTGAGGAAGTCTTCGAACTTATCCCACTGCGGATCTTTGCTATCGAGTGTGAAGGGGTTTTTGCCTTCTTCTTCGAGGGCGGGATTGTAGCGCCAGAGGTGCCAGTAGCCACATTCAACTGCTTTGGCTTCTTCGGCCTGTGATTTGCCCATGCCTGCGCGGATGCCGTGGTTGATACAGGGTGCGTAGGCGATGATGAGTGAGGGACCGTCGTAGGCTTCGGCTTCGCGGATGGCTTTGAGGGTCTGAGCCTGGTCGGCGCCCATGGCCACCTGAGCAACGTAGACGTAGCCGTAGGTCGATGCGATGAGGCCGAGGTCTTTTTTGCGGATGCGCTTGCCGGCGGCAGCGAATTTGGCGATTGCACCGAGAGGTGTAGCTTTAGAAGCCTGACCGCCGGTGTTGGAGTAAACTTCGGTGTCGACAACGAGTACGTTGACATTCTTGCCTGAGGCGAGCACGTGGTCAAGACCGCCGAAGCCGATGTCGTAGGCGGCGCCGTCGCCGGCGATGATCCACTGTGAACGCTTCACGATGAAGCCTTTGAGTGTGAGGATGGCTTTGCAGATGTCGCAGCCGCAAGCTTCGCAGAGGGGGAGGAGTTTGTCGGCAACTTCGCGGGTGACGGCGGCGTCTTCGCGGTTGTCGAGCCACTGCTGGGCGAGTTCTTTGATTTCGGCGCTGCACTTGTCGCAGTTGGTTGCGGCGAGCATTGTGTCGGCCAGACGAGCGCGGAGCTTTTCGTTGGCGATGCTCATGCCGAGACCGAATTCAGCGAAGTCTTCGAAGAGTGAGTTAGCCCAAGCGGGACCGTGGCCCTGAGCGTTAGTGGTATAGGGTGTTGAGGGCACAGAGCCGGAGTAGATTGAAGAGCAACCGGTTGCGTTGGCCACCATTTCGTGGTCGCCGAAGAGCTGGGAGATGAGCTTCACATAGGGAGTTTCGCCGCAGCCTGAGCAAGCGCCTGAGAATTCGAAGAGCGGAGTTGCGAACTGGCTGTTCTTAACGTTGGCCTTGATGTCGACGAGGTTTTGCTTGGAAGCCACTTCTGCAACGCAGTAGTCCCATTCGGCCTGGTGGTCGAGCTGGGTTTCGAGGGGCTTCATTTCGAGAGCTTTCACGCCCTTCTTGCCGGGACATACGTCAACGCAGTTGCCGCATCCGAGACAGTCGAGCACGTCGACAGCCTGAACGAAGCGCATTCCGGCAAAGGTCTTGCCGATTGCGGGGAGCGACTGGTCTTCGCCGAAGGGAGCGCCCTGGAGTTCGGCAGCGTCGAGCACGAAGGGACGGATTGCAGCGTGGGGGCAGACGTAGGCACACTTGTTGCACTGGATACAGTTTTCAGCATTCCATTCGGGCACGAAGGCTGCGACGCCACGTTTTTCGTAGGCTGCAGTGCCCTGCTGCCAGGTGCCGTCTTCGCGACCAACGAAGGCAGAGACCTTCAGGTCGTCGCCGGCCTGTGCGTTGATGGGGCGAACCACTTCGTTGATGAATGCGGGGTCGCTGTTGGCCTGTGCTTCATCGGCGGGGAGGTTGCTCCATGCTTTGTCGACGGGGAGCTGTTTGTATTCGCCGCCGCGGTCAACGGCTGCATAGTTCTTTTCAACAACGTCCTGACCTTTCTTGCCATAGGACTTAACGATGAATTTCTTCATCTGCTCAACGGCAAGGTCGACGGGAATCACTTCTGTGATGCGGAAGAATGCGCTCTGGAGAATGGTGTTGGTGCGGTTGCCGAGGCCGATTTCCTGAGCGATCTTGGTGGCGTTGATGTAGTAGACGGTGATGTTGTGGTCGGCGAAATATTTCTTAACCTTGTTGGGGAGGTTCTTGGCCAGTTCGTCGCCTTCCCAGATGGTGTTGAGAAGGAATGTGCCGCCGTCGCGCAGACCGCGGGTCACGTCGTACATGTGGAGATATGCCTGAACGTGGCAAGCGACGAAGTTGGGGGTTGTCACCAGATAGGTCGAGCGGATGGGGTCATCGCCGAAGCGGAGGTGAGAGCAGGTGAAACCGCCTGACTTCTTGGAGTCGTAGGCGAAGTAGGCCTGGCAATATTTCTGGGTGTTGTCGCCGATGATCTTCACAGAGTTCTTGTTGGCACCCACTGTGCCGTCGGCGCCGAGGCCGTAGAACTTGGCTTCGTAGGTCGATTCGCCGGAGAGGGCGATTTCTTCAACCGGGGGAAGCGAGAGGAATGTAACGTCGTCAACGATGCCAACGGTGAAGTTGGTTTTGGGTTCGGGCAGCGCGAGGTTGTCGAACACTGAGATGATCTGTGCGGGAGTGGTGTCCTTCGAAGCGAGACCGTAGCGGCCTGAAACGATTTCGGGAGCGCCTTCCTGGCCGTAGAAACATTCGGCAACGTCGAGGTAGAGGGGTTCGCCGTTTGCGCCGGGTTCTTTTGTGCGGTCGAGCACGGCGATGCGTTTTGCAGTCTTGGGCACGGCAGCGAGGAAGTGCTTGGCTGAGAAGGGACGGTAGAGGTGAACTGACACCATGCCGACCTTTTCGCCTTTGCTCATCAGGTAGTCGATGGCTTCCTGAGCGGCCTGAGTCACAGAGCCCATGGCGATGATCACGCGTTCGGCATCGGGAGCGCCATAGTAGTTGAAGAGGTGATATTCGCGGCCGGTGATGGCTGAAATCTGTTTCATGTAGTCTTCAACGATTTCAGGCACGGCTTCGTAGAACTTATTGCAGGATTCGCGGTGCTGGAAGAATACGTCGCCGTTTTCGGCCATGCCGCGTGCAACGGGAGCTTCGGGGCTCAGGGCACGGCTGCGGAATTCGGCGAGGGCTTCGTGGTCAACGAGGGGAGCGAGATCTTCCTGGTCAACGACTTCGATTTTCTGGATTTCGTGAGATGTGCGGAAACCGTCGAAGAAGTTGACGAAGGGCACACGGCTTTTGATTGTAGAGAGGTGGGCCACACCGGCGAGGTCCATAACTTCCTGCACAGAGCCTTCAGCGAGCATAGCGAAGCCAGTCTGACGCACTGACATGACGTCCTGGTGGTCGCCGAAGATGCTGAGGGCGTGGGAAGCGAGTGTACGAGCCGAAACATGGAACACGCAGGGAAGGAGTTCGCCTGCAATCTTATACATGTTGGGGATCATCAGCAGCAGACCCTGCGAAGCGGTGTAGGTGGTGGTCAGGGCACCTGCCTGAAGCGAACCGTGAACGGCACCGGCGGCACCGCCTTCAGATTGCATTTCCTGCACGAGCACAGTCTCACCGAAGATGTTTTTACGACCCGCAGCAGCCCATTCGTCGACATATTCAGCCATAGTTGACGAAGGAGTGATGGGGTAGATGGCGGCAACTTCCGAGAACATATACGAGATATGTGCTGCGGCCTGGTTACCGTCGCAAGTCAAGAATTTCTTTTCCTTACTCATTTGTCTGTAATCTATTTGGATTAGTTAAGTTGCTTGTTTTCAAGCGTGCCGCCCTCACGAGGGCGATTGCGGCACATACAACACGCGAAGTTACAAAAAACCGCGCAAACCCCCAAACCCGCCGTGTTAAAATTTTGGAGATTAGTGTTTAGGGGTTATGGGGCCATGCGGGATGGATCGGCCGTTCACGGCCGATAAACTTAACACCCGGCGGGGATTTTTTTCTAAGGATTAGTTATGAGGTATTAGATTCGGGATGGGGATTAGAAGGGGGTGATTTCGGGGAGGGAGAGGCCGCGGAGGTCTTTGTCGCTGAGGAGCATTTCGGCGGGGGAGATGCGCCAGTCGATGGCGAGGGCGGGGTCGTCGAAGCGGAGGGTGGCTTCGGCGTGGGGGGCGTAGATGTTGTCGACTTTATACTGGAACTGGGCTTCGGGNCTGAGCACTACGAAGCCGTGGGCGAATCCTCTGGGAATGAAGAGCTGNCGGGCGTTNTCGGCACTCAATTCCACTGCGACGTGGCGNCCGAAAGTCGGTGAGCCGCCGCGGAGGTCGACGGCGACGTCGAGCACTGTGCCACGTGANACTCTGACGAGTTTGGCCTGCGACCACTCCCCTTTCTGGAAGTGAAGGCCGCGAAGGACGCCGCGCGAGGAGAATGATTCGTTATCCTGCACGAAGTCGACGTGGCCTACATTGGCCTCAAATTCTGATTTTTTGAATGTTTCCATGAAATAGCCGCGGGCATCGCCGAAGCGACGCGGCTCTATGATCCACACTCCTTCTATTTCGGTCTTGATAAATTCCATAATGATTAGTTTTTTTGCCGGGCAAATTTACGAATTTATCCTCATTTTCTATAACTTTGCACTGTTAATTCAACTCACAGACTCTATGCTCAACATTATATTGGTGGACAATCACGATGTCCACACTCAACTGCTTCCTCTGACTTTCACTCGCCCGGTGTCGGCGCTGATCACGGGTGTTGATTCGATTGCCGACAAGTGGCAACGCGCTCTGAAGGGATGCTATTCGGTTCACACGGTGGAATATCTCAGTGAGCTTTTTCCAACGCATATCGACCCGGCCGACAATCTGTTTATCCACTCCCACATTCTGCCTTCGGCGCAGATAGCCGCGGCCGTTGCGACGCTGAAGCCGGGAGAGGTGCTTCGCGCTAAGGCCGACGGCAGTGTGATTGCATGGCGCGGAGTGTCGCTCACTCCGGGCGATGAAAACGGGGTGGATTTTGACGGCGAGCTGACCACGGTGACCCGCCCCTACGACCTTTTTCTGCTCTGCGGAGCTGCGCTTGAAGCTGATTTTAAGCAGCTTTCCGCGGAGATGGGCCTGCGCGAGGCGAGCTCAACCAACACCATTGTCGGCTCAGCCGAGCGTCTGGCTATTGCGCGGACGGCGCGCGTCGAGGGTGCGTTTCTGAACACATCGGCCGGCCCTATCATCATTGATGAGGGGGCGGAAGTGATGGAGGGCAGCTGCCTGAGAGGTCCTATATATATAGGTAGACACGCTACGGTCAATATGGGGGCGCGCATTTATGGCGCAACCTCTATCGGAGAGCATTGCAAGGTCGGGGGCGAGATCAACAATGCCGTTATCTTCCCCTACTCCAACAAGGCTCACGATGGATTTCTCGGCAATGCCGTCGTGGGGTCATGGTGTAATCTCGGCGCGGGATGTGTGGCTTCGAATCTGAAAAATGACTACACTGAAATCAAGCTCTGGGACTATGCGTCGCATCACTTCCGCCGCACNGGTCTGCAATTCTGCGGNCTTATCATGGGCGACCACTCGAAGGCGGGCATCAACACGATGTTCAACACGGCCACGATGGTGGGCGTGGGGGTGAATATCCACGGCACNGGGTTTCCGCGCAATTTCGTGCCGTCGTTTTCAGAAGGCTCTGCGGGTGTNGGATTCAGCGAGGTCGGCTTGAAGAAATTCTTTGCNATTGCCGAGCGCGTGATGGCGCGCCGCAACATTGAGCTGACTGAGCCGATGCGCCGTCTGTTTGAACATATCGTGGACTATTCNCAGCAGTTTAAGAATTANTTTTGCGAGCTTNGGCGGCCATGGCTTCGAGCTGAGCNGGAGTGAGCACGGAGTGGCGTTCCTCATAGGCTATCCGGTTGAGCTCCAGAGGNGAAAGCCGTCGGGCTGAGCTTAACTGCGGGCGTGGAATCTGTTTAATCCGTTTCATCATCTTTTTTCTTTTCGATTAGNGGCATGAGGGCGTTGATGCCGAGCATGACAGTGAGATAAGCAACCCCGAGCATCACGAAGCTCCACTGCAGGGGCCATGCAGAGCGAATCCATCCGCCGGCCAAGTAGCTGAAAAACAGNAGCCAGAGCGTNCACTGCACCGAGACGCAGAGCGTACACCAATGGCGGGCGCGAAAGCGCTGATACCAGATGCTCCAGAGGGTGAAGGGAAGGCAGCAGAGATTGCAGAGCGCGAGCCACGGCATTGCGCCGGGATAGANNAGNAGCGTCAGCAGGCTGACGGAGAAATAGGCAAANCCGACCTCGCTCCAGCCGAAAAGGCCGAAAAATTTCGAGGCTTTCATCTCCAGAATCCTGTCGCANCCTCCGGCTTGCAGGACACCACACACGCGGTCGGCGGCGCCGCTATGAATGTTGAGCGATTTCTGCACGAGCAGGTAGGTGAAATAGAGTCCGAGGAGGTCGAACGCCACNACGAACCAGGCCGCTGCGCTGCGCCACAGACCTCCCGANGCAAACAGCCATGCGGCAAGCAGCAGCAGTCCGCCNGCCAGGACCCAACGCTTTGCANGATTGAAGAAATCGAGTCGGGCATGTAGCTTATAGTCAGGCTCGGAGGCGTCGGGCTCAGGATAAGAGAGGAGCACTTTGCCACACCAGGCTTGCATGAACTCATTGCGCGGCATTCGCTCGGTGACGCCNTCGGAGAGATAGCTGACGCATGAGTCGCCAACTTCGGTCACCACGAGNGGTCCGCCGGCCGTGGAGGCTATGAACGGGGGTGTAAGGCGGGTGATTTCCTCCGGGTCTGTCAGTTCATAGCCCTCGGAGGTGATACCATAGTCGGCGAGCACTTTCGACAGGCCGAAAAGTGTCTTGAATGGCATCGACCGGGCGCGCGAGTTGGAATAGCCCGCGGTGTGGGGCACACCGAGCGCACCGAGATAGTCGCATATGAGCGTCGATTCACCTTTTGCAGCAGCCATGGCCTCAGACGTTTACATGTATGATTCGATTTTCGAGAGCAGCACCTGACCGTCCATTTCGCCGCTCTGACGCCACTGCTCCTCGCCGTCGCGATAGATGATAAACGTGGGCACCGACTGCACCTGCTGCGAGTCGGCGAGCGACTGATTTTCGTCGATATCAAACTGATAGACGTCAACTTGTCCGGCGAGAAGTTCTTTAATCTGAGCCACTACGGGCATCATGCGTTTGCAGTGAGGACACCAGGAGGCGAAAAATTCGACTAACACCACCGGAGTGGAGTTTGTGATCTGAGAGTAAGTCATAGTTGTTTGGATTAATTGTGTGTTTCTGCCTTTTAAACACTTTTTGCGGGGGAAAGGTTTGATGCAGATAACACCTGCGACAAACCGCATGCGGCGGGCAACGGAGGGAGGCGGGTCAGAGGGTCAGGTCGCGGTCGTCGGTGGAGTGGTTGGAAGTTCGGCGGTTGGCTCGCCAGCGGAGGTAGGCGGTCTTGACTTTTGCCCAGATGGGCATAGGGGCGGTTTCGACATCGGGCGACATCGCGTCGGCCACAACGCCGATGGGAGCTTCGGCGCCGAACTGCTCGGGATAGATGACCATGAGGTTGCTGTGGGAGAAATTGTGGCGCAGGAAGTCGGGAAGCGTATCCATGTCGGAGGTGAAGGAGACTGATGCGCGGCGAGCGGTTACGACCACGAATAGATCGTCGTCTTTTATCTTATTGGCCAGCAGGATAATGTCGTCCCATTCGTCGATCTGACGATATTCGGAGCGGATTTCGTAGCCTCCGGAGCGGAGCACACTGCTGATGTAGCGCCGCGTTTCGGCTGTGCAGCAGAAAATCACGCGGCAGCCGAGTTGGCGGGTGAGATTGCCGAGCGACTTGACCCAGCGCACGAAGCCGGTTTCAAACTGAGCTTTGTCGGGTACCATCACCACGATGCGGCCCATGGTGTTGACCGGAATGAAACAGCGGGAGATGACTACCTGACGATAGGTGGCCTTGAGCAGTTGTGTCAGTTTTTCGCCGAAGAATGAGTCGATTACATTGAGGCGGCGGTGGAGACCGATGACAACGTTGTTGATTTCGCGCTCCTCGATGGTGTTGAGCACACCGGTGACGAAGTTGAGGTCGAAGCGGTCGATGCTCTTGAGCTTCACCTCCATCGAGGAAGCCACGTGCTCGGCCATGTCGAGCGAACTTTTGCCGACGGCGCGCGAAGTGGAAGTGTTGTCGTTGCGCACATGAAGCGCATAGATTTTGTTGTGGGTGTGGTTGCCGTCGGTCATCAGCAGTGCAAGGCTTACGAGCTCACGAGCCGACACGGGGTTGACCACGGGAATGAGCGTGCGGTCGGTTGTCTGCTGTACTTTCTGCCCCTCTACGAGGTCGTCGTGGCGCAGCGACATGACTTTAAGGCGGGAGGCTGCGCGGGCTGTGCCGATGGAGGAGACGGTGCAGGTGATGAGAATCATCAACACCGTGCCGTTGAGCACCGATTCGTCAAACACACTCAGATTGTAGCCAATCATGACCACGGCCAGAGCCACGGCCGTGTGGGCATTGGAAAGCTGATAGAGCATCGACCGGTCGACTGACCGCATGCGGAACGTCTTTTGGGTGACGAAGGCGGCGAGCCATTTGCCGAGCATGGCCACGGCGCTCATCACTCCGGCCACATAGAGCGTGTGCCAGCCTTTGAGCAGCACGCCGACATTGATGAGCATGCCGACTCCGATAAGGAAGTAGGGTATGAAAATGGCGTTGCCGACAAATTCGATGCGCGACATCAGCGGCGAGCGGGCCGGGATATATCGGTTGAGCACAAGTCCGGCGAAGAAGGCGCCGAACACGCCCTCGATGTTGATGAGCACGGCTGCCTGAGCGGCGAGAAACACCATGACCAGGACGTAGATGAATTGCAGGATGCCGTCGTTGTAGTGGCGGAAAAACCATCGGGTTATGCGCGGATAGAGATATGAGATGACCACGCAGTAGATGGCCAGCCCTCCGGCAAGTCGGCCGAGCATTGTCCAGCTCAGACCGCCTTCGCGCACCACTCCTACGGTGGCCGCAAGCACCATCAGCGAGCCAAGCACGGTGAAAATCGTGCCGGCTATGACTATGATGACGGCGGGATTTTTCGTTAGCCCGAAGCGCGACACAATCGGATAAGCCAGCAGGGTGTGGGCGGCGAGCATCGAGGCGAGCATCAGCGCTCCGACTGTCGACATGCCGAGCAATGTCATGCCGGCCGCTGACCCGACTATCATCGGAATGGCGAATGTGAACAGGCCGAAAATGAATCCGCGGCGGATGTTTTTCTTAAGGTGATACATGTCTATCTCCACGCCCGCAAGGAACATGAGATAAAACAGCCCAACCTGACCGAACACCTCGAAGCTCATGTCGCGCGACAGCACGTTGAAGCCATAAGGCCCCACGGCTACGCCGGCTATGATCAGACCGATGACATGGGGAATACGGATGCGCGACAGCAGCATAGGCACAAGCAGTATCAGCGCGAGCACCACGAGGAATATGCCCACGGCCGAAGTGACCATAGGCGCATGTGCGGGTATGATTATTGCTGCCGGATTCATCGCTTCCCGATTGGAGGAAGGGGGAGATGCACCCCCTCCGGATTATTTTTTATGTTTGATGATATACTGTGCAATCTGCACGGCATTGAGTGCCGCACCTTTCTTGATCTGGTCGCCAACGATCCAGAACGACAGACCATTTTCGTTGGTCAAATCTTTGCGCAGACGGCCCACGAACACCGGATCCTGTCCTGCAACATCGAGCGGCATGGGATATTTCTTTTCGGCGGGAGCGTCGACAACCACCAGACCCTCAGCAGCTTCAAAGGCGTTGCGCACCTCGGAAAGCTCAAGCGGGCGCTCGGTTTCGACCCACACGGCTTCGCTATGTGCTCGCATGACGGGAACGCGCACACAGGTGGCGCTGACGTCGAGATTCGGGGCGTGCATGATTTTTTTCGTTTCGTTATACATCTTCATCTCCTCCTTGGTGTAGCCATTGTCAAGGAACACATCGACATGGGGCAGCACGTTGTAGGCCAACTGATAAGCAAACTTTTCAACAGTAGGCTCCTCACCGCGGCCGAGCTGGGCATACTGATTGACCAGTTCATCCATTGCAGCAGCTCCGGCACCGCTCGCAGCCTGATATGTGGCCACATGAACGCGGCTGATCGGGCTCAGGTCATTGATGGGTTTGAGGGCCACGACCATCTGAATGGTTGTGCAGTTGGGGTTGGCGATGATATTGCGAGGAGTGTTGAACGCATCTTCGCCGTTGACCTCGGGCACAACCAGAGGCACGTCATCGTCCATTCGGAATGCGCTCGAATTGTCGATCATCAGCGCGCCGTGGCGGGTGATGGTTTCGGCATACTCCTTCGACACACCGGCACCGGCCGAAGTGAAAGCGATGTCAATATCCTTGAAATCATCGCCGTGGCGAAGCTCCTGAACCACATAATCGCGTCCACGGAACTTATATGTGCGGCCCGCGCTGCGTTTTGATCCGAACAACACGAGATTGTCAACAGGGAAATTCTGCTCCTCAAGCACACGGATAAACTCCTGACCAACAGCGCCCGAAGCGCCAACAATAGCTATATTCATCAGATTGAGATTTTTTCGATTGGTTATAATTACTGCAAAAATACAAAAAAAATTTCAGAGTCGTGTAGATATTAGTGTTAGAGTTTAATCGAGTAGAAGGTAAACACTAATCATAGGGTATTTATCTCCTACTTTCGTGTTTACCGACCTCTCACACCTCCGTACGTGCCGTTCGGCATACGGCGGTTCTTAACGCGGATGCAGTTTCTCGTAGTATTCCGTAAGTGTGGGATAGTGCGCTCGTTTCAAGTTCTCATTTGATATGGCACGCGTGAGTATCGGGCTGTGAACAGTGCGCCAGTATCCCTTTCGGGTATTTGCCCATTGCCATGCCTGCCACTTGGCTATGCCACATCTTTGTAGATTTTTGAAGCGTGTCCGAGTTCGTCCCAGCTATCCCAATCAAAGTAGGCGCTCCCTCATATCTTTCGCGTTCCGCGCTATACTTCTGTGGGTTCGTTGTTACTGCTCACCTTGCGGCTCGCCCCACAGATATCCCCGATTAAGAACATAATCTTTCTGTCTTATACTCCCTTGATTTACTCTCGTCAGTCCGGATAGCTATCGGGCTTTGGTTTGTTTAGCAGCCTTACCCCTGATTTTGAGCCTTTTATCAAGCTTATCTCCCGTTGGCCGATGAGCTAAAGGTTCTGTACGTAGAGTCAGACTTTTGCCTTGGGCTTCCTTCAGATTCGGAGTCTCCTCCGACACCCTTGCCGTTGGCTATGCGCTTCCCGCTATCGGGGCACGCTCGGGACTTGCACCCGTTAGATTATGCCCATGTCGGACGAACGAAAAATTACAACTCACCAAATTACGGGTGAGTTGTATATAGATGATGTCTAAACAATCAGTTTATTTGATTTTATTGATCGAAAGTCGTTCTTCCGGATTATTGGATTGCGTTGCAGAAATATCGCAATATAACCAATCCTTAGAGCTCACAGGCGTATAGATATAATCTTCACCAGAGGGGGATTAGATATTCTTGAGTTTGGTCTTCAGACTATCTAACGTCTTTAAACTATCACCTAGGAAATGCAACATCTGGTCGCTCGTACCATAATATGAGGTGAAGAATCCATAAAGGGTCATCTCTACGATGTCGTTGTAATCATACCCACCGACCAACGCTGCCAAAGCTCCGGCCACCGTAGTTGAGTAGGTAAACTTTAAAAAGGGAAAAGTACGATTCAGCTCATTCACACTCCGGATGTACTCCATCTGACGCTCCGGAGGAATCTCCTTAACCTCCAACAATACCGTATAGATTTGAAACAACGGTTCACCCTCCACTTGAGTAAGCACAACGGTGTACGCCTCATCACCTTTGACGACACTAATCACATCTTCCTGTTGCTCAACGGTATATCCTTTACCATTCAGGAAAGTCATGGCTAATTCCATATCATTCTCCTTATTCGGAGTCGCAAAACATGAAAATGCCACCAAAACCGAAAATAAAGCCAATATCTTCTTCATTTCTTCAAAGGCTTATCTTAAATATTCTATCCATCTGAGATTATTGACAGCTTCTGGTACACCAGCATCAGCAGCCCCTTATGGGCCTCTGCTTAGGTTGCACAAATATAGACATAAAATTCCGAATCGCCAAACAGAATCTGCGAAGTGTCGCCAAATATGTCACACTCCAGCAGCATTTTAACACTTTTACTTGCATCGGCCGGCAGATTTCATTAATTTCGCATACGTTTTTACGTGGAGGCATTCCGAGGCGTTGGCTATCAAAACCGATTGAGATTCCCCCAATTTGTAGGGTCGCGGCCTAATGCTGTTTACTTAAGCAATCGAGAGCGGTTGATTTATCCGGGCTTTACCCGAATTGTAGGGACGCACCCTGGTGCGTCCGGCCGATAATCGGCAATAACTCGGACGCACCAGGGTGCGTCCCTACAAATTGGGTAAAACCTCGAGGGGAATGCGTATTCCACGGCACGTTTTATTNTNACNCATTAATNAATNATTTNANGNTATGTTGAAGATTAAGTCTTTTTTGATGATATTGGTGGCGGCCGTGTTGANTGGCTGNGTNACTGACCGGGAGGAGGATGCGGTCTCGCTGGGTGTTGGCGAGCGGTGTCCGGATTTTAGCGTNGNGCTGACTGATGGGTCGGTGGTTTCGGCGGCANCGCTGCGCGGCGAAACNACGCTGATCTGTTTTTTCAACACTGAGTGCGGCGACTGCCGGCGTGAGCTGCCNGTGGTGCAGCAAGCCTACGAGACGTTGACAAGCGAACGTGNCGGCGTGGCCCCACAATTTGTCTGCATTGCCCGCGACGANGATGAAGCTCCGATTCTGAAATTTTGGAATGACAACAGACTGACGCTNCCGGTGTCTGCGCAACCCGATGCCTCGGTGTATCGCCTGTTTGCAAACCTCGGCATTCCGCGCATCTACATCGTTTCACCCGAGGGCGTTATCACAGCCACATGGTCAGACAACCCGTCAGCAACCGCCGACCAAATCGTCGCCGCATTCCATTGACCATNTCTGAAATGCTATGAAGTTGCGCTGTCTTTTCNGCCTTTCAGCAGTCTTTTCCGTCTTTTCGGGATAAAATTTGTTATTATGATAGAAAAGNACTACATTTGCAGTGTTGAATCCCGGTAGCCCCTGTATATCAAGCTATCGGGTTTTGTTTTTTATGTTGCAAAAATAATAAATAAATCCATAATATCAACGCTTGAAAGCGAGACTTCGANCCCAAGTTTAAGGCCANAGGAAACAAGCCTTAACAAATGAGTGTCTTTGAATTTAAATAGTTTCTAAATCTGAAATTGGGTGAAGCGGAGGGTTTCGCCGTCNATGATGAGGAGGCGGTTGGTCAGNAGCTCCCCTGCCCCGGTCAGATATTTTATGGCTTCAAGCGCCTGTATGGAGCCGATGATGCCTGCAACGGGGCCNATGATGCCGCCGATGCTGCANGGGGTGTAGCCGGTTGAGCCGGCGCTTTCGGGGAAGAAATCGCAATAGCGCGCTGTGCCTTCGACATGGGTCATCACCTGCCCGCCGAGGCCGAGCACTCCGGCAATGACATAGGGCTTGCCGAGGGCGCCGCACACNCTGTCAATCATNTATTTGGTGTCGGGATTGTCGGATGCNTCGACAATAAAATCGCTGTCGGCAAAGAGTTCGCGCGCCAAGGCGGGCGTNATAAGCCGATTGACGGTCTGTATCTCTATTTCTGAATTTAGCGCGCGCAGCCGGGTGGCGAGGGTTTCTACTTTCGACTGTCCGGCTTCNNCTTCGNAATAGTGGGTCTGGCGCTGGAGGTTTGACACATCGATGGTGTCGAAGTCGGCAATGACAAGCCGNCCCACTCCGGCTCCTGCAAGATATGAGGCCACGACCGAACCGAGCGCGCCACATCCGAGCACGAAAACCGTGGCGTCNAGCAGCCGTCGCTGCCCTTCCTGTCCGACGGCCTCAACCGAGATGTTGCGGGCATAGCGCCGGCGCTGTTCGGGAGTCAAAGCGGTCATCGTCATCAGGCAAGCATNGGGGCGATTCGGTGAAGNGCGGCAATGAANGTGTCGCACTCCTCGCGGGTGTTATANAGCGCAAAGGCGGCGCGCACGGTGCCTTCGATGCCGAGGGCCTGCATCAGNGGCTGNGCACAATGGTGGCCGGTGCGCACGGCNACGCCGAGTTTGTCGAGCAGCATGCCGGTGTCGTANTGATGNGCGTTGCCAATCAGAAACGAGATGATTCCGCTCTTGCCGGGGGCGGTGCCGAAGATGCGCATGCCGGGGATTTCGAGCATCCGGTCGGTGGTGTATTGAAGNAGATCATCTTCGTGGGCGGCGATGCGGGAGGTGCCGATGGCGGTGAGATAGTCAATGGCGGTGTGGAGAGCGGCGATNCCNACATAGTCGGGCGTTCCGGCCTCGAACTTAAAGGGNAGGTCNGCNAAGGTGGTGTGNTCAAAAGTGACATGGCTGATCATCTCGCCGCCACCCTGATANGGGGGCATGGAATCGAGCAGCTCNCGGCNGCCGTAGAGCACACCGATGCCTGTGGGACCATACATTTTATGGGCGGAGAATACGTAGAAGTCAGCGTCGAGGTCGCGCACATCGACCGGCGTNTGGGCAATGGCNTGAGCGCCATCGATCAGACACACGGCACCAGCCTCATGAGCCAGACGAATGATTTCGCGGACGGGGTTGACCGTGCCGAGCACGTTGGAGACATGGGTTATCGACACCACTCGGGTGCGGTCGTTGAGCAGCCGGCGNTATGCCNNCATGTCGAGCGAACCGTCGGGGAGCATCGGCACTACGCGGATAACGATGCCGGTNCGTTCGCGCAGCAACTGCCAGGGCACGATGTTGGCGTGGTGTTCCATGACCGAAAGAATCACCTCATCGCCGGCNCGCAGACGCTGTCCGTAGCTCGACGCCACGAGNTTGATGGCCTCCGTGGTGCCCCGGGTGAAGATTATCTCCTCGGTCGAAGCGGCGTTGATAAATTCGCGCACACGCTCGCGGGTGTGTTCCATCANGGCTGTGGCCTCCTGCGAGAGCGCATGTACNCCNCGATGAACGTTGGCCTTGTGGGTGAAATAAACATCGCGAATCTTGTCGACAACCACNCGCGGGGTCTGGGTGGAGGCGGCATTGTCGAGATAGACCAGGTCGCGGTCATAGACCTTGCGGCTGAGGATGGGATATTCGCGTCGGTATGATTCTACGTCGTAAAACATTTCTGCCAAATGTTGTTGTTTTTCTATTCAGTTTTTGAGCATGAGGCCGACTGACATCCGCTGCAGCCCATNTNGGAACCGTTGAAGCGGCGTTCGACGAGGTGGCGCAGGCGGTCGCGGAGCTCTTCCATCGCAACGGCGTCGATGACATCGGCCATGAAAGCCTGCATCAGCATGTTGCGTGCTTCGGCTTCGGGGATGCCTCGGGTGCGCATATAGAAGAGGGCTTCGGCATCGAGCTGACCGGTGGTGGCACCGTGGGAGCACTTGACATCNTCGTTGTAGATTTCAAGCTGCGGCTTGGCGTGCATGCGGGCGTCGGGCGATGCGAGCAGGTTGCGGTCGGTCTGCGCGGCNTCGGTAAANTTNGCCTGCGGTGTGACCAGGATNCGGCCNCCGAAAGCACCCACCGATTGGCCGTCGAGCACATATTTGAAAAGCTGATTGCTCGTGCATCGCGGAGCGAGGTGACGGAGCTCCACGGTGTTGTCGACATGCTGACGGCCGGAAGCTATCACCATTCCGCTCAGNCGANCGTCGGCACCTTCGGCGCAGAGGTCGANGTTGAAATCGTTGCGCGTGGTGCCGCANGTCAGAGTNATCGTGCCGGCATTGAGCTGCGAGGAGCGCTGCTGNCTGACGAAGAANGAACCGTGGCGTGTGGTCAGCGGNGATGATTCCTCAATNTTATAATAGTCGAGTCGGGCGCCTTCGCCNAGAATGACTTCGGTCACTTCCGACGACAGATACTGCTGCTCGCCATCCTGAGTGTGGTCGCAGACCAGCACACGGGCCGACGCNNCCTCTTCGAGCACGATCAGCACCCGTCGGGGAGCCAACAGCGAGGTGGGCGCGCTGAAAATGTTGACCAGNTGAAGCGGTTTCTCAACCNTCACACCGCGGCCGATGTGAATCATCACACCATCCTGGGCAAGCAGTGTGTTGAGGGCCACTGCNGGCTGAGTGAGCGGCGCAAGCGAACCGTAATATTTTTCAACGAGCGCGGGATTCTGCAATGCCGCGCTTCGGAGCGAGCAGAAAGTCACNCCCTCGGGCAGACCCGACTGAAGGGTGCGCGAGGGATGGAACTGGTCGTTGACCACCACNCCGAGCAGTGTCGACATATTGGGCACGTCGCAGCGGAACGATGCGGCAACGTCGGCCGGAATCTGAACACGGTTGATATTGACACCATAGTCGGCGGCAAACATGTCGTTGACCGAGGTGCGCTCATAATTTTCATCGCCCTTTTCAGGCAAGCGCGCTCCGGCAAGCGCTTCCATCGCCGCNGGGCGCAGGCGGTTGAGCGCAGGAGCCGAACCGGCATCGATGGCCGGGGCGTTGAGCCTGTAGAGGTCGAGATATTGCGATAGACTGTTCATAGATTGATTCTCCGATTATTGTGCGTCAACTTCTTCCTTAATCCAGTCGTAGCCGCGCTCTTCAAGTTCGAGGGCGAGCTCCGGACCACCCGTGCGCACGATGCGGCCTTTGTAGAGCACATGCACGAAGTCGGGCTTGATGTAGTCGAGCAGACGCTGATAGTGGGTGATGACAATGGTGGCGTTGCGGTCGGTCTTGAGTTTGTTGACGCCGCCGGCCACCACACGCAGGGCGTCGATGTCGAGTCCGGAGTCNGTTTCGTCGAGAATCGAGAGCTGCGGTTCGAGCACGGCCATCTGGAAAATCTCGTTGCGCTTCTTCTCGCCGCCCGAGAATCCTTCGTTGACCGAGCGCGAGGCGAGTTTATTGTCNAGCTCCACGATGGCGCGCTTCTGGCGCATGAGTTTCAGAAANTCCGTNGCCGAGAGGGCGGGTTCGTTGAGATATTTGCGCTTGGCGTTAAGAGCTGCGCGCATGAAGTTGACCATCGAAACACCGGGAATCTCCACGGGATACTGGAATGAGAGAAACANCCCCTCATGGGAGCGGTCTTCNGGGCTGAGGTCGAGGAGGTTGACACCGTGGAGCGTGGCGGAGCCTTCCGTGACGGTGAATGCGGGATTTCCGGCAAGCACCTCACTCAGAGTGCTCTTGCCCGAGCCATTCGGACCCATGATGGCGTGAACCTCGCCGCGGCCCACGCTGAGATTGATGCCCTTGAGAATTTCTTTTCCCTCCACCGATGCGTGGAGATTGTTGACTTCTAATAATATATCGTTCATTGTCAATGATGTTTTATCGGTTAGTTATCAGCCCACGGAGCCTTCGAGCGTGATGGCGAGCAGTCGCTGCGCCTCAACGGCAAATTCCATCGGCAGTTTGTTCATCACCTCCTTGGCGTAGCCGTTGACAATCAGNCCCACGGCTTCCTCGGTCGGGATGCCGCGCTGGTTGCAGTAGAAAATCTGGTCTTCGGAGATTTTTGATGTTGTGGCCTCGTGCTCCATGACGGCGGTGGGATTCTGCACATCGATGTAGGGGAACGTGTGGGCACCGCAATGAGGGCTGAGCANCAGCGAGTCGCACTGGGTGTAGTTGCGACANCCGTCGGCCGAAGCCACCACCTTCACNAGTCCGCGATAGGAGTTCTGACTATGTCCGGCCGAAATGCCCTTGCTGACAATNGTGGATCGGGANTTGCGGCCGGTGTGTATCATCTTCGTGCCGGTGTCGGCCTGCTGATAGTTGCGGGTCACGGCCACCGAATAGAATTCGCCGACCGAGCCTTCGCCGGCAAGGATNCAGGAGGGATATTTCCAGGTAATGGCAGANCCGGTTTCCACCTGGGTCCAGGAGAGCTTCGAGTAGTCGCCGCGACATAGGCCACGCTTGGTCACGAAGTTGTAGACACCCCCGCGACCCTCGGCATCGCCGGCATACCAGTTCTGCACGNTTGAATATTTCACCTCGGCGCGGTCTTCGACAATNATTTCAACGATGGCCGCATGGAGNTGATTTTCATCGCGCTGCGGAGCGGTGCAGCCTTCGAGNTAGCTGACATAGGCGTCGTCGTCGGCCACGATGAGCGTGCGCTCNAACTGCCCGGTGCCGGAAGCGTTGATGCGGAAGTAGGTCGANAGCTCCATGGGGCAGCGCACTCCCTTGGGAATGTAGACGAACGAACCGTCGGAGAACACTGCNGAGTTGAGTGCGGCATAGAAATTNTCGCGATATGACACCACTTTGCCGAGATATTTCTTCACCAGGTCGGGATAGTCTTTGACCGCCTCCGAAATGGAGCAGAAAATNACNCCGAGTTCGGCCAACTTCTCGCGGTGGGTTGTCTTGACACTGACCGAGTCCATCACGGCGTCAACGGCCATGCCCGAAAGCTGCTTCTGCTCTTCGAGCGGAATGCCGAGCTTATTGAAAGTGTCGATCAGCTCCGGATCCACCTCGTCGAGACTCTTCGGGCCCTCCTTCTTGCGGGGCGCGGCATAGTAGCTGATATCCTGAAAGTCAATATCGGGAATGTCGAGGTGAGCCCACTTCGGAGGAGTCAGCGTCAGCCAATAGCGATAGGCCTTGAGTCGGAACTCAAGCAGCCACTCCGGCTCCCCTTTGCGCTCGGAAATCAAACGCACAACATCCTCCGACAGTCCGCGGGGAATGATTTCGGTGTCGATATCCGTGGTGAAGCCATATTTATAGTCGCCGGAAGTGGCTTCGCGAATCACATCGTCATCCGATGACGCATTGGCCTCTTCCTCGCCCTTCTTTTTATTGTTTTCTTTATCTTTATCGATAGTGTCACTCATATATATACTATATTATATAAGGTGTGAATTTTGATTATCCTATTTTATTCAACAATCTCGGGCCGCTAAAAGTTACCTTGAATATAACCCAAAACCGCCGGAGCCACTGAGGCTACAGCCTCCATCAACGGGCCTCCGGCCGAGGGCTGCGCTGCATCTTCGCCGCTTAAAGCCCAAAGGTTGAGAAACATACTTGCCACGAGCGCCACCTTGAAGCCCATAAACAAGCCTCCGGCAAGCGAATTGACGCAGCCCAGGTTGGCTGCCTTCACAAGCTCATGAATTGTGCGCGCAAAGAGCCACACTCCGAGCCATGCCACAAGAAAAAGCACCACATGGGCCACAAACGAAGCCAACGGCTGCGCAAGCGGAGAATCACTGACGCCCATCAACCTGGCAACGGCAGTGGTAAACGCGCCGCCAAACATTCGGCTGACAATCAGCGCAACAAACACCGACACCAGCGACCCGATCTGTCGCACGATGCCCCGGCGATAGCCCAAAATGAAACCGGCCGCAATGGCCACACATATTATAATAGACAATGTCAACATATAAATCTAATTAAATCTCAACCGCAAAATTACGAAAACTCTCCCCCCCGCGCAAAAAATTTCCCAACGACTTTAAACCTCCTCGCAACAAAAAGTTGTTATACTTTTGACAAAAGCCATTTCCATCAATTAAATTAAAGTCTCAAATCGCACCTAAATTTTATTTTTATGCCACGACCGAAAGTAACATCTTACATGTCATCGACTGAGAAAATCATTTACTACGCGCTTCCTACTCTCGGAATAGTGATGACTTTTAATGTATCAAATAACCCTACATGGATAAACTTTTTAGGCGGGATACTTTTCTTCTCATACTTCTTTATGGGAGCTTGGGTTCTCCATAGAGTAAAAAACTACAAGTGGATGCGCCGTTATCTAATTGCAGGAATTGTTGGAGTAGTTCTAATAATATTACTCTGTACCATAGGTGTTAAATACTACAACGAGTATGTTTTAGCCGGCGGTGTCTCCTGATCGACACCTCCACTAACTATAAGCATCTTGTGATACAGATAACCTCTCCCAAAACATTTTGTCTTTTCTTAAAGGGGAGGAAGGCAATACACACGCCAAATCGTAAAATTTAGTTAATTTTTAGGGTTTTCAACAGCTTCACACATGTTTTTATTAACTTTTTCTTAAAAAAAAGAAGATTTTCTTTTTTAATTTAAAAATTAGTTATACATTTGCATGTGTGTTTTTCATAGTATTAGATTAAGATAAAGGTTTAAAGGGAAAGAGATGTTGTGAAACATCTCTTTTTTTCATGTATAGATTCACCATTTTCTACACAAATTTTGTTACATTTGTAATCACCGGACACCATCCGCCACCCCACACTCTATTCTCTAAACTCTAAACTCTCTACTCTANACTCTATAAAAATGGAATCCCTGACAATCTACCCCTCATCAATCAATCAGCGCTTCATCGAGCAAGCCTGTGACGCCCTGCGCGACGGTGGCATAATTGTCTACCCCACCGATTCGCTCTATGCCATTGGCTGCGACGCGCTTAACCAAAAGGCTATTGAGCGAGTGTGTCAAATCAAAAACCTGAATCCGCAAAAAAACACCCTCTCAATCATCTGCGCCGACATCTCGCAAGCGGCTGAATATGCCCGCATCGACAACGCCGCCTATCAGCTTCTGCGCCAATACACTCCGGGACCGTTCACATTCATTCTCCCGGCGGCCACCACTCTCCCAAAAGCATTCAAAGGACGACGCACGGTTGGCATCCGTATCCCCGACAACGCCATTGCCCGCGCACTCTGCGCCGAGCTCGGCAACCCGCTGCTGACCACATCCATCCCCACAACCGACGAAATGACGGAGGAAGAAATCACCTATCCGGCCGAAATTGCCATGCGCGCCGAGCAATGGCAGCCCGACCTGCTGATTGACGGCGGCGAAGGCTCGGCCACACCCTCAACAATCGTTGACCTGACCGACTCACGCTCTCCCGAAATCCTGCGCCAAGGCCTCGGACGCCTCGATTAATCCTCTCCAAACAAATCACTTATGCTGAAACTCCCGCCTCTGGCCGACCACTCCGCCCTCGAACTCCCCGCCGATGTCAGAAGCATCGTCATTGTCGGAGCCAACGGCGCCGGCAAAAGTCGCTTTGCCGCCCGCATGGCAGCCGATGCCGCGCCCCACGCCTATAATATCTCGGCCCTCGACGCGCTCTTCACCCGACGTCGTCCCCATCTGTCGGCCAACGGTCAACACCCCTCGGCCGACCCTATCGCCTCCGACCTGCAGATGCTTGCTCCGGAGCCCAGCAGCGACGCCACGGAGTTTGAGCGACTGATGTGGCGACTGATGCGCGACGAAATGCTCAATCTGCTCAACTACAAGCTACATCGCGCCGACCGCCCCGACCTGAAGCTCCACACCACGAAGCTCGACGAGGTGATTGCCACATGGCAGGACATTTTCCCCGACAACCGAGTGCTCATCGAGTCGGGCCAGTTGCTTTTTGAACGGCGCGACGACCGACACCACGGCGACTCCGCGCCCCACGACCCCGACCGCTACTCGGCCCTGAAACTCTCGGCCGGCGAAAAAGCCGTGATCTACTATCTGGCCGCCATCAGCTACGCCCCTCACCATGCCACGGTGTTCGTCGACTCCCCGGAAATGTTTCTGCACCCGACGATGATGCTCGCCGTCTGGAACCGCGTGGAAGCAATGCGCCCCGACTGCACATTCGTCTACACCACCCACGATCTCGACTTCGCCGCCTCGCGCACCTCCGCAGCAATCATCTGGGTGCGCAGCTTCGACGCCCGCCAATCCACCTGGGACTATTCGCTGCTTCCCCCCGATGCCGAGATTCCCGCCGATGTCTACGCAGCCATTCTCGGCGCGCGCAAGCCGGTGCTATTCATCGAGGGCGACGCGCGCAACTCCATTGACATGAAGCTCTATTCGCTCATATTCAAAGACTTCACCCTCAAGCCCCTTGGCAGCTGCAACAAAGTGATTGAAGCCACACGCTCCTTCAACGACCTCAGCTCCTTTCATCAGCTCGACAGCTACGGCATTGTCGACCGCGACCGCCGCGACGCCGGAGAAGTGGAGTATCTCCGCCGCAAGCGGGTCATGGTGCCCGACGTTGCCGAGGTTGAAAACATTCTGATGCTCGAAGAAGTGGTTCGCGCCGTGGCCTCCCACTGTCGCAAGGATGAGACGCGAGTGTTCAGTCACGTCAAGAAAGCCCTCCTCTCGCAGTTTGGCAAAGACCTGCGCAAACAGGCCCTGCTCCACACGCGCCATCGCGTCAAACGCACCATGGAATATCGCATCGACGGACGCTTCACCGACATTGCCAGTCTCGACCGCCACGTTCACGCGCTGGCCGACGAAATCAACCCCCGAGGCCTCTACGACCGCTTCGTCGAAGAGTTTTCACGCTATCGTGCCGAAGGCGACTATCAGTCCGTGCTCCGCGTCTACAATCAGAAATCCATGCTCCCGGCCTGCAACGTTGCCGGGCTCTGCGGTCTTTCAGGAAAAGACCACTATATATCAACCATTCTCGACATTCTCCGATCCGGCTCCTCCCCCAACGCCCGACGCATAACCCGCGCCATCCGCCGCTGCTTCAACCTGCCGGAAGAAACCATCATCACCCCCTCCGCAAAATGAAAGAAACCAAACGCTCAGCCCTCNGCTGCTGGATTGAAGCCATGAGATTGCGCACACTTCCGGTGTCGCTCTCCGGAGTCATCCTGGCCGTGGGACTCGCGCTCCATGACGGATGCTTCCGCCCCCTCCCCGCNTCGCTCTGCCTCATCTTCGCCCTGCTCGCCCAGATTGCCTCCAACTTCGCCAACGAATATTATGACTATCGCGACGGCCTCGACGCTCCNGGCCGACAAGGCCCCCGCCGAGGAGTCACCGAGGGCGACATCACTCCCCGCGCCATGCTCCTGGCCACCTACGCCACACTGGCTCTGGCCTGCGCCGTCGGCTGCTNACTGCTCGCTTTTGGCGGATGGTGGCTGCTCCCGGTGGGCATCGTGATTGCGCTCGGAGCCATGGCCTACAGCGCCGGCCCCTACCCTCTCTCGCGCCACGGGCTGGGCGAAGCCACCGTCATTCTGTTTTTCGGCATAGTGCCCGTGACGCTGACCTACTATGTNCAGGCNCTCACCATCCCCGCCCCGGTGCTCCTTGCCGGCATTGCCGCCGGGCTGATGGGAGCAAATGTGCTNATCATCAACAACTATCGCGACGCCGATGCCGACCGCGCCGTTGGCAAGCGCACCCTCTGNGTCATCATTGGCCGACGCGCCACCCGCCTGCTCTATCTTCTCAACTCGCTGGCCGCCCTGCTGCTGACCGCGCCCCTGTGGANCCGGCTCCCNGCCCCCGCCCTCATCGTGCCTACACTCTACGGCGCCGGCTCCATAGCCATCTGGCTCCGCATCCCCCGGCTCAGCGGCCACGCACTGACACCGATGCTTGGCGNCACCTCAATGCTGATGCTCCTCTGCTGCGGCGGATATTTTATCGCCGTCGCCTCAACAATATAGACGTTCCGCGCGTATATATNATAAAAGGTATTCACNAACTAACTCATAACCGAAATGAAAAACAACGTCTCAACTTGGATCACCGTCATCATCATGGCGGCAGTAGGGGTGATATTCATTGTCTACAATTCCCACGTCGACCTCCTCGCATGGCTCGTGCGTGCAATCGGACTCGTGCTGCTCGTGCCCGGCATCATCACACTGATCACCTCGCTCAACGAACTCAACAACAAACCCTCCGACGAGAAAAAAGACACCCCTCAACGCTCACGCTCAACCTCGCAGGCCGTGGTCGTGGTTTCCGTGGCTGAAGTGCTCGTGGCCCTCTGGATGCTGATAGCCCCCGGATTCTTCGTGCATCTGATTGTCTATCTCTTTGCCGCCGCACTGATTCTCTACGGCGTCTACACTTTCACAACGCTCATCTACTTCTCGAAACCCGTCAAGATGCCCTGGCCATTCTACATCATGCCCAGCCTCTCGATCATAGCCGGCCTCGTGATACTGCTCACCCCCGTGCGCGACACCTCCGCCACCGTCACCCTCATCACAGGCATCTTCCTGCTGGTAATAGCCATCAACACAGCCATCCAGGCCATCACCTACTCCCGCGAACTCAAACTCCTCGCCATCCCCGAAGACCATCGCCTCGAAGCCCACGAATCCGAAACCGAAACCACCCCGGCTTCCTGACATCGCAAAGACAAACGACACCAACCCTATCCCCCTCATCGTAGGGACGCACGGCCCGTGCGTCCGGCCATAGCACATTGATTGTCAGCCGGACGCACGGGCCGTGCGTCCCTACGGTTCAAATAAGGTATTACCCCTTAAATCGCCGATTGATATAATCCACGATTACCTCCACAATCTCCTCGATGGGCATGCGGGAAGTATCGAAAGTCAGATCGTAGCTGGCAGCGTCGCCCCACTGCTTGTCGGTGTAGAAATTATAGTAGTTGGAGCGGAGCTTGTTGATGCGGCGAGCTTTGGCGCGGGCCTTCTCACGAGAGGTCACATCGGGGTCAAATTTGCGCGCCATGATGCGGTCAATGCAAGCCTCCTCGGGAGCGTGGACAAACACATTGACCGTGCGCGGATGGTCGCGCAACACATAGTCGGAAGTGCGACCGACAATCACACACGATTCCTCCTCGGCAAGCTGATGAATGAAATCACTCTGCGCGCGATAGAGCGAATCATCGCTGATAGATGTCGAACCGGAGAATATATTACCCGAAGTGTAGCCGAAGGCAAACGAAAACAATCCGTTGATAAACGAAGGGAAACGCTCATCATTGCGTTCAAAAAACTCCTCGCTCATGCCCGAG
This sequence comes from Bacteroides sp., assembly GCA_014801655.1. GTDB lineage: Bacteria > Bacteroidota > Bacteroidia > Bacteroidales > Muribaculaceae > Paramuribaculum. Next base: position 61,385 of record JAAVDT010000007.1, read on the forward strand.
CGGCGGGCAGCCTCGCTGAGCAGCTCCTTATCATAATATTTCGCCCCCAAACGTTCGGCCAACTTCTTGCCAAGTTCACGACCACCGCTGCCAAACTGGCGCCCGATCGTCACTACTATATTCTCTTTTTTAGCATCCATGGTTATTGTCAGTAAAAATTTTTCCTCACAAATATACAACTTTGCACGCTATAAGCGCAATATTTCCGCCAAAAATTTTTATTATCGCGAATTAACTATTAATTTTGCATTTCGTAAACCAGTGCGCCCGCGCACAATCCAAAATTTGAAATAATAAGAAAATCATAAATTTATCATGGCAAAAAAAGAAACTCAGGAAACCCGCACAACAATCGACGACCTGAACGACACCCTCACCAAAGCCGAACTCAAAGTTCAGGACAATAAAAAAATCATCCTCTGGGCCTGCATCGGCATCGCAGCATTCGTCTGCATCATCCTCCTCTTCATCTACGCCTACCTGCGCCCCGCTCAGAACAAAGCCAACACCGCCTACGGTCAGGCCTCTCAGAAAGACCTCATCTACACAATGAACGAAGGCTCTCTCGACTCCGCTGCCTCCGCAACAGGCCTCAACGAAGTTATCTCAGCCTACGAAGCCGCTGCCGCTAAAGGCAAAGACGGTGGGAACAACGCCCGCATCATGGCCGCCGCCAAGGCCTACAAAGCCGGCGACTATCAGAAAGCCCTCTCGCTGCTCAAAGACTACGACCGCAACGACGAAATCATTGCCTGCACAAGCAAAGCCCTCGAAGGCGACTGCTACGTTAACCTCGACAAATTCGACGAAGCCATCAAAGCCTTCAAAGACGCAGCCAAAATCGCCGACGGCAACCCCACCCTCACCCCCTACTGCCTGCTGAAAGAAGCCACTGTGCTCCACCACCTCGGTAAATATGCCGAAGAAGCCGAGCTCTACAAAGAAATCCTCGACCGCTTCCCCGAATACGGCGCACAGACCAACGAAAACTACGAAGCCTTCTACCAGCGCGCCCTCAAGCTCGCCGCAGCAAAAAAATAATCAAGTCCACCCAATCCCCAAATCATAAAAGCCGGGACGCAGCCACGCTGCCTCCCGGCTTTATTATTTCCCACCGCTCTCCACCCAATCCAAATCATACCATATAAGTCTCCCCTCTCGCTGTAGGGACGCACGGCTCGTGCGTCCGGCTAATAATCAGCGCTTTATCGTCGGACGCACGACCCGTGCGTCCACAATTTGGGTAATTAAACAGTTTCACAAGATTAAGTAGCATGAGGCGCACCGGAGGTGCGCCGGTCATTCCCAACCCCAGCGCGCAGAGACCCAAAGGGTCTCGGAGCCTGGGGATAACCGAGATAAGTACCCACAAAGGGAGCCTCGGCAGAGGCGATGTTCTGTTAAAAATCAACATCGAAAAAACGATAACAACAAAATCAGTGGACAAGACTGCTAATTTGTCTTGCCCACTGAAATATCAGATGTTCACAAGGTCTGTTAGTTTACCTTGATTAGTGCATAATCACCTTTTTTAGGTTCTCGAATGAAAAGCATGTGCGAAAGTCAATTCCACATGTCACCGATACTTTTGATATGATCTGCGGATCTACCGACTTTATCGTATGTGGAACGAGTGCTATCGTAATCTCCACACGAGGAGATCAAGAACATGCCGATAACGGCAATAGCTAATGCTACAGCAAAGCTAAAAACTTTTCCTTTGTTTTTCATTTCTTCTTTTTTTATCAATTATTGCAAACTGCATTCTTTACGGTTACAGCAAGATTTGACAGAGTGGTGTTAAGTTCAACCGGGTAATCTTTGATGATATTGCCGGAACCGGGGCCCGGAATTGGTTGTGGAGGAAACACCATTCCATCATAGAGTTTAACGGTTGCTCCATTAGCATTCGTTGCTGTTACAGTCACATGAATGTTGACAAGCGCAGTGGAGGCAGAATTTGCAGCCACCACATTCAGGGTATATTTCTTAGGCGCTGATTGTTTCAGATAGGCCGTAGCTTCCACATAGTCATTTCCTCCACTGATCAGGCAATGGCCGGAAGCCTCTTCAGCCCATGCGGTATGACCGGAAATGAGTAGCGTAATAGCGACCAAAAGCGATTTCAATAAATCCATCCTTCTCTCTATTACAAAGCGTGTCATTAAGAATTAAATCCCCACCATTCGCCACCTATATTGGCAGCATAGTCATAGCCGAAACGGCTTCCGTTAACGACCAGCCCTTTTCGGCCACCACCTAAGACTACATAGGTTTCATCACCTTCCTGCACCAATTTGGCATACTGATGGATTTTTGGATTGGAAATTTTGGTAAGTTTTACGCTACTACCATTTGCCTGCATATTGACAGTCACCAGATTCTGGTCTAAATTCAGTTCAACAGCGCAAACTGAAAAAAGAGATGCCATCAATGCAATTGAAACAAAAATCTTTTTCATTTTGAATGTTTTTAATGATTTGTAAATGCAATGGCAAAGGTATGAGTAGATGACCGAACAATAGCCCATTTACCCGTAAACAGATTTTACGCTACAGTCAAATCATTTTACACCACATTCATCATCTGTGAAACAATTGAAAAAGTTTTTATTGAGGGCGCGCGATATTGCCTTCAATTGGTCGGTGTTGATGCTCGGCTGTGAAAATATATAGTAGATGTTTGGCCGCTGGCAGTTGATATGACGAGCCAACCACGCCGGAGTGCGCTCCTGACGCAGCATTTCTTCTCTAATCAACTGTCCGATGTGAACCATAATGGGCTGAATCTGTTTATGCAACTTACCACTGTGGCACCGCCAAGCGCCGTCGAAACAAGTAAGCACAAACGATTCAGCCCACATTGCAGGCTGAACTACAACCGGTGCTTATCCTCGTTTCGTTTGAAAAATTGGCGGTTTTCAGTGGTGAGGATAAGAGCCTTGAAGCTCAATATCTATTATTTGCGATTATTTATCTTTAATTCTTTCTGTGTCGTTTCTTTTTTGTTTGCAATTTCACCGCAAAGATAATGACTTTTTTTGAATAAATGCAAAACTCCCGGCGTGCGGTGGGCAGGCCGGGAGTCGGTATGGGAGATGGGAATGGGGGGGATTATTCTTCGGCTTCTTTCATGTTGTGGAACACGTTCTGAACGTCTTCATCTTCTTCGAGCTTGTCGAGAAGCTTTTCGATGGCTGCGCGCTGCTCTTCGGTCACTTCCTTGAGGTCGTTGGGGATGCGTTCAAACTCTGAGGAGATGATTTCGTAGCCGTTGTCTTCGAGATACTTCTGGATGTTGGAGTAGTCTTCGAAGGCACCGTAGAGCACGATTTCTTCTTCATCAGGTTCCACTTCGTCAACACCGCAGTCAATGAGTTCGAGTTCGAGTTCTTCAACGTCCATGCCTTCGGTGGGTTTGATTTTAAACACACACTTGTGATCGAAGAGGAACGAGAGCGAGCCCTGAGTGCCGAGCGAGCCGTTGTGTTTGTTGAAGTATGAGCGCACGTTGGCCACGGTGCGGGTGTTGTTGTCGGTAGCGGCTTCAACGAAGATGGCGATACCGAAGGGGCCGTAGCCTTCGTAGGAGATTTCTTTGTAGTCGCCGGCATCCTTGTCGGTGGCTTTCTTGATGGCGCGTTCAACGGTGTCTTTGGGCATGTTGGCGGCCTTGGCGTTCTGCATCAGCGCGCGCAGACGGGGGTTGGTGTCGGGGTCGGGACCACCGGCCTTGGCGGCGATGGTGATTTCCTTACCGATGCGCGTGAAGGTGCGCGACATGTTGCCCCAGCGTTTGAGCTTGCGGGCTTTGCGATATTCAAATGCTCTTCCCATGAGTAGGTTTTAAGTATTTTTTAGTGTGATTGTTAGATTTGTCAATTAGGAGATTAGCGGAGCTGTGCGCCGAGTTTCTTTTCGAGATTGGCGACGATTTTCTTCATGACGGCGTCGATCTGCTTGTCGTTGAGCGTGCGTTCGCTATCCTGAAGGGTGAGGGCAATGGCGTAGGACTTTTTGCCTTCGGGGAGTTTGTCGCCTTCGTAGACGTCAAACAGGGTCACGTCGCGAAGCAGCTTGCGTTCGCTTTCGCGCACGGTGGCTTCGATCTGTGCCATGGTCACATGCTTGTCGATGAGCAGGGCGAGGTCGCGCTTCACTTCCATGCTGCGTGGAATGTCGGCATAGCTGACGCTGCCACGGAGCGACATCTGAACGAGAGCAGCCCAGTCGAGTTCGGCATAGAACACATCTTGTTTGATGTCGAAACGCTTGAGTTCGGCGCGGGAGAGGATGCCGAGCGAGCCGATATGCTTGCCTGAGCGGGTGTCGATCGAGAGTGATGCGCTGAACAGGGGCTCGTTGCCGGCAGTCTGCTTGAGCTCGCGGGGATTGATGCCGAGGCGGGCGAAAATGTTTTCAACCACTGCACGGAGATCATAGACCGTAGCAGCTTCTTCTGCGCGTAGCCATCCGCCGGGGCGAACGGCGCCGGTGAGCCACAGCGCGAGATGCGACGATTCGCTGTAGGGAGCCAGAGGCTTTTCGGCAGTCGATTCAGCCTGGGGATTGAAGAAGTAGACATTGCCGAACTCATACATCATCAGGTCGGGCTGACGGCGATTGATATTGTGGGCAATCGATTCGAGGCCGCCGTAGAGAAGGGTCTGGCGCATCACGCTGAGGTCGGCGCTGAGCGGATTGAGCAGGCGCACACTGTTGGCCAGCGGATAAAGCTCGTTTTCAGCATAGTAGCGTTCGGCGGTCAGCGAGTTGTTGAGAATTTCATTGAAGCCGCAGGCGGTCAGCTGCTCGCTGACGAGGCAGCGAAGCGAGTTGTCGGCATCAGCGGCCGATTTGAATGAGAGCGACGAATGTACGGTGGTGCCCATCTCAACGTTGTTGTAGCCATAGATGCGGAGAATATCCTCAACAACGTCGCACGGACGCTGCACGTCAACACGATAGGTCGGCACGCGGAGTTGTGCTTCCTTGCCGTCGGTCGATGCGATTTCGATTTCGAGTGCGCCGAGAATGTCGTCGATAGTTTCGTTGGGTATATCCTTGCCGATGAGCGAGCGGGTGTAGTCATAGCCCAGGGTCACGTCAAAGGGTTTGACAGGAGCGGGATAGAGGTCAACGGGTTCGCCGCAGACTTCGCCGCCCGCCATCTGCTGAATCATCAGCGTGGCCAGTTTGAGGGCATACATCGGCATATTGGGGTCGGTGCCGCGTTCGTAGCGGAACGAGGCGTCGGTCTGCAGACCCTGGCGGCGTGCGGTCTTGCGCACCCATGTGGGGTTGAAGTAGGCCGATTCGATAAACACGTCGGTGGTCGCTTCGGTCACACCCGAGTCGAGACCGCCGAACACACCGGCGATGCACATCGGCTGCTCCGCGTTGCAGATCATCAGGTCGGCCGAAGAGAGTTTGTATTCCACACCGTCGAGCGTAACGAAGGGGGTGCCTTCCTGACAGGTGCGCACGACGATTTTGTTGCCCTTCACCTTGGCGAGGTCGAAGCAGTGGAGCGGCTGACCGATGCCGTGGAGAATATAGTTTGTGATGTCGACAATGTTGTTGATGGGACGAACGCCGATTGCATTCAGGCGATCCTGAAGCCATTTGGGCGACTCGGCCACCTTGACGCCACGGATGGTCACACCACAATAGCGGGGGCAGGCCTCGAAGTTTTCAACCTCCACGGCTGTTGCGCCATCGGCTTTGTCGACTTTAAACGAATCGACTTCCGGCTTGCAGGCCTTGCGATAGTCGGCATGCTGCTGCGACCATGCGGAGAGGTCGCGGGCCACGCCATAGTGTGAAGCGGCATCGATGCGGTTGGGAGTGAGGTCGACTTCAAGCACATAGTCGGAGCTGAGGCCGAAAAATTCGGCTGCGGGAGTGCCGGGCTTAACCTCGCGGTCAATCACGATGATGCCGTCGTGGCTCTGACCGACGCCGATTTCATCTTCGGCACAAATCATGCCGAACGATTCAACGCCGCGTATTTTTGATTTCTTGATTTTGAATTCCTTGTCGCCGTCGTAGAGCGTTGCGCCGACGGTGGCCACAACCACTGTCTGGCCGGCAGCCACATTGGGTGCGCCGCACACAATCTGGGTTGCCTCGCCGTCGCCGAGATCAACGGTGGTGATGTGAAGGTGGTCGCTGTCGGGGTGTTCAACGCAGGTGAGCACCTTGCCGATCACCAGGCCGCGAAGTCCGCCACGGATGCTTTCAACTTCCTCAACGGAGCCTGTTTCGAGGCCGATTGAAGTGAGGGCCGCAGCGAGCTGCTCGGGAGTCAGCGCGGTGTCAATATAGTCTTTAAGCCAATTATAAGATATATTCATTTTTTAAATATGTGTATATTTTTGGCAAAGTTACTAAACTATTGTGTCATTGCCAAAAAAAACGGACGCGCCGGCTCCGAAAATTTCAGCGGAGCAGGCGCGTCTGCTATATTAGGTCTGTTGCGGCAGAAGTTATTTCACGAGCACACGGCGTGAGAAGTCGTCGGCAACAACGATGTAGAGGCCGGCGGGGAGGTCGAGCTGATGGCGACCGGCGGCAAACTGTCGGGCGTTGACCCAAGTGATGCCGTCGACACCATAGACGCTCACTGTCGAAGCGCCGTCGCGGCTTTCAATCACGAGCTGACCCTCGCAGCTGTAGGCATCCCATGAGTGATAGTCGAGTTCGTTGACTGCACTGAGTTCAGTGTAGTTTGTAATCGAGATGTCGTCGATGAGCCAGCGGGAGCCTGACAACTGGCGGAAGCGAACACGTCCGCTGCCTGCGCGGTCGATGCTGACACTGTAGCCGGTGGCTGTGGAGGTTGACAGGGTCACATTTTCAGCCGTTTCCCAAGTCTGACCGCCATCCATCGAGTATTCAACGGCAATGACGGCGCTGCCATCGTTGGGCCAGAGGGCAGCCTGGAAGGCCACGGTGCCGAGGCCGCCGGCCTTGTCTTCATTCATCGAGAGGGAGCTATTGGTGTCTTTACCCATTCGCATGGTGACGGAGCCGTTGAACGACTTATCCTGCGAAGCCGTGCCGAAGCCGCCGTTGTTTACGGCCCACTCACAGGCTGTGCCGCGGAATGTCGTGTTTGAATAGCAATTCACTGTTGTTGTCGGGGCATTTACCTCCTCCCAATCTTCGAAGAAGAATGTGGAGTTGGGGTCTACGACGCTGGCGGTCGCCTCGGCATCGTCGGCAGTGTAATTGCCGGCGGTCAGTATGATGGAAGTTTCATACTCGCCCTCTGACGTGGCGCCGAGTCGGAGATAGACGCGGTCTTCGTCGGGAGAGAGCACCACGCTTGTCGACCAGCTCGACTTGTCGGTCGAAACCTGGAAGGGAGCTTTGACGGTCACTGTGATATCTTCCGACACATTTTCAATGTCGAGCAGCAGCTCGGCCACATCGGAGTTGACACCGGGAGCGGCATCGAAATGGAGATTGCCGTCGAAAAGCACATCGATGCTCGGCACGAGGTCGGCGGTGGTCACGCTCTTCACTTCCGATGAGATGGTGGTCGATGAGAGCTGGAATGTATAGGCGGTGAGAGGTTCGAGACCGGTCACTGTGTAGGATTCGTCGGCAGCCTTCACGCTCTTGGGATAACCGGCAAGCGACTGCGAACCCTGACACACATTGAGCGTATAGTTGGCAGCATCGCCGAGGTTGACCCAGCGAACGGTGAATTCGTCGCTGCTGACATTCTGCGCGTCATAGACCGGCAGACCATCAACCACGGTGCAGGTCACATCGACTTCGCGCTCCATGTCGTCGGCCGAAATGCTGAGTGTGCCCATTACGGTTCCGGCTTTTGAAGCCTTGCACTTGATTGTCAGCGAGTAACCGGCATTGGCCTGAGCGGCGGAGATTGAGGTGGTGTTGAGACTGAGAGCGCGGTCGGAGTCATAGACCGACAGATAGACATTTCCTTCAACGCCTTTGGTCTTGACAGTCAGCTGATAGGTCTTTTCGAGGTTGACAGCGGCGATACCCATATCGAGAGTGACATTCTGCACCGGCTGAAGGATATCGCTCTGCTCGGCGGAAGCGCCGGCATACCATGCCTGACCAACCTTGTCGCCCCAGATATATTCCACGAGTTCGGGATGGTCAATGAACGGGTTGCGGTTTTTCTGGAAGGAGTAGACGGCCTCGTTGCGATCGATTTCCTTCTGGCTCACCTGGTCCTGACGGGCCCATTTGAGAAGCAAATTGACGGCCCAGGTCTTGAACACAGGGTAGTTGTTACCACCCATCATGTTGCCCATTTCGCCCTGAGTCCAGGAGCCGATGAGATTGTTGTAGCAGGCAGCCATATAGAAATAGGAGCGGGCAAGGTCGCCTTTATATTGGTCATCGGGTTCAAACACGGTGCCGGAGTAGCCGCTGAAAGTGCAGCTGCCGAGTCGGCCGAGAGCCTGAACCGATCCATTGTTGGCCAGACGAGTACCATTGGCACATTCGCCATAGGGATAGTTCGATCGCTGACCGTTGACCTTGCCGTCGGTGGGATAGAGATGGAACGCGTCGGAATACTGTGCCGACTTTCCTCCACCCCAGACGCTCTTCGGCATCGAGTGCTCGCGGTTGACGCAATCGCCAATCACCTTGTAGTTGCCACACTTCGTGAAATTTGTGCTCCAGGCCTTGGTCGTGTAGATGTCCCAGAGAGTGCCGTCGGCACGCACGTCGGAAACTTTATAGACATCCCAAAGTCCGTCGTAACCAACATTGGTGTGATTCGTAATTTTCTGATAAAGAGCCGTCAGCAGAGCCTGACCGGTCTTACCTTCACATGAATCGTAATAACCCGATGGGATTTCAGCCGAAGCCGACCCGAAAGCCGCAATGGCCATTGAAACCCAAAGAGAAGATTTGGTAAAAATTTTCATAGCATTTGTGTGATATCTGAATGATTATATTTCCTGAGTCGAAACGGCCGACACCTATTTATATATATGTCTGAACCGCGCCACAAAGTTAATACATATTTTCACATCATTGCCATTTTTTAACACTTAATTTCANCCCGTTCCCATTCCGCCAAACATCCTCGACCAATCCACCAATCANTTTCGGCAAATTCTCGCAAAAAGGGGGTGGATGGTGTTGTAACTTTGCAAACGAATGTCGCAANGACCTCTCGGCCGGGTGTTGGGTTTATCGGCCGTGNACGGCCGATGATATGCGGCAGCCTCNCCGGCGGCGCTGGCGGCGGCGCTGTGCCAAACGAAGCCAAACGAAGCCAAACGAAGCCAAAATCTNCTCCGGCAAAAAGTTTATTTGGGGAGATAGAAATAAATGCTTAATTTTGTANTTGATATGACANACAAAATGCCACATACTGATTCTCGGCCATCGGGCTCTGCGCCGGTGTTGTTTCTGCTGCCGGTGCCGCTGAGCGACGTCGATCCGGCGTCGGTGATGCCTGCGGNCAACATCGAAGTGGCGCGCACTGTCAAGCATTTCATAGTTGAAAACATCCGCTCCGCACGGCGTTTNCTCAAACGCTGCGACCGGTCAATCGACATTGACTCGCTGACCTTTGTGGAGCTTAACGAACACACCGACCCCGCGCAGGTGGCNTCGATGCTTGCNCCGATGGAGCGGGGCGAGGATATGGCCATTGTGTCGGAAGCAGGATGTCCCGCCGTGGCCGACCCGGGCGCTTTGGCCGTGGCCGAAGCTCAGAGACGCGGCTATCGGGTGTGTCCGCTCGTTGGGCCGTCGAGCATATTGCTNTCGCTGATGGCCAGCGGGTTCAATGGCCAGACCTGGGCNTTCGCAGGCTATCTCCCGCATCAGGCCGATGAGNGATCGCGCACTCTCCGCGAAATGCAGCGCCGAATCGAGCGCGAAGGGCAGACACAGATTTTCATCGAAACACCCTATCGCAACAACAAGCTCATAGCCGAACTGACGCGACTTCTGCCGGGCGGAATGTTGCTGTGTGTGGCCTCCGACATCACCGGNCCGGGCGAATCAATCATCACCCGTCCACTCTCAAAATGGGCCCGCGCGACCTATAACTACGACAAAACTCCCACTATTTTTCTCCTCTATAAATAATAAGGCAATACGACAGAACGATGGCAAAGAAAATCAAATATTCACCAAAGCACACTCAGCCGGGACTCTTTGACTTCACCGCCGANCTGTCTGCCGACAATGGAGCTTCCCTCTCTTTCTCAAATCGCCCGGANCCGCAACTGCCTCCNATCGACGATTTCATAATCAANATGCCCTCCGCCGCTGCGGCGCGCGATGCATCANCTTCAGCCAACCCGATTGCCGACATNGAAGTGGACCGCTCGGCGCTGCGTGTCCACGATGACATTGTGTTCATCAGCTTCGGCAGCGGCAGTTCCGGCAACAGTTCATACATCGGCGACTCCGAGGGAGGAGTGCTGATCGACGCCGGTGTCGACATCGACAATGTTGCCTCAGCCATGAAAGCCCATGGCCTTTCGCTCAGCCACATNAAAGGCGTCTGTCTGACCCACGACCACAGCGACCACGTCAGATTCGTCTATTCNCTCGTGCGCAAACACCCCCACATCGGCATCTACTGCACCCCCAAGACACTCTCCGGGTTGCTGCGCCGCCATAGCATCTCGCGCCGCGTCAAAGACTATCATCGCCCNATCTACAAGGAGTTTGCCTTCCGCATCGGCAACTTCGAGCTGACGGCTTTCGACGTGAGCCACGACGGCACCGACAATGCCGGCTATTTCATCACCCACGGCAACCATCGCTTCGCCATTGCCACCGATCTGGGCTGCATCACANCNCGTGTCGAACACTACATGTCGCAGGCGCGCTACATCATGCTCGAAGCCAACTACGATGCCGAGATGCTCCGCAACGGCCCTTACCCCCAATATCTTAAAGCACGCATAGAGCGCGACAACGGCCACCTCGACAACCGCGTTGCAGGCCAATTCCTCGCCCGCTTCGCNGCAAACATGCCNTCCCACATCTTCCTTTGCCACCTGAGCAAAGACAACAACACCCCCGAGCTGGCNCTNGAAACGATTCGCCGCGAGCTCGCCGCCGNCGGCATCACCTCCATTGGCNACGGCTCAGGCACTCCACAGTCGCGAAGCTGCGCGACCCAGCTCGTAGCGCTCCCCCGCTTCGACCCCTCACCCCTGTTCACCCTGCGCGACTGACCACTCCGCAACTTGAAATTTTACTATTAAAAAATATTAAAGATTTCAAAAAATTCTCACTTTTTATTCAGAATTATTTCCTAACTTTGTCGGCAGAATCTCTCTGTCGACNTCATCTCCTCNTGCCGCAGCGTCCGCNGAAGGATTCCTGCCACCATTCATCACTCTCGACNGCNANCAGGATAAAACCATCATTATCATAACATTTCTAACCAAAATCTTTCATTTTTATGAAGAGACTGCTTCTCTTAGCCAGTGCAATTTGGCTTGCGTGCATCGCTGCTGTCGCTGCACCCAATATTAATTGTACAGGACAGATTGTCGACGAAATGAATGAGCCTCTGGCAGGCGCATCTATCTCCGCAGTCGGCACTTCTATCGGCACGATCGCCGACGGTAACGGCAACTTCAAAATCAACGTTCCCGCATCGTGCAAGAAACTAAAAGTCAGCTTCGTTGGCTACAAACCCGTTGAAGTGGCCCCCGCTCCCAAGCTGGGCGTCATCGCAATGGAACCCGATTCAAAGATGCTCAACGACGTNGTCGTGACTCAGTCAATCGGTAAGACCCGCGAAACTCCCGTTGCCATGTCGACCATCTCGGCCGAACAGCTTGAATTCAAGCTCGGCAACTCCGAACTGCTNGAAGTGCTCAAAACCACTCCCGGNGTCTACACCCGCTCCGANGGCGGTGGCTGGGGCGATGCCAAGACCCGCATGCGCGGCTTCCAGAGCGAAAACATCGCTATGCTCATCAACGGTATCCCCGTCAACGACATGGAATGGGGCGGCGTCTACATGAGCAACTGGGCCAACCTCTCCGACGTGGCTTCAAGCATCCAGACTCAGCGCGGCCTCGGTGCCACCATCGTGTCNACCCCCTCAATCGGCGGCACAATCAGCATCACCACCCGCACAATCGACGTTGAAAAAGGCGGCTCTCTCTGGTATGGCATGGGCAACGACGGCATGAACAACATCGGCTTCAAGCTCTCAACCGGCCTGATGAAAAACGGNTGGGCCATCACCCTCCTCGGCTCNCGCAAATGGGCCGACGGCTACATTCAGGGCACNGCTTATGAAGCATACTCCTGGTTCGTCAACATCACCAAGCGCATCAACGACCGCCACCAGATTGGCCTGACCGGNTTCGGCGCTCCNCAGTGGCACGACCAGCGCAACTACAACAACGGTCTCACAATCGAAGGCTGGCAGCAGGTNCGCGACTACATGAACGGCGAAAGCCCCTATCGCTACAACCCCACATTCGGTTACCGCAAAAACGGCGAAACCTATAACTCAAACCACAACTTCTACCACAAACCCCAGATTGCCCTCAACCACATCTGGCAGATCGACGCATCTTCTTCGCTGTCGACTTCATTCTATCTCTCAGTGACCTCCGGCGGCGGCCGCACTGGTCTGGGACGCACAGTAGTCAACCCCGACGGCTCAAAGACAAGCTACTCATCATCATGGTATGGCGCCAACAACGGCAACCTCAACATGCAGTTCCGCACCCCCGAAGGCTACTATGACTATGCTGCCGTTGAAGAGATGAACGCCAACTCACTGACCGGCTCAAACATGGTTATNGGCAAGCAGCTCAACAACCACGAAACCTACGGTCTCATCTCCTCCTATAANAAATCAATCGACTTCAAAAACGGCGACAAACTCGCCCTGACCGGCGGTCTTGACCTCCGCTACTACGTTGGCCACCACAAGACTGTCATCTCCGACCTCTTCGGCGGCGAATACTACATCGACAACTACAACCGCCAGAACGTGCAGCCCTACAACAATGCCGTTTACAACAACACCAACACCGCATGGGTCTACGAACACCTCCACGTTGGCGACGTTGTGAACCGCAACTACGACGGCTTCACCTGCCAGGAAGGCATCTACGGCCAGGCTGAATACACCATGCTCGACAAGAAGCTCAACCTCGTGCTCGCCGGCGCTCTCAACAACAACACCTACTGGCGCGAAGACTTCTACTACTACGACAAAGCNAACTCCCGCTCCGAAACCAAAAACTTCATCGGCGGAACCATCAAGGGCGGTGCAAACTACAACATCGACCGCAACAACAACGTGTTCTTCAACGCCGGNTACATCAGCCGCGCTCCCTTCTTCAGCTACGGNGTGTTCCTCTCTTCACAGCGTTCAAACATCACCAACCCCGACGCGCTCAACGAAAAGGTAGGCTCTATNGAAGTGGGCTACGGCTACCACTCTCCCAAGCTGGCCATCGACGTCAACGCCTACTACACCAAGTGGATGGACAAAACCATGAGCAAAGGCGAGCAGATTGACCCCGCAATCGCTCAGGACGGCTCCAACTACTACTATTTNGCAATGTCAGGCGTAGACGCACGCCACATGGGCATCGAAGTCTCGGCAAAATATCGCCCCACCAAGTGGTTTGAACTCGACGCCATGCTCTCGCTCGGCGACTGGATCTGGGACTCCAACGCCACCGGCTATTTCTACAACCAGAACGGCGCTCCGCTGTCGAACCTCAACGGCACCATCGCCACCGGCATCATGGCTGAAGANCACCTCCACGCNACCCTCGAACAGAAAGGCGTCAAAGTGAGCGGTTCGGCTCAGACCACCACTTCGCTCGGCGTGACCTTCCGTCCGTTCAAAGGCTTCCGCATCGGCGCCGACTGGACCGGCTACTTCCGCAACTACTCCGACATCTCGCTGACTTCNTCGAACCTCCAGAACGGCAAAGTGCTCAAACCCGGCACCCCCTGGAGAATTCCCTGGGGCAACGCTTTCGACATGAACGCAAGCTATCGCTTCAAGCTCGGCGCACTCGACGCNACCATCTATGGCAACGTCAACAACCTCTTCAACTATAACTACGTGACCCAGGCTCAGACCGACCTCGGCGCAATCGGCACATGGGAAAACGCCAACCGCGTGTTCTACTCCTTCGGCCGCACCTATAGTTTCAAACTCAAAGTTAACTTCTAATAACCGACAACCAATCAAGATATGAAACAATATATCAACCGCATTGCCATCCTCTCGGGTTGCGCCCTCGCCCTCGCGGCCTGCGACGACAATTCGTGGAATGACAAACTCGACGGATTCGAAGACATGGACCCCTACAAGGGCTCTTCGAGCGTAGAATACACAATGACGCAGGTTGACTACGCTTCCCTCGCCGGCCTCTCTTCGGCCAAAGCNTATGCCGAAAGNCAGGGTGCCACAGACGAGCTCAAAGCCATGGGCTCGCAGGGCTACTTCACCGACGTTATCGACGCCGAATCCTATCTCCCCTTCTTCCTGGCCGACGAACGCTTCCCCTACTTCGCGCTCTCAAATGGCTCCTACGTTCGTGTCAACTACGAGACAATGGCCGGACAGCCCGCCATCGTGACCGGTGCGNCAAATGCCGAAAAATACACCGTCACCGCCGACGACTACATGACTGCCTGGGACAGCGACCAGAACTACACNGAAGCCTTCGCCCCCTCTTGCACCGCAGCNAAGAATATCCCCAANATTCTNAAAAACGNNTATGCCGATGCCACCGAAGGCCAGTATGTGATTGTCAGCTACAACAATTCGGCCACCGACCCCGTGTTTGGCGGCTCAGCTCCCGAGACTCCCGAGTTTGCCCCCTCATCGGTGCTCGGTTCAATCAGCAAAGGCGATGCAGTCGACATCAAAGGTGTGGTGACTGCCCTCTCAACCCAGGGTCCCATCATCACCGACGCCTCAGGCTCTGTGTTCTGCTACCAGCCTACCAACAACAACGACCTCAAGCTCGGCGACCAGGTTGAACTGTCGGCCAACGTTGACTCCTACAACTATGCCTTCCAGCTCGCCAAAGGCTCAACTGCCGACGTGGTTGGTACTCAAGCCGTGACCTATCCCACTCCCAAAACCTGGACCGGCGCTGAAATCGACGCATTCGTTGCAGCTAACACAGCTGCCGATGCTGCTCCCATCAGCCCCGTCTACTCCCAGTTCACCGGCACCGTGACCGTCAGTGGCAACTACATCAACATCATCCTCGACGGCACCACCGTTCAGGTTAGCCCCTACGGAGCAACCAACGAAGTCAAAGCCCTCCTCACCGACGGCGCCACCGTCACCTTCGAAGGCTATGTGATGGCCATTGCAAGCAAAGGCAAATATTTCAACACCATCATCACCAAAGTTGACTCGAAACCCATCACCTCCCTCAGCGCCTCAGCTGCCGTGGCTCCCGCATCGCGCGCAGTGACCGTGGCTTCTACTGCCGAAAACGCAATGTATATGTTCGACGGATCGAAATGGACCGCCGTTGCCAACATGACCGTGCTCAACCACGCCGACTATCAGGCAATGGGCCAGAGCTACGACAACCTCTCCGGCAACTCACCCAAGGAACTCCTCCCGACCTATCTGCGTCAGACCTACCCCTACGCTCAGGCCGACGATATCCGCTACGTTGTCTACACCTACTATAATGGTTCAACCAACGTGACCCGTTGCGCCGAATGTCGCTACACCGGCACAGAATGGACCGGCGGCTTCAACGGCACCACCGTCGTGACAGCTCAGTTTGTGAAGAAAGCCGGCACATGGGTCTACAGCCCCGATGTTGAAATCACCCTCCCTGCAGGTCGCGGAGTTGCCATCTCAACACTCTACTATCAGACCTGCGTTGACTGGGTTGCAGCCAACGTGCCCGACGGCTCAGCCTACGTTTCAAGCTACGGCAACAACGAATACTATTGCGGCACATCAGCCTACCAGGGCAACGTCGACCTCCGCGCTTCGGCAGCCAAGACCCAGTATCCCGGCTACGACTCGATGACCGACGACGAAGTGATTGCTCTCGAAAAAGAACGCTTTGAAAAAGAAGTGTTCCCCGCAGCACTCGCCATCATCCATCCCGACGCAGCCCCGACATCAAAAGGCGTAGAACCCTTCTACACCATCCACTTCTTCTACTACACCGGCTCGGCAACTCTCCCCGCCACCATCATCTATCAGGTGACAGCCCCCGGCGTCTTCACCTTCCAGTCCTGCACCTGGAACGAAGAATAACCCCTCCCCGCCCATAGATTAGCCCCGCCAACCTGACCGGGGCAATCCGATACCCCCACACTACCGAAGCGGCCCCGGCGACATCCGTCACCGAGGCCGCTTCCCTTTTTCCATCGCAATGCAATAAGATGGTTGGCAGATCCGCGCCCGGCAGCTCCAAAGGGCATCTGCCGCATACCCTTAACCCCATCTACGGATGTTATGCATCATTCACGAATCATCACAATTGGTCGGATTAAAATAATTCCTTATCTTTGAGAACCTGTTTAAACTTATGTGCTAATAATAATCTTCTTGACATAAATTTAAACAGCTTCTGGGACCATCAACCTTTAATACAATTCAAAATGAGACTTGTAAAATTTATTCTTGTTGTTTTCATCTGCCAAGTATCATCCATATTACATGCCGAGATTTGTGCCGATAACGTTAGAGGCGTTATAATTCAAAGTTATCTCAAAATTTTTGATGGTATGTTTTCCAAGCGCTCCGCTACAGCAGACCGTGGAGCGTATTCAATACTGGAGGATACTACCGAGATCAACACATTTATTACGTTGCTCAATGAATGTGCGTTAATCGATACCCCTCCCTTGAGAAGCATGGCAGACGGCAACACTTTTGGTGTCAGCAAATCATCAGGTTGGATATTTGAAGAATACAATTGGAGGCGTGAACCCAAAATATTAATCACCATCTATTTTAATAATGGACGTCTCCCTCAAATCCTATGGGTTTCTTATGAAGATATTGAAACAAACGGAAAACTTTACCACTATTCAGAAAAACTTAATGACTACCTATATAATCTCCACTATGAAGATGAAGATAATATGGACGATGTGAGTCAGCAAGTGGCAATATGGGAACAGACAAAACCGAGAATGAACGGCATTGAAGCCATCAAATTATACACCCAGGAGCCAGCAGATACGAAAAGTATGTCACGGTCAGAATTTGTAAAATATATTCTTAATAGCGATATTATTAATAATAAAAATGTCATGACCCTGTTTCTGGATCCATCTGAGACAACCACCATTATTGAAAATCTATCCAAGTTCATTATTTCTGATGTCTTGGACTATTCATCGTCTGAATCAGGAGCTGTCTATAAGCTGTCAAAGAATAAAACAATAGAGTGGATTACAAAATCATCACCTGTTACCGGATTAATTGTTATATCATACAAAAATGACATGAATCCCGAGCTAATCTGGATAACCCCAACAGGCATCGAAAGAGATAACTACAAACTAATCCCAGAAAAAAGTGATGTAAATATTATTGATTTATTGATATCAACACATTTATAGAACACCCAAACAATCGGCTTGAAGACTACGGTGAGATACTGAACACTAAAAAATGACACCGGAAGAATTTTGACAGAATCATTAGTTTTGATTAATTATATTAATCGGTGCGACGCCTTGTGAGCCTCGGCTTATGACTCGCATTTGTGAGATGTTTTTGGGGAAGTTGCGGGTGGGGATTTGGAGATGTCGGGGAAAATTGTTAACTTTGCAGGGTAAAAGTGGAAAAATTTGGCTGCTTGCAACCACTTTCAAAAAAATGCTAAAACCGCACACCGCTATTTTATACACGCCTATGCGATGAGTTTTTGGTTTTGGCATTGCTTGAAAAGAAGCAACGCCATTTGTTTTTTTACACCTTTATATATAAATATATATAGCCCACCGAAACAAAACGAAAACTAAATAACTCACAGACTATGACCAACCAAAAGAACTATCTGTTCACATCCGAATCCGTATCTGAAGGACACCCCGATAAAGTAGCCGACCAGATTTCCGACGCTATTCTCGACGAATTTCTTGCCCGCGACCCGCAGTCGAAGGTCGCTTGCGAAACACTTGTGACCACGGGTCATGTGACCATTGCCGGCGAAGTGAAGTCGAAAGCCTATGTTGATTTGATGGAAACCGTCAGAGGCGTTATTGACCGCATCGGCTACAATCGCAGCTCTCTCAAGTTTGAAGCTGAATCGTGTGGCATCCTCTCGGCCCTCCATGAGCAGAGCGCCGACATCAATCGCGGCGTTGAGCGCGAGAATGAAGAAGACCAGGGTGCCGGCGACCAGGGCATGATGTTCGGCTATGCCTGCGACGAGACTGATTCCTACATGCCTCTGCCTCTCGACCTGAGCCACCGCCTGCTGCGCGAACTGGCTGAAATCCGTCGCAACGAGGACGCTATGACCTACGTTGACGCCAACGGTCATCTGCGCACCTATCTTCGCCCTGACTCGAAGAGCCAGGTGACTGTGGAATACACCCCCGACGGCCAGCCGGTGCGCGTTCACACCATCGTAATCTCCACTCAGCATGATGAATTTATCCTTCCCAACGAAGAGCTTTCGCAGGCTGAGGCTGACCGCCGCATGGTTGAGGTGATTGAGCGCGATGTGCGCGAAGTGCTTATTCCCCGCGTCAAAGCCACACTTCCCGAAAAGGTGGCTGCGATGATCGACGATGAAGTGATTCTCCACGTCAACCCCACAGGCAAATTCGTGATCGGCGGCCCCCACGGCGACACCGGTCTGACCGGACGTAAAATCATTGTCGACACCTACGGCGGCCGCGGCGCCCACGGCGGCGGTGCATTCTCCGGCAAAGACCCCTCCAAAGTTGACCGTTCGGCCGCATACGCCGCGCGCCACATCGCCAAAAACCTCGTGATGGCCGGCATCTGCCGCCAGGCCCTCGTGCAGGTGGCCTATGCAATCGGCGTGGCTAAGCCCGTGAGCTTATATATCAACACCTATGGCACTGCCACCGTGCCGATGACCGATGCCGAAATCTCCGACATCGTGGCAAACACAGTCGACATGCGTCCCAACGCCATTGAAAAGCGTCTGAAGCTGCGCAACCCCATCTATTTTGAAACCGCATCCTACGGACATCTCGGACGCACCCCCCAGACCGTCACCAAGACTTTCCACTCAAAATATGAACCCGACAAAACCATGGAAGTAGAGCTCTTCACATGGGAAAAAGATGACCTCGTCGACACATTCCGCAAAGCTTTTGGAAAATAAATTTTGAAGAAACGTCAAAAAAATGTATCTTTGTGCGCTATATTGCCTTCGGACTACTCCGCAGGGCAATATTGTGCGTAATGGAAAAACGAAAAAAAATAAAAACAGATACTTTAAAAACTAATGGCAACCTTAGAGAAAATCAGAAGCAAATCAGCGCTTTTGCTCATCATCATCGGTGTGGCGCTTCTCGCCTTCATCATCGGTGACTTCTTCAAAATGCACACGCTCTTCGGCCCCGACCAGAGCGTTGCCTCAGTTGACGGCAAGAAAATCGAAGCCGCAGAATTTCAAAATCGACTTAACAACGCCAACCAGAACGGCGCAGGTAATTCCGACGAAGAACGTGCCTACCTCAACCAGCAGCTCCTTCAGCAGATGCTCCTCGAGCAGCTCTATCAGGAAGAATACGACCGCCTCGGCATGACCGTGACCGACGATGAGCTCAACTGCGCCGTCAACGGCGAAGGCTCAATGGTGGGCGACTATCTGGCAATGCAGATGTCAAACGGCATGTTCCAGTCAGCCTCAATGTTCCGCGACTACTGCTTCAACCCTGCAAAATACGGCCAGACCGATGTCGATGCCCGCCAACTTCAGCAGGCATGGATCAACTTTGAAAACCAGCTCGAACAGCACCTTCTCCAGACCAAGTTCTCCAACATGCTTGCGTCGACCATGGTGCCCAACAAACTTGACCTCAAGCAGCTCTACGCCGATGCCAACACCGGCTATGAAATCTCCTTCGCCAAGAAAGTCGTGGCTCCCGACCCCAACGACAAAGTGACCGACGAAGAAATCCAGAAACGCTGGGATGCCCACAAATCATTCTATCGTCTGGCTGAAGAATCACGCCTCGTAGGCATGATCACCGTGCCCATCGTTCCCTCGGTTGCCGATGAAGAAGCTGCGCGCAAAGAAGTCAAAGAAGTGCTTGACTCACTCAACACCACTCCAGACCTCGACGCCCTCCGTGGCCGCAAAGGTTTCGACTCACGCCGCTTCACCGTCACCTCTTCGGCTCTCGGCAAGCAGGGCGACCCCAAACTGAAATCATTTGCCGACTCAGCCAACGTGGGCGAAGCCACCATGCTCCAGAACGGTCCCACCGACTTCCTCATGGCCAAACTCCTCGGCAAATCAAGCGAAGTGGACACCGTCACCATCAGCTTCGTGGTGTTCCAGACCGAAGAAAACCCCAAAGCCGACTCAATCCGCACCGCAATCGCTGCCGGCAAGCCTGCTGAAGATCTCCGCAAGCTCGACTCCGATCTCTTCGCCGTTGACTCCGTGAAAGTGTCACTCTCCAACCCCGTGCTCGCCGACCAGAACCTCACCCAGCTCATCGGCGCCGACCTCCAGGCATTCAAAGAAGCCTTCATCAACGCTGAAATTGGCCAGGCCTTCCAGCCCGACACCGCTTCGACCTCAACAATCGCACGCTACTACACTGTCAACTCACGCAAAGCTCCCGAGCAGACCGTTGAACTCGCACTCGTGTCGTTCAACCTCCACCCCTCCACTGCCACCATCAACGACCTTCGCGCGAAACTCGAACAGTACGTTGCCAAAAACAACACTGCAGCCGAATTTGAAAAGAACGCTGCCGCTGCCAACTACAACTTCAATCTCTACGACATCAGCGCTTCAAACCCCTACGTGATGCTCAGCCAGAGCCAGCAGGGCCCCATCTTCCTGCCCAACTCCCACGCTGCCGCAGCTTGGGCCATCGACGCTGAAAAAGGTCAGGTTTCGCCCATCTTCGGCGACGAACGCACCGGCTCATTCCTCGTAGCTGCTCTTGAAAACGTATTCACTGACTACATCACAACCGAACACCCCACCGTCAAAGCCAACCTCTCTCGCGAAGTTGCCCTCGAAAAAGCTGCTACCAAGGCTGCCACCGCCCTCAAAGGCAAAGGCACCGACGTTGCCACCTACGCAACTGCAATGGGTGTTGAACCCTCAACCGATGTTGTCAACTTCTACAACAGCATCTACAACTATGGTCCCGAGCTTCTCGCTCAGATCGTGACCACTCCCAAAGGCCTCCTCGTGGCTCCCGTAGCCGCTCCCGACGGCGTGGTTGTTTATCAGGTTACCGAAGTTAACGCACCCGCCCGTGCGCTCAACCCCAAAACCGACGAAATGCTCTTCATGCAGCGTCGTGGCGTAGGCTCGCTCCGCAACAGTGAAGCAACCTTCCGCATGCTGCTCGGCGACCGCAAATTCACCAACCGTCTTGTCAAAGTGTTCAACTCTGCCAAGTAAGCCGAAAGCGAAATAAACATCACCAAAATAAAATCGACCCGCACGGCAACCACCGGCGGGTCGATTTCGTTTTAAAATAGGCGCGCTCCCTTGCTCCCAGAAAAGAAAACAAGCCATCCGAAACAATGAAATCAATCCGCGAACTCTACCGCATAGGCACCGGCCCCTCATCATCCCACACCATGGGCCCACGCAATGCAGCCCGAAAATTTGCTGCACTCCACCCCGATGCCTCCTCGTTTGAGGTCACACTCTATGGCAGCCTTGCAGCAACCGGCAAAGGCCACATGACCGACACCGCCATACTCGACACCCTGAATCCGGTGGCGCCGACCACCATCGTGTGGAAACCGGAAATCTTCCTCCCCTTCCACCCCAACGGCATGACCTTCCGCGCACTCGATGCCGATGGCCGGGAAATGGAATCATGGACAGTCTACAGTGTGGGCGGCGGCCAGATAGCCGAAGAGGGAGAGCGCGGCGGCGAGAGTCCCGACGTCTATGACATGAATTCGCTGAGCGAAATCCTCCAATGGTGTGAAGACACCGGCAAGACCTATTGGGAGTATGTGGAGCAATGTGAAGGCCCGGAAATCTGGGACTATCTTGCCGAGGTGTGGGCCACGATGCGCCGGGCCGTTGAACGCGGTATCGACCGCGAGGGGGTGCTTCCCGGTCCGCTCGGCCTGCGTCGGCGTGCCGCCACCTACCATGTCCGTGCCGAAGGCTACAAAAGCAATCTCCAGTCGCGCGGACTCGTTTTCTCCTACGCCCTCGCCGTCAGCGAAGAAAATGCATCCGGCGGAGAAATTGTCACCGCCCCCACGTGCGGCTCCTGCGGAGTGATTCCGGCCGTGCTCTATCATCTTCAGAAGAGCCGCAACTTCTCCGACGCGCGCATCTACCGTGCCCTCGCCACAGCCGGCCTCATCGGCAACGTGGTCAAACACAACGCCTCCATTGCCGGTGCCGAAGTGGGCTGCCAGGGCGAAGTTGGCGTGGCCTGCGCCATGGCCGCAGCTGCCGCCAACCAGCTATTCGGAGGGAGCCCCGCGCAGATAGAATATGCCGCCGAGATGGGTCTCGAACACCACCTGGGCATGACCTGCGACCCGGTGTGCGGACTCGTGCAGATACCCTGCATCGAGCGTAACGCCTACGCCGCAGCCCGCGCCCTCGACGCCAACCTCTACTCCGCCTTCACCGACGGCGACCATCGCGTGTCGTTCGACCGCGTGGTGGAAGTGATGAAAGAGACCGGCCACGACCTCCCCTCCATCTACAAAGAAACCGCCCAGGGAGGCCTCGCCCGCACCTGGAAAACCAAATAACCCTCGACGACGGTGAATTATTGAGAACCATCGGTTGCAATTCCTGTACCACGACTCTTTTTCACTTTCAATGGCTGGCGTTCTATGAATAATTTTGTAATTTTGTAATTTTGTAATTTTGTAATTTTGTAATATGAAACGTATACTTATAATTTTCACTCTATTTATAACTTCCATTTGTTCTACATTATCCGCGCAGATACATTGGGTTAGTTTTGATCGTGTAAAAATTAAAACTCAGAACGGCTACAGAGGGACATTCCCATCAGATTCAAACTTTGAGGATAACCATTTTCATGAGGATGACATATGGTGCGTAAGTCTAGGTCGAGAAATAAGGGAAGGTGTATACATGGTATTGGATGAAGACGGTTATCAAACAGGAAATATAATTGAGTTAAACGAACGTGGATTATCAGGACTATGGGGATGGCTGACTCTTCATTATACTAATGCAGAAAGTCCATACAAAGAGCACCATCAGCAAGGAAGAGGTTTCTTCCATACAAGACATTACTCTTTAATGCTCAATCTGTCTTTTCCTAAAAATGGTTGACTGTACGACGGATTCAAAGAATACCTTGTCTCTGACGATATGCTCGACTCCCCTCAACCCGAATTATTCGAGACAGAACAACAGGCTCTCGCTTTATGCGCCGGCATTGACTATGGTGCAAATGAAAATGCCACTTCCGAACGATATCCGCTCCGCTCATACGAAGAAGCCGATGCGCCGTTAATCGAAGCTATCCAAGTCGTATTGATTCCCTAGGACATGTCGCCTGCTCTGAATCTATATAATTCACGATTTATTTTGTTTTATATTGATTAAAGCCGAATTATATAAATTGCTATTATTGAGAACCACCCGGTTTTTGACGTTTTTTGACTGAAAAAAGTTGGCGGATTCGGGCAATCTTGCTAACTTTGCATCAACATCTACGCAAATGGTCTGCCTGCAGACTTTTCCATCATGGAGTCTCACCCGCCGAGGGCTGAGATTCCAAAATTTTTTACTTTTTGGCGAAATGGATTGCTTTCATTATGGCTTTCCACAGGCTGTAGGGACGCACGGCTCGTGCGTCCGGAAAAAGAGAGTGAAGACTGGAAAAGAACTGCCTGCCTGACCGCCGGATAACCATCATTAACTGAATAAATCAAACAATAAAAACATACTGCTATGCCTATTACTTACATGACCAAAGAGGGCTACAAGAAGAAAATGGAAGAGATCGCTTATCTCGAATCCGTGAAACGCCCTGAAATCTCTCGTGCTATCGCTGAGGCCCGCGACAAAGGCGACCTCTCGGAAAACTCTGAATATGACGCTGCCAAGGAAGCTCAAGGTATGCTCGAAATGAAGATTTCGCAGCTGAAAGACCTCGTGGCAAGCTGCCGCATCATCGACGAGAGCAATCTCAACAATGAGGAAGTGCAGATTCTCAACCGCGTGAAAATCAAAAACGTGGCTAATGGCATGACTATGGAATATACCATCGTGGCCGACAGCGAAGCCAACCTCAAGGAAAAGAAAATCGGCTCCAGCAC
Source organism: Bacteroides sp. (assembly GCA_014801655.1). GTDB lineage: Bacteria > Bacteroidota > Bacteroidia > Bacteroidales > Muribaculaceae > Paramuribaculum. The sequence goes on from JAAVDT010000007.1 coordinate 85,856, forward strand.
CCCCATTGCCCAGGGTCTTCTCGGCCACAAGCTCGGCGAAGTGGTTGAAATCAAGGTTCCCGCAGGCCTGATGAAATTTGAAATCGTGGAAATCAACTTCTGATTCCGCCAGCGTCACACACCGTTCACCAAATTCTAAAAAAGTCATGGCTTCGATATTCAGCAAAATCGTGGCAGGCGAAATCCCCTGCTACAAAGTGGCGGAAGATGAAAAGAACTTTGCGTTTCTCGACATCAACCCGATGACTCCGGGCCACACGCTGGTCATTCCCAAAAAGGAGGTCGACTACCTCTTTGACCTCTCTGACGAAGACTACACCTCGCTGCAGCTCTTTGCCAAGCGCGTGGCTCTGGCTCAGAAAGCCGCTCTGCCCTGCGCACGCATCGCCGAGGCTGTACTCGGCATGGAAGTGCCTCACGCCCACATCCACCTCGTTCCCATCCAGACCGAGGCCGACCTCAATTTCCGCAACCACATCTCGCTGCCTGCCGATGAAATGGCATCTATTGCCGCCCGCATCGCTGCCGAGATGAAATAGAGTGTGTTTATTTTAAACCAAATTAATACATGAAGAGTGTGTATTATAATGAATCATTTAAAAGTAAACACACTCTAAACCTTCCCCCACTGATGAGGCGCACTATCTTCCCCCTCCTGATTCTTGGCTCCTCCCTTGCAGGAGCCGCTCAGGAGCCGGCTGACACGCTGAAAGATCTCGAAGAAGTCATCGTGTCGGCAGCCCGCGGGCCGCTCCGCATGAGCGGGGCGGTCAACGGTCGCGTGATTACGGCTACCGAACTCAAACGAGCCGCCTGCTGCAACCTCGGCGAGAGCTTCACCACCAATCCCTCGGTCGATGTCAACTACAACGATGCAGCCACAGGAGCCCGCCAGATCAGGCTGCTCGGTCTTTCGGGCAGCTACGTTCAGATGCTCACCGAAAACATTCCGAACTTTCGCGGAGCCGCAGCTCCCTACGGCCTGGGCTACATTCCGGGACCGTGGATGCAGTCGATTCAGGTGTCGAAAGGAGCTTCGTCGGTCAAAAACGGCTATGAATCAATCACCGGCCAAATCAACGTGGAGATGAAGAAGCCGCAGCTTGATCCGTCGCTGTCGGTAAATATGTACTATGACATGATGAACAAGCTCGAAGCCAACGTTGACGGCAATCTGCATCTCGGAGGCAACTGGAGCGCCGGACTGCTGACCCATTTCGAAAATTCGTTTTCGGGCCACGACAGCAATGACGACGGATTCATGGACACACCGCGCATACGCCAGTATTCGCTGATGCCGCGCGTGGCCTATCTCGGCTCATCCTATGTGTTTCAGGCCTCATTCAAATATCTCGACGAGCGCCGCCGGAGCGGTCAGGATACTCACCACTCCATGCCCGACCACAATCCCTCGCTGCCGCTCTACACCATCGACATCGACACCCGCCGATGGGAGGCGATGACAAAGAACGCCTATATGTTTGACCGCGACAACGACGGCAACATCGCACTAATACTCTCCGCATCAGGCCACGACCAGGACGCCGCCTACGGTCTGCGGCTTTGCAACATCGACCAGCGCGAAGTGTATGCATCGCTGATGTTTGAAAGAAAATGGAACGACATGCATGCCCTGTCAACCGGCCTGTCGCTCAACTTCGATGACTATCACTACCGCTTCCGTCTCACTCCGGAGGCCTCCTCGCCCCTGCAGCGCACTGCCGACCGCGAGATGCTCCCGGGCGCCTATGCCCAATATACGCTCAATCTCGCCGACAACCGACTGACTGCAATGGCCGGAGTGAGATATGACCACAGCAGTCTCTACGGATCTGCCTTCACACCCCGAATGCATCTGCGCTATCGCCCCATTGAGGCTCTCTCGCTTCATGCTTCGGCCGGCAAAGGCTATCGCTCGCCCCATCCACTGGCCGAGTATTCCTATTTGCTCGCTTCGTCGCGACGGCTCGTTATCGACCCCGAACTTCACCGCGAATCGGCCGCCAACTATGGCATCGGCGCCACTTATGATTTCACCATCGGCTCCCGGAAACTGAGCCTTGATGCCGAATACTACTACACCCGATTCTACAACCAGCTCATGCTCAACCTCGATCGCGACCCCCACGCGGCATTCATCTATTCCACTTCCGGCCGGTCCTACTCCCACGCCGTTCAGGTGGAACTGACCGCCTCGCCGCTCAGCGACCTGACCCTGAGCCTTGCCTGGCGACTGACCGACGTGCGCGCCCGCTATCTCAACGTCATGGAGCAGAAGCCCCTGACCTCGCGCAACAAAGGCTTGCTCACCGTCAGCTACACTCCGATGATGGGGCTCTGGCAATTTGATGTCTCGCTTGCCCTCAATGGCGGCGGACGCATGCCCTCCCCCTATCAGCTTGCCGACGGCAACCTGTCGTGGAGCCCTCGCTACAAGGCCTTCACTCAGCTCAACACCCAGATTACCCGCAACTTCCGCCACTGGGCCATCTATCTCGGCGGCGAGAACCTCACCAACTTCCGCCAGAAAAATCCGATTGTAGGAGCCTCCGACCCGTGGGGCAACGACTTTGACGCCACGATGATCTATGGGCCGCTCCACGGCGCCATGGTCTACGTCGGCTTCCGCTATAACTTCACCAAATATCTCTAACCCAAAATAATCTTCCGCAAAATGAAAAGAATCATGACACTTCTGGCAGGCGTGGCCATCATCGCCATCTGCGGCATATCGGCATCTGCAAAATCGCCCAAAGCGACTGAAACCGCCGTGTTCACCGTCAATCCTCAGATGACCTGCCAGAACTGCGAAAACAAAATCAAATCAAATCTGCGCTTCGAAAAGGGCGTCAACTCAATCGCCACCGATCTCTCGGCTCAGACCGTGACCGTGACCTACGACCCCGCCAAGACAACCCCTGAAAAGCTCACGGCAGCATTCAAGAAAATCGGCTATGAGGCAAGTGTGGCAACCGGCGAAGCCTGCGCCGCTCCGGCTCAGAAGGGTTGCTGCAAGAAAGCCGAAGGCACCCACTGCGGCGGATGCAAGAAGCACGAATCGGGCGAAGCCAAGCAGGGCTGCTGCAAGAAAGAGAAAGCCGAAGGCTCTCACTGTGGCGGCTGCAAAAAATAAACCGCTACGCCTCACGACGTAAAAAAAGCGAAAGTCCCCCATCAACGGGAGCTTTCGCTTTTTTACGTTATGTATCGGGTTGTTACATCAACACCGGGGCGAGATATTTTGCAAGTGCCCATCCGCCTGCGAGAAGCCAAATATAGAGCAGGAAGGCGAGCACAAAGGGCTTGGCACCTGCTTTCTTGAATTTGTCGATGCTGGTTTCGGCGCCGAGGGCCACCATTGCCATTGTCAGCAGGAAGGTGTCGATATATTCAATAATCGAAATCGCCTGCGCCGGAAGCAGATTGAGCGAATTGAACATGATGACGGCAAGAAATCCGAGCGCAAACCAAGGCACTGCCACCTTGCCGCCACCGGCCTGAGAACCGCTCTTGCGGGCGCGCTGCGCAACCCAGTAGCCGAGCACAAAGAGCACCGGAATGAGCAGCATCACGCGAATCATCTTGACGATGATGGCCACTGCCGCAACTTCTTCACCCATAGCATTGCCGGCGCCTACGGCGTGGGCCACCTCATGGAGAGTCGCACCGGCATAGATGCCCATCTGGCTTGCATCGAGTTCGAGGAAACCGAGTCGATAGGCAATCGGATAGAGAAACATCGACAGCGTGCCGAAAATCACTACCGTGGCCACGGCCACCGCCGTCTTGTAGGGTTTGGTCTGAATAGTCGATTCCGCACCGAGCACTGCTGCTGCGCCGCAGATGCCGCTGCCCACTGAGGTGAGCAGCGCGATGTCACGGTCCATTTTCAACAGCTTGCCGAGCCACACACCGCCCAGAATGGTCACGGTCACAACTATTGCATCGATGACGATGCCCGCCGTGCCCACATTCAGAATATCCTGAAACGTAAGGCGGAAGCCATAGAGAATGATGCCGAGACGCAAAAGTTTTTTAGAGCAGAACTGAATCCCGGGCACCCACGTTTCGGGCAGATGATTGCGCAGGGAGTTGGCATATAACATGCCGAGCACGATGCCGATAATCATCGGACTCAGCGAAAGTTCCTTGAAAATCTGCGCACTGCCGATATAGAAGGCGGCGCAGGCGAAGAGCCCGATCAGGAGCACTCCGTGGAGCATACTTGAACGTTTTTCCGAAAGCATTTTGTAAGTAAGTGTTTAAATTTAACCGATAGTAAGTGAAAAAATCTTTTATACTCTATGCAACTTCTTTTTTGTCAATTTCGTATTGTCATTCAGTCGCTTAGCTCGCTAAGCTCCTTCAATCCGCAACGAAATTGCCTAAAAAATAAGCCGCATATAGTATAAATTAAATTTAAACACTTACTTATTACTTTTAATGTGATGAATTTTCCGAGCCTCTACTCCTCGATGGCTGAGGAGAGGAGAGCCACCATGTCAGCGCGGTTATTGATTCGGATTTCGTTGCTTGTGAAATCAATCAGACCACGCTCGCGCATTCCTTCAAGAGTGTTGATAAATGAAGAACGCTGAACGCCGAACAGGCCGTAGAGGTCGCGCTGGCGGCAGGTCAACACAATATCCTTGCCTCCGCGCTGAGTCGTGGCCACAATCCAGAGGGCTATACGCTCCTCAAGCGAGCCGGCGGATAGGGCAAGCACACCGTCGATAGACTTTTGTGCATTGACCGACAGCAAGTTCAGGAAATTAAACAGAAATACCGAATCGGAGTTGAGCAGCTTGACATAGTCGGCTTTCGAAATCTGCATGATGCCGGTGGGGCCAATGGCGGTGGCTGTGCAGGGATAGTTGGTGGCGCGGCCGAAAAGAAAGTCCGGAGCAATCACATCGGGGCGTTCGAGAGTCTGGCCCACGCGGAAACGTCCGTTGCTGTTTTCGATAACCAATCGGGAAGCACCGCTGATAATGAACTTAATATGAGTGCAAGGCTCGCCGGCCGAAACGATTCTCTCGCCGTCGAGATATTTCAGAAAATGAAACTTGGTGCTGCCGATAACCTCCGACAGTTTTGCGTAGCTGACACCGTGGAAAAGCGGCAGAGCCATTAGAATTTCATACATCGAATCCATAAGTCACACTTTGAAAATATATATAGTTGAATTTGGTCGGGATATAGCAATAGTTGATTATATCATAACGGATTCTGTTGGCGAATGGTTATGACGGTTTGCTTAATTTTTGTTAACAGCAGATTGCAAATCGCGTCGCTGCTTGAGATAGAGCTGAATAGAATTGATGGTGTTTTGCCATGCGATATAGGCTGCGGGACCCACTGAGCTGATTGGGTTTAGGTAGGTCAGGGCGAGCCAAATGGCAAGCACTGTGTTTTTCTGGCCCAAGCCCTGCGCGCCGGAGATAGGGTCGCCGTAGCGCCGGCCAATGCGGCGGCCAATCAGAAACTGCCCTGCGCAGGCCAGTCCGGCAGCGATGGCCATCACCACGATTTCAGGCACCTTCGACGCCGGTTCGCTCATGATGAAGCTGACCGACTTGCCGACGACGATGAAAAGCGACACCGCCCAGATGTAGAACGACACCGCCTGGCGCGACGCAATCTCATGGTGGATTTTCGGCATAACCCCTTTAAGCAGAAACGCCGCCACGAGAGGGCCGAGAATCAGCGGACCGACATTGCAGGCAATCGACACCGTGGCTGCGGCAAGGTCGACATCGCCCGGCCCTATCCAGGCCAACAGCGCGGGAGCCACAAGAGCTATAGTCACATTGCTCAACAGCGAATATGCAACCAGGCGCGTCACACTGCCTCCGAGCATTCCGGTGACCACGGGAGCCGCCGTGGCCGTCGGACACAGCACACAGATAAACACCGCCTGCGCCACATCGACACTCAATCCTCTCAAAGCAAGATAGAGCCCCACTGAGCCGGCAAGCTGCACCAGCAGCAGCCATCCCATCATGCCCGACAGATGAAAATCACGGCGGTCGATGCGGCAAAACGTAATGAGCAACATCGCGAATATTAAATATGGTGTAAGAAAACCAACGTAGGCAATCTGTCCGTGAAACAAAATGCCGCCGACCATTGCAATGGGAAGCATCCACGGCTTCAGCCGCTGCCTCAACATCTGTCCTTTAGTCATAATCCTGAATTTTAATCGTGCAAAATTACGGCTTTTTTTCTAACTTTGTATCCGTAACCAATCACAAAAAACGATCCATGAATCTCATCAAGCTCACTATTACTGCTGTCACCATCCTTTTTTCGTGTCTGAACACAACGACAGCAGCAGAAAATATCTTCGACAACCCCGACACTCAAAAAACGAAGATAATGGTTCGTGTGGCATACGAATACGACAGCCCTACCACCAAAACGATCGGAAAGAGTTGCCATTTGAGTTCACGTTCAGGTTTCAGCGCAGGATTCGATGTCAACATTCCGCTGTGGAAGAACCTCTATCTCGGCCCGGGACTATCCATCTATGAAACACAGACCGGAGTAGAAGGCTACAAAACAAGCGGACACCCGATATCGTTTCTCTGGTTTTTCGGATGTCGCGTCAACTGTCTGATTGGCTATCACTTCGATCTCTCAAAAAAAGTAAGCCTCTCGTTTTCAACCGGCCCGCAACTCGCCATGGGATTCACATCCGGCGCACATTATCCCGGCAAGAAATCCGACGAGACACTCTATACCAAAGGAGCCAGTCTGATGAATCGATACGATTGTCTTTGGAACTTCAACGTTGCCACAACATTCAAATCGAAGTTCACTCTCGGAATCGGGCTATCGCAGGGCCTGGTCAACAGAGTGGGCAAATACTATACGCAGCGAGACCCCGGCTATAGCTACAAAGACCGAATCCTGTCAGTGAGCGTGGGCTACACATTAAATTAAAGCGATTTTTTCGGTTTTGCTTGCAGTTGTGGAAGATAATATATAACTTTGCACAGTTTTTTCAACACTTATCATCAACAGACGTGGGAAAATTTACAGAATATAAAATCCCTTTGATAAGCATGCCCGAGGGGGAACACCGTTTTGAGTTCCATCTCGACAAGCGTTTCTTTGAGAACATGGAGAATGCCGACATCCACGATGCCGACCTCGACGTGGTGCTCACGGTGACGCACAAATCTGACATCTATCAATTTGATTTTCAAATCACCGGCACTATCACGCTGATTTGTGACCGCTGTCTCGATGACCTCATCATGCCGGTCGACACCACCTATAGCATCGCCGTGAAATATGGCGACGACTACAACGATGATTCCGACGACCTGCTCGTGATTCCCCATAGCGACAACTTCCTCAACGTTGCCTATATGATTCACGACACCGTGGCTCTGACCATTCCCATCAAGCACGTTCATCCGCTGGGAAAATGCAACCGCCAGATGAGCGCAATGCTGAAAAAACATCGCGCCACCACTCCCGGCGACGAAGATTCCGAACTCGCCGAATCGCTCATCGACGAAATCGACTCAATCGACGCCGCCGCTGAAAACCAGGCGCAACAACAGGCCACCGACCCCCGCTGGGATGCCCTCAAAGGACTTGCCGGCAACGACGGAGAGGAAACCAAAGCCTGAACCCTTCAACCCCAAGCAGCATCAATCTTTCATTGATATATAATAGAAAAAACAATAAATATTTAGAGAAAAATGGCACATCCTAAACGTAAACAATCAAAAACCCGCACAGCTAAGCGTAGAACTCACGACAAAGCCGTAGCCCCCACACTGGCTATCTGCCCCAACTGCGGCGCTTGGCACGTTTACCACACCGTTTGTGGCGAATGCGGCTACTATCGCGGCAAGATCGCTATCGAAAAAGCTGAAGTCTAAGACTCCACTGCCTGCGCCNGGCNGACATCGANCCTGAGCTCCGGCAACAAGTCACAGACAACACACANGCTTTTCGAGCAAAGCAATCTCAAAAAGTGACCATAACTTTTTTAAGAGAAAAATACCGCAATGTCATCTATTCTCCGGATTTATCAGTCAGNCCCGAAAGGGAGATATGAAAAATCCCGGAGGATATTTGTCGCATTTATTCACAACTATCAACCAAACCACCCAATATGCTGAATGCAAGAATTTCGGGCGTAGCATCGTATGTGCCCGACGACATACTCGACAACGAAATGCTGTCGAAAATGGTTGACACCAACGACGAATGGATCACCACCCGCGTGGGCATCAAAGAACGCCGCATCCTCAAGAAAGAGGGCGAAGGCTCTTCCTACATGGGCATCCAGGCNGTCAACCGCCTCCTGGAGTCGACNGGCACAAAACCCGAAGAGGTTGAACTGCTCATCTGTGCGACCTCAAACCCCGACTACCGCTTCCCCTCCACCGGTTCAGTGATTGCCCACGGCTGCGGACTCAAAAANGCTTANGCNNACGANATTCNGGCNGCCTGCGCAGGTTGCATCGTGGCCCTCGAAGATGGNGCCGCCTACATCAAGTCGGGTCTGCGCAAGAAAGTGGTCATCGTAGCGGCTGAAAAAATGTCGTCGATGGTCAACTATCAAGACCGCGCCACCTGCCCCCTGTTTGGCGACGGCGCAGCGGCTATGCTGCTCGAACCGACCGAAGAACCCGTTGGCATCATGGACGCTGTGTTCCATGTCGATGGCGTTGGTCGCGACCACCTCATCATGCACGCCGGCGGTTCAGTGATGCCCACAACCCACGAAACCGTTGACCGCGGCGACAACTTCCTCTTCCAGGACGGCCGTTTCGTCTACAAACATGCCGTCACCGACATGTATGAATCGACCCTCGAAATCCTCGCCCGCAACGGACTCGAAGTGGCCGACATCGACTATCTCATCCCCCANCAGGCCAACCTCCGAATCATCGAAGCCGTTGCNACNCGCGCCAAAATCGAGCCTGAAAAGGTGCTCGTNAACATTGAATATCGCGGCAACACCTCAGCCTGCTCNATCCCTCTCTGCATCGACGAGAACAAAGACAAGCTGAAAAAGGGCGACAAGCTGATTCTCACTGCATTCGGCGCCGGCTTCACCTGGGGCTCCATGTATGTGATCTGGGACCTCTGATTCCCCCTCCGATCCCTGCAAATAAAAAAAATTCCACACTGATAGCATCTTTTTGGGTGCTATCAGTGTTTTATTGTCAGTAATAGAAATATAAACTCATAACCAAACTTCGATATGAACGAAAAACATAAAGCAGGATTCGTAAACATAGTAGGTAACCCCAACGTCGGCAAATCAACCCTGATGAACGACCTCGTCGGCGAGCGTGTCAGCATCATCACCTCAAAAGCCCAGACCACACGCCACCGCATCATGGGCATCGTCAACACTCCCGACTATCAGATTGTGTTCTCCGACACCCCCGGAGTGCTCGCCCCGAAATACAAACTTCAGGAATCGATGCTCGGCTTCTCAGAGGGCGCGCTGACCGATGCCGATGTGTTGCTCTACGTCACCGACGTGGTTGAAGACCCTGTCAAAAACGCCGACTTCCTCGCAAAGGTGGCCAAGGAAACGATNCCCGTGCTGCTGGTAATCAACAAAATCGACCTCGTCAAGTCGCAGGAAGAGCTGGAANCCATCGTGGCCCGCTGGAAAGAGCTGCTCCCCAACGCCGAAGTGTTCCCCACCTCNGCNNNNGANNANTTCAACGTNACCAATCTNATGGNNCGCATNGTNGAACTCCTNCCCGAACNTCGGAGCCCTACTTCGGCAAAGACGCGCTGACCGACAAGCCGGCCCGCTTCTTCGTCACCGAAATCATCCGCGAAAAAATCCTTCTCAACTACGACAAAGAGGTGCCCTACTCCACAGAAGTCATCGTTGAGAAATTTGAAGAAAAAGAAAAATCGATCCACATCATGGCCGTGATCTACGTTGAGCGCGACTCCCAGAAGGGCATCATCATTGGCCGTCAGGGCACCCGCCTGAAAAAAGTGGGCACCGAAGCCCGCAAGGATCTGGAGAAATTTTTCGACAAATCGATCTATCTCGAACTGTTCGTGAAAGTGGAACCCAACTGGCGAAACCGCGACAACAAGCTCCGCGCGTTCGGATATATCGAGTAAATTGTTTATCTTTGCAAAAAGAACCAAAAATCAAGCAAACAACATGTCGCAACTCATAGCAATAGTCGGACGCCCCAACGTTGGAAAGTCAACACTCTTCAACCGACTGACCGAAACGCGCACAGCCATTGTCGACGAAACCGCCGGTACCACGCGCGACCGCCAGTATGGCAAGGTTGACTGGAACGGCAAGCAATTCTCAATCGTCGACACAGGCGGTTGGGTGGTCAACTCCGACGATATTTTCGAATCAGAAATCAACAAGCAGGTGGAGCTCGCAATCGAGCAAGCCGATGAAATTCTTTTCGTGGTCGACGCCATGAACGGCGTCACCGACCTCGACGACCATGTGGCCGAAATCCTGCGTAAATCGCGCAAGCCGGTGGTGCTCGTGGCCAACAAAGTCGACTCCAATGAATGGCTCTACAACGTGCCCGAATTCTACGGCCTCGGCCTCGGCGACCCCTATCCCGTGTCGGCCATGAGCGGCTACGGCACCGGCGACCTCCTNGACGAAGTGGTCAAGAAACTCCCCGAAGTCGANGAAGATGCCGAAGAGCAGCTCGACGACATACCCAAATTTGCCATCGTTGGCCGACCCAACGCCGGCAAGTCGTCGATTATCAACTCATTCATCGGCGAAGACCGCAACATCGTGACCAACGTTGCCGGCACCACCCGCGACTCCATCTACACGCGCTACAATAAGTTCGGCTTCGACTTCTATCTCGTCGACACCGCCGGCATCCGCAAAAAGACCAAAGTCAACGAAGATATCGAATACTATTCGGTGATTCGCTCAATCCGAGCCATCGAAGCATCCGATGTATGCATTCTGATGATCGACGCCACCCGAGGCATCGAGTCGCAGGATGTCAACATCTTCTCCCTCATCCAGCGCAACAAGAAGGGNCTGGTGGTGTGTGTCAACAAATGGGACCTGGTCAAAGACAAATCCGAGAAGGCCATCAAGCATTTCGAAAACACCATCCGCGAACGCTTCGCCCCCTTCACCGACTTCCCCATCATCTTCGGCTCTGCACTCACCAAGCAACGCATCTTTAAAGTGCTCGAAACGGCCGTTGAAGTGTACCAGAACCGCAAGCGCACCGTGCCCACTTCGCAGCTCAACACCGTGATGCGCGAAGCCATCGACGCATATCCCCCACCTGCCAACAAGGGCAAATATGTGAAAATCAAATACATCACCATGTTGAAGGGTTCGCCCATCCCAACGTTTATCTTCTTCTGCAACCTGCCGCAGTGGGTCAAAGAGCCCTACCGCCGCTACCTCGAAAACAAGATTCGCGAAAACTGGGACTACACCGGCACCCCCATCAACGTCTACATGCGTGAAAAATAGCCCCCGAGCATGAATCTCCTCGTCAACATAATTGGCTACGCCGCTGCAATTTGCATGGTCTGCGGATACCTTCCGCAGGCCGTGCATACCATACGCACACGCGACACCGACGGCATAGCCCTCCCGACCTTCCTTGCCCTCGGGGCCGGAAGCGTTTTCTTTGTCATCCAGGGGCTTATGCTCGGCAACTGGCCTCTGGTCATCACGAACGCAATCACAACCGTGTCATCGGCCATCGTGTTTGCAATCAAAGTCAACAACGACCGCAAAAAACGAAACCAAAAATAAAACCATCATCATCATCACCAGCCATGAAACTGCTCAACATTCTTGCAACGGCCTCGATACTGCTGGCCTCATCGCTGACCGCCCGGGCTCAGAACACGGGCTACACAAATCCGGTCAACGACACCTACCGGTCGCTCGTGTTCAACAAAGGCGACTTCGACTCACAGTTCTATCGCATTCCGGCCATCACCACTCTGCCCGACGGAACGCTCGTTGCCGTTGCCGATAAGCGCATCAATTCGCTCAACGACCTCCCGGGCGACATCGATGTGGTGTGCCGACGCTCAACCGACGGCGGTCACACCTGGAGCGACTATATCACCGTGGCTGCCCATGATGAAAACGGAGGCTACGGCGACCCCGCCCTCGTGCGCGACCGCCGCACCGGCGATCTGCTCGTCATCTCCCTCAACGGTCAGGGCCTCTGGAACCCCACTCCGGGACGCATCTGCGTGTCGCGCTCAAAAGACAACGGCCTGACATGGGAAGCCCCCGTCAACATCAACCCGCAGATTCTCACCAACGACTCCCTCGGCACCCAGCCCATCAAGTGCGCCTCGGCATTCGCATCGTCAGGTGCAGCATTGCAGCTCAAGAACGGCCGACTGATGTTTGTGCTCGTGACCCGTCAGCCGGGCGTTGAAGGATTCCCCTGCTACGCCATCTATAGCGACGACGGCGGCTACACATGGCACGCCTCGCAGACTCCCGCCACCCTCAACGGCGACGAATCAAAAGTGGTGCAGCTCCCCGACGGCCGCGTGATGATGAGCATTCGCAACCGCTTCAGCGGCAACCGCAAATTCTCCCTGTCATCCGACGGCGGCAAGACCTGGACCGAACAGCCCATTGACTTTGCCGACCTCCACGACGTTGCCTGCAACGGCGACTTCATCTCCCTGCGCCACGGCGGCAAGGACTATCTCATTCAGTCGCTCCCCGCAGGCCCTTGGCGCGACAACATCACCATCTACGCTTCGGCCGACGGAGGTCGCACATGGCCCTACAGCACCCGCGTTCAGCCCGGTCCCGGCGCATATTCCGCAATGACGGTGATGCCCGACGGTGAGTCGCTCGGAGTGCTGACCGAAGAGGGCGTCAACGACGTTAACGACCGCCACCATCAGGGCTACCGCATCTGGTTCACCCGCGTGCCCCTCTCCTCACTCCTCCCCGACTGATAGCCCCGATTTCAAAGCAAAACAAAACAAAACGCCGCCCCCGACTGCAGATGTTGAACTGCAGATGTTCGGGGCGGCGTTTTAGTTTTTTTCAGTTTGCAGCAGTGGCGGCTATTTCTTGCGATTATACTCCGCAAAGCGATAGCGGGCGCCGCTGCGCGGATCAGTGAAATGTTCCGATGCCGAAGTCAGTTCCCAGAGCTGAGGGTCGACTTCGGGGAAGAACGTGTCGGCATCTTCAACCGCCGCATCCACCTCGGTCAAGTAAAGGCGGTCGGCAAATTCGATAGCCTGATTGTAAATCTCACCACCGCCGATGATAAACATCACGGTGTCAGTCTCGCAAGCGAGCACCACGGCCGACCGCAATGTGGGCGACGTCTCCACATCGTCGCGATGCCATTCAAACTGGCGCGTAACGACGATGTTTCTTCTGCCTGGCAGTGCCCCTTCGGGCAATGCTTCAAAAGTCTTCCGGCCCATGATGATTGGATGGCCAAGCGTCAGTTCCTTAAACCGACGGAAGTCATCGCGGATGTGAAACGGCTGATCGCCGTCCTTGCCTATCGCGCCATCCCGGGCCACAATAGCGATTACATTAATTCCACTCATAGCACATTAAAGTTATTTTTCTATATTCTATTATCTACACTCTGCTCTCTAAACTCTACTCTCTACACCGAAACCTTGCCGGCAATGTGGGGATGCGGGTCATAATCTTCGAGGCTGAAATCCTCAAACTTAAAGCCGAAAATATCCTTCACTTCAGGATTGATGACCATTCGCGGCAGCTTGCGAGGCTCGCGCTGAAGCTGAGTCTTCACCTGCTCGAAATGATTGGAATAGATATGAGCATCGCCGAGCGTGTGGATAAACTCGCCCGCCTTCAGTCCGGTCACCTGCGCCATCATCTGCAGCAGCAGCGCATAGCTGGCAATATTGAACGGCACACCCAGAAACGAATCGGCCGAGCGCTGATAGAGCTGCAGGCTCAGGCGACCGTCGGCCACATAAAACTGAAACAGCGCGTGGCAGGGGGGCAGCTTCATCCGGTCGATGTCGGCCACATTCCATGCGCTGACAATGATGCGGCGCGAGTCGGGGTTATTCTTAATCGTATCGACAACGTTTGAAATCTGGTCAATAAAACCGCCGTCGTAGTCGGGCCACGAACGCCACTGATAGCCGTAGACATGGCCCAGGTCACCATTTTCGTCGGCCCATTCATTCCAGATTCTGACGCCATTTTCCTGAAGATACTTCACATTGGTGTCGCCCTTCAGAAACCATAGCAGCTCGTGGATGATTGACTTCAGATGCAGTTTTTTCGTGGTCAGCAGCGGAAAACCGTCGGCCAGGTCGAAGCGCATCTGATAGCCGAACACACTGCGNGTGCCCGTGCCGGTGCGGTCGCCCTTATCGGTGCCGTCGGTCATTATGTGGTTGAGGAGTTCGAGATACTGTTTCATTATGATTGGTTATTACTTATTTTCAGTTGGTTGTGAAATATTGTCGGGCGCATCGATCGACACCTCCGGCGTCTCCGCCTCCTTTGCCAGCGACCCCACGCGCTCCATCATCGGNGTGGACAGGCGNTTGCGGTCGGTCGTATAGCGAATGGCGCGATTCTCACACACATTGATGCAATTNAAGCAGCAGACACANCGCGACCCGTCGACCACATGGTCGGTCANATCAATGCAATGGCTCTTGCAAACATCCTCGCAGCGCCGACACTGCGTGCAGAGGTCGGTGTCNATATCCATCTGNAATATCGAGTAGCGGCTCACAAGACCGAGCACGGCGCCCACGGGGCATATCGAATTGCACANTCCGCGTCCGGANCGCATCGCAACAATCCAGATTACGCTCAGCAGACAAAGATCAACAATGGCCGAAGCCACCGTCACNCTCACNGCCGCACCGAGTCCGGCNGCNGATGCTCCCGGCAGCAGGCTCAGCAGAGGAGCCGCCAGGCCGTGGCAGATGCGGGTAAACAGCGAATAGGGGTCGAGCAGCGACGCCACGAGCGCAATGCCGAACGCAAGACTCACAGCCCAGACACACAGGGCNATATATCCGGTTTCCGGTTGCGGCCGGCGATAGCGATACTCCCTGCCGNGGCNCCCTCGCCNGGCCATGCGCGCACTGACATCCATCAGCGTNCCNGCAGGGCACACCGTGGAGCAATAGATGCGGCCAAACACCAGNGTCAGCAAAATCCACACGGCAAACACCGTCAGCGACATAGCCGCNATGGCNCCCCCAAGCTGAATCCTGTCAAACCACANCCAGATTGCCGGCACACGCCAAGCCACGCTGACCGCTCCCGCTCCAAGAATCAGGAACACCANCAGCGCCACAGCTATTCGTCCGATTTTCAGCAATCTGTTCACAATCTTTCAGGTTTATCTATCGCCGCCGNGCGGCAAAAAATTCTTTCATCAGCGCCGAACATTCATCGGCCAGAACGCCGCCCCTGACCTCAGTGCGCGGATGGTATGCGCGGTCGGTAAAGGTNGAGCATCCGCGCTTTGCGTCAGCAGCGCCGTAGACGAGCCGGCCGAGCTGACTCCACCCGATAGCGCCACCACACATCAGACACGGTTCAACGGTGACATAGAGCGTACACTCGGTCAGATATTTTCCGCCAAGTGTCTGGGCNGCAGCCGTAATGGCCTGAATCTCNGCATGAGCCGTCACATCGTTGAGCGCCTCGGTCAGATTGTGACCGCGGCCCACTATGCGCCCATGAGTCACCACCACCGCCCCCACGGGCACNTCTCCCGCTTCGGCCGCGCGGCGAGCCTCTTCAAGNGCCATGCGCATATATCGTTCGTCAGNGTCGGTAGTCATATATCTGTCAGAGTTTTATCACCATTCCTTCGTCGGCTGCCACCACACAGTCAAACTCCCTGCGGGCATCCTCAACGAGCACATCCACCTCAGTGTAGCGCTTCGAATAGTGACCGATTATCAACTGTTTGGCGCCGGCCANGCGGGCAATCTTCGCCGCCTCAAAGGCTGTGGAATGGCCGCGCTCGCGAGCCTGGGCGGCAAGNTCGCTATGGTAGGTCGCCTCATGGTAGATTGTATCCACCCCGGCAACGGCGCGCGCCACTCGCTCATCAAACATCGTGTCGGANCAATAGGCATAGCTCCGCGACGGATCGGCATCAGTGGTCAGAGCCGCGTTGGCCACGACTGTGCCGTCGGGCTTCACAAAGTCAGCCCCCTCCTTCACAGCCTGAAGCTGCGACACCGGNACACCGTGAAATCTNACCATGTCGCCGCGCAGATGGCGCAGCTTGGGCGTCTCGCGGAAAATATAGCCATAGCAGGTCACNCGATGATAGAGCGGAAAGGCCTCCACCGTGAGCCCCGGCGAACTGAACACCAACCCGCCATCNCCCTCAATCGGTTCGTAGACAATCTCATAAGATGCGTGGCGNCAGAAATAGTCGGTCATNCGCTTCATGATGTCGAGCCCCTCGGCCGGCAGATGCACCACCACCCGTCCGCTCCGCTCATGAAGGTCGAGCGTCGACAGCAGGCCGGGCANCCCGAGGCAATGGTCNCCATGCATGTGGCTGATAAAAACATGGTTAAGGCGCGAAAATTTCAGCCCCATNCTGCGCATCATGCGCTGCGTGCCCTCGCCGCAATCAATCATAAACAGATTGTCGCGGAAGTTAACCACCTGTGAGGCCGGATTATGGCGCGGAGTCGGCACAGCCGAACCGCAACCCAATATGTTGACTTCAAATGTTTCCATATCACCCACAAAATTAATGATTTTTTCTCACAAGTAAGTGTTCAAATTTAATTTATACAATATGCGAGCTTATTTTTTAGGCAATTTCACTGCGGAGCGATGGAGCTTAGCGAGCTAANCGACTGAGTGACAATGTGGAATTGGCAAAAAAGAAGTCGCAGATTGTATAAAAGATTCTTGATTACTTACTATCGGTTAAATTTGAACACTTACTTGATCTCCACCCCGTTTCATCAAAAATCCACCCTCACACACCATATAAACGGAAAAATCTGATTATCTTTGCAACCATGATTTCAACACCGCTTGACAAAGAGATGATTTCGCAACCCGAACTCTGGAGGCTCACCCTGCTTCTGAAGCCCGGGCGACTCGACGTGGCTCTATACCCCCCGGTGCCGCGCGAGGAGATGATTTGGCGCTCTTTTGAATTTGATGCCGCAGCCCCTTCGCCCCTTCGGGCTCTCGAAGATGTCATCTATGCCAATCCACTCCTGTTCAGCGACTTCAAACAGGTCGACTGCCTCATCGACAACTGCCCGGCCATTCTCCTCCCCGCCGCTCTGGGCCCCGATGACCTGGCTCTGGCCTACGACCGATCCACCGCCGTCGGCTCCTCCGACTCTCTCGACGATCCGGAAATCTACCCCTCGGGCTGCGACTCAACGGTCGTGGTCCTGCGCCAGCAGGCCGAAATCAAAGCCTTCCTGCTGCGCACATTCTACAATATCCGATTCCACTCCCGCCTGGCCGCGCTGACCTCATATCTCCTGTCGGCCAACGACATGCCTGCCCAATCAGCCCTCTACGTCTTTGCCCGCGAAGGCCGTCTGACTCTCATAGCCGCCGATGGCCCCCGCCTCCTGCTGGCCAACGATTTCAGCTACGAAACCGAAACGGATGCGCTCTATTATATATTGGCAGTGCGCCGCATGCTCGGCCTTGACCCGGCCACATCGCCCGTGCTCACCTCCCCCGTGCCGCAGTCATTCACATCGCTGCTCCGCCAGCATGTCGACTCCGTCGGGTCCATACCCTTCCCCATGCTCCGCTTCCGCACGACCCAGGCCACGCTCCAGGCTCCTTTCGACCTAATCATCAGATCCGTATGCGAATAATCAGAGGAAAATTCGGACGTCGACGATTCGACGTCCCCACCAACATAACCGCGCGCCCCACAACCGATTTCGCCCGCGAAAACATTTTCAACGTAATCGAAAACCTCATCGACATCGAAGGCGCCGTATGCCTCGACCTCTTTGCAGGCACCGGAGCAGTCACCTTCGAACTCATATCCCGCGAAGCCGCCTCGGTCACAGCCGTTGAGAAAGCAGCGACCCAGTTCCGCTTCATTGAAAAAGTGGCCAAGATGCTCGAAGTCACCAATCTGCGCGTGGTGCGCGGCGATGTCTTCCGCTACATCCCCTCATGTCAGCCCGCATCATTCGACTTCGTCTTCGCCGACCCGCCCTACGATATGCCACGCTTCGAAGAAATCCCCTCGATGGTCATCAACTCCGGCATCGTGCGCCCCGGCGGACTCTTCATCATCGAACACTCACGCACCCGCGACTTCTCCTCGCTGCCCCACTTCCACAGCCATCGCGCCTACGGCAGTGTCAACTTCTCCATATTCCTCTTTCCCAACCAATAATCTCCGCCCCGACAGATGTCAGCCGCCAACAACCGAACATTCGCCCAGTGGGCCCGACGCTACCTGATGAATTTCAGCCTGATAGCTATCGTCGGAATGCTTGCCTACATCCTATTCTTCACCGACACATCCATTCAGCAGACCTACATCTACGAACACCAGGCCGAACAACTCAGCCACGAAATCCGTGTCGAAACCGACTCCCTCGAATATTACCGCAACCTCAACCGCCGCCTCGCCTCCGACCCCCACACACTCGAAAAAACCGCCCGCGAGCAATACCACATGCAGCGCCCCCACGAAGACGTCTTCGTAATAGAATAACCCACCCCCCAAAAAAACTCTAAACTCTAAACTCTAAACTCTACTCTCTAAACCCTAAACCCTAAATATGCCCCGCTCAACCTCCCAAGACTTCATCCTCCCCACCTCCCCCTGGCTCTGGGTCATGAACCTCGGCCTGCTCGCAATAGTAATAGCCACAGCCCTCCCACTGCTCATGATCGAAGGCCCCCTCTTCCGCTACATCTACACCGCCGGAGCCGCCATTGCCCTCATCGGCAAAATCGCCGCCCCCGGCTATAAAGGCACCATAGTGCGCGTCATCAGGCTAACCCGCATCGACTTCTGGAGCATCATAGCATTCTGCGTAGCAGCCTTTTTCATCTGGTACAACCCCCTGCAAAACCGCGACTGGCTCGCCTTCACCCTCGCCGGCGGCGTCCTGCAAATCTACGCCTCCCTGATGATCAACTTCACCCTCAAACGCGAGCAAGCCGCCCGCCAACAAAAAAACTAAATCCCCGGAAGGCTCTCTAAACTCTAAACTCTAAACTCTAAACTCTCCCCGTTTCCCCCGCCGGATGTCAAGTTTATCGGCCGTGAACGGCCGATGATACCCGAATGGCCCCCCTCAAAAAGAACCTTAAAGCAAATTTAACCCCCAATTCCTCCCATAATAATTTAATAATTATTAAATTTGCACCCAAATGGCTTTTTACCTCACAATAGATCAAGGAAACACCGCCGCAAAATTAGCCCTGTGGCGCGATGAAGAGCCGGTGGAGATGCGTCTGACCGACCATCTCACACCCGACGTCATCACATCCTTCCTTCGGCCTCACCCAAAGGTCGACGCCGCAATCTATTGCTCCGTTGCCTCACGAGGCCATGAGATAATGGCCATGCTAAGCAACGTCGCCACCAAAGCCCTCCGCCTCACAAGCGACATGCCACTGCCCATCACCATCGACTACGGCACCCCCGGCTCCCTCGGCGCCGACCGCATTGCCGCAGCAGTCGGAGCACGGGCAACAATCTCCGACCGACCCCTCCTCGTCGTCGATGCCGGCACAGCCGTGACCTACGACGCCGTAAGCGCCGACGGTCGCTTCCTCGGAGGCAACATCGCCCCCGGCATGAACATGCGCCTCGAAGCACTCCACCGCTTCACCGCGCGACTCCCCCGCATCCAGATTCCACGCGAACTGCCCACCGACACCTTCCTTGGCCACGACACTACATCGGCCATGATTCTCGGAGCCATCTACGGCATCATCGGCAGCATTTCATATTACAAACAACACCTTCCCGAATCGACACAAGTGGTCATGACCGGCGGATGGGCCAACGAGCTCTCCCGCCTTTGCGACTTCGACGTCGCCGTCAACCCCCACCTGGTCAGCATCGGCCTCAACCGCATCCTCATTTATAATGAAAACCGCTAAACGCATCGCATTTCTTACAGCGCTCCTCACACTGACCTCTCTGGCCTCATCAGCCCAGATCAACTCCCCCTACTCAAAATTCGGCCTCGGCCACCTCTACGACCACGCATCCGCCGCCCAGCGCCAGATGGGTGGCATCGGCTACGCCCTCAACTCCGGACGCTCGGTCAATGTCATGAACCCTGCATCCTACGCCGCCGCCGACACCCTCACATTCCTCTTCGACATGGGTGTCAGCTTCACCTCCCTCAACATGAAAGAAGGCGCCGTGGGCGACACCCCCGCAGCCTCCGCCACTCAATATGGCGGCGGTCTCGACTACATCACCATGCAGGTGCCAATCGGCAAAAACATGGGCGCATCGCTCGGCCTCGTCCCCTTCTCATCCGTGGGCTACTCCTTCGGCTCCGAAATTGACAACGGCGTCAACTCACGCCAAGGAACCGGCGGCATCAACCAGCTCTACTTAGGCTACGCCGCCCGCCCCTTCAAAGGCTTCAGCATCGGAGCCAACATCTCCTACCTCTTCGGCACAACCGTCAACGACACCTATATATATACGGCCACCGGCTCCACCTCCCTCTTCGAGCAAGTCATCGAAGTGCGCGACTTCCGTCTGCAGTTCGGCGCGCAATATTCCGTCGACATCAACCCCGACAACCGCATCACCGCCGGCCTCACCTACTCTCCCGGCAAAACACTCCTCGGCCACACATGGCTCGCAAAATACGACGTTGACCAGGACACCAAACCCGACACACTCAACTACACCTCGCTCAAAAACCGCGCATCGCTCCCCGACACCTGGGGCGCCGGCCTGAGCTACCGCTGGCAGAAACGCCTCAACGTAGGCGTTGACTTCACCTATCAGCCATGGTCTAAAGCCAAAACCCTCGTCAACGGCGACTACTTCGAATCAACCCGCTACGCCGACCGCTGGCAAGTGGCCGTGGGTGGCGAATTCACACCCGCCGTGCGTGGCAATTACTTCGCCCGCACCACATATCGCCTCGGCGCAAACTACAGCCGCGACTACATGACCGTGTTTGCCAACGACACCTACAACAACGTCCGCGACTACGGCATCTCATTCGGATTCGGATTCCCCGCAATCTCATCAAAAACCGTCATCAACCTCGGTTTTGAATACCGCCACCGCCAGGCCCACCCCAACCCCCTGCTCAAAGAAAACTTCTTCAGCATCAGCCTCGGCATCAACTTCAACGAACTCTGGTTCTTCCAGAACAAGATTAAGTAATCCCGCCCCGAAAGCGCAGTGAACTCCCGTCGCCCCACACCCTCCCGGTCCGCCCTGCTGATGCGCACCCTCCCGCAGCTCTTCGCCGCGCTGCTGGTCGCCGCATCGGTGCTCTGCTCATGCGACGAAGAGAAAAAAGAGGTCATCGCCGGAAAAACCGACCCCGAAACCACACCCACAATGACCACAACCGACGTGGCCACTCTCATCTCCGACTCCGGAATCACCCGCTACAAAATCACTACCCCCGTCTGGTATGTGTTCGACGAAGCCCGTGAACCCCGCTGGACATTCCCCAAGAGCCTCCACCTCGAAAAGTTCGACGAAAAATTCAAACCCGAGGCCACCATCGACTGCGACTCCGCCACCTTTTTCAAAGACAAACAGCTTTGGCGGCTCGACGGCTACGTCAACATTCGCAACACCCTCGGCGAGAAATTCCTCACCAACCAGCTTTTCTGGAATCAGCGCGAGCAAAAAATCTACTCCGACTCCTTCATCCACATCGAAAAAGAGGGCCGCGTCATCGAAGGCTACGGCTTTGAATCAAACGAACAGATGACACGCTACAACGTGCTCCGCGTGGCAGCCATCTTCCCCGCAAGCCAATTCAAAACCGACTCCACCCGCGCCGTCCCCGCCCGCCCCGACTCCACACAAACCCCCACTCCTCCCACTCCTCCCACTCCTCCCGCCTCTCCCAACCATCCCACTCCCCCTCCTCCAACCAACCTCCGACCGCGAGCCCTAAAAAACAAACCCATAGCCGAGAGCAACGCACCCGTTCGCACCGATCGGCTCGAAAAAACAGCTCTCAAAGATCAGTCAACACCCCGCCGCCCCGGCAACCAACCACCTAAAAAATAATCGCGACCCACACCCACATGGACCAAGCAACCCCCTGGATCATAATAGCAGCAGTCTCACTCGTTTTCTCAGCCCTGTTTTCAGGCACAGAAATCGCCTACATCACCTCCGACCGCGTCCGCGTTGAGCTCGACGTCAAATCCGGAGGCCTCCTGAGTCGCATCATCTCGATGTTCTATCGCGACGAAGACCTCTTCATCTCCACCATCCTCGTGGGCAACAATATCATGCTCGTGGTCTACGGCATGGGCGCAGCCTACCTCATCGAGCAATGCTGGCTCGACGCCTACCACCTCCCCCAGTCGCTCCTGCTCATAATCTCAACACTCATCTCCACCGGAGTCATACTCATCACAGGCGAATTCTTCCCAAAAACGGTGTTCCGCATCAACCCCTACACCTCCCTGAAAATATTCGCCCTCCCCATCGCCCTCTTCTACATCATCCTCCTCCCCGTCTCCCTCTTCACATCATGGCTCTCAAAAGCCCTCATGCGACTCTTCGGCATTCGCACCACCGCCACACGCATGGGCATGCTATCCATCGGCGACCTCAACCAATATCTCGAAAAAACAATCGATGAAGTTAACCCCGACCGCGAACCCGTTGAAAACGAAGTCAAAATCTTCCACAACGCACTCGACTTCTCCACAACCCACCTGCGCGACTGCATGCTCCCGCGCAACGAAATGATAGCCGTCAACATCGACACTACCGACCGCGACCGACTCGTCGAACTATTCACCCGATCCGGACGCAGCAAAATCGTAGTCTACTCCGGCGACATCGACAACGTGCTCGGCTACATCCACGTCTCCGAACTCTTCGACCCCCGATCCAACTGGCGCGACCACATAAAACCCGTAATCTTCGCCCCCGAATCACTCCTCGCCAACAAACTCATGCGCCGACTCCTCAGCGAAAAACGCTCAATGGCAATCGTGGTCGACGAATTTGGTGGAACATCAGGACTCGTCACACTCGAAGACCTCGTTGAAGAAATATTCGGCGACATACGCGACGAACACGACACCACCTCCGAAACCGTCCGCGAAATCTCCCCCGGAGTCTACGAATGTTCAGGCCGAGTCGAAATCGAAACCCTCCGCGAAATCAACCACATCGACATCCCCGAAGACGACGACTACCAGACCCTCGCCGGCTACATCCTTTTCAACACCGGCACCATCCCCGCCCAAGGCGAAACAATCGAAATAGCCGACCTCCGCTTCGAAATCCTCCGCCGCACCGCAACCCGCCTCGAACTAATCCGCATCTCCCCCCTCGACCCCAAACCATAAAAAACTTCTTTCAAGTCTCAATAAAAATCATTAAATTTGCAAAACCACTAAACTCTATACTCTATACTCTAAACTCTACTCTCTAAAAAGCCCCGGTAGTTCAACGGATAGAATAGAAGTTTCCTAAACTTTTGATAGCAGTTCGATTCTGCTCCGGGGTACCAACCCTCTCTAAACTCTAATCTCTACACTCTAATCTCTCTCCCCGCAATCAAACCAATCACCTTAAACTAAACGCAATGACAGCAGCAGCCAAATCCCGCTCCCCGCTGACCTGGGTACCATCAGTCTACTTTGCAATGGGACTCCCCTTCATAGTCCTCAACCTCGTCGCCGTCATC
>JAAVDT010000008.1 GCA_014801655.1 Bacteroides sp.
GAAAAGTAAATTTGAAAAGTGCCTCGAATCAGGCAAGCCCGTTGTGTTGGCATTCTTCCACTACACCAACGAAGATGCAGCAGTGATCAAAGAAGATGTTGAAAAGCTCCGCGCAGAATTTGGCGACAAATGCGAGTTTCTACTCGTTGACGGCCCCGACAATCANGAACTGGCCCATAAATGTCATNTCGATGTCTATCCCGCATGGGTGATGTTTAAAGGCGGTCAGGAAGTNTGGAACGGCGGTGGCATCAAGAAATATCAGACCGTGGCCGACACCGTGCGCGGCTTCCTCGAAGACTAAAAAGCAATATTGGGAAAAAACTAAGCCGGCGCGCAGTCAGATTTTGACTTGCGCGCCGGCCTTTTATTTGTTAAATCCCGGANGGACCGGGGGGAATTAGTGCTTCACGATTTTGATGGCGGGGTGGCATGAGGGAGCCACAACATAGACACCGGGAGCGAGAGAGCTGACGTCGATTGTTGCAACGCCGTCAACAGCTTTCACATTGGCGAGCTGAGTGCCCTGAACGCTGTAGAGCGAAGCCCACTGCAGCGCGGGAGCGGCGAGAACCACAGTGGCATTGTCGGTGAACGAGAATGTGAACACATTCTCTTCGGCCTTGATATCCTCGATGCCTGAGAGCAGACCACCCTTTTCGAAAGTGAAGTGGCTGACTTCAGCGAAATCATATTCGCCCGACATCTCGCCGGAGTTGATGAGCATTTTGCCGTCGGCGAAAGTGACTTCAGGTTTGTCGGGAACGTTGAACTGACGGATTGAACCGTCCTTCATGCTGACTGTGAGCAGAGTCACATCATCCTGAGCGCTTGCGCTGAACGCACCTGCGAGTGCCACGACAGCAACAGCTATGATTGATAATAATTTTTTCATAATTTGTTTTCTGATTTAGAGACACTCCGGTTTAGAGGGCAACCTTGAATGAGCGGCGAGCGTTTTCGCCGGCCACTTCGGCAACGAAGATGCCGTGGCCCCAGGAAGAAGCGTCGATTGATGTGAATGTGTCGTTTAATTCTGACTCAAAGAGGAGCATGCCTGAGAGGGTGAATACACGCAGGGTGGCTCCGACTGCGGGAGTCGAAACTTTGATTGCGCCTGCTTCGCCCCACACCTGAGTGGCATCGCCATCAACGGCAACGTCGGTGATTGACTGCAGACCGTTCATGTCGACTGCGCGCTGAACGCAAGCGAGAGCGTTCATGCGGCCGGCNCCCCAGGTGTTGTTGGGGAGGTCGCCCATTTCCGAAGTGGTGGTGGCGGTTTCCTGAAGAATCTGCTTAACCTGGTCGGGAGTCAGCTCGGGGTTGGCCTGAAGCATCAGAGCCACAACGCCGGCAACGTGGGGAGCAGCCATCGAGGTGCCCATGTTGTAGACATAATAGTAGTTGCGGCCGGAAGCATCGGTGGTGTAGTCAGAGTTGTTTTCTTCAAGCGCGGAAGCATCGACAGCGTAGCGGTTGAGCGCCGAAATCACAGGCATACCGGGGGCAAGGATGTGAGGCACGGTGCGACCGTCGGCCGTCGGGCCGTAGCTTGAGAAAACGGAGTGGCCATACTGCTCATAGGGCAGCGAGGTTTCCTTCATGTCAATGTAGTATTGATAGTGCTTGAAGGGAATCCGGTCGCGGCCGTCGTAAGAACCNACGGTGATGATTTCCTTGGCAGTGCCACCGATTTCGCCAACGCTGCAGGTGTAGTCGCCATTGGTGAAGCCGCTGCGGCCGTTGGAAGAAAACTCATGCTGACCTTCGTTCCACATGTGAACGGTAGCTCCGGGATCGCCTGAAACAATCAGACCGGGCATGCGGCCGGTGCCGCAATCCGAAACATTTGCCTGAACGTAGATGTGGGGAGCATTGTTTTCGGGATTGATTTCATAGGAGATGTAGGCATCCATGTCAACGCCCACTTCGTCGAGNTAGGTGGCATACATTGACTGCTTGCCATTGGGATCCGAGGTGTCGATTTCGGAGCTGGTGTCGATTGTGCGACCGCGCAGCGAGTCGAAAATGGCCATGCTCAGCTTGAGGTTAGAGCCGGGAGTGCCCCAGATGTCAACATAGTGAAGATTGTGGCTCATCTGCGAGTTGAAGGTGAGCATTGTCTTCATCGACTTGTCGGTTTCGGTGAAAGTCTTGGTGGCGTGGAGGCGNGCTTCGCCTTCNTTGCCGCAGGCACCTACGATGATGCGGCCGGGGCCGGTCATCTGGTCAATCACCTGGTCGAGATATGACGAACCGTCGTGGGGACCGTGGTGAGAACCGAGACTCATGTTGATTACGCAAGGTTTGCCCTGCTCGTCGGCATAGTCGAAAATGTACTTGATTGCATCGGCAATGGCAGTGTTGTCGGAGCTTTTGAAGCTGACGAACACGATGTCGGCATCGGGAGCCATGCCATAGAATCTCGAGGGATTGCCAAAGTAGTCAAGGCTGTTTTTGTTGGCAGCGCCGGCAGCGGTGCCGGTGGTGTGACCGCCGTGATATTCAGCGGCAGTGTCGAAAGCCTTCACGAGCATTTCCGAAGCGGTTTTCAGCTCAGAGCCGTAGGTGTAGCCTTCGGGGGCTGTGCCGGTGTCGTTGTTCTGCTGCCAGACTTTGCGGATGCGGAGCTCGGAACCATCCTCAGAGTAGTAAGCATGGTGGCCATACTCGATGCCGGTGTCNATCATGCCAACGATTACACCCTTGCCGGTGTAAGGCTGATTGAGAGTGCCTTTGCCCTGATGAACATCGTCAACGAGCATATCCTGGCGACCCCAGTCGTTGAGCAGCTTCACGTCGGAAGCAATCTGGATGTAGCGTACGCCCTCCATCACGTTGAGCGCATCGATTGCAGCTCGGGTGCAGTTGGCGGTTGCCACTTTATCAAACACGCTCTGAATCTCCACGCCCTCGATTTCGAGGCTGGCGGGATTGAAACCGGGTTCGAAGGCCACAAAGACCTTGATCGAGGGTTTCTCATCAGCCTCAGCAGAGTTGATGGTCATCATTTTAGCGCGTTCCTGGAGACGGATGCGGGTGTCGGGCGACAGCTTGTCGGCTGTCGCGCCCATAGCACCCATCATCAGAATTGCGGAAACAAGAATTTTAGTGTAATTCATGACTTCTTATTCTGTGTGTTGTGAGTCAGTTTTGAGTATTGACTGAAAGGTTTGGATAAATTAGTTGGCTGCGCCGGTGAAGTTGATGATAACATAGTCGGGAGTACCGGACACGCCACCGCCCCAAGAGGGAATATATTTGTTGGTCATGGTTACGTCAATCACGTAAGTGTCGTCATCATTCTTAACAACGTTGATTGTGCCTTCCTGACCGCCGTTCTGCCAAGCAGTGTTGGGAGAAGCAACCTGAATTGAGCTATAGCGGAAATAGCACTGATTTGCGTCGAGGTCTTTGATGTTGACTTCACCTGCATTCACGAGGTCGTCGGAAACGCAGAGGTAGCATTGTTCGCCGTTGCTGAGGGTGAAGTTATACTGNTGATCCCATTTCACACCNCCGGCNCTTGCACCGGCCTTGTAGGTCATACCGGTAACGTCGAAGAGGCCGGTNGGTTTCAGGTCGTAGTTGAAATACTGACCCTGGTTGACATAAACGAAGGGAGGATTGAGACCAACGAGGTCGTCGACATTGGTCACCTGACCTGAGAAAGAAACTTCTACGGATGCGCCGCCGTCNAATTGAGCGGTGAGTTCGAGAGTCACTGTGCCGCGACGGGTGTCGGTGGTCATTGACAGTGAGCCTGCGTTCTGCTTTTCCCATTCACGTTTCATCACGCCCTCTTCGTAGCGATAGAGCTTAACAACCACGTCGTTGGAGCCGCTGAGGTCGTCGATAGTGGTGTTCATGGCAGTGGGTGTAACCGAAAATTCGATTGCATATTGACCCTGACGGGCTTCTTCGGGGGTTGAACATTCAACTGTGGCGATGCCGAAGCGATAGGGGTCGCCGGCTTCGGCGGGGCTCATGCGGAACACTTTGGGAACCGAGGTGAGCTTCACATCTTCAAAAGCGGTTGTGATGTAGAGAGGATAGTTAACTGTGAGTTCCTCGAAAGTTACCTGCTGAATGTCAGCGATATTGTATTCAACGGTTGAGCCGTCGGCCTTAACAACGGTCATTTTTTCGGTTTTTTCAACCAAGGCAAAAGACTGTGCTGCGCAAAGAAGGGCTGCAGCGGATAAGATCAGTTTATTCATTTTTATAATTAGAGTGCTACTTTAACGATTGTGTTGTTTGCTTTAACGATGTAGAGACCTGTGCCGAGACCGGAAACGGGGATAACGTTTTCAGTGGTGGAGGCTACCAGACGGCCTTCGATGTCGAAGAGTTCTACGGTTGCGCCATTGGCATTGTAGACCACAAGGTTGTTGCCTTCTTTGGCTACATAGAGCGAGGCTGCGTCGGTGGTCACATCTTCGATGCCCATGAGGTCGCCGCCGGTGTCGATAGCGTCAGGATTGTAGTTATACTGGAGGGGCTTGTCCCAGAAGCCGTCGATATGCCAGCCGGCGTCGTCGAGGAGGGCAATGGTGAATTTGTAGTTTTCGTGGTCGTCGGTTTCAACGATAACTGAGCCTTCTTCAGCCGGGCCAACCATGTCGTAGACACCCCAAGAGCCATCCTTGAAGTGGGCGTAGCGAGTACCGACCTGGGCACCGTTGCCGTCGAAATAGCCTTTGTTGAGCGAACCGGGTTCGTAAGTGCCGCCGGCCTTGAGCTCGTCGGAGTTCCAACGACGGGGAACNACGGTGTACACACCTGATTCGAGGTAAGCATACTTAGGATCAACGAGGAATTCCATGCGGAGGATGTCGCCACCCCAAACAACGCCTTCATCCTTGCCGGCAGGAGAGCCGAGGTCAACAACGAATGTGCGGCAGCCGCCCATGAGGCCTGTGTGGTAGATGCGGCCGAAGTCGAGTTTGGAGAAGTCGAGAAGAACGTCATCTTCGAGGTCGGAAACCGAAGGACCTGCAGTGTAAGCAGACACGTCGATATCGAAGCTGCCGCTCCATGTAACCTTAACGGTGTAGCCGAGAGTGGTGACAGCGTCAAGTGTACCCTTGAATGTGCCGTCGCCATTGTCTTCGATGGTGAATGTACCCTCTTTCAGGTAGCCATAAGTCCAAGAACCGTTTTTGCGTTCGCGGATGTAGGAACCGAACGGCAGAACTACGCCATAGTAGCTGACTTCGCGGGCAGGATACCATGTCTGGCGAGCGAGGTTGGTAGCTTTGGTGTATGTGCCGGGTTCGATTTTGTAGTTCTGCTTGTTGTATCTCTTGTGGGCATACATCATACAGAGTTCCAAGCCGTCGCCGGTGATTCGGAAGCCGTCGCTCTTGTCATAGTCGCAGCTGAACACGTGCATTTCCGACACGCCGTTGTTAGAGTAGTCGGTTACACCCTGGTAGTAAACCAGACCGCCTTTGTTAAGGTCGCCGGTGATGTTTTTGTTAAGCTGGGGATAGACGGTCGGCTTTTCGGTTGAAGAACCAACTACGAGGGGACCATTGTAGACGGCGCGGATGAGATTGCCTTCGCCATCGTCAACGAGCACTGAAATCTTATAGTTGCCATTGTCGAGGCGTTCAACNTCAACATTGTTTTCGAGCTGGAGCGAAATCTGACCGGAAGTGTAGTCATAGAAGTTGAGCATCGAGAACTCGTGGGAGTAGCTGAAAATTCTTTCGCTTGAATCTTCATCAAACATTGAGTAAGTGCCGGTGGGGAGGATGCGGCCTTCATCGTCGGGCATCGCATAGAGGTCGAGCGTCAGAGTGAAGGTGTTTGCGGGAGCTGAAATAGAGCCGGTGTTGGCATCATATTTCGAGTTCGCATCGTTTGAGAAGATGAGNTAGAAGTTGGGGACNNTGAAGCTCGATTCGTCGTAGAGAGCAGTCAGAACATAGTTCATTTCAAGCTCTTCCACATTGGCCTGAGCCTCAGCAAGGGGAGAGATGTGAGTGTTCACAGCCATCGGCTTTTTTAAGCCCGCTGCTGAAACGCCCAAAGCTACTACCAACGATGCAAGGGGGAGTAGAAACTTTTTCATAAGCAAGTTTTGTGAATTGATATTTATTTTAATTGTTACCTATTATATTAATGTGTGTGTTGATTTCAAAATTTTTAAAGCAAGATTTTGGTTTATTCAGAGTGGTTTTTCATAAGGTGGAAACATATGTTTAATATTTCGATGCAAATTTGAATAATTTTTATTCAATTTGCAACTTTTTCACTATAAAAATCAATGAATAAGCAGAATTTTAACATTTCAGCATTGAATCTCGCCATTTTCTGCCAAAACCTCCCCTCTGCCGAGGCTCCTCTCATGATACATATATGCTATCCCCAGGCGCACCTCCGATGCGCCCCTATGCTGTTTACTTAAGCCAGGATAAGGCCTCATAGGGCTCCCCTCTCTTTGTAGGGACGCACCCTGGTGCGTCCGCAACCACCTGATTATCAATTCGGACGCACCAGGGTGCGTCCCTACAATTCGGGTAAAGCGCGAATGAAATCAATATTTCTTGATTAGTTAAGTAAACAGCACCAGGATGCATCCACAATTAGAGTGGGGGGGAAAACGAAAGCCGGCGCGCAGTTTGGTTACTTGCGCGCCGGCTTTTTATGTGTGGGGGATTGCTTATTAGAGGGCTACTTTTACGGTTGCGTTGCCTGCTTTTACGATGTAGAGACCTGTGCCGATGGCTGAAACGGGGATTACGTTTTCAGTGGTTGAGGCAATCAGACGGCCTTCGAGGTCGTAGAGCTCAATGGTGGCGCCGTTGGCGTTGTAGACCACGAGGTTGTTGCCTTCTTTAGAAACATAGAGCGAGGCTGCATCGATGGTCACATCTTCGATGGCCATGAGGTCGCCACCGGTGTCGATAGCATCGGGGTCATAGTAATACATGATGGGCTTATCCCAGTAGCCTTCGATCTTGAAGCCGATGTCGTCGACGAGATCGATTGTGAACTTATAGTTTTCCCAATCGTCGGTTTCAACGATTACAGAACCCTCGTCAGCGTAGCCAACGATGTCGGCCACACACCAGCTGCCTTCGCGGAAGTGAGCGTAGCGGGTACCTTCAAGATTGGTGGTGTTGCCTTTGTTGAGCGAGCCCGGTTCGTAGGTGCCTCCGGCCTTGAGCTCGTCGGAGTTCCAACGAC
This sequence comes from Bacteroides sp., assembly GCA_014801655.1. Classification (GTDB taxonomy): domain Bacteria; phylum Bacteroidota; class Bacteroidia; order Bacteroidales; family Muribaculaceae; genus Paramuribaculum. Next base: position 7,201 of record JAAVDT010000008.1, read on the forward strand.
GGGGAACGACGGTGTAGATGCCGGGGTTGAGACGTGTGTCGTTTTTATCGGCGTAGAATTCCATGCGGAGGAGGTCGCCGCCATAGTTGATACCTTCATCTCTGCCGCTGGGCGAACCGAGGTCAACAATGAATGTGCGGCAGCCGCCGGTGAGACCTGTGTGGTAGATTCGGCCTAATTCGAGTTTTGAGAAATCGAGAAGAACGTCGTCGACAGTGTTTGAAATGCCCACGGTGTAAGTTGCGTTGTCGTCGTTCATAACAAACGGACCGCTCCAGGTCAGCTCAACGTCGTAGCCGAGTGTGGTTTTGCCTTTGAAAGTGCCGGAGAATGTGCCGTCGCCATTGTCAACAGCCGTGAAAGTGCCTTCCTTGAGGTAGGCATAAGTCCAGGAGCCGTTTTTGCGTTCACGAACATAGGAACCGAAGGGCATAACCTGACCATAGTAGGAAATTTCGCGGGCAGGATACCAGGTGTCGCGGGCGAGGTTGGAGGCGTTGACGTATGTGCCGGGTATGATGGTGCTTGTGCCGCGTTTGGTGAAACGCTTGTGGGCAATCATCATGCTGAGCTGCAGACCGTCGCTTGTGATTCGGAAGCTGTCGTCCTTATCGTAATCGCAGCTGAACACGTTGAGTTCCGACACACCGTTGTTGGAGTAGTCGGTCACGCCGTCGTAGTAGACGATACCGCCTTTGTTAAGGTTGCCGGTGATGTTGTGGTTGATCTGGGGGTAGACGGTCGGCTTTTCAGTTGATGATCCGAGCACGAGCGGACCATTGTAGATGACGCGGATGAGATTGCCTTCGCCATCGTCAACGAGCACTGAAATCTTATAGTTGCCATTGTCGAGGCGTTCAACCTCAACATTGTTTTCGAGCTGGAGCGAAATCTGACCGGAAGTGTAGTCATAGAAGTTGAGCATCGAGAACTCGTGGGAGTAGCCGAATGCTTTTTCGCTTGAATACTCATCAAACATTGAGTAAGAACCTGTGGGGAGGAGGCGACCTTCGTCGTCGGGCATCGCATAGAGGTCGAGCGTCAGAGTGAAGGTGTTNGCGGGAGCTGAAATAGAGCCGGTGTTGGCATCATATTTCGAGTTCGCATCGTTTGAGAAGATGAGGTAGAANTTGGGGACTTTGAAGCTCGATTCGTCGTAGAGAGCAGTCAGAACATAGTTCATTTCAAGCTCTTCCACATTGGCCTGAGCCTCAGCAAGGGGAGAGATGTGAGTGTTCACAGCCATCGGCTTCTTAAGGCCTGCCGCTGAAACGCCCAATGCTACAACCAACGATGCAAGGGGGAGTAGAAATTTTTTCATTTGCAAGTTTATTGTGATTGATTTTTANTGATTTCTTGATTCGCGATTATGACAACGTGTGTGTTTTTTCGACTGCGGAATANATNTTTTTAATATTCCGGTGCAAATTTGACTATTTTTTACGCAATTTGCAACTTTTTCACGATAAAAATCAATGATTCACAATAAACTNACCNAAATTTTNAAGAAAACCGATGTNGGTCAGACGAGGAGTACGGTNACGAGTCCCCAGATGACGAGGAGAATGTTGCTGACGGCNTAGGTGACGGTATAGCCGATGGCAGGNAGGGTGCTNCCGATGGAGTCTTGNACGGCGCCGAGGGCGGCGGTGCAGGTGCGGGTGCCNGCACANCAGCCNAGCGTGATGGCGGGGTTGAACTTAAACACGCGGCGTCCGAGCCANAGGCCGAAGAAGAGGGGGATGGTGGTGGCCACNGCTCCGGCAACTAAAAGCATGGGGCCGACGGCGCTGATGCCCGACACGAACGAGGGGGCGGCTTCGATGCCTACGACGGCAATGAACACGTTGAGTCCCAGATTNTTCATNAACCACAATGCNCCGGGAGGGATATTGCCGAATGTGGGGCGTTTGGAGCGCAACCAGCCGAACACCAGGCCGGCCACGAGCGCACCGCCACTGGTGCCGAAGCTCACGGGGACGCTTCCGATCCAGAAACTCATGGCGCCGAACAGGCCGCCGATGAAGATTGCAAGACCAACGAACATGAGGTCGCTCGCATAGGAGGGCTTGTCGAGGTGNCCAATGTGTGATGCAGCATTCTTCACCTGAATTTCGCGACCGATAATGGTCAGGCGGTCGCCCTTGCGGAATGTAGTTTCGGTGTCGATGTCGAGGGGTTTGCCACCGCGCTCGGCGTTGCGGATAACGACACCGTGCATAAACTTGTTGCGTCGCAGCGAGCCGAGACTATGACCGGTGAAATTCTTTTTGGCCACGACGACACCAACGCGCGCAAGAGGATAGGAGAGCAGGTCGGCATTGGCGGTTTCGGGGCCAATGAATTCCTCAACGCCGGCAATCTGGTCGCTGTTGCCGCAGAGCACCACTTCATCGCCGGGATAGATCAGAGCATCATGGGCCGGAGCCACNACTTCGCCATCGTGGAGCACNCGGTCAATGTAAAGCGCGTGGCCCTTCGAGCGAAGGAAAGTTTCTGTGGCACGCACCGACTGGGGAGCGATGAAAAATTCACCTCCAACTCCGTAAGAGCGATAGGAAACNCCTCGCGACGCACTGACAACGGCAGGGTCGGTGGAGCGACCGGTGGAGTTGAGCGATTTCTCCATTTCGGCCGCTTCCGATTTCACCTTTGAAAGGCCGCCGAGAAGTTTTGGGCCGAAATTGCCGAGAATAATCACCGTGCCGAGTGTGCCGAAAATATAAGTCACGGCATAACACACCGGAGCAATGTTGGTCTGCTCCTTCACCTGATCCGGAGTCAGGCCGAGGCGGCCAATGGCCTCCGTGCCCAGTCCGAGCAGAGCCGAGCAGGTCTGCGAGCCTGAGAAGAGGCCGATGGTCTCACCCTTGGTGTAGGCCATCAGTTTGGCAATCGTCACCGTCACACCGAATATCACCATGCTCATGATGACGGCAAACAGCGCCTGCTTGGCCCCCTGCCCTTTCAGCGATTTGAAAAAGTCGGGGCCAACGCTGTAGCCAATGGAGAAGAGGAACATCATGAAGAAAAACATCTTGATGGGGCCCGACATCGGAATGTTGAGCTGACCGATGATGACGCCCACTATGAGCACCGCCGTGACGTTGCCCAGCGAGAAGCTGCCGATTTTGATGCGTCCGACAAAGAAGCCGATGCCGACTGTCAGAAACAGAGCCAGAGTCGGGTATTCGCGCAATATATCAACGAATGAGTCAATGATTTCCTTCATGATGAATGGGGGGGGGTTGGGGAGGTTAATTATTTTTTCATGCCGTAGCCACGGGCGAGCAGAGCGTCGCGCATGGTGTAGTTCATGCCCTCGCGGTAGTATTCGAGCATCTGTCCGATCCAGTCTTCCGACGAAGCGTTCGACGATCGGNTCTGATGATATTCCACAATGGTGCGGTCGTAGTCAAGCAGCTTTTCAGCCATGGAGTCAGTGCCGTAGCTGTTTGAGAAGAAGATGAGGTCTTCGGGCTGCTTGGGCTTCAGCTCCGGACGTTCGCGGGGAACACCGACTGCGAGCGCACACACCAGATAGACACCCTGCGGCAGTCGGAGGATTTCGGAGATGCGGGCCGGATCGACCGTGCGGGCATAGCCGATGGGGCAGCATCCGAGACCGCGCGATTCGGCTGCCACGATAGCGCTCATCATTGCCAGGGAGGCATCGACGGTGCCGACTATGAGACCGTCGACCGTGTTGTTGAATCCCGGATTGTCGAGACCTTTGGCCTTGGCCGCGACAGCAATCTTATTGAAGTCGCTGAGAAACATAAACACTCGGGCCGAAGTCTTGAACTGCTTCTGGCCAACGAGTTCGGCAAGCTGCTCCTTAAGCTCCTGGTCGGAGACTTCGATGACGGAAAATTGCTGGCCATTGTAGCTCGTCGGGGTGTTGCGGATTGCGTCGCGGATAAATTGCAGGTCGGCTTCAGCTATGGGCTCGCGTTCGTAGCGTCGCACGCTGCGACGGTCGAGAAGTGTTTGTTCAACAGATTTATTCATATCGAAAAAAAAGATTATTACGGTGATTGAAACTTTATGTTTATAGAAAGGTAACACCGCGCGAGCGAATATTGTTCCCTCCGCTCCCGCCTGCGGCTCATAAAATAGTTTGGTCGGGAGGTGGCGCAAACGGCAGATGTTTTGTAACTTTGCCAATGGAAAAAGAATTCTAATCCGGAAAGAAGATGATGAAATTTTTATTGCCCGCAATAGCCGCGATTTTTCTCGGGGCTTGCTCCACCAAAACNACAGCCGAGGCCGACACCAACGGCTGGCACCTGATATGGGAAGAAACNTTCAATGGCGAGAGCGTCGACACCGCCGTGTGGAGCCGGATTCCGCGCGGCACGGCCGACTGGAACAACTACATGACCGACCTCGACACCTGCTATGCGCTGCGCGACGGAAAGATGACACTGCGCGGCATCGCAGCCTTTGAGGGCTGCAACGACACCGCAGCCTATCTCACAGGCGGACTTTTCACAAAAGGGAAAATGGCGTTCGACGACGGTCGCATTGAAATCTGCGCCCGGTTCGACAGCGGCAAGGGCGCATGGCCGGCNATCTGGCTGCTCCCCGATCCGGCGTTCACCACCGAACCGGAGGAATCTGTGACCTGGCCCAACGGCGGCGAGATTGACGTTATGGAACACCTCAATTTCGACACCATCGCCTATCAGACCGTTCACTCCTACTACACGCTCCGGCTGGGACTCGACTCCGTTCCGCCCCATTTCGCTACGGGCCGCATCAACCGCGACGACTTCAACGTCTACGCCGTTGAAATGCTCGGAGATTCCCTGAAATTCTACATCAACGACATCCACACCTTCACCTATCCGCGCATCGCAACCGACCTTCCCGGTCAGTTTCCATTCACCATGCCCTACTATCTGCTGATCGATATGCAGCTCGGCGGGGGCTGGGTGGGTGAGGTCGACCCGAAAGACCTGCCGGTGGAGATGGAGATTGACTGGGTCAGATTCTATCGCAAAAATCCCTGACCCGGCGCAATGTTGAATCAAACAATTTCGGGCCCGGCGGCGTTCACCTATATATAATATATAAGAAATTCATCCACCCTCCCCTTCCTATGTCGCAAACAGCCTCAACTCCGATGGATCTGGGCACCCGGTCTATTCCGCGGCTGCTCGTNCAATATTCCGTGCCGGCAATCATTGCCAGCGTGGCCACCTCGCTCTATAACATCATTGACAGCATATTCATTGGGCGCGGTGTCGGCGCAATGGCCATTGCCGGTCTGGCTATCACCTTTCCGCTNATGAATCTGGTGATGGCATTCTGTACGCTCATCGCCGTTGGCGGGGCCACAATCTCATCGATTTTCCTNGGCCAGAAAAACATTTCGCGCGCCACTGACGTGGTCAATAACGTCATGGTGCTCTGTCTGATTCACTCCGTTGTGTTCGGNGGGGTGACACTGCTTTTCCTCGACCGGATTCTGCTCTTTTTCGGCGCCACGCCCGAAACCCTCCCCTACGCCCGCGAATTTATGGAGGTGATTCTCTATGCCACCCCGATTTCCTATGTGTTCATCGGGCTCAACAANATCATGCGCGCCACGGGCTATCCCCGCAAAGCAATGATTTCGGCACTGCTGTCGGTGTGTGCCAACATCATCTTCGCTCCGATTTTCATCTTCGTGCTCGGCTGGGGCATCCGGGGAGCGGCAATCGCCACAGTGTGCGGCCAGTCAGTGGCCTGTGTGTGGGTGCTCAGCCATTTCCTTTCCAAAAANAGTTTCGTTCATCTGAAGGTGGCCAACCGATGGCTGACCGGCACCATCATTCGCCGCATCTACTCNATCGGGCTCTCGCCGTTTCTGATGAATGTCTGCGCNTGCATCGTCGTTGTGTTCATCAACAAGGCGCTGCTCGACTATGGCGGCGCAGAGGGCAATCTCGCCGTCGGGGCTTACGGCATTCTCAACCGCTCGTCGATGTTTTTCATCATGATTGTGTTCGGCGTGACNCAAGGCATGCAGCCGATTCTCGGCTTCAACTATGGCGCCGGCAACTGGAGCCGCGTCAAGCGCACCCTCCGCATCGGCATCATGCTCGGCATGGCCATCACCACCCTCGGATGGGTTGCAACGGAATTCTTCCCGTCAGTCATCTCCGGACTTTTCACCATTGACAGGCAACTCATCGCAATCGCCGACCACGGCTTCCGCATCTTCTTCATCTTCTATCCNCTCGTGGGCTGCCAGATTGTGATTCAGAACTTCTTCCAGAGCGTCGGCAAACCGAAAATTTCTATTTTCCTGTCGCTGACCCGTCAGCTGATTTTCCTGATTCCGTTTCTCATCATCCTGCCTCGCCANTGGGGCATCGACGGTGTCTGGGCCAGCATGTCGTCGAGCGACCTGATTGCATTCATATTCGCCGTTGTCACACTCATCATTGTCAATCGCCGCGAAAACAAACGCCACAANCTGCAACCTCAAACCTCCAATAAATAAANTATCAGACCATTATGAAAAAGAAACTAACNATAGCCCTCGTGGCCCACGACCGCCGCAAAGCCGACATCGTCGATTGGGCCGTCTATAACGCCGATTTCCTGTCACACCACAAAATCGTCTGCACCGGCACCACCGGCGGCCTCATCCAGAAGGCATTTGAAGAGCGTGGTATCAACGCCGACATCCACCGCATGAATAGCGGCCCGATGGGTGGCGACGCCGAAATAGCAGCCATGGTTGTGCGCCACGAAATCGATCTCGCCATTTTCCTGATCGACGACCTCAACCCGCAGCCCCATGAAGCCGACATCCAGATGCTTTTGCGTCAGTGTCGCATCCACAATGTGCCCATTGCCTGCAACCGTTTCAGCGCCGACCTGATGATTTCAAGCTCGCTTTGGGACGACCCGGAATATGTGCCGATGGAGCAGACCTATGTCAAGTTCGACCGCTGATTAACCCCTCAATACAAACCATTCATTACCCTCACCACTGATGACCACCGATCTTCAACTCCGCCTCCTCCCCGAAGAGGCTTATAACGATATGCGGCTCAAAGCCACTGTCAGCACCCGCGAAGGCATCGACGCCAACCGCATCCACGACATCAAGATTCTCAAACGCTCGATTGACGCACGCCAGCGGCGCGTATTTGTCAACCTGACGGTCAGAGTCTACATCGACGAGGAGGCCCCGGCCCATCCGTCGTTCACTCCGGTTGACTATGCCAAACTCCCGGGCGATGCTCCCCGATGTGTCATCGTAGGTGCCGGTCCGGCGGGACTCTTTGCTGCCCTGCGACTGATTGAGCGCGGTGTGCGACCCGTGGTGCTCGAACGCGGAAAGGATGTCGACAGTCGCCGAAAAGATATGGCCGCCATTGCCCGCACCGGAGAGGTGGACCCCGACTCCAACTATTGCTTCGGCGAGGGTGGCGCAGGCGCATATTCCGACGGTAAGCTCTACACGCGCAGCAAGAAGCGTGGCCCGGTCGACAAGATTCTGCGGGTTTTTCACCAGCATGGCGCGCAGGAGGATATTCTTATCGATGCCCACCCCCATATCGGCACCGACCGCCTGCCCGAGGTAATTAAGGCAATGCGACAGACCATTGAGCGCTGTGGCGGAGAGGTGCGCTTCGGCGCCAAAGTGACTGACCTCATCATTTCTGATGACCGTAAGATAAAAGGAGTCGTGGTCAACGACACCGAAACCATCGATGCCGATGCCGTGATTCTCGCCACCGGCCATTCTGCCCGCGATGTCTACCGTCTGCTGATCGACCGCAATGTCAGTCTCGAAGCCAAGGGCATAGCCGTAGGGGTGCGTCTGGAGCATCCGCAGCAGCTCATTGACCGCCTGCGCTATCACAATCCGGCCGGCCGCGGAAAATATCTGCCGCCGGCTGAATACACCATGCTTACGCGTGTAGATGATCGCGCGGTCTATTCATTCTGCATGTGTCCGGGCGGTGTCATCATTCCCGCCGCGAGCTCGCCGGGCGAGATGGTGGTCAACGGCATGTCACCCTCCAATCGCGGCACCAAATGGGCCAACTCCGGCATGGTGGTCGAAGTGCTTCCGGAAGATGTGGAGGGCGACGACCCGCTGCGCATGATGCACTTTCAGCAACAGATTGAACAGCGATTTTTCAACGAATCAGGTCAAAGCCAAAACGCTCCGGCCCAGCGCATGACCGACTTTGTGGCCGGCCGGCCGAGCCGATCACTCCCCTCCACTTCCTATGCGCCCGGCATTCATCCCGCCCGCATCGACCAGCTCCTGCCCGAACCGATTTCGCGACGTCTCCGCAAGGGCTTCGAGGAGTTTGGCCGCAAGCAGCGCGGATTTCTATGCGCCGATGCCACACTCATCGGCGACGAAACTCGCACATCGGCTCCGGTGCGTGTGCCCCGCGACGGCGAGACACTTGTCAGCGAGTCGATTGCCGGTCTCTATCCCTGCGGCGAAGGCGCCGGATATGCCGGCGGCATCGTATCGGCAGCCATCGACGGCGAACGCTGCGCCGACGCCGCCGCCGACCGCCTCCAGTCAAATTGACATCTTGTCATCTTGACAAAATGACATCTTGACAAAATGACAAATTGACTCCAAAAACTAAAAACCATGATAAAATTCACTTCAGCCCCATCTTATTTTTGGCTGAACGCATGGGTGCTTGCCAACATCATAGAGCTTGCCACCCAACGCTTCTGCGACAGGTTCATCGACTATAAGATTGACCCGGGACATCGGCTCTACGACCAGATGACGCAGGCAGCCCGATCCATTCGCGCTAATATAGCCGAAGGCTCCGGACGCCACGAAACCTCACTGGAAACCGAAATGCGTCTGACGGATGTGGCCCGCGCGAGTAGCCATGAACTGATGGGTGATTTTATAAACTACATGATGCGCCACTCCTTATCGGCTTGGCCTTCTGACGATCGACGCTTCCTGAGCGTTATCAATATCCAACTTGAAAAACCACAATATGGGTCCAATTTCATTTCTGACGCCATGACGCATATTTCAAGGCAGTTAGCTCGTTTTGACTGCTTTTTGATGAATGGAGATGCCGGCGTTGCAGCAAATTGTCTCGTTGCCCTGTGTCTGAAAGTCAACGCCATGCTGACCAGCATGCTCGCAGCCCAACTTCGCGATTTCAAGAGTCAGGGTGGTTTTGCAGAGAATCTCACTCAAGAGCGCTTGGATGCACGCAGAACCGTGGCCACTGTCGAAGGTGCTCCGCAATGCCCGCAATGCGGCAAACCTATGTTGCGTCGCACGATTCAGCGAGGCACACGTCAGGGACATCAGTTTTGGGGATGCTCTGACTATCCGAAATGCAACGGAACTAAATCCAGCTAATACCAATCTTTAATTAAATATCAATCATTCTTTAAATGTCACAAACTCTTGCGCCCTCAAATCAGCGGCTTGAAGTGGTCGACGCCCTTCGAGGATTTGCCCTGATAGCCATAGTGTTGCTCCACTCCATCGAGCATTATAATCTTTTTACCGAAATCACATGGGAGCCCCAGTGGCTCAAGTCGCTCGACAACGGGGTGATTTCCACAGTGTGGTTCTTCTTGGCCGGCAAGGCTTACGCCACATTCTCGCTACTCTTCGGCTTCAGCTTCTACATTCAGATGCGCAATGCCCGGCGCCGCGGATCTGATTTCCGCCTGCGCTTCGCATGGCGAATGGTTCTGCTGGCCTGCTTCGCGCAACTTCATGCGCTTTTCTACAATGGCGACATTCTGCTATTCTACGCTATGTGCGGTCTGATTCTCATTCCCGCCTCATCGTGGAAAAACCGCACAGTGTTGATTGTGGCATTCATCCTGCTCCTTCAGCCGATTGACTGGATTCACATGCTGACGGCGCTAATCTGTCCAGATTATGTTGACATGAACTCTCGATTCGCGCAGTTTGCCATGCAGGCCGAACAAGTGGGGATGCACGGAAATCTCTGGCAAACGCTTGCCGACAACATCGGCAATGGTCAGCTCTACAGCAATTTCTGGCAGGTGGAGGCAGGACGCATCTGTCAGACTCCGGCATTGTTTCTGATTGGTATGTGGCTCGGGCGCACCGAGATGTTTATCCGCAGCGATCGCTCCATCCGATTCTGGAAGCGAGTGCTTGCAGTGTCGGTCGTGCTCTTTATTCCCTTCTATTTCCTGAAAGATTTTATCGCGCCGATGCTCTCTCACCCCACATGGCAGAGCCACTGGGGTATAGCGATGGGTCTACCCTCAAATTTCCTGATGATGGCAGCACTGGTAGCGCTGTTTGTGCTCTGCTGGTTTGCGGCGAAAGACACCGGCTATCGATTCCAACGGCTGCCGATAGCGTTCGGACGCATGTCGCTGACCAACTACATCACCCAGTCAATCATCGGCGTGATTATCTTCTATAACTTTGGTCTCGGCCTATACAGACTGACCGGCGCCACACTTTCGCTGCTGATAGGACTCGCCATTGTCATCCTTCTGACCATCTTCAGCCGCAGCTGGCTCCGCACCCATCGCCAGGGNCCGCTCGAAGCTCTCTGGAAAAAGCTCACCTGGCTGAATTTTCCGAAAATTTAGCGCACGAGGTGGGCNGGNCGAAGGATNTAGGGGAAGGGCTGCTGGAGCACTATTGATTTGTCGGCGATGACAGCCTGCATCAGTNGNGCNACTTCNGCCGCTACGTTGGTTGACGATGCTATGACGNAATAATATTTCTGGCGATCGTGAACCACGCAGGCATCGGGATAGCCCGTCTCCTGCANGCGGCTGCACATGGAAGATGCGTTGAAAATCTGGCGGAACTTGCCGACAACAACACAATATTTCTTTACGCCCTCTTCGCTGCCGGCATCAACCTTGGCAGCAATGGCAAATGTGCGCGCAGGGAGAGTGTCACCGCCAATCAGAGTCATTTTCGGCTGATCGCTTTGGCGCAGCATAGCCGTGGTCAGCGAGTCGCCCGTGTCGGTCTGTTTTTCCTTTGCCTTTTCGTAAGCGTCGCGATAGTTGGCCTCGTTGGTTTTACAGGCATATGCGCCGAGCAGCAGCGCGGCAGCAATTATAAAAAGCAATTTCTTCATAAGTCGGAAGATTTTGAGTTAGCGCTCCGCGCTTTATTCGGGGCGGAGACGAAGTTTGCCGAGTTCGATAACGTCGCATGAGGTCACCCGGCCGCCATCGATTTCAATCTTGATGAGTGTGCGCACCTTTTGCCAGCCATGATGTCCGGCGGCTCCGGGATTGATGTGAAGCAGATTGAGCTCCGGGTCGGGCATCACTTTGAGAATGTGGGAGTGACCACACACCATCAGGTTGACACCCTCGTCGCGCAGCAGACGCTTCACTCCGGGAGCATAGCGCCCGGGGTAGCCGGCAATGTGGGTGAGCCACACCTTCACCCCCTCGCAGTCAAACTGCTGCACCTCGGGGCATAGGCGGCGCACCTCGCCATTGTCGATGTTTCCGCTGACTGCTCTGACCGTTGGCACCACCTCGCGCAGACGCTCAATGATGGAGTAGTCGCCGACGTCGCCCGCATGCCAGATTTCGTCGCAATCGGCGAAATGGCGTGCGTAGCGGTCGTCCCAGCAAGAGTGGGTGTCGGAGAGTATTCCTATTCGTTTCACAGGGAGAGTTCGGCTATTGAGATGATGGTCTTGGGAATGTCGGTGTTATCCTGCATCTGCGAGAAGCGCTGAGCATCAACACCAACGGCAAACACCGGAACGGGCAGACCGGAATGGTCGTGGGTGGTCCAGCCGGTGCCGCTGACACTGCTGATCACCTTGTAGACATCTTCGGCAAAATCGCCGGCCAGACGGTTCATCACATCGAGGTTGCCCTCGGCACGAGCCTTCAGAACAGCTTCAAATCCATCTTCGAGCTGCTTGTTCTGCTCATCGTTGATAGCGATGGGGCCATAGAATCCGAGCTTGTCAGAGAGAAGCTGCTTCATATCATCCCAACCGATGACCATGCGCGAGCGAAGCATCGCTTTCTCCTCGGCGATGAATTTATCTTTCGACATGGAGGGATAGGCGAGATATTTGGGCTCGATGTTGTAGTGGTAGGTTGGGTTGGCGAGCACGAGGCCTCCGGTTTCATGGTCGGCGGTCACCACGATTAGAGTTTCGTCGGGGTGAGCGCGATAGAAGTCGTAGGCATAGGCAAGTGCCTGGTCGAAGCCAAATGTTTCCATGACCACGGCCGCCGCATCGTTGGAGTGGCCGGCATGGTCAATGCTGCCCCCCTCCACCATCATAAAGAATTTGTCGGGGCTGTGGCGGAGCATATGGTCAACGCCTGCCTTGGTCATGTCGAGCAGCGACATCTGACCCGGAATGGAGTCGACAACGAAACCGATATCGTTGGAGCTGAAGGGATTTTCAGCGAGCAGAACAACGCGGCGTGATTTCGACTTGGCAAGCGCGTCAAGACCCTTCACAACATCAACCTTATTCTCTTTGAACACCTTTGGAAGGTCGGTCGGCTGACCGTCTTTGGTTTCTCCGCGCCACGAAGCGCCCGCAAGAAACTCATAGCCCGAGCGNGCGGCNTCGCAACCGATTTCGTAGAACATGCTGCGATGGGGCTGATGNGCATAGAATGCNGCAGGAGTNGCATCGTCGGGAGCAACGGTTGTNATAAGGCCGATGCCGTAGCCATTGTCGTGAAGCACTTTGGCGATNGAGGTCACGGCCACAGTGTCGGGAGTCACTCCGAGCATGCCGTTGTTGGTTTTATGACCGGTAGAGAGAGCCGTTCCGGCTGCTGCCGAGTCGGTCACCGGCGACGATGCNGAGTGTGTGAAAGCCAGTGATGCAANGGGAAATTGCATCATGGTCAGCACCGAGTCGCTGCCGAGCACCATGCGATTATAGGCCTGAGTCATTGCAACCGCGCCGGGTCCCATGCCGTCGCCGATNAAATAGAAGATATATTTCGGAGCTTTGGCGCTAAGGCTCAGAGCTGCAGTCAGCAAAGCANCTGAAAGTATGTTTCGTAGCTTCATTTTTGCGATGATTGATGGATGAATGATTGATGGATGATTGTCAGGATGNGAGNTTTACTTATCGACAACGCCGCCATGATTTGAAGTCTGAGCGTCAAGCGCGGCCACAACGGCAAGGTTGAGGATATTGCGCACNGGGGAGTTGACGCTGATGTAGTGAATCGGCTTGTTAAGACCCATCTGAATCGGGCCGATGGCGTCGCCTGANCCCATTTCGAGCATCATGCGGTAGGCCGTGCTGGCCGAGCTTAGNCTNGGGAAGATGAGTGTGTTGACCTCCTCGCCCTTGAGTTTATTGAAGGGGAATGTGTGGTCGCGCAGCTCGGTGTTCATAGCGAAGTTGATGGTCATTTCGCCGTCGATAGCGAGGTCGGGGTAAGCCTGGTGCATGCGTTCCACAACGCGGCGTCCATTGTTGCATTCGGTGTCGTTGCTTGAGCCGAAATTGCTGTAGGAGAGCATGGCCATCACGGGCTTAAATGAGAAATACTCAACCGTGTTGCGGGTGAGGCGGGCAATGTCGAAGAGGGTGTCTTCGTCGATTTTCTTNTTNACCTGAGTGTCGGCCAGGAAGTAGGTGCCGCGCTTGGTGTTGAAGATGTGCATCGACGCGAAATTGCTGTAGGTCGGACGGATGCCCACAACCTCTTTGGCTATTTCGCCGATTGAATGGGCTGCCGAATAGGTGCCGCCGAGGAATGCGTCGGCATCGCCTTCATTGACCATCATCATGCCGAAATAGTTGCGGTCAAACATCTTCTCNTTGGCTTCGGGGAAGCTGACTCCATCGCGCTGGCGGGCTTCATAGAGACGCTTGGCGTAGCGATAACGGCGGTCGGCTTCGCGGTCNTGGCGCAGGTTGACGATTTCGATGCCCGAAATGTCGAGTCCCAGTCGGCGGGCGCGCTTTTCGATCATCTCCTCGTTGCCGAGCAGAATCGGGATGAGCAAATCTTCCTTGCGGGCAATGACGGCCGCCTTGAGCATCTTGTCGGTGTTGGCTTCGGCAAACACCACTCGCTGCTTGCGAGCNTTGGCCTGCTCAAACATGCGGCGGTTGAGTTTGTTGTCGTAGCCCATCAGTCGGCGCAGCTTNTCGTCATATTTTTCCCAATCGGTGATGGGGCGACGGGCCACACCGCTCTCCATTGCACCGCGGGCCACGGCGGGAGCCACCGTTGTCAGCAGGCGCGGGTCGAGGGGCTTAGGCAGAATGTAGTTGCGTCCGAAGTGGAGGTCGCTGTTGTCGTAGGCCGTGTTGACCACCGGAGGCACGGGGAGCTTGGCCAGGTCGGCAATAGCATGGACGGCAGCGAGTTTCATCTCCTCATTGATCTGGGTGGCACCGCAATCGAGCGCNCCACGGAAAATGTAGGGGAAGCCGAGCACNTTATTAATCTGGTTGGGATAGTCGCTGCGACCTGTTGCGAAGATGATATCGGGGCGCGAGGCCATTGCCTTTTCGTAGGAAATTTCGGGGTCGGGGTTGGCGAGGGCAAACACAATCGGTTTCTCGGCCATTGACTGCACCATTTCAGTGGTCACCACATCCTTGACCGAAAGGCCGAGGAACACGTCGGCGCCCACCATAGCTTCNGCGAGAGTGGTGACNGGTCGGTCGGTGAGAAACTCGCGCTTCTGGGCGTTGAGGTCGGTGCGCGAGGAGTTGATGACACCTTTTGAATCGCACATCACGATGTTTTCGCGGCGCACACCAAGAGCAATGTAGAGGCGTGTGCAGCTCACGGCTGCCGCNCCGGCTCCATTGACCACCAGGCGGATATCTTCAATCTTCTTGCCTTGTATTTCAAGTGCGTTGAGCAGACCGGCGGCGGAGATGATGGCGGTGCCATGCTGGTCGTCGTGCATGATGGGGATGTCGCACTCCTCTTTCAGGCGGCGTTCGATTTCAAAACATTCGGGGGCTTTGATATCTTCGAGGTTGATGCCGCCGAATGTGGGGGCGAGAGCNTTCACCACTTCTATGAATTTTTCAGGGTCTTCCTGAGCCACTTCGAGATCGAAGCAGTCGAGCCCGGCAAAAATCTTGAACAGCAGTGCTTTTCCTTCCATCACCGGTTTGCCGGCAAGCGGACCGATGTTGCCGAGGCCGAGCACGGCGGTGCAGTTGGAAATCACAGCAACGAGGTTGCCCTTGTCNGTGTATTCATACACATCTTCGGGATTTTCCTCGATGGCCTTGCAGGGGTAGGCCACGCCGGGCGAATAGGCCAGAGCGAGGTCATGTTGGGTGGCATATGGTTTTGTCGGAACAACTTCAATCTTTCCGGGGCGGCCCTCGCGATGATATTCAAGGGCGGCTTCTTTGGTTACGGTCGACATAAATGGTATATCTTTTCTGTTGGGGTAATCTGGTTAAGAGTGTGTGGGGGGGAGATTATTTTTCGAGCTGCGTCATGACGTCGTCGGCAATCTGCGGAGCGGTCAGTCGGTTGTCGCGGAGCACCTGATCATAGCTGTAGCCATCGAGGAATTTCTTGGCCACGCCGTAGCATTTCACCTTCATGGCCTTGTCGCCATAGAAGCGGGCAATCTTTTCGCCGAAGCCGCCGTCGAGCACACCATCTTCCATCGTGACCACGAGCTGATGGTCTTTGGTCAGTTCGAGCAGCAGCTGATCGTCAATGCCGCTGAGGAATCGGGGATTGATGACGGTAGCGTCGATGCCTTTCTCCTTGAGCAATGCCGCAACCTCCTCAGCCATTGAGAAGAATGCGCCGGCACCGATCAGAGCCACGCGCTCGCCGCGATGAGCCACGGCGTAGGCATTGAGGTCGCTGTAGTCGGTCGGGAATTTCTTGCCGGTTGAAATCACCTTAGTGCCGGGCACACGGATGGCCACCGGATGTTCATTCTGATTCATGGCCCAGTCGAGCATGGCGAAATATTCTTCCTCGCAGGTCGGAGCAAGGTAGACCATCGAGGGGATGTTGCTCACCAGGGCGATGTCGAACCATCCGAGGTGGGTCACGTCGTTCATGCCGCAGATGGTGCCGTAGAAAATGCCGAACACGGGGGC
The DNA here is from genome assembly GCA_014801655.1 of Bacteroides sp. GTDB lineage: Bacteria > Bacteroidota > Bacteroidia > Bacteroidales > Muribaculaceae > Paramuribaculum. The sequence goes on from JAAVDT010000008.1 coordinate 23,268, forward strand.
CGTGCCGTTGATGGCAACATCTTGCGAGAGCTGATCATAGGCGCGCTGAAGGAAGGAGCTGACAACGCCGAAGAAGGGTTTGCCGCCACCTTTGGCTATGCCGGAGGCGAGTGCAACGGCTTCCTGCTCGGCGATGCCCACGTCGACAAACTGTCGGCCTGCCTGCCGGCGGCGTTCGGGGGTGAAACCGATAACGCCGGGCGTTCCTGCGGTGATAGCCACAACGCTCGGGTCGGCCTTCATCATGTTGAGAAGATATTCGGCGGTCAACGTGCCGTAGTCGGGGGCTTCATTGATTGAGAGCGGGCGGCCGGTCGGCAGATCAAACGGACCTCCATAGTGGAACGCTTCGCGATTGGCTTCGGCAGGTGCATAGCCCTTGCCCTTCTGGGTGTTGATGTGGAGCACTACGGGATGGTCGATATCCTTGACGGCTTCGAAGGCGTCGATGAGCGAGCGCAGGTCGTTGCCGTAGGCCACATAGCGATAGTCGAGGCCAAGCGCCTTGAAATAGTTGCAGGGGGAGTTGCCGTCTGATTCGCGGAGCTCGCGCAGATTGGTGTAGAGTCCGCCATGATTTTCGGCGATTGACATATCGTTGTCGTTCACAACGATGATGAAACCGCTTGANAGCGTAGCCGCAAAGTCAAGACCTTCAAATGCTTCGCCGCCGCTAAGCGAACCGTCGCCAACAACGGCAATGATTTTCTCGTCGCCTCCGCGAAGCTCGCGTGCTTTCACCAGACCGCCGGCAAGGCTGACGGCTGTCGANGTGTGGCCGATGGTGAAGAGGTCGGTGGGGCTCTCTTTNGGATTGGTGTAGCCGGTCACATCGCCGTAGTGTTCCGGATCGATGAAGGCTTCCATACGTCCGGTCAGCATCTTATGCACATAGCTCTGATGCGACACATCGTAGATTATCTTGTCTTTTGGCAAATCGAAAACATAGTGCATGGCAATGGAGGCTTCCACCATGCCGAGGTTCGGACCAATGTGTCCGCCGCGGCGGCTGAGCTTTGTCAGCAACGCTTCGCGGATTTCTTTTGCAACGCCNTCAAGCTCCTCAACGGAGAGTGTCTTGATTTCTGCGGGCGATTTAATTTCAGTGAGTTTCATATCGTTATAAAGAATTTTGGCATGAATTTAATGACACGTCAAGTCCGTCAGNCCGGGCTTTGCGCATCAACTACAAAATTAACAATCTATTCTGAAAACAACAACGCCCGGCGTCACCTTTTTGTTTATTTCACACATCGGGCGCCAATCTCGCGTTTTTTTTGTAATTTTGCAAATGCTACACCTTATAATAAGAAATAATAAGAAACGTTTCCAAACATTACACATAATCACACAGACCGATGAGGTTCGACGAATTTGATTTCAATTACGATGTGCTCGACGCCATCGACGCCATGCACTTCGAACAGTGCACTCCGATTCAGGAGCAATCCATACCCATCACGCTTGAAGGCCGCGACCTGATTGCCGTGGCTCAGACCGGCACCGGCAAGACGGCCGCCTATCTGCTGCCCGTGCTCAGCCGTCTGGCCGACGGTGAATATCCCGAAGATGCCGTCAACTGCATCGTCATGGCTCCCACCCGCGAGCTCGCCATGCAGATTGACCGCCAGCTCGAAGGCTTCGGCTATTTTCTCAACGTCAGNTCTCTCGCCATCTACGGCGGCACCGACGGTGTCACCTTCGCGCAGCAACAAAAAAGCCTGCTGCTCGGTGCCGACATTGTCATAGCCACCCCCGGCCGCCTGCTTGCTCATCTGCAGATGGGCAAGGTTGACCTTTCGCGCGTCAGCTTCTTCATTCTCGACGAAGCCGACCGTATGCTCGACATGGGGTTCTACGACGACATCATGCAAGTGGTCAAGCATCTGCCGGCNCAGCGCCAGACGCTCATGTTCTCNGCCACTATGCCCCCGAAAATCCAGCAACTCGCCAAAACCATTCTCCGCGACCCTGCCGAAGTGAAAATCGCCGTGTCGCGTCCGGCCGACAAAATCCGCCAGCAGGTGGCCTTCTGCTACGAACCGCAGAAAACCGACCTTCTGAAGCGAGTGCTGACCGAGCGCAATGCAAGCCGAGTAATCATCTTCGCCTCCTCCAAACTGAAAGTCAAGGAACTGGCCCGACAGCTGCGCAAAGACAAATTCAAAATCGGCGAAATGCACTCCGACCTTGAGCAGTCGCGACGCGACGAAGTGATGCTCGACTTTAAGGCCGGACGCATCGACATGCTTGTTGCCACCGACATCGTTTCGCGCGGCATCGACATCGACGACATCACGATGGTGATCAACTACGACGTGCCCCACGATGCCGAAGACTATGTTCACCGCATCGGCCGCACCGCGCGCGCNGAAGCCGACGGCGATGCGCTGACTCTGGTCAGCGACCGCGACCGTCGACGCTGGTCAATGATCGAACGCTTCCTCAAAAAACGCATCGAACGCATCCCNACCGGCCTCGAATCCTCCTCCACCGNCGGCNACGCCAAGCCTGAAGGCTCCGACGGCAACTCCAGACCCAACCCCCGCCGACAGGGTGGAGGCGGCAACCGCAATGGTCGCCACGGCTCAGGTCGCCGCAACAACAAACCGACCGTCAAAACATCCGAAACACCTGCCGACAAACCCGCCGACCAGGGTCAGCCNACCTCCAAACCCAAACCGCGCCGAGGCAAGACTTTCTATCACCGCCCCAAAAAGAAAGAGGGCGGCGAGCAGTAATCTCGCCCCCGGGTCGTGAACCGNTGCNGCGGTTAAATGGTTGTAGTTTTAGAAAAATCTGCCTGCAAGTTTGCTTTTACAATTATAATAATGTAAATTTGCTTGCGCAAGCCGTTGTCGCGGCAACGGCAACCATTGACCCGAAACAATTAATTCAAGTATAACAAAAAATAATAACACCTTAAATTATGGAAAATAACGAACTTCTGGCCACCGTGACCGAAAAGGCCAAAGTGTGGCTCGGCGAGGGCTACGACGAGGAAACCCGCACCGAAGTGAAACGCATGCTCGATGCCGACGACAAAACCGAACTCATCGAATCATTCTACAAAGACCTCGAATTCGGCACAGGCGGCCTGCGCGGCATCATGGGCGCCGGCTCAAACCGCATGAACATATACACCGTTGGCGCAGCCACCCAGGGCCTTGCCAACTACCTCAAGGAAGCATTTGCCGACCTCCCCGAAATCTCAGTTGTTGTTGGTCACGACGTGCGCAACAACAGCCGCAAATTCGCTGAAATCGTTGCCGACATCTTCTCGGCCAACGGCATCAAGGTCTACCTCTTCGACTCTTTCCGCCCCACTCCCGAACTCTCATTTGCAATCCGCAAACTCGGCTGCCAGAGCGGCGTGAACATCACCGCATCCCACAACCCCAAAGAATACAACGGCTACAAAGCCTACTGGGCCGACGGCGCACAGATCATCGCCCCCCACGATGTCAACATCATTGACCACGTCAACAAAATCAAAGGCGTTGAAGAAATCAAATTCCAGGGCGACAAGTCGAAAATCACCATCATCGGCGACGACATGGACAAGGCCTTCCTCGAAGCAATCAAAGGNCTNTCGCTCAGCCCCGAAGCCATTGAACGCCACAAAGACCTCAAGATCGTCTACACCCCGATTCATGGCACCGGCGTGAAACTCATCCCCGACTCGCTGAAAAACTTCGGCTTCACCAACATCATCCACGTCGACGAACAGGACGTNCCCTCCGGCAACTTCCCCACCGTCGAATCACCCAACCCCGAAGTGCCCTCGGCAATGGCCATGGCAATCGCCAAAGCCAAAGAAGTCGGTGCCGACCTCGTGATGGCTTCCGACCCTGANGCCGACCGCATCGGCTGCGTGCTCCGCGACGCCCACGGCGAATATGTGCTCATCAACGGCAACCAGATCGTCATGATTCTTCTCAACTACATCATGACCCGCAACGCCGAACTCGGCCGACTCACCGGCAACGAATACATCGTCAAGACCATCGTGACCACNGAAACCATCAAGTCAATCGCCGACAAAAACAACATCCGCATGTTTGACTGCTACACCGGTTTCAAATGGATTGCAGCCGTGATNCGCGACCACGAATCCACCTCACGCTATCTTGGCGGCGGTGAAGAAAGCTACGGNTTCCTTGCCGAAGACTTCTGCCGCGACAAAGACGCCGTTTCAGCCATCTCACTCATGGCCGAAGCTGCAGCATGGGCCAAAGACAAAGGTCTCGACTTCCTCCAGATGCTTCAGGACATCTACATCAAATATGGCTTCTCACGCGAAGAAGGCATCTCAGTTGTGCGCACCGGCAAATCGGGCGCCGAAGAGATCCAGGCCATGATGAAAAACTTCCGCGAAAACCCGCCCAAACAGCTCGGCGGCAGCGACGTTGTCACCATCAAAGACTACGCCGACCTCAACGTGACCGACGTTGCCGCAGGCACCGTCAGCAAAATGGACATGCCCACAACCTCCAACGTGCTCCAATACTTCACTGCCGACGGCACCAAAGTGTCAGTACGTCCCTCAGGCACCGAGCCCAAAATTAAATTCTACATCGAAGTTCGCGGCACCCTCCCCACCGCCGCCGACTACGACAAAGTCAATGCCGAAGCCCAGACCAAAATCGAAGCCGTCAAAAAAGACCTCGGCATCTAACCCCTCCCCCACCCACAATGACCCCACAGCCCCGACGCCCCGCGCCGGGGCTTCCTTTTTAGCCCTTGTTTAATTCCTAATTCTTCTTTTAAACCTATATGTAATCTTATTCTGACTGGCATTATCCCAAATTCGAACTATTAAATCTCCCTTATCAAGTATCGTATTTATGGCAAATGCATTTAATAAATATGATGACAATCTACTATTATATAAGTTTGTCCATGATGATCCGACAAATTCTATCCAATTACCCTGCACCCATAACTCAGCGTTATTAGATTTTTTATTAAGAACGCCATTATACTTTAATGGCTGAAAGATATGAAATTGATTATCTATGGATATCTCACTATTTATTGCGTACACATATTTTGAGCCGACTCTTTCTTTATAAATCGACAGGCATACCTTATACTTCTTATTATTCCTCTGATATGTTTTTGTCCAACAACCACAGATTGCATCATCCGAAGTCTCTATTATATTCTGAGTGTGTTTTGATTCCTTTATATTGACTTCTATTACTTTTTTCAAAGTAGCCTGCAGCCCTTTGTATCCTATGTTTTTATCGTATTCAATCACAAAGAGGTTATTTATGTCAACAGGAAGATTCCTGACATCTCCATCATAGATAAAAATAATAGTTTTACCCTTTCCGTAGGCATACCCAACTTCAAAAAACACATTGCGGTTCTCATTTGAGACATCTGCAATTACAAATGAGCATCTGTCTATCTCATCCAAAATATTATTATGAATGCTACCCAATCTCATTTGCTCGTCCATTCTTACACAGTCGATATCATCAAACTGTTCTTCTATCAATGGCTTGATATGGCTCTTATACACCTCTGTATATTCCTTTGAAAAAGGCATTATCACGAAACATGACATCGGCTTCATCACTAATCTTGTTTTATCTGGTTATATAAATCTTTTATCAACCATGCCAAAACTCTTTTTGCATGAATACAAAAACGTGTATCCAAGGCATAGATTGAACCATGCATAAGATCTGCAGCATACGGGCACCCACCACCACATATGCTGAGACATTCACAATCCTGACACTTCTCCATCAGAAGCGGCGTTCGGTTTTTCCAAAATTTAAAGGCTGAGTTTTCGATAAATTTGAAATCTGAATCACAGACATTTGACGTAAAATATTTTCGATTATTCAAATATCCATGGCATACACCTATCGAACCATCCGGAGCAATAACGTATTGATTTCCTCCTCCGGCACAACAGTCAAACAAATGCATCTTGTTTTCCTTAAATGAATGAACTTTGCGCATAATTCTATCTTCATACAAACCCACTACTCTTAACTTTTCAAAAGAATCCAACATAAAGTCAGTTGCCTGTTGATAATATTCGTCATTTTGCTCTGTACCGCTATTCGGAATCAAGAGATTAAACGCTATTGTCTGTGGGGATAGTCTAAGAATATCTTCCAAAACAGAATTGCGATGCTTAAGTAGCGTGTCCGTGATGGTTATTGACAAGCTAAATGGCATATCCATTTCTTTACACAATGCTATTTTTCTTCTCACAATATCATAGCTATCTGCACCCGACTTATCTAATCTTTGAGAATGAGACTCCTCATCTACATCATATGAGATACTTAAAGCAATTCCATATCCCTTTATTTCTTGTAAAATATCTTTTGTCAATAATGAGCCATTAGTTATAAGAGCGTATTTGACATCATTAGGCCAATAGCTTTGCCTTTTAGTTCTATTTACCTCCTTCATGAAGAATTTTATTCCTTCAAAATTCAGTAAAGGCTCTCCACCATAGAAGGTTATGGTTTTATCATAGGAATGTTGCTGATTCTCATATGTTTTTTGTAATAGCCTAACCGTATCGGAAATTACTTTATGATTCATCACCTTTACAGAATGTTGGCCCTGAACTGCATTTGCAATAAAACAATATTTACAATTGAAATTGCAGTTCTCAGTTATCACTATATAAGCATTAGAAATAGCCGGCTGCGGAATCATATCCACACAACGTGAATACAAGTCTATATCTTCATTCTCATCGTTCACAATAAAAAAATTTGAATACAAATAATCTATTATCTCTGACAATGAGTGTTCAATGATTATTCCATTCTCAAAAAAATTTTCCAAATTAATTTTTTCTATAACAGAAAGAAACACCGTCCGGATGAGAAGCGAATGGTATAAAGCAAACACGTCATCCTTAATTTGATATACATGTACATATTTAGAATATTGCATATTATATTACAATTTCAGTTTACAAGAATGTTTATTCAGGGGGGGATAGGTATTCCCCCCCCCGAATAAAGTTTATAACCGAATCTCAGCGCGATTTTTAAAAGACTCCCTTAAAACAGGAGCATTACAATTACACCCACAAGTGCAATTACACCCACAGGTTCCTGCGAATAGTTTTCGAGTAGTTATTTCTCCCGACTGCTTACATGGACAACTGCATCCGCTACCACACACAGACATATGAACATCCATGTAATCAATAATTTTCCCTTGAATCTGTTGATAGTTCTTATCGTTAGGAATTTTCATTTTTCTTCAGATTTTATTCTACAATCATTCTTTTATTAAATATATATATCCCGATGGAATTGCATCATCGTGATGATACCGTCCGTATCGTAACATATAATTGAAATACTCACTTAAACAGATATTAAGTTCATCATCAATCGAACCATCTTTATTAATTCTTTTACCGTCTATTGAATATACAGCATAATCGTCTTTCCGTGTATACACACTTATAGACAAATCACAATAAATTGGGGATGATAAACTTTTACCAGTGGATTTATAAAAATTTCTTAATTCCTGGATTTCATTAAATGTCAACAACCTATACCCTTTAGGTATCAATTCTTCATATTTATAGAGTTCTAAGCTAGTCTTAATCGGCCCTTTTACTATGATGTCATTTATATCCATTGGACATATTAAATATGATATCAAACTATTTGACAAATTATTGATTCCCTCCACACTTTCCGATTGAAGTGTTCCTTCCGCAGATGATATAATTAAACCTGTCTGAACATCAATCATTCGTATGGCAACAAATATTGTCTCAAAAATCTCTGATACATCAGCGACCAACACATATCTTACTCCAAACTGCTGTCCTAGTTTTGCGATTTGATTATCGCTTACTGCTCCTGACATTTGGTAATCCTGTTCTTTTGTCATTTCGGCCAAAAAATCCGCAGTGCGCTCTACAGCTGCATAGTCATTGCTCCGAGTAATTCCGGAAACTAATTTTGCTCCGAGTACTTTTTTATAACCGGCATCAGCTTCACCTGTGACATAGACCGCCACTTTCTTTTTTACGTTTTGAGCAGACACTGTTGGGACAATCAATCCAAGAATGATTGCAAGGAAAATAATACATCGTTTCATGAACTTTTCTTATTTGGATTGTTTATTTAATAGACGATATGCAATATTATTTGCCAATGTAGTTAACACCGATGAATCTTCATTTTGACGACTCACATTCACTGTTTTAAGTATGGCTCCAGTTTCAATATTTATTAGTTTAGCCGACATGTGACATTTATTATCACGACTAATAATAACACTCACTGCAACTACATAATCAACACCCAGTCGATTACCGACATTACGAATCTCCTCATCTGCGACTTCACCGGAAAGCTGAAAATCATGTTCTTTCGTGAGTGCACCAACAAATGATTCATTGCGCTCAAACGGCGCATACTCCTTGTTTCCTGACATTCGGCCCAAAACTGCAGAACTGATTATAGACTTGTCAGTACTACCAATCTCCCCTTCGATATAAACCGCAACTTTTTTTAACTGAGCGGACGCTTCTTCTGCCAACACCGTACATGAGAAGAATAAGAGAGTCAAAATGAGAATTTTACTTTTCATTTATGAAAATTTTTGTTCCATGCCGACTCCCCTGACATTGGATTCTTATAAAAAAGAAAGCGCGAGAGTCCGTACTATTGCTCTTCACGCCTATTGAGGCTCTCGCATGGCCCTATCCGGATGAAGAGCAACGCCGAGACCTCACGCATGTATGAACACAACCATATAGCTTCGCCAAAGAAGCTATATGCTTTATAATCATACCATGGAGAGGCATCTACCGTTGCGCTATCTTGACCGGATAAAGAAACTTGCGAGATTTCAATAGACCAAGAATAAGCGAAGTAAACGCTTCCTAAACAATATGTCACATACCCACCCTCTTAACCCATATCGGGTCTCGGAGCGATATGCGTTTGCAAATATATGAATTTTCTCTCATTATTCAATCGCTTATAAATACTTTTTTTCACCCGACTAAAGCTAAATCCATGAATAAATTGCAAGGGAAATAAACCATGGGTGCGACTTCGGTCCGCCTACCCGTTTTTGGATATATTGGTTAAGTTAGCGCCATTGAGCATGGTGGGGAATTATTTGGGGANNATGNANCANGCCGGTCNGGACCGCNNGNGCGNTGNCNACCGNCTTGGGNTATNGNGTNGGNATTATGGGCGGGGGTTATTTTTTGGCTGTGGATTTTTTNGCGGCTTTGGCCGGGGTGGCTTTCTTGGCGCCGGGTTTGCGACCGGGTTTCTTTTTGGCCGGTGCAGCTTCGGGAGTGGCTTCGGTCACTTCTTTGGGAAGCTCGGGGGCGTCGACTTTTTCGCCGCGCAGACGATGCTCTTCGTTGAAGTGCTCGATGTTTTTGCGCATCGAGGTNACTTCTTTGTTGAGGGTTTCGATTTCGTGCTCCTGGTTGCGGATGGTTGTCAGCAGTGCGTTGAGCTCTTCGTTTTCAATGGAGAGGGGATACTGCTCTTCGACGCGCACAATGAAGTCGGCAAGCACGTTCATGTAGTTTGTGAAGGCCTGGAACGGAGTTTCATAGGGGCTGAAGCTGGAGTGAGCGGCACCGTCGGCAAAGTGTTTGGTGGCCATGTAGAAGAGATGGTCGGCAGCCTGGAGATAATACCAGTCTTGTTTCAGACGGCGGTCGTCGCACAGGCGCACACGCTCTGCCACTGAATAGAGTTTCTGGAAGGCTTCGTTCTGGAGCTTGTTGCCGAGCCATGCGGTGGTGTCGCGCGACTCGTCGGTCCAGGAGATGGGGTGCATCACGGAGAGTTCGCCCACNGGTTTCAGTTTGGCAATGGCATCGGAGGGTGTCCAGAATTCCACGCCGCGTTCTTTTGCGAAATGAGGAAGCGCTTCGAGGAACTGGAAGATGCCGGTCTGGGCGGTCTGAAATTCTCCGAAAGTTTCAAGGTTCATGAAGAGGTTGATGATCTGCTCTTCGGCGGGAGTGGATGCAATCCAGTCCATGTATTTGTCGGCGGTCAGAGGATATGCTTCCCATTCGGTGTCGCTGAAACGCTTGGAGATGTCGTCGCTGAGTTTGGCGTTGCGCAGGAGGATTTTCAGCTTGGGAGCTGAGGCGGCGCTGTAGACATAGTTGGGTGATTTCCAACCGAGAATGTGTTTCGCACCTTCAGTGATTACACCCTTATAGCCCATGGCGAGAATCTGGGGAGCCATTTCGTCGTCGTAGATGAGCTCGGTGTTGCGGAGCACTTTGGGTTTTACGCCGAAGAGCTCAACGATTTTGTCGTTGTGGACCTTCACCTGGTTTGCAAACTCATCGGGGTCGACGAGCGACGAGAGTGAGTGGGCATAGGTTTCGGCGAGGAATTCAACGCGGCCGGTGGCAGCGAGCTTTTTCAGCAGGTCGATGAACTCGGGAACATACTGCTCACACTGTTCGAGGGCCACGCCGGTGATTGACAGCGCGCAACGGAAGTGGGGATATGTTTCGAGCATGCGGAGCAGGCTTTCGGCTGCGGGGATGTAGCTATGTTGAGCGATTCGGGTAACGATGTCGTCGTTAGAGAAATCGTCGTAGTAGTAGTGGTCGTTGCCGATGTCGAAGAAGCGGTATCTCTTTAAACGAAACGGCTGATGAATCTGGAAATAAAAACAGATAGCTTTCATGATAATATAGTGGAATGAAAGAGTTACTAATTTAAGTTGTCTGGGGAGCCGAATCCGTTTGTTTACCGGCCGAGCACCTTATTATATATATCAATTACTTTTGCTCCGGCTTTGTCCCAGGTGATGCGGTTCACCTCTTCAAGGCCGTCGTGGCGGAGCTGGTCATACATTGCGGGATAGGTGATGATCGAGTTGATGGCGTCGGCCATTGCGTCGATGTCCCAATAGTCGGTCTTGATGACATTGTTGAGAATTTCGGCGCAACCGCTCTGCTTCGATATAATCGAGGGCACACCCATCTGCATGGCTTCAAGCGGCGAGATGCCGAAGGGTTCCGACACGGAGGGCATGATGTAGACGTCGCTCGCCTTAAGCATTTCGTAGACCTGCTTGCCTTTCTGGAAACCGGGGAAGTGGAAGCGGTCGGCGATGCCGCGTTCGGCAGCGAGTGTAATCATCTTGTCCATCATGTCGCCCGAACCGGCCATGACGAAGCGCACGTTGTGGTTGTTTTTCAACACTTTCGCAGCAGCTTCAACGAAATATTCGGGGCCTTTCTGCATTGTGATGCGGCCGAGGAATGTGACTATCTTTTCTTTCGGCTTCTGCACTTCGACGTTGAGCAGCTCATCGCTGAGCGGGGTGACGGCGTTGTGGACGGTGGTCACCTTAGCCGGGTCGATGCCATATTTTTCGATTACGGTCTGACGGGTCAGGTTGCTGACGGTGATGATGTGGTCGGCGTGGGTCATGCCATCTTTTTCGATGCCGAACACCGTTGGGTTGACATTGCCGCGCGAACGGTCGAAGTCAGTTGCATGGACGTGAATCACCAGCGGCTTGCCTGTCACCTGCTTGGCATGGATGCCGGCGGGATAGGTCAGCCAGTCGTGGGAGTGAATGACATCGAAGTCGAGTGTGCGGGCAATGACACCGGCGCAAATCGAGTAGTTGTTGATTTCTTCAAGAAGATTGTCGGGGTAGCGACCTGAAAATTCGAGACATCCGAGGTCGTTGAGGCGCATGTAGTTGAAGTCGGCATAGATGTGGTTGCGCAGATCGAAGTAGAGATCGGGGCTCATGAATTTGCCGATGCGCTGTTCAACATATTCGCGGCTGACGTCGCGCCATGCTATGGGCACCTGAGAGGCGCCGATGATGTTGGCGAAGCTCTTGTCTTCGTCGCCCCAGGGTTTGGGGATGACGAATGAAATCTCCATATCGCCACACTCCCACATTCCTTTAGTGAGACCGTAGCTGGCAGTGCCGAGACCGCCCAGGATATGAGGTGGGAATTCCCACCCAAACATTAATGCTTTCATGCTTGAATTTTATGGGCGTTGAGGGTTAGATGTTGAATTTTTTGAGAGCAGTGATGGTTCGGAGTATCTCGGCCACGTTGGTGGCGTGGCTGATAGCGCCGCGACCCGAGAAGGGCGGGTTGCCGTCGTAGAGCTGCGAGAGGGAGCCAATGCAGCCGTTGGTCATTTCATCTTCGTAGCCAATGAGCATTCGGTCGAGATAGCTCACGCCGCTGTGGCCGAACACTTTGAGATAGGCGTCGGCATAGAATCCGAAGAGCCAGGGGCGAGCCGGGCCGTTGTGGAGCGCCATTTCGCGTTCTTCGGGCGAGCCGAGATAGGCCGGACGATAGCCGAAGCTCTTCGGCGAGAGCGAGCGCAGACCTTTGGGGGTGAGGAGTTCGCGGGTCACGACGTCGAGCACACCCTTGCGCTGACGGCGGTCGAGCGGCGAGAAGTCGAGTCCGATGGCAATGGCCATGTTGGGTCGCACGGAGGGATCGGCGTAGGAATCGTTGACGTAGTCAAACAGATAGCCGTAGTCGTTGAGGAATGTGTCGACAAATGCCGGCTGGAGCTTGGCGACTGTCTCAGCGATGCGACCGTCGAGACGCGAGTAGCTGTCGTTGCCTTCGATGAGGGTCTGAGTGAAGCGCAGGGCGTTGTACCAAAGCGCGTTGAACTCAACCAACAGACCGGTGCGGGGCACAACGGGACGGCCATACATCGAGGCGTTCATCCACGACACCGGGGTGTCGGTGCCAACCGAGCGCACCATGCCGTTTTCCTGCACCTGGAGGTTGGGGTGACGGTTGTCGAGCAGATAGTCGATGATTTCAGTGATGAGCGGCAGATAGAGTTCGCGGGTGGAGTTGGCGCCATAGGCTTTGGTGTATTGCTGGAGAGCCCAGATGCACCAGAGGGGAATGTCGGGCAGGTCGATACCGGCAATGCGGCTGTCGGGCTGACCGGTTTCCATGAAGTGACGCAGCGCGCGGGCGGCAGTGTTCATGATTGCCTCGAAGTCGGCGCGATGGTCAATGGCGATTGTGTTGCCCGGGAGCGCCATGAAAGTGTTGCGCGCGAGCAGCTTGCCCCAGGGATAGCCTGAGAGCATATACATGTCGTTGCCCTCCTTGAGATAGAACTGCTTGGCGGCATTCTTCAGGCAGTTGAAGAAGCTGGTGCGGCAGGTGCGGGTGGCAATTTCGTTTTCATACATTTTGGCCAGCGAGCGGGGCGAAACTTCCGAGAGGCCGGCAGAGAAGATGATTGACTCACCCTTCTTGATGGGCATTTCGAAATAGCCGGGCACCCAGAGGTCTTCGGTGTAAGGCACACCGCGCTCCATATCTTTGATGTATTCAAAACCGTTGTACCAGTTGGGCTCGTAGTGCCACTCGGGTTTGTGGTTGAACTGCATGAAGAGGGTGGGATAGCCGGGATAGAGGCAGGTGGCCACGCCGTTGGCTGTGGGTTGACATTCGGTGTTGACGTTGCCGTTGGCCATGACGAGCTGGTTGACTTCGCGGAAAGCGAGCATGGGGCGGAAACGCAGGGTTGTGGGTGAATGGGCCTCAACGAGAGTGTAGCGAATCAGCAGACGGTTTTCGTGGGAGATGAAAATCTTCTCCTTGGTGAGAATCACGCCGCCCACGCGATAGGTGGTGCGGGGCACGCTTTCGCAGTCAAATTCGCGAATATACTTGTGACCGTTCGGACTGTAGACACCGCCCTGATAGCGATGAAGTCCGAGATTGAATTGAGCTCCGTGCTGAATCACAGACACATCCATCGAAGACAACAGCACATGCCACGAATTGTCCATCTCGGGAATGGGAACAACGAGCAGGCCATGTTGCTTTCGAGTATTGCAATCCACAACGGAGGTGCAATGATAAGCGCCCGACTGATTGGTCCGGAGCATCTCTTTCATCAGCGATTGCTCCAGGTTGATCATGAGGCTTTTATCGAATTTTAAGTAACTCATGGTATGTAATATTTAGTTCTTTACTTCTTAGTCAATGGTTATGATTGAGAAATCCGCGATAGGATTAGGCGAATTTAGTAATCTTTTGGCTCTTATGCAATTTTTTTGCCAAAAAAATCAGCTTTCGGCCGCCTCCGCCTCATGATTTGAGCAATTTCGACTTTGGTCGAGCTTGCGAAACTGCATGACGATGAGCACTACGGTGACCAGCGTGGCAAACATATCCGACACGGGAAACGACATCCACACTCCGTCGAGATGATAGTAATGCTTCAGAATCAGCAGCAGCGGAATGAGAAACAACACCTGACGCGAAAGACTGAGAAATATCGATTTGCCAACCTTGCCGATCGACTGGAAAAAGGTGGTCGACACAATCTGGAACCCCACGACCCAGAAACAGACCATGGCGATCGAGAATGCGTTGGAGGTCACCCGAATCAGCTCCGGGTCTGAATTGAATGCGCGGGCAATCAGGTGAGGCACGGTGAGTCCGACGACCGCTCCGACCGAAACCACGGCTGTGGCCACCCCGACGGCCAGCCAATAGGCGCGGCGCAGGCGGCCATAGTTGCCCGCGCCAAAGTTGTAGCCCACAATCGGTTGCATGCCCTGACACAACCCCACGACGGTCATGCATATCAGCGAGGTGTAGGTCACGAAGATGCCGGCTGCGGCCACGGCATTGTTGCCGCCATATTCATAGAGGCTTTTGTTGATGATGATATTGATCAGGCAGCTCGCGAAATTGACAAGCGAGGGAGCGGCACCGATGCCGATGATTCCCCAAACTATCTTGCGNTGGAGCCGGAAGCTGTGGCGGCGGAAATGGAGTGTGCTCGACCGAAGGCTGAAATGGCGGAGCACAAAGAGGGCAAACACACCCATGCTGATGTCAGTGGCTATGGCCGCACCTTTGATGCCCATGTCGAGAACGAAGATGAACAGCGCGTCGAGCACAACGTTCAATCCCGCCCCGATGAACATTGAGTTCATGGCCTTGACCGGATAGCCGGAAGCGCGCATCACGTTGTTGAGCGAGAAGCCGGTGTTCATCAGCAGCATGCCAGGCAGGAGATAGATCAGATAGTCGTGGGCATAGGGCAGCGAAGCCTCATCGGCTCCGAACAGCCTGAGAATATCGTCGAGGAAAATCCACATCAGCGAGAGATACACAACGGCGTTGACCACAATGAGTGTCAGCGAGTTGCCGAGCGTCATCTCCGCGCCATGCTCATCTTTGGAGCCGAGCAGAATCGACACTCGGGCCGACGCACCGGAGCCGATGAGCACACCCAGTGCGGCGGAGATATTCATGACCGGAAAGGTGATGGCAAGCCCCGTGATGCCGTCGGGCCCCACGCCCTGACCGATGAAGACGCGGTCAACCACATTGTAGAGCGACATGACAAGCATGCCCACCACGGCCGGAATACTGTAGTCCCAGAGCAGGCGGCCAATCGGGCCGCTGCCGAGGCGCTTGACGTCGCCCGATGTTGCTGTTTTCGTATGATTCATTTCTTTTGTGTTTTCGTTATTTGTTGTTTTTCACCTGCGCTATATTTTCCGGCGCGGATGCGATAGAGCGTCTCCTTGGTCACACCGAGAAACGAGGCTATCTGAGTGATTGTGGCGCGTTCGAGCACCACCGGGTAGCGCCCGACAAACCATTCATATCGCTCGCGGGCGCTGAGCGACTGAAACATAAACATCTGTTCCTCGATGAGCTGCATATGTTCAAACAACACCTGCATGATGTTTTCTGCGATTTGGCGAAACACGGTGTCATCAATCATCCTCATGTCGGTCGAGAAGTCGCTGCGCGGAATCATCAGAATGTCGGTGGCTTCGAGAAATTCAATTGCCGGAGCGGTGTCGGGCAGACGGAAAAGCGTCACCGGCACTCCGAGAAAGTCGCCCTCGAAAGCGAAACCATAGGTGCGCTCAACGCCTTTGCGCGTATAGAATCCCCGGGCCATGCCGCTGAGCAGCCAGAAGGCATTTCCTCTGAGAATGGCTTCATCTGTGATCATCTCTCCCCGCTTGAAATGCTTTTCAAGCATGCGGCTGCTGACGAGCTGCCTGAGATGTGGCGAAGCGTGCAGCAGGTTTCTGATTGATTCGGAGCGTGGATTCATTTTTTCAAACTGCTTGAGGATTCATCGGATAGAGGCTGACAGATTGCACTCCGAATCTTGACGGCGACCTCAAACGGTGTGCCGTCGGCTCGCCGGGGCTTTGACGAAAGGCGATAGTAAAATGACTGCTGGCGGTCCCAGGTGCGAAACGAAACCTGACGGGTTTCGCCTGCCGGAATCGTGGNGCGCACGGTCAGCGTCCGGCTATGGAGCTTTCGGCCCGAGAGGTCGAAATAGTCAATGGTAAACGTAGCGCCGTCAATCTGCCTGCCGGTGTGGTTGGTCACAAACATGGTCTCTACTCCCGAGCGCAACGGCTTGTCGAAGCCGGCAACTGTCAGCAGTGAGCTGTCAGCGTCGAGCGAAATGGTGTCGGCTGCAATCGGCTGCGAAATTCCTTTTGCCGAGCCGAGTCCGCGACGGGTGGTGCGCTGTCCGAAAATCGCAGGCGTGAGANCCTGCGCTATGAGCAGCGCGAGCAACATGACGATATGTCGTTTTGACAAAATGACTCTCATGGCAACACTCTTAGAAATAGACCGGCTCAAACGGCAGCGGCGGATTGGGGTAGATTCTGACGCAGCCGTCGGTTTTGGCCGGCTCGCGAGAGGGGTAGACGGCGTAGCGCCACAGATAGGGCAACAGTCGCCAGAGATTATAAACCATGCGACCGCGCACCGGTTTGAGCTCAAACGTTGAGTCATCGCCGGAGAGCGAGAGGGTAAACTTCGATGGCATTGCGGGGCGCGAACCTATCATCTTGGTGTAGATGCGGGCGTCATATTCGCCACGGCTTCCGGAGGGCACTATGGCACCCATCACCGTGCCGGGGCGCACGGAGCGATTGGGGGTGTTGACCACGATCATGTCGTAGACCCGGTTGTCGGCATCGGCAACCGATTCCGCCTGACGTCGCACGATGGCCACCTCGACACCCGTTGCGGGAAACTGCCAGATGCCCTCAACATGATGAAGCGCCATTTCGTCGAGCCGGCTCATCAGCCGGGCGGCACTGAAGTCGGGAATCACACGCGCCAGACGGGGCAGATTGTCGGTCATCCGTTTCTGAGCATGGGTGGCCGGATTTGCCGCCGCAATCAGCACAAGCGTCAGCAGGCATTTCGTCAGGATGTACACCGGAAAGCGACCCATAGTCAGCCATTTGCATTAGATATGGTAGGCGAAGCCGAAGCTGAAAATCTCTTTGAGCTGAAATTTCGACCACTTGGTGTCAGGGAGCTTGGGCGTCGACGTGTCATAACGCATGTTGACATAGAGACGGGTCGAGAGGAAACGGTTGATGTTGAAATCGATGGTGTGTTCCCAGTCGCCGTAGGCATAGTCATAGTCAGTGAAGAGGAAGAGGCGCGAATGATAAATGATATTGTAGGCAATCTTCCATTCGAGCGTACACTCGCCGCTCGAACCGACCTTGTTTTTGGTGTGGCGTCCGGCCACGATGCCATAGGCCGTTTCGTCAATGCGCGAGTTGATGCAGGTCTTGAGGTTCCACGACAGCGGAGATATTGAGGCCCCGAATTTGACGGTCTGTTTCTTGTTGGTGTGGTTGTAGGTCATACCGAGACCGACGTTGAGCTCGCCGGGCGACATGAAGGCCGTCTGCAAGTTGCGCGAATTTGTCGGGTAGCTATGAAGCAACTGTGTCTTAAACAGCAGGTTGGCCGAATAATACCAGTTGCGGGCTGCCTTTAGACCAAACGTTGAGTTAATCTGGAANATATCTTCCGAGATGTTGATTGAGTGAATCGAATCGTCGGGGGCCGAATTGATTGCGAGCTTATAGGACACGGTGGTGTCAAACAGCAGGTTGGGATAGAATTTCTGGTTGAGTTTCACATTGTAGAGCAACTGGCCTATCATGTTGAGGTTATCCTTGCCGCCCTGATACCAGTTGGGCGAAATGTAGGCCTGCGAGAACTGAAGCGATGCGTCGAAAGTGTGAAGCCAGTTTTTGCGGCCCACGTCGGGCTTGACCGAAGTCAGACCCGATTCGTCGACCTTCATCTCTTCAAACACAATGCGCGTTGTCACCTTGTCGACATAGGCGCGATATTCCTTCGGCACTTCCGGCATATCGTTGGCATTGTAGATAACCGATCCGGCATAGCCAATCTCATAATTGCGGCGCAACTCATTGAGAAGGTCATTGCTGCCGGCATAGTCATCGAGCCAGCGATAGGCGCTGCCAAACAGGCCTGACCGCTGCTCATTGGCCGGAAAGAGACTGACGGTGTCGATAAACTCATAGTCATTATAGACCACCGGGCCAAACTTACCCGCCGGGAGCGGCTTGCTCTTCATCACCACCACCTCGGCCGAATCAATCATTTCCTCAACAGGCGGAAGCTGACGGGGCACCGGACACGAACGCGGAACATATCGCGACCAGGCAATGGAATCGGTTTCGCGCACGGCTCCCGACCATAGCGGCCGGAGATTGACGCCACCCGCCACACTCTGAGGCAGAATGGCTGTGAGCAACACTAATAATGCGAATATGGTTAATGATCGGCGCATGGCAGATGAAGTGTGATAGATGTGATGAATTAAACAGATGATCGGCACTGCAAAGTTACTAAATTTCCCGCATCAACCAAAACCACACCTCTATTATTATTTTATATTCTGAAATTTAATGCGTAAATTTGCAGCCGATTGTCCGACTCCCGGCAATCATGAATCTCGAAAACAACATAAAAACTCACGATAATCCAATGGACTTTATTGAAGAACTTACCTGGCGCGGCATGATCCACCAGATGATGCCCGGCACAGACGAACAACTCAAAAAAGAAATGACCACGGCCTACCTCGGCATTGACCCGACGGCCGACAGTCTGCATATCGGCCACCTCGTTGGCGTGATGATTCTCAAACACTTCCAGCGTTCAGGCCACAAACCCATTGCCCTCGTGGGCGGTGCCACCGGCATGATCGGCGACCCCTCCATGAAGAGCCAGGAACGCAAGCTCCTCGACGAAGCTACCCTTCGCCACAATCAGGAAGCTATCAAAAAACAGCTCGCTAAGTTTCTCGACTTTGAAAGCGACGCCCCCAACGCCGCCGAAATGGTCAACAACTACGACTGGATGAAAAACTTCTCATTCCTCGACTTCATCCGCGACGTTGGCAAACACATCACCGTCAACTACATGATGGCCAAAGACTCCGTGAAGAAACGCCTCTCCGGCGAAAGCCAGCAGGGCATGTCGTTCACCGAATTCTCCTATCAGCTCGTGCAAGGCTACGACTTCCTCAACCTCTTCCGCGAAAAGAACTGCAAGCTCCAGCTCGGCGGTTCTGACCAGTGGGGCAACATCACCACCGGCACCGAACTCATCCGCCGCACCACCGGTGGCGAAGCCTATGCCCTCACCTGCCCGCTCATCACCAAAGCCGACGGCGGCAAATTCGGCAAAACCGAAAGCGGCAACGTATGGCTCGACCCCCGCTACACCTCGCCCTACAAATTCTATCAGTTCTGGCTCAACGTTTCCGACGCCGATGCCGAAAAATATATCAAGATTTTCACCGAACTTACCCGCGAAGAAGTCGAAGAACTCGTGGCTCAGCAAGCCGCCGATCCCTCGCAGCGCCCCCTTCAGAAACGTCTGGCCAAGGAAATCACCACCATGGTTCATTCCGCAGCCGAATATGAAGCTGCCGTTGAAGCCTCGCAGATTCTCTTCAGCAACAAAGCAGGCGAAATTCTCCGCAAAATCGACGAACAGACCCTGCTCGCAGTGATGGAAGGTGTGCCCACATTTGAAGTTTCCCGAGCCGACATCGAAGCCGGCATCAAACTCGCCGACCTGCTCACCGACAAAGCAGCCGTGTTCCCCTCCAAAGGCGAAATGCGCAAAATGACCCAGGGCGGCGGTGTCAGCATCAACAAAGAAAAGCTGACCGACCCCTACGCTCCCGCATCCACGGATATGCTGCTCAACGACCGCTACATCCTGGTGCAGCGCGGCAAACGCAACTACTTCCTGCTCATCGCAAAATAATCTTGCCCCCAAGCTGTTGGCGCCGCATTGAGTCACAAATTCACAAAAAACGGCGCCGACACTTGCACAAGATAAAAAAATATCATAACTTTGCATCGCTTTAGGCTCCCGAGCCTGAGCAAACGATTGTCTTATGGTGTAATGGTAGCACTACAGTTTTTGGTTCTGTCTGTCTAGGTTCGAATCCTGGTAAGACAACATCCCCCCCAAAGGAGTTAAGCCCCGCTTAACTCCTTTTTTTATTCCCCACATAGGGACACCCCCCAATGCCGCTTACTTAGGCCAGAAATAGTTCAATTATTTTTGTTGTTTTGCAGAGGGAGGCTGTGTCGTAATTCAGGTTTACGTCGCAGCCTCCTTTTTCTGAGTTCTGAGTTTCGGATAATTTTCAGGCAACAGATTTTTGTGGATTTTTCCAAAATATCCGATTCTCAGGCGA
>JAAVDT010000009.1 GCA_014801655.1 Bacteroides sp.
AAGAGAGATTTTGGGATGATTTTTCAAAATTGAAGAAGGAGCAATGCGGGCATTGCGACTGATGAAAGTTTGGAAAAGCGCCCAAAAGATCCTTTGTGATGAAATCAAAAATTAAACAACCTCTTAATTATAAATTTGGTTTAAATTCAAACACACTCTTAGTCGAGCAGAANGTGCATGCGGCAGTCGCGGCAGTTGAATTCGAGCCTGAAGCGCATGGGGCCGCTTTGCAGATAGAGGTCGCGCGGCCAGAGTTTTCCTTGCGGNGTNAGCAGGCAGCGGTCGCACTCGCGACGCAGACAATANCGNGTGGTCATCACGCGCTCTCCCTTGGNGGGNCGCTCNCCGGCGGTCTCCATTGCCGGCGGAATGGCTGTGGCGCCATGGTCGGCATAGAATTGACGGGCAAGNCGGTTGGCCACATTGTCGTGGCGCGTCAGGCGGGCNCCTTCGGGNAGATGCAGGTCGGGCGATTCGGGTCGCCGATAGTCATAGCGGTAGGTGGCACGNTTGGCTCGGTCGAACGCCTCGATGGCGTCGCGACGCAGAGCGGCGAGTGNAGATCGGGGAATGAACAGATTGCCTGCNCGGTCNTCGAGGTTGCGCAGNGTGTAGATGGTGTCNCCGGTTCGCGATAGAGTCTGAAGGCGGCTGTCGGTCTGTGGTGTGCGCGCTTCGGTCAATTCCATGGTGGCGCTGACAGATGCGGCGTGGCCATAATCATCGCTGATGNCAAGAGTAACACCGGAGGGCGTTGCGCGCAGNGCCATGTCGATGTCGATGGTGCGCCGTGCCGTGTCGCCTTCGAGGGCNGCGGTGTGGCGACGGTCGCTGTTGCGGTAGAGTGTCGTGCCCGGAGCCACNGAGAGCGGTTGTTGAAGAATGAGNGTGTCGCCTTCGGCGCGGTTCACGCGGAATCCCTGAAATTCACGCTTCGCGTCGAAGAANCCGAGGCCGTCGCCATTGGCAATNGTANCCGATAGCTTTGCCCTCAGCCGGTTTCCTTTGCAAGANGTCACCTTGCCCACGGGTTGACCGATCCATTTCGGGGTGTCGAATGATGCCATTTTGCGCTGCGGACGGGTGGCCGTGGTGAAATAGTCGGTGTANCCTCGGTTGAAGCTCTTGTCGAGGTCGGGGGTGAATGTCAGCTCCGAGCGACCCATCGATGCGCGGCAGTAGCGGTCNGGATTGTCGGCGATTATTTTGTCGAGAAGTTGAGAATATGCTCCCACGACGTTTTTCACGTAGGCAACATCTTTCAGGCGTCCTTCGATTTTCAGCGAGCTGATGCCGGCATCGAGCATGGCGGCTATGTTTGCCGAGCGGTTGAGGTCGCGAAGTGAAAGCAGATGCTTTCCGGTGATGAGTCGGTTGCCGTCGCCATCGAGCAAGTCGAATTTGTGGCGGCATATCTGGGGACATTCGCCGCGGTTGGCGCTGCGACCCATCGTGGCGAATCCCGCCTGACAGTCGCCGCTGTAGCTCACGCAGAGCGCCCCGTGGATAAACGCTTCAAGTTCTACTTCCGGCACCTCGCGATGAATCTCCGCCATCTCCTCAAGTGTCATCTCGCGCGCCAAAACAAGTTGCGAGAAGCCGGCATCGGCAAGGAAGCGGGCTTTGGCTGCATCGCGGATGTCGGTCTGAGTGCTTGCGTGGAGGGCGATCGGGGGCAGGTCGAGGCGGAGCAATGCCAGGTCCTGAACGATGAGTGCGTCGACGCCGATGCGGTAGAGTTCGTGAATCAGCTGACTGACGGCGTCGAGTTCAGAGTCGTAGATGATGGTGTTGACTGTCACATAGACGCGGGCACCGAAGCTGTGGGCATATTCGACAACACGCGCAATGTCGGCAACGGAATTACCCGCCGCCGAACGCGCTCCGTGGCTTGATGCTCCGATGTAGATGGCGTCTGCGCCGTGGCGTATGGCCTCAATGGCTGTGTCGGCATTGCGTGCCGGAGCCAGTAACTCTATTTTTCTCGGCTTCTTTGACATGGCTTTCATTCTTTTCGGGATGCAAATTTAGCAAAAATCCGTGGATTATATAAATTTCGCCGACCCTCATGTTGGTGATGAAGGCCGGCGGAATCAAGATAGAGGTTTATAGGTAATTGTGTCAGTTGGTGTGAAAATAAAAAAAATCAAATGCCCGAGCACGGAATCTGGTGAATGGGTCACCGGGTGCAAGGGCATATATCGGATTGTGGTGTAACAAGGCGCGTTGAGGAGAATGTTGAATGGCACGTCATCCCGCCGGCATGATTGCCGGACTGACTCTGTTCGACGAACGTTGAGGCTGATGTTAGGATGAAGTGTCGCATAGGAGTTGAAAAAATCAATGATAGTTGTTTTAAAATAGATAAAGGTGTGGTTACAGCTTAAGGGAAAGAGACATTTCGTTTTTGTTGTTAATTAATGCGCTGTTTGTTACGGGGAGGGGAGAAGAGGGGGTTGAATTAGGTTATGAGTAATGTTTTGTTAGAGATATAATATATTAAGGAGTATATGGTGAGAGTTGCAGTTTGCCGGGTGAGAGGTGAGGGTCGGAGGCTTGGCGATTTCGTTAGCGTCGGAAGCTGTTGCTGTCGGTTTCTNTNTCGGTTCTTTTTCAACGCCTGCGGGGCGGATTTGGGAGCCGTGGGCCGAATGACTTCAGTTTCTTTTNAGTGATGCTTGGATGTTGAGAGGTGGGNTTGGCGAAATGGGAGATTGTCGAGCCTGCTCATCGACTTGTGTCGGGCCGGGGTCAGACAATCGCGGCCCGACTTTCGTCATGGCCTCTTTATGTTTTGATTTGTTCGCATCGCCTCGTCGATTCCTTTAGGAAGAGAGTCTCGGGGAGAGTNGGTTGTGGCAAACCAAACAACTGAAAGTAAGTAATTAAAAGACATTTTTCTGCGGCAGCCTCTGCTGTCGTTTGATATTACAACGCAGTTACAAANAAAAATGTTCTGTGTTACAGCATTTTTTTTCTTGAAAACTTTTTCCGGAGGCGAAGCAAAGGTTCAGCGGCAGCATATTTTCAGTATTTCGATAGNGAAAANCCTGCTTTATTATTAAATAATGTGTAAACGATNCCGATTTTGAGGGCGAAATGTTGGATTATCAACAAAATAATGCTAAATTTGCAGCTGAATTTGCCCCGACGCCATCAGGTGTCGAGGTTGGTTTGTTTGATAACTCACATTAAATCAATGATAAAGATAACATTTCCCGACAATTCGGTAAAAGAATTTGAAAGCGGTGTCACCCCGCTGCAGATTGCTGAAAGCATCAGCCCGCGTCTGGCGCAGGATGTTCTCGCTTCGTCAGTCAANGAACAGGAGTGGGATCTTACTCGCCCCATCACTGAAGATGCCTCAATCAAGCTCTTCAAATGGGATGATCCCGAAGGAAAACATGCTTTCTGGCACAGCTCGGCCCACCTTCTCGCCGAAGCACTCCAGGAACTCTACCCCGGTGTGAAATTCGGCATCGGTCCGGCCATCGAAAACGGTTTCTACTACGACATCGATCCGGGTGAACACACAATCACCGCCGCCGACTTCCCCAAAATCGAAAAGAAAATGCTCGAACTCGCCCGTCAGAAGCAGGAAATCGTGCGCAAGGATATATCCAAAGCCGATGCCCTGAAACTCTTCGGCGACCGTGGCGAAGAATATAAGTGCGAGCTCATCAGCGAACTCGAAGATGGCCACATCACCACCTACACTCAAGGTTCGTTCACCGACCTCTGCCGTGGCCCGCACATCCCTTCAACCGCTCCCATCAAGGCNGCCAAAATCATGTCGCTTGCCGGTGCCTACTGGCGCGGCGATGAAAAGCGCAACCAGCTCGTGCGCGTCTATGGCATCACATTCCCCAAGCAGAAGATGCTCGACGAATATCTTCAGCTCCTCGAAGAAGCCAAGAAACGCGACCACCGCAAGCTCGGCAAAGAAATGGAACTCTTCGCATTCTCTCAGAATGTAGGCGCAGGCCTGCCTCTGTGGCTCCCCAAAGGTGCCGCTCTGCGCGACCGCCTCGAACAGTTCCTCCGCAAAATCCAGAANCAGTATGGCTACCAGCAGGTNATCACACCCCATATCGGCAACAANAACCTCTATGTGACCTCAGGCCACTATGCAAAATANGGCAAGGACTCATTCCAGCCCATTCACACCCCCGAAGAAGGCGAAGAATACCTCCTCAAGCCGATGAACTGCCCCCACCACTGCGAAATCTTCAANGTGTTGCCCCGCAGCTACCGTGACCTCCCCCTGCGACTTGCCGAATTCGGCACCGTCTATCGCTACGAACAGAGCGGCGAGCTCCATGGCCTCACCCGTGTGCGCGGCTTTACGCAGGACGATGCCCACATCTTCTGCGCTCCCGAGCAGATCAAAGAGGAATTCCTCAAAGTGATGGACATCATCCTCTACATCTTCAAGGCCCTCAAATTCGACAACTTCGAAGCNCAGATTTCNCTCCGCGACCCNAANAACAGAGAAAAATACATCGGCTCTGACGAAAACTGGGCGCTCGCAGAAAACGCAATCATCGAAGCCTGCGCCGAAAAAGGCCTCAACGCGCGCAAAGAACTCGGCGAAGCCGCATTCTACGGCCCGAAACTCGACTTCATGGTCAAAGACGCCCTCGGACGNCGCTGGCAGCTCGGCACAATTCAGGTTGACTACAACCTGCCCGAACGCTTCCAGCTCGAATACACCGGTGCCGACAACCAGAAACATCGCCCCGTGATGATTCACCGCGCACCCTTCGGCTCAATGGAACGCTTCGTGGCCGTGTTGCTCGAACACACCGCAGGCCGATTCCCCCTCTGGCTCGCCCCCGACCAGGCCGTCGTGCTCCCCATCAGCGAAAAGTTCAACGACTACGCCTACCGCGTTGCCCGCGAACTCAACGCCGNCGATGTTCGCACCATCGTCGACGACCGAAATGAAAAAATCGGCAAGAAAATTCGCGATAATGAGCTCCGCCGAATCCCCTATTTGCTCATCGTTGGAGAAAAAGAAGCAGAAAATGATGAAATTTCTGTAAGAAAACAGGGCGAAGGTGATAAAGGTACGATGAAAATTGCTANCTTTGCAGAAAATTTGGCTCAGGAAGTCGAACAAATGATAAATCAATAACCCAACTGAATGCAGAAAAAACCATTTACCCCCGGACCCCGTCCGAGAAACAACGGTCCTCAGCAGCGTCGCGGTCCCGTAACCGCTAAGGATCAGTATGCCATCAACGATCGCATCCGCGCTCGCGAAGTACGCCTCGTAGGCGACAATGTAGAAACCGGCATATACACCATTCAGGAAGCTCTTCGCATTGCCGACGAGCAGGGTCTTGACCTTATCGAGATTTCGCCCAATGCCGCTCCCCCCGTGTGCAAGATTCTTGACTATCAGAAATTCCTCTATCAGCAGAAAAAGCACCAGAAAGAGCAGAAAGCAAANCAGACCAAAGTCGTAGTCAAAGAAATCCGTTTCGGACCTCAGACCGATGACCACGACTACAACTTCAAGCTCAAACACGCCATGGGATTCCTCCAGGAAGGCGCAAAGGTAAAAGCCTACGTATTCTTCCGTGGCCGAAGCATCCTCTTCAAGGAACAGGGCGAAGTGTTATTGCTTCGTTTCGCCAACGACCTCGAAGAATATGGCAAAGTTGAGCAGATGCCCGTTCTCGAAGGAAAGCGCATGATTATCATGCTCTCGCCCAAAAAGAAACAATAACAAACAAGAAACCCGCTCGCGCCGACCCGAGTTCGCGCGACGATTATAAGATCAATTAATTATTTTAAAAGTAACTCAAAATGCCTAAGATTAAGACTAACTCCGGTGCCAAAAAAAGGTTCACCCTTACCGGATCAGGAAAGATCAAGAGAAAACACGCTTTCAAAAGCCACATTCTCACCAAAAAGACCAAGAAGCAGAAACGTAACCTGACCCACTTCTCTCTGGTTGCTACAGTCGACGAAAAGAACGTTAAAGCACTCCTCGGCATGAAGTAATTGCCGGCTTGAAGCATTCTCCGACATCTTTCTCACAACTTTAATCTGTGATTTTTTAATTACACCACTTTTTATTAACCGAATGTTTAGCACTCAAGAGCAATAGCCGCTAACTTTCAAAAACACTAATTAAAATGCCAAGATCAGTAAATCATGTAGCTTCAAGAGCTCGCAGAAAGAAAATCTTAAAACTCACCCGTGGTTACTTCGGTTGCCGCCGCAATGTGTGGACCGTTGCCAAGAACACTTGGGAAAAAGGTCTCACCTANGCNTACCGCGACCGCAAAGATAAAAAGCGCAACTTCCGCGCCCTCTGGATTCAGCGTATCAACGCAGCTGCNCGTCAGGAAGAACTTTCCTACAGCAAGCTGATGGGTCTCATCCACAAAGCAGGCATCGAGATCAACCGCAAAGTNCTCGCCGACCTCGCTCTCAACAACCCCGCTGCNTTCAAAGCTATCTGCGACAAAGTNAAAGGCGCATAATCNACGCCCAACCACAATAGAAATAAGCCCGACTGCTCCCCCCCGAGCAGCCGGGCNTTTCTTTTTCNNCCTCTCCCCACANTCATCGCGAGGACTTCACCCATANTATCGGAAAATANAATGCTGACCAAAAAAATAACGACTTGACATTTTATTGTCAAGTCGTTTATTAAGAGCAAGCTCTTGAGGATTGATGTTGGCAATTTGTTAGATTATTTAATTCTTAAGATGATTTGCGAGCGAGATCTAACGACTTTACTACTGTTCGAGGTATGATTTTGAATTGGTGAAATAGTTTTTGAACAGCATGGCAGCCGTTGTTTTGACTTTTGAATTGTGTGCGGGATAAGCCTTTAGCCATTGGTTATAGGAATCGACAAATTGTCCGGCGGACCTATTAAATTCAGTTACACTTTCGATACATTTATTTATTATGTCTAGTGAAACATAATCGGACGTTTTCAATGCGTAATTAAAATAGAGGTTTATTTTGTCAATGTATTCCTGAGGCTTGTCGAAACAGGTCGACCCATCGCCTTTGATATTCTCCCAGAGTTGAAAAAGAAAGTCGTTGGAGGCTTTGGCAATCATGATGTCGGTGCTGATGTACTCTAATTCGGCCATTGCGCCCATTCCGACTAAGCCAAGCCCTGACATGACATCCTGAAGATACGATGAATAGGCGCTATTCAATTTAAACATTGCAACTATGTTCTCTTTGAAGGCACTTTTAGACTCATCATCCGGCAACAATCCTAGAATATCATTGATATGTTGAAGCAGAAGAAAATCCATGAATGTATCTTCAACTATAGCACCATTAACCATGGTTCGCTCTGATTGATTGTATTTCCGGGAGTTTCCGATATGATTTTTGAGTTTCTCGATAACGTCATAATATCGCTCAACCTCACTGAGTAATGCTCTTACAGACCCGTCGGCTTTAAATTTACCGTCGGGTTGTTTGCGAATGCCGGCNTTGAGTTTGTNGCCNANCTTTNCTTCAATGGNTTTGGCCCAGGCCAGTTCNTTGTTGAGGTCNGCGATANTCTCNATTTTTAGANNTNTNTTTTTTTCAAGTAATGCCGTCAATGTCGCTATCGGCGATTGAGGGGTGGCGCTTTTGGCTTTNGTTGTTGATTTCTTTGTAGTGGCANTGGTTCTGGCTTTGCCGGTTGATTTAGATGANGTGCCACGGGTTTGTGCGCAAACACCAATGTTTGTAGCCAGAGCGAGCAGTANGATTGCAGCTGTTTTTAATCTCATAATCATTTACTNTTGANTTGNNTAATATCTNTTCNNNGGCCTAATNTCATTTTCTCAGCCAGGTGACNGGAATTGACGGGAGATNATAGAAATCTACAATTTCCTCTCCGGCTTCACTTTNAACAATAACNNNGTNGNGGNTTNCAANNNNAACTTCTCCTTCNGANCCTNCGAATACCTNGTAGGCTTCTNCTTCTTCGCNAATANCATAGACNGTTTNGCCATCGTATTTTCTATNCAAAATTTNAACGANGNCNNNTTTGTAAGNNCNATCGATNNNCCAAGATCCGAAGATGTNTTNATTTGACGAGGTAACTTTACCACNAGNCATAAGATAAATCTTGTCNTTGCCAATGGTCATCGTTGCGATAGTGCCCTGTGGATAGGGCGATTTAGGGGTGGCGCTTTTGGCTTTTGTTGTTGATTGCTTTATTGTGGCAGTTGTTCTGGCTTTGCCGGTTGATTTAGATGAGGTGCCACGGGTTTGGGCGCAAACACCAATGTTTGTAGCCAGAGCGAGCAGTAAGATTGCAGNTGTTTTTAATCTCATAATCATTTGCTTTTGAGTTATCAAAACAGAAAATCATANTCCAGCCAGGTGACGGGAATTGACGGGAAATCATCGAAATCTACATTTTCCTCCCCGGCTTCACTTTTAACAATAACGGAGTAGGGGCCAGCAATCGAAACTTCTCCTTCTGATCCTTCGAATACCTTGTATGCTTCTTCGGCTCCGCTAATAACATAGACGGTTTCGCCATCGTATTTTCTATTNAAAATTTTAACGAGGACATTTTTGAAAAGGCCATCGATATCCCAAGATCCGAAGATGTTTTTATTTGACGAGGTAACTTTACCATCAGGCATAAGATAAATCTTGTCCTTGCCAATGGTCATCGATGCGACAGTGCCCTGTGGACAGGCTGCNGTTTTAGGATCTGAGTCCTTTTTGACTTCGGTCGAATCCGGCAGGGCGGAGTTTGGAGCAACGGAGTCTGCGCTTTCGATTGGAGCAACGGCGACAGAGTCGGAATCGGCTGCGCCAATAGATGATGTCTGGTNGGATGAACCGCAAGATACCGCGACGCACATGAGTAATAATAACTGGATTTTTTTCATAATAGAGTGTATAATGATTTGGAATAATTGCTTCACAGAACTGACCGACAGAAATGTGGTCGAACCAGTTCGCCAAGACTTCGCCCATTGAATCCGGAATGTCTACCACGCTTCTGACGCGGCGAAGCCGGCGATACTGTGTTGTGCGGCAAAATTAAAAATAATTCAGATGATTGTGGATCGGCATTATGGTTCTTTTTTTGGTTCTTTTTGCGGGCTGCTTTTTTTATAGTATCTTTGCGATGATGAACGATAATGAATTTAGCGAATTTGGTTTTGTCGATTCCGATGCCTCGGATTGTTTTGACGGCTACACGGAAACGATGCGACATGGNCATAGTGTGCTCGGTCGTCTTGTTCGCCATGGTCGGGTGTGGTTTGTAAAGAGTTATGATTTAGGCGGCGATCTGACGGAGGCAGAGATGCGCCTGCGAAAAGAATATGAGCTGCTGATAAGGCTCAATCATCCCGGNGTGGTCAGGGCCGGTTGGGTTGAGCATATCCCCGATGCCGGATTTTGTCTGGCGATGGAATATGTTGAAGGGGTGACGTTAGATAGTTTTTTGGTGANTGCAACCAAAGGAGAATGCAGACTGATTTCTGAAAGTCTGNTGAAAACTATGGCCTACATCCATTCTCAGGGCATCAGTCATCTCGACCTGAAACCACAGAATATCATGGTTGTTGGGCGAGGGGAGACTCTCGGTGTGAAAATCGTTGATTTNGGAATGAGTGCCTGGGGTGGGAATGTGTTGTTTCGTTCCGGTGGCGGAACNAGGTCATATGGTGCTCCGGAGCAATTTGACGATGGGTATCGGCCATCGCACCGTAGCGACGTTTATAGCCTCGGTCTGCTTCTCCAACAGATCGATGGAGGGTGGGACTACAGAAGTGNTGCGCGCCGCGCCATCAGGGTTAGTCCGGATGAAAGGCCCGAAGATGCCGGCGAGNTGTTAGCATTGGTCAGACGCTCGCGGCGTTATTGCCGGGGTCTTATTATCGGATTGGCAATAGCTGNGGTGGCTNTTATTGCAACTATCGGGATTAAGCAAATGCGCTTTTCGGAGCCTANGATAAAAAGTGTCGATGCNGAGCAGAATATTGNAGNANNTGAAGNGCCGGAGNGCAGGGTTGACACGGTGATNATGCCTGAGGTGGCACCACAAAAAGAGTCCCNTTCGCCGAAAGTAGTTGAGGNTAAGGAGGATAATNTNGAGGATGAGTATGATTTGCTTGTGGAGCAATGGCTCAAGGAAATGAATCGCAGGTCTGATCAGATGCAAGCCGTTGCATCCAGAGAAGAAATGTCAGTAGCGCAACGAAAGAAATTGATTGAGCAGATGAATGATACGCTGCTTGAGGATACATATAATTTCTTTCAGCCTTATAGAGCNCAATTTGCCCCGGATGGCAAGGTGGTTCTTCCCAACGCGATGGGTACAATCTACGAACCTCGATTTCAGACCGTTCGCCGACGCATGGCTGAGGTGTATCACTCTCTTAAAGAGTAATCAGTCAGTCTGATATCTCCCAGTCGATGCCATGTTTTTTCCCGGCAGTGTAGGTGCGCATCGAGTTAGGGGCGTCCGACATCAGAACGTTAAGTATCAGAGGTTGGCCCTTGACAAGAGTCAGGCATTTGACTTTATGTCCGGGTGTCAGCCTGGAGTTTATGGATTCGTCGATTGAAAACGTGAGTTGGCCGAGATAGGTCATGGACAGAATGCGGTTGGGAAACCAAGTCACACGCAGGTGAGAGCCGGCGCTGAGCGTCTGAACGTCAAGCGAATTAGAAGAATTGAAGTCCGACAATGAGCTCTTCGATTGTTCAAAAGAGCCAGAATAGTGATTGAATCCGTTGTAGCCGATATAGCGAGCAAGAGTGTCGAGCGTCGATAATCGCTTTGACGAGTAGACATCTTTAACGTAGCCCCAGAAGCGTTTAAGAGTGGAGGGGGAGATGTAGCCGGCTTTTGATTCGGCTATGGCCAAAGAGAGGTTGGCAAAGTCGGTGGAGGTTTCAAGGCGGAATCCGAAGCGGCGACCGACATCGCTACGCAACGACGAGAGGACTTGAGAGTTAATCTGTTCTGGCATTTAATATAAAAAACGTGGATGCGAGTCTCAAATCTATCTGCGTCAAGGTGGTGGTAGAAACCTTCAATGCTATAGAATAAGGACACACTTCCACGCCATGATTGAATACACGGAGCATGAAAGCATCTCGCTAATTATCTCGCATTGAGTCCTAAAGCTACCACACTTCTGACGGCAAGAAAATTTTAAAGACACANGNATGTGAAAAAATATTTTAGGTCTGTCAGCTGCCGGCCCTCCGGCCGCCAATCCGATAGACAATGCAAAGTTATGAAAATATTTGATTCAATCCAAAAATATCACCCGGGNATAAAGCAACAGAGTGATGGGCCGGGGGGCTCATCACTCTGGTTGTATTTGTGATTTGGGGAAATCTTATTTGTTGAGGACGTCTTTAACAGCGTCGTTGGGAACCATCTGTTCCTGGAAGGTGTAAGCACCGGTCTTGGGCGATTTTACGCATTTGATGACCTTGCTATATGTGCGGCCTTCGCCTTTTTGCAGAGATGCAACGGTTTTCTTTGCCATATCGTCGGGTTATTATTTAATTTCTTTGTGAACGGTTACTTTCTTCAGAATGGGGTTGTATTTTTTGAGCTCAAGACGCTCGGTGGTGTTTTTGCGGTTCTTGGTTGTAATATAACGAGAAGTTCCGGGCATACCACTTGCTTTGTGCTCTGTGCATTCGAGGATTACCTGCACGCGATTACCTTTAGCTTTCTTTGCCATCTTCTTATANAATGTCTAANTATTTGATTTCAGTTANATAACCCTTTTTGGCTGCTTCCTTGATTGCTGCATCAAGACCATTCTTGTTGATGGTGCGCAGACCGTTTGCTGAGATTGTGAGAAGAATCCAAGCGTCCTGTTCTACCCAGTAGAATTTCTTGGTGAAGAGGTTGACATTGAATTTGCGCTTGGTGCGACGCTTTGAGTGGCTCACATTGTTGCCGCCCATAGCTTTCTTGCCTGTAATTTGACAAATCTTTGACATGGCTGTTTGTGATTACTTAGATCTGTTATGTTTCTTATTCGTTAATTTAACGCTGCGTTTCATGGCCGCCATCTCAGTCTCATATCACTGCTAAGCGCATCTAATTTAACAGCTTTACAGGATGAGCCGTGAAACAGAGTGCAAAGTAACAAAAAATTAGCGTAATAACCAAATGTCGGCGACTTTTTCGTTGATTTTCTGCTTAAAAAAGTGGTTTTTNGCTCTGTTCGGCNTTGATTTGATGGTTTATTTCGGTTTTGTTTGTATTTTTGCGTGTNAATATGCGTGCTTGTTGGCCGCAGCTGAAAATTTTGTCTTNNAATGAAATCCACCGGTTTTCGANTCTTGTCAGGTAAGAGTCTATATATTATAATGTGTCTTGTGGCNCTNTCNGTAATCTCGTCGTCATGCAATATGGACGATGAGCTTTCGGCCGTTGCNAAACCCGTGATTGAGTTTGACCATGCCGACGGCATTTACAGTGTCGTTTGCGGCGAGGAGCTGACTCTTGCTCCTAAGGTTGAAAACGGTGAGGGGGCGGAATATGTCTGGACTCTCGATGATGAGGTCATAGGCCGCGAGCCGCAGTTGACCCGACGGTGGACCGTGGCAGGGGAGTTTTATCTGTTGCTCACGGTCAGAAATGCCGGAGGGGTTGACCGCGAGGAGGTGAGGGTTGATGTTGCGGCATTGCTTCCGCCGGCCATATCGCTGAGCATCGCCGATGATCGACTGACTTTGCAGAAGGGCACGAGCTATAGCTTCCGCCCGCTTATCGGCAATCTGCAGAAAGGGGAAACGGCGGAGGTCAAATGGTTTGTCGACGGTGTGGAGAAAGCCACGGGCGATGAATACACTTTTGAAGCTACCGATTTGGGAAGTTTCGAAGTTGAAATAGTCGTCACCGGCATAGGAGGCGAGGCGCGCCGCCGGGTGACCGTGGAGGTCGTTGAGCAGCTTCCGGCGAGGATTTCATTCGTGCCCCTGTCGTTGGGCTACGATGCTGCTGTGAGATACACCATTGTTGGTCGCCCCGTGGCGTTGCAATTAGTCACTGAGAATGTTGGCGACAAGATTGAATGGAGTGTCAACGGCGAAAAAACGGAAACTGCGGGCGATTGCTTTATCTTCACTCCGCAGCAGGCGGGCAGCTATCAGGTGACGGCTTCCGTGGCAGGAGCCATAGCCGAGATGAAAGTGGAGGTGGCAAGCTCGGCGGCGGCTTCGGTCGGTGCCACGGCCGGTGCTACGGTCAAGGTTCTGGAGTGGATGCCTGCGCCGGGACAGTTTATCGGTGAGACATCAAGCGTTGGAGGCATGACTGATGATATTCTGACGCATGACCAGGCCTGCCGGTGGGCAGAGCAACGTCTGGCGGCAAATCATTTCGTTTCGCTCGGAGCGTGGGGCGGCTACCTGGTGATGGCGCTCGACGGCTCTATCAGCAACAGTGGGGCCGGCTATGATTTCGCCATCATGGGCAACGCCATTCCGACTTCCAACGAGCCGGGGATTGTCCGCGTGATGCAGGATGTCAATGGCAACGGCTTGCCCGACGATGAGTGGTATGAACTGCGAGGCAGCGATTTCGATGGCGCAGGGGTTGACCGCAACTACAGGGCCACATATTATCGCCCGGCCGGGTCGGGCATGGCTGTGCAATGGAATGATTCAAGAGGTGCGTCGGGAGTGATTGACTATATCGGCGGCACACATAATCAGCCCTCTTACTATCCGGCGTGGGTTGCTCCGAACAGCTACACGCTATATGGATGTCGCCTTCCGGCGCGCAATTCGCAGAATCCTGTCACCGGATTCTGGACCAACGAACCGTTTGCCTGGGGCTATGTCGACAATCTCGGAAGCGACCTGCTTCAGGGAGGCGACACCGAATCCGGCATGGGGCAGTGGGTAGGATTCAAGATTTCAAACGCCGTGTTGCCCGACGGCACCCCGGTGTCGCTGAGCCATATTGATTTCATTATGGTGCAGACGGCCGTGATGGCCGGCAGCGGACGCCTCGGTGAGCTTTCGACCGAGGTTGCCGGGCTGAAAATAATTTCGGATTAGAATCGGAGCACTACTTCGGCCACGAACTTGTCGTTGAACTCGGGGTCAATCTGTGCGCCGCTGTGATAGAAATATTTCTCATAGTCGGCGCGGAGTTCGATGAACATATTTTTTGAGCGGATATAGCTCAGCGTAGCGCCGGCAGTGATGCGGTTGCGCGACGGATGATTGGTGATCAGTTCGCCGCCTGAGCGGGAGCCTGTGGAGTGATCGGTCATGCCGTCAAATCGGCCATGGAAGCCGAGGCGGTTGAAGAAACCGGCGTTGACGGGCATATTGTAGTTGGCAAAAATATTGTAGCCGTGGCACGGTTTGTGGGCATCGCGCGTGTAGTGTTCATACATATATTCACCTTCAACGATCCAGCGGTCGTTTTTCCAGGTCACGGCAGCATCGACAAGGTTGGTGCGCACGCTGTCGGGCGAAAGCGACTGAAATCCGGTGGCTAATGCGAGGTTTGATGTCGGCTGGTAGGTCAGCTTGGCGGCATAGGCAAGTTTGCGGTGCCAGGTCGAATGGTCGGAGATGGTGTTGGGGTTGAAGGCACCGGCTTCAAGAGTGATCGGGAGATTAGTNGGATGCCACATCGCTTTGAAACCGACCGCGCGCACATTGCAAATCTCGCGGCCTATGAATGATCGGTTGGAGAANTAATACTGATGAGGTCCGCGGAACGGATCAACGCCAAACGGCATTCGGAACTGGCCGGCCTGAAAACCGATGGCTTTCGTGGCCCAAAGGCGAGCGTAGACATCGAGAATCTTGATTTTGCCGCGGTCGCAGAAATCGGTCTGAATGAAATAGTCGGCAAACGGAGCTATCTTTCCGTCGATGGAGACTCGCGCGTTTCGCACCTGAAAACGATAGTCGCCACGGTCGGTGGCGGCTTCAAAGCGTCCGCGGATGGTTCCGTGGATGTTGGGTCGATATGTGAAAGTAGAGTCGGCCGATTCGCCGAACGCATTGAATGAGAGGATGGAGAGGCCGATTGAAAGAATTGTTTTTCTAAGCATGCCGAAATGTGATGATAATTTGGCTGCAAAGATAGTCAATATTTTTCAAATACGGATGCGTTCGGACTGTCGGTGCCGGGGTGGTCAACACGCCCACCCACCGGAGTACGCGTCTTAGCTCGGGGNCAACATCGAAAGTTGATACAAAGATCTCGGNGGTGGAGATGAGAATCATGGCNACGATGAGCCAGTCGATNATGTTATGCCACTGTCGGGTGTGGTGATTGTCATCGAGNGCGCGAGCCAGTTTGATTTTCANCGGCTCGTGTTCATCAGGCGTCGGTATNCTCACCTGCTCGTGCGCTTCCTGTTGGAGCCNAAAATNGCGCCCATTACCATTGANCCGATCTTGCGCTCAATGCCTTGACGGGTAGTAGGAATGCCAGTTTTGCGGGCCACTTTTTGTTTCACGGCGGTAATGCCGACGGCGCGTTTCAATGAGAAGGATAGTCCGGGTATTTTCATTTTCGTGAGAATATAAGTTTAAGGAGTTATGCTATTATCTTGTACNCCAGTCACAGAGGAAAGAATACGACGCCGAATNGTGTCACGCGGCCACATCCNATGCGACCTTTGTTGCCGTCGAAGATGGAATTGCCCGTCNGGATATTGATGCCGAACAAAGNCCGGAAGAATGCCCAGAAATTTCCCATTATCTTGAGCAACGAGTTTTGTTCAGTTGTGCCTGNGCAACCTGGCGCNGTAGGTTCTCGATGGTNCGCTTATGGCTNTNGGCNCGNTCAATTTTGTTTTTGCGGTAAGTGGCTTTCATTGTTGGAGACGAGGCGCTTTTAATCGAACGTGCANACGATTCGTTATCGCGCTTCATCGCNTCGCGCTCGCGTGCAATTCGCGCTCGCAGGTCAACAATCTGTTTCTGATAATATGCTTTGGTGCTCATAGGCTTGAGAGTCTATGCATGCCACCGCGTTGGCGCGAAGCTTTGCGGTGGCATGCAGGCTGATTACTTTTTAGCGGCGGCTGCNAGAGTATCGTCGTCGTTAGAGAGTTTGGTGTTGGCGGCATTAGCTACCTGCACACCGATGCCGTAGGCGTCGGCTACCATCTTCTCGAAACTGCCTACCTTGCGGTTGGAGCCCACAACCACTTCGCCACCCTTAGCGCCCTCGGCACGGATGGAGGCCAGCGTCGCGTCATCCTTGGCGGGACTCTTGCAATTGGTGGTAGTGTACACGCGGAGCGTCAGTCCGAACGTTTCTTTGAATTTTTCCTTTAGGCCTTTCACNTTCATGCGGCCATCGATNTTGAAATCTGCCATGATATAGATGTTTNANTTNTTNAATGGTTAANTTTTTTCTTNTACATGTAGACNACCGNGTNAGTCGTAGTGTAGGTTATTGGATTACGAATTCAGTGCGGCGGTTAACCTCGGATGACGTATTGGAAGCATCCTTGGGCTCCGAGGAGCCTTTACCTANAGCGGTGAGACGTGACGCATCGATGCCCTCTTTCCCAATGAGGAAGTCGACTGCTGCCTGGGCNCGTTGCTCCGAAAGCTTCTGGTTGACATCGGCGTCTCCTTCGCTGGAGGTGTGACCCTCGATGCTCAGGCGCATATCGGGATTCTGCTTCATCAGCTTGGCAAGATCGTGGAGNGCGAGTTTGGCATCGTCGTTAAGTTCGGCTTTTCCCTGTTCAAACTGTGCGGCGTTGAAGTTGGCCTCTATATCCTCCACCTGTTGAACATANACCGTGTCGCGGACAATAACCACTTTCTCCACCTCTACAACTTTTTCTACCTCCACGACCTTTTCTGCTTCCTCATCAGATGACTGACGGGTGAGGAAGAAAGCAACAAGGCNACCCATGATCAGCAGGGCCAACAGAATCCAAAGCCAAGCTTTGTTCTTCTTGGGGGACGTTTCAGGAACCGGGGGGACGTAGCCGTTGAGGTACTCGAGACGGAAACCGCCTTTCTCGCCTTTCATGGTCTTTTCGAACTCGGCAACCTCCACGTCATAGAGCTTGCCTTGTTCCACTATTCGTTCAAACGATGGCTTTGACCANACCTGGGCGAGGGCCACTTTTGTACCGTCGGACAAAGTGAGNACCTCATCATCCTTGGCGAAGTAGAGACTCATCTTGGTGTTGAACTTCTCGGCTTCTTCANCGGGGAGGAAAAGTTCGGCAACGCCCATGTCGGGGTTGAGGCTGTTGGGGAATGCCTTGCGGAGATCNGTGAGAGTTGCGTGGGGATACATTACCACGTATGCGNTGATAACGCCGAGNGCAGTGCGGTTTTGTGCTTTACCGAATACACGTACTTTATTTGCCATAATCGATTACTCCTCCTCGGGTTCAAATGAAACTTCAAGATCAGGTTCCGACTTCACGAGGTCACAGAGCATAAGCACCGCGGTGTCCTGGTCGATGTCAAGCACTTCGGCCAGCGCGAGCAGGTTATGCACTTCGCCATAAGTGAGCACATTGTCACAGAGAGCCATCTGGAGGAGGGCCTGAAACACCTCGCCGGTCTCTTCGTCGTCGACCTTGGCGGCGTGTTTGGTGGCAAATGCTGTGGCTTTATCCTCGTCCATATTTTTGAGCTCAACGAGAGCCGCGGTTACATTCATTGAAAGTTCCTTTTCGGGGATGCCGAGTGCCTCGGCAATCTCGTCAGTAGTGGTACGTTCCACTTCTGAGTATTCTCCATCTGCCCAGATGATAGCGGCCAAGATAGATCCTATAGTTGCGTTAGGGGTTTTCATTGTGATAATGAGTGTGAGTAGGTTAACGGAAAAGACGCTTCAGTCGGTTCTTGAGAGAGCCCTTGGATTTGCGGGCTTTAGCCATGCGTGCGGCAATCTCCTTGCCCTCCTTAGTGCGTTTGTCAACTTTGCCTGATGCTGTACGTTTTAGCTTAGAGGCGGGTTTCTTGGGCGCAGCGGCTTTTGCCTTTGCTGCGCGTGCCTTGGCAAGACGCTCCTTGAGCTCCTTATACTCCTTGGTGCGCTTATCCATCTTGCCTGCGGCGGTTGTCTTTACTGCCATGTTATTTAATTATTATTACTGCTTGATGAAAAGTGTTGTTTTCAATTTCATANTCATCCCAATGGACCCCGTAAAAGCCTGAAAGGGTGAATCCGGGATGGCCTTTGGTGGTGTTTGTAGGGCGCGCCCACTCGAGAGGTCCGTGGATATGGTTTCGTCCTTCAGCTGTGGAGAANTGCTCGCTGAGCGAGCCCTTCTTAGGACCTCGGATGTAATACGAATCATTTGTAAGGATTACGGCGATTCCTCCTGTGACATTGGGAAACAGTGCCTTGACGATCTCGATCCNACGCACATCCTTCCAAAAATTGTAACTGACAANATCCTGTGCACCCTGTTGCTTCATGATTTCNACTCCTTTCAAGGTCTCTCCGAAGCGTGATATCTCGGTTATTACTCTGGCCGTGGGATATTTGAGCTCTATCACCGCAAACTGTCCCGCCCTCCTGACNATTATATCNAGACGCAGATGACTGTCCCATTCATAGCCGGCCCCNCGGGCGATATNGTTGGGAATGAAATACTCCACATCGACATCCTCGTAGTGGCCGGTCTGACGAAGAAACACGGCGAGCTGCATCTGATAGTCGCGCTCATTGAACATAAGCTCNGANCACTGACCGGNAAAATCGCGGACNTCATCTGNGACGACAGAGAGAAGACTCATTTATGAGAGTTGATGAAATCGACGAGTTTGGACCCGTTGTTGCGGGTGTTACTATTTTCGTTAATTTCAAAGCCAACGTTGGNNGCAATTTCGCGCAACGCGCCTAAAGTGTTGCTGAACACCTGGTAAGTCTCGATTGAACCGGAATCGCGTTTGGTGATTGTGAACTCGCCGATTTCGGCCATGTTGCCATCGCCAAACTCCTTTATCAGTTTTGCGCCGAACTGTCGGGTAGTCCAGTTAGGGTCATACTCGAAGCCCTTTGCCGCCGCACACTCGCGGAGCGCGTCCTTTGTGTTATCGGCGATTTTGCAGACGCGGATGGACCCGCTGTCCTCTACGGTGATGATATATTCACCTGAAATGGCTGATTTCTTTGCCATGATGATATTAAATGTCGATAGTCGGCCACCGACTTGCCGNCANCACGGCTCACATGTGATGAATGGGTGATAAACGAAAAAAGCGTGAGAGCCTGTAACTGATGTCCGTTCTCACTATCCNAGGCTCTGGAATTGCCCATCACTGTAGAACGGACAAC
Source organism: Bacteroides sp. (assembly GCA_014801655.1). Taxonomy (GTDB): domain Bacteria; phylum Bacteroidota; class Bacteroidia; order Bacteroidales; family Muribaculaceae; genus Paramuribaculum. The sequence goes on from JAAVDT010000009.1 coordinate 19,277, forward strand.
GCAGAAGCCTCACGCAGAACATGTTACTATGCGTCAATAACNATGCGCTCACGCGCGTAATATTGACGAAAATTACATATCCACATTAAGCCATCTACCGTTGTCTCATTCTTGACAGTGATTTGAAATTTTCCAGATTTCGGATAGTCAAGAAAGAGCGTCGAGTAAACGCCTTTATAAAAATGTCTGCCGACCCGCCCGCGAACCCCGATCGGGCTTCTGCAAAGCGATCTGCAATCGCAAAGTTAATAACATTTTTTTTAATACGCAACACTTAAAGCAGATGCCACNAAAAATATGCACCAAGAATATGCACGGCTCTTTCATTTAGGATTAGCAAGCATACTCAAAAATTTTACTATTTTATAGCGGGGAGCAGGGGGAATATAGGCAATGTCAAATTGTCTGTTCTATATTTTCCGTATGGAAAGGACGGCGCAAAAATAAAGCCGATAAGCAAAGAGGTATAGCAGAACTCATGAGANATATCTCGATGAGCTTCTCTCGGCTTATTCGCTTTTTAGGTCAAAAATGAAATAAATTGAAATTTAACAACATGATAACCATCAGAAATGAACTATAAAAATTTACNCGATTCGTACTGAACCGGGTAAGGGAGCTTATGTCGTTATTTTAAGTTTAAATGAAAGAGCCGGGGGAAATCAGCGGAACTGATTGAGNTCGGGATTGTAGGTGTAGTCAATGGCTGCAAGGGCGGCTTCGAGCTGTGCGCGGTCAACGTGGAGGTCGTCGCAGANCTCGTCGAGCGAGNCATAGTTGTCGCGCAGGCGTGTGTTGACTACGCTCAGAAGCATTGCGGGGTCGGAGGGCAGNTTTTCCATCTTATTTTGTTTTTTTCGTTTTACTTGTTTTTGTCTTTTTCTTGGGCGCGGGAAGGGGTTCCGGGNCTGCGACCGGACNTGCTGCNAGNTCTTCGCGCAGGAATGATGATGTCGGNGAGTCGGTNGCGGCAATCTCTTCGGGGGTGCCTTGGGCAATGATTTGGCCGCCGTTTTTACCTCCGCCGGGGCCCATGTCAATGAGATAGTCGGCGCATTTTATCACGTCGAGATTGTGTTCAATCACNAACACCGTGTTGCCTTTTTCCACCAATCGGTTGAACACACCGAGCAACACCTTGATGTCCTCGAAATGCAGTCCTGTGGTCGGTTCGTCGAGGATGAACAGTGTGCGTCCGGTGTCGCGCTTGGCAAGTTCGGTGGCGAGTTTCACGCGCTGATTTTCGCCGCCNGACAGNGTGCTCGACGGCTGGCCGAGCTTGATGTAGCCGAGGCCAATCTCCTGCAGCACTTTGATTTTNCGGAGAATCGAAGGCACGGATGCGAAAAATTCCACAGCCTGATTGATGGTCATGTCGAGCACATCGGCAATTGATTTGCCCTTGAAGCGCACTTCAAGTGTCTCGCGATTGTAGCGTTTGCCGCCACACACTTCGCAGGGCACCAACACGTCGGGCAGGAAGTTCATTTCGATGGTGCGGTAGCCGTTNCCGGAGCAGGCGTCGCAACGTCCGCCGGCGGTGTTGAACGAAAAGCGTCCCGGTTTGTAGCCTCGGATTTTGGCTTCGGGAAGGCCGACGAATAGATTGCGGATGTCGGTGAACACGCCGGTGTAGGTGGCCGGGTTGGAGCGCGGGGANCGTCCGAGAGGAGTCTGNTCGACCGTCACCACCTTGTCGATATTTTCGAGNCCTATGATTTCGGCATAGGGCAGGGGNGCTTGGTTGGAGCGATAGAAGTGCTGACTTAGAATAGGTTGGAGNGTGGCGTTGATGAGAGATGACTTGCCACTGCCTGACACACCGGCCACCACGGTCAGTGTGTTGAGCGGAAGCGTCAGTGTCACGTCGCGCAGATTGTGACCGGTGGCTCCGCGCAGAATCAGAGACTTGCCGTTGCCCTCGCGCCGATGTTGCGGAACGGGAATCTGAAGTGTGCCGTTGAGATAGTTTGCNGTCAGAGTNTCGGTTTTGAGCATCTGCTCCGGAGTGCCTTGAAACACCACCTCGCCCCCTTTGCGTCCGGCCTTGGGGCCGATGTCNACAATGTAGTCGGATTGCAGCATCATGTCTTTGTCGTGTTCAACCACGATGATTGAGTTTGATGCGTCGCGCAGTTTCTTGAGNGAGGAGATGAGGCGATGGTTGTCGCGCTGATGCAGACCGATGCTCGGTTCGTCGAGAATATAAAGCACATTGACCAGTTCGGAGCCGATCTGAGTTGCGAGTCGGATGCNCTGGCTTTCGCCNCCGGAGAGNGTGGCGGAGCGGCGGTCGAGCGANAGGTAGTCGAGGCCCACGTCGACGAGAAATCCCAGGCGGGTGCGAATCTCTTTCAGAATTTCGCGGGCAATGATGGCCTGGGTTGGTGACAGCCNCTGTTCAACCGTTCGCGACCATTCGAGCANATCGGAGATGTCGAGTCGCGACAGCTGCGCAATGTTTTGCCCGTCGATGAAGAAGTGAAGGGCCTCGCGGTTGAGGCGCTGACCGTTACATTCGGGNCAGGTCACGCGGGAGAAAAACTGTTCGCTCCAGCGGTGGGCNGCNGCTCCGGCCTCTTCATCNTGCTGCATCTCGATGTATTTCACCAGACCTTCGTAGGGGGTGAAATAGTTTGATGTGGCGTTGGTGGCGTTTTTGATTACGAGGCGTTCGTCGGTGCCGTTGAGNATTTCGTCGATGGCTTCGTCGGGGATATTCTTGACNGGAGTTTTCAGGTCGCAGCCATATTTCTGACAGATGGCTTCGATTTGCCAGAAAATCATTGAATTGCGATATTTTCCCAGAGGCACAATCGCGCCNTGATGAATCGACAGAGTCGGGTCGGGGATGATTTTCTGACGGTCAACGATGTTCACTTCGCCCAGNCCNTTGCATCGCGGACACGCACCCTGCGGAGAGTTGAACGAGAAGTTATGCGGAGCCGGCTCGCGATATGACAGGCCGGTGGTGGGGTCCATNAGCTGCTGAGAGAAATGAAACGTTGCGTTATCGTCAACGTCATAGACCATCATCTGCTTTTCGCCCTGACGGAGNGCTTCAGTGGTGGTTTCGCGCAGGCGTGTGAGGTCTTTTTCACTNACTTTCAGACGGTCTATCACCACTTCAATAGAGTGATTCTTATAGCGGTCGAGNTTCATTCCGGGCTGGATTTCGCGCAACTCGCCATCTACTCTCACTGTCAGATAGCCTTTCTTGCGAATTGACTCGAAAAGCTCCTTGTAGTGACCCTTTCGGTTCTTGACCAGCGGAGCGAGAATGTAGATTTTCTTTCCGGCGAAGCGTTCGAGAATCAGGCTGACGATGCGNTCCTCGGTGTATTTGATCATCGGTTCGCCCGACAGATAGCTGACGGCNGTGGCCGTGCGGGCGAANAGCAGGCGGAGGAAGTCGTAGATTTCAGTGGTGGTGCCGATGGTGCNTCGCGGGTTGCGGTTGACGGTTTTTTGCTCGATGGCAATTACCGGGCTGAGGCCGGTGATTTTGTCAACATCGGGGCGTTCGAGATTGCCGAGCAGATTCCGTGCATAGGCAGAAAAAGTTTCAATGTAGCGACGCTGGCCTTCGGCAAAAATGGTGTCGAAAGCAAGCGATGATTTGCCGGAGCCGCTGAGGCCGGTGATGACGGCAAGTTTACCGTGGGGTATGGTGACGTCGATGTTTTTCAGATTATGGACGCGCGCCCCCAGGACATCGAGCGAGGCCTGACGGTCGTCGCCGGTTGGAATTTCGGGGGCTTTCTTCATCTTGCAATCCATTTAGGGTTAAACACGGCAGGCTTCTGCTTTGAGCGCATGAGCGAGTTTTCTTTCGGCACCATGACACGATAGGTCTTTCCCGAAGTGTTGGGAAGCGATTTGGCGCGAATCCAGGGATTGACATTGCGCAGAATCATGTAGTTGATTCCATGTTCTTTGGCCCATGTCGGCCAGTCTTCCACCGGCTCGCTGACTTCAACAATGTCGCAGTCGTAGGGCTGATAGAGCTGATCGGCTGATAGAGTGAAGCCATAGCGTTGTGGATTCTCCATGAGCATTTTCATGGCCAGGATTCGGAACATATAGCGCGAGGTTTCATCGACGAGATAGAGGTCAAACGAGGTGTCGACTTTCTGCGAGTTGAGTTCGTTGGAGATGCGGCCCATTCCGGCATTGTAGGATGCGGCGGCCGATTCCCAGTTGCCGTAGCGCTTATAAGCGCTTTTGAGATATTTGCAGGCGGCCTCGGTGGCCTTCTCGGGATGGAAGCGCTCATCAACGTAGTCATTGACTTCAAGGCCGTATTCTTTGGCTGTGGCCGGCATGAACTGCCATAGGCCTGCAGCTTTGGCGGGACTTATGGCCACGGGGTTCATTGATGATTCGATGCAGGCAAGATAGGCCAGGTCTTCCGGCACGCCGTTGGCTTTGAGGATAGGCACGATGACCGGAAAATAGCGATTGGCGCGCTTAAGGGTGAGAAGCGTATTGCCGTGGGTGTAGGAGATTGCGGTCAGTTCGCGGTCAAGTCGTTCAAACATGTCGTTGCGGTCCAGGTTGATTTCCTGACCGGCGAACGCGTAGTGACCCGGCACGGCAGGGTTGACCACCTTCGACATGGGCTCATGGCCGGAGGCAGAGGCCGCAGGGGTGGCTGCCGAAAATATTGCGGCAAATATCAGGGGCGCTGAAAGGGCGCGTATTATCGTTGGTTTGTGGATTTTCATGTTGTTTTGTTTGGATTTTGATGAGATTGAAAAAGGCCGCAGGGGAGGCAAAGCGGGGGGCGAAGGGTCAATCGTTGTAGCCCAGGATGTTGATGTCGCCGCTGAGATTGTATTTGCGGCCATCGGAGCCAACAGCCTTGATGACATAGTAGTAGACGCCGGCCGGCACTACTTTTCCGCCATATTTGCCGTCCCAGCCCTGCGAGGGGTCATGGAATTCACACATCTTTTCGCCCCAGCGGTTAAATATATAACACTCGAAGCTGACAATAGATTTATAGACCACCTTCCATTCGTCGTTGATGCCCGGTGTGGCACCCGGAGAGAAGGCGTTGGGGCAGCGCAGCATCGATTCGCCGATGAACACGGAATATTGGTCGGAGCTGACATCGCATTTGCCTGAAGCGTCGGCAGCCTGAAACTGCACATAGACGGTGCCCATTTCTGTGAATGTATATTTAAAGGAGAGGTCGGAGGTGCGATAGATAATGTCGTCCATCTCCGGGTCGCGGGCCATGAGCCACTGCGTGAACACAGCGGCATCGGTCACCGCGGCCTCGAATTCGATTTCAACCGGGGCTGATCCGCCGAGGGAGCCGGTTTCGACCTTCACTTCATTGTCGGCAATGCGTGAGGTCTGGGTGGCCTTAGTGATGGTTTCAACCGAAGAGGTGGTGAAGCGTGACGACGTACATTGCTGCTCGCGGTTCCAGGCGCGAAGAAAGCGGTCGCCCGACAGATGGAAATATGTGTCGCAGAGTGGCGGAGTGATGCCAATCTGACCGTTGACATAGGGGAGGCTGACCGAGGTGGATGCAGAGTTGTAGCGCACATTCTCCGGATCGGGAGTGAGGGTGGTATATTCCAGCGTAATCTGTCGGTCGATGTCGTAGGAGCGACCGTTGATGGAGGTGTAGGTCATGTGGGGAGCATCGCCGGAGGGGATGAGGTAGGCGCGGTCGCAATCCTGGTCGGGTGCCGGATTGATGGCGGTGATGGTGAACGGGGCGGCGGAGTAGTCGGCAATCCAGAAATAGCTGACGCGGCTTGGCTCGCGGAAAATGTAGCCGCAGCCACCCTCGACCGTCGACAGGGTGACATCGGCTCCGTTGCGACTGATTGTTGCCGGATCGACCGTCGCGGGATATGAAGCTCCGCGGAGGTCGAAGCGTTCAACCTCGACAGTGGTCGTGGCCGACGAAGCAGTGAAGGTCATCGAAAGTCCGGAGGTGGAGTTGACCACATAGACGGCGTCGAGTCCGGTGCCGGTTTCGGGTGCGACTTCAACCGGTTGGAGCGATGCGCCGCTGAAGCGGAGCGATGCTGCTCCGGCCGAAGCGGGCAGAAGCAGCGCGAGGAGAAATATTTTGGGCAATGGTCTGTTCATATTGCGGAGGGGAGAAACGGGTGAGGTTTGTGATCAGATGACTTCCATGTTGGCCTGCAGGCGCTGGCGCACTACTTCATACATCAGCACTCCGGCGGCCACCGATACGTTGAGTGAGCCGATGTTGCCAAACATCGGAATGGAAAC
>JAAVDT010000010.1 GCA_014801655.1 Bacteroides sp.
ACGCAAACGCAAAATCATCGGCAAAGGCTTCATCGACGTCTTTGACCAGGAAGCCCATAAACTCACCGACGTCAAATGGCTCGGCCAGGGCACCATCTACCCCGACTGCATCGAATCACTCTCAATCACCGGCACCACCATCAAGAGCCACCACAACGTTGGCGGCCTGCCCGAAAAGATGCACCTCAAACTCTGCGAACCCCTGCGCCTGCTCTTCAAAGACGAAGTGCGCGCCGTTGGTCGCGAGCTCGGCATGCCCGAACACCTCATCACCCGCCATCCCTTCCCCGGCCCCGGTCTGGCAGTGCGCATCCTCGGCGACATCACCCCCGAGAAAGTGCAGATACTCCAGGAAGCCGACCACATCTTCATTCAGGGACTCCGCGACTGGGGACTCTACGACAAAGTGTGGCAGGCAGGCGTCATTCTGCTCCCCGTGCAGAGCGTAGGCGTAATGGGCGACGAACGCACCTACGAGCGTGCCGTAGCACTCCGCGCCGTCACCTCCACCGACGCCATGACCGCCGACTGGGCCCACCTCCCCTACGACTTCCTGTCAGAAGTGTCAAACAAAATCATCAACACCGTCCGTGGCGTCAACCGCGTAACCTACGACATCTCCTCCAAACCACCAGCCACAATCGAGTGGGAGTAAGCAAAATTCATTAAGCCGCTTTGACAGATATCCCACCATTACATAATTTTGGACCGATCCCACGGATTGAGGCCAAACTGCAATGCTGTTTACGAATGGATTCAACCGGGTTGATCTTTCCGGGTTTTACTCGAATTGTAGGGACGCACCCTGGTGCGTCCGAAGCTTAAAAATCAGCAAGTTATCGGACGCGCCACAAAGAAAGAGAATCCCTATTAGGTTCGATTACGCTTAATTCATAAACAACATTGAGACAAAAAACAGCTACAAGCAATTCCCGGCCAACCCTGCAGGGTTAGTCGGGAATTGACGCTTTTGAGTTCGATTGAATTCGTTTTCAAAAAAATGCACTCTAAGAGAGCGTATTATTCACCAAAAATTGCTAACTTTGCCGATGCACACCCACAAAGGGTCTGCAGACATATTAAGAAAGCGATTTTCGCATCGTTCCATTGCTGAAACTTCGACAACTTCATCAATGAAAATACGGAATGATGGTGAAGGTATGCTCTCTTTTGGCTTGTATTGTCATCCGATTCATGATATACTGTCAAAGGTGGGGTTTGCTGTCACTTGTTCGTATTTTCATGGGAGTCGAAGCCCACAGCAATGAGCAAGTGAGACCGTGGCTCCACTTTCTTTATATGCCTACCTAATCAATCACTATCAAACCGCATCGCAGAGCCATAGATGCACAGAATCGTATTGTCTATGGCAAATAGTTGTCCTGAATGTGGCTTTCCTTTAAAAGGGAGTGAGGATAAATGCCCAGAGTGTGGTTTTATAATAAATCCACAAATTAGTAATGAACCTACGGATGTCGATAATTGGGATTATTCGCAATATGTTGGCGGACTGTTTAGTCAGTGGTATTTCGAATGTCCTAACAGTGGTGAGGAAGAGAGCTATAACACCCTAAACGACATCCTTCTATTGGGAAATCTTATATTTAGAGCATTATGGTCTATAGCGTGGCCATTGTGTTTACTCTATTTACTTTACTTCGGGTTGATGTTTCTTTGCGCCCAAATTTCTCCTATATTAGGGGGCATTCTGATGATATTGTTTTATGCGTGTGTGATATTACTCTTAGTGATCAAATTAATCCCAATGGCAGTTCATAAATATTGGGTACCATTCCATCGCACATGGCGCAGAATAAACAAGCGCTATTGGATAAACATGTACAAAGCCATTAAGTCTAAGAACTCTAATATTCTATAATATGGCACTAATAACTTGTCCAAACTGTGGTAAATCAATATCAGATAAAGCAAAAAAATGTCCTAAATGTGGATATGTAAGGGGTAATGAAGAGCTCAATAATCACCATAACAAGAGCGAAGAATCGCTTGCCGAACGTTCTTCATATGAATCTATAAGAGAACGAAGCCAAGAACATCATTCCGAATATGAATCTCGAGATACTCTCCCCATTGCTGACACATTTTCTGAAAGTCAGTTTTATGAAGAAACAGAAGAGAATAATCATCAAAATTTATTCCTAACGCTATTGAGCATTGGAATAATTGGTTTTGTTATAGCCCTGACAATTGGATTCGCTATTCACGCCGGGACTTTCGCGATTATAACGGGCGCCTCTACGATATTTTTTTTAATTGGTGCTTTTGGTGGAACATACAAGATAACTAAACCACTATTAGTCTCAATCGGTGGTTGGTCATATATAATTCTCTTTATATTATATAGTGTATGTCAAATATTATTTGATAAGTTCGAGGAAATATTTGATTTACATTTTATTTTAATCTGTAGCGTACCTCCAATTGCCTTATTCCTTGTCGTGTATCTGATATTCACCAATATCGCAAGTGCTAAAACCAAAATATGCCTGACAAGTGGTTCTATTGCGCTTGCTATAGCTGCTATATTTATATCCTATACAGCCTACCATTGGGGGTTAGACCATTATGACGACAATCAAGTAGATGAAATCGGAGTTCGATTGCCTAACTAGTCAACTAATCATTTTTATTTTAATATGGATAAAATAATAAAACTATTTATCGTAGCCACTTTATTATTGGTAGTGGCATCTTGCACAGGAACAGGAACAGGAACAGGAACAGAAAGTACAGTCCAAAAGGATACAGTGGATGAGAGCGTTAAAATTACGGCATCATTCATTGAGTCCATAAATCAATATGATGAAGTGTATGGTTTCTCGGAAGGCCTTGCGGTTGTCAAGAAAGATGGGAAATATGGTTTCATCAATACCAAAGGAGAGGAAGTGATTCCTTGCCGATATGATTCAGCAGAGAGTTTCTCGGAAGGCCTTGCTTGTGTATGCAAAGTTTATGATAATACATCTGGTGTATGGGGATTCATTAACACCAAAGGAGAGGAAGTGATCCCTTGCCGATATGAATATGTGTATTCTTTCTCGGATGGCTTAGCTATGGTTGTGAAAGATCATAAATTGGGATTAATTAATACCCAAGGTGAAGAAGTAATTCCTTGCAAATATGATAACTTTTCCGGATTCTCAGAAGGTCTTGCGGGTGTATGCAAAGACGGTAAGTGGAGCGTCATTAACACCAAAGGTGAAGAAGTCTTTCCAAGTAAATATGACATTGTACAACATTTCTCGGAAGGCCTTGCTGGGGTTCAGAAAGACGGGAAATATGGTTTCATCAACACCAAAGGAGAGGAGGTTATTCCCTGTCGATACGATTTAGCAAACGAGTTAGGAAATGCTGGGGTATTCTCCGAAGGCCTTGCAAGTGTTATGAAAGATGATGGCAAATGGGGCTACATCAACACTAAAGGTGAGGAAGTCATTCCTTTCATATATGATGCAGCATATGCTTTCTCGGAAGGTCTTGCAAGTGTTATGAAAGATGATGGTAAATGGGGTTACATCAACACTAAAGGGGTAGAGGTAATTCCCTGCAGATATTATCATGTAGAGGATTTTAGAGATGGACTTGCTATTGTGGGGGAAGACAATAAAATGGGGCTCATAAATACAAATGGTGAGGAAATAATTCCTTGCAGATATGATGCAGTAGAAACTTTCCATGATGGGCTTGCATGGGTAAAGAAAGACGGAGTCTATGGATTTACAGATATTAAAGGCAAAGATACATTCTCCGGACAGAATTATCAAAAGCTATATTTGAAAGAACAACAAGAACAACTGGAAACAAAAGCACAAATTGAAGAAAATAATGCACGTATGTTAGAACAAATAAGACAAGAACAGCAACGGGCACAAGAAGAACGACTAAGGCAAGAAGAGCAGCGAAAAGCCAAAGAAAACGAGGCGCAGATTATTTACAAACTGCATGAGCTTGGAGAAAAAGGCAAAAAGATGATGCCTAAAATAGAAGCTCTGTATCGCAGACAGCAGCAGGCTCAAAGACAAGGCATTCTTTCAAATCCAGGAGCGCAGTTTGACCTTAACGATGCTATTGGAGAACTTATTGACATTAAAAATGAGCAAATTCGTTTAGCAGAACAACTTGGAGATCAAAAGTTGGTAAAAGAGTATAAGGACCAACGCAGCCAAATATATAAGGCTAAAGACAAGATGCTTTACGGAATATAATTTGCACTTCTGCCCGGGCACAGATGCCCACAGCTTCACACGCTGAAATACAACATAGTACCACGTCCATAAGAGTCGTTGAGCCAAAAAAACAAGCTCAACGACTCTTATTTTTTATGCCAGAATGAATGAAGAGAGGACGTGGGAGCTATTAAATCGGTAAAATTTACTACTTTTGCAATATCATAATTTAGACTTATTGATTTTCGCCGGAGTTTGTGGCGCAGGTAATTTGACTGACTATGCATGATATTTGGAATCCTTGGCACGGGTGCGTTAAGGTGAGCGAGGGGTGTGAGCATTGCTATATGTATTTTCTTGACCGGATGCGTGGGGCTGACGGCCGCACGGTGTATCGCACCCGGAATTTTGACTATCCGCTGCAGCGTCGTCGCGGCGGGGGGTATCGTGTCAGGCCGGGGGAGCAGATCAGAGTGTGCATGACTTCGGATTTCTTTCTCGACGAGGCTGACCGATGGAGACCGGAGGCGTGGCGCATCATGCGCGAGCGCAGCGACGTCAGGTTCTTTTTGCTGACCAAGCGCCCGGAGCGAGTGGCGGAGTGTCTGCCTTCTGACTGGCCTGACGAGGGGTGGGAGAATGTGTTTTTCAATGTATCGTGTGAGAATCAGCGTCGAGCCGATGAGCGTATCCCCGTGCTGCTTGACTTGCCTTTCAGGCACAAGGGGATTATGGCGGCTCCGATCGTGGGACCGCTCGATATTGACCGCTATCTTGCTTCGGGTCAAATCATGCAGGTCATTGCCGGAGGGGAGAATTATGACGGGGCGCGACCTTGTGACTTCGACTGGATTCGGTCGCTGGCCTCGCAGTGTCGGGCGCATGACACTTCGTTTTGCTTCATCGAAACCGGCACCTGCTTCATCAAGGATGGCCGGCGGTATTCACTGCCCGACAAACGTCTGCAAAGCGAGATGGCGCTGAAAGCAAATGTCAACCACATCGGACGGCCGATGCGCTTCACGCTGCGCGATCCGATGGGGTTTGAGATTGAGGAGGAGTATCTCCACCGTCCGTGGTTCGGGCCCAAGTGTATGAAATGCGGCAGCCGACAGATATGCAACGGATGTGCGCGCTGCGGCAAGTGCCCCGAAAATATGCTTTAGGGGAGCAGCAGGTCGCGGACTATGATGGCATTGTTGTGGAGCTCATCGCGTGAGGAGTAAAGGAGTGTCACTACGGGATGTCGGCTGACTATGGCTACCAGGTCGGTCAGTGCTTGGGAGCCGCGAAGTTCATCGCCATAGCGCTGTCGGAACTCGGGCCAGCGACCCTCGGGGTCGGCGTGGAACCACTCGCGCAGCTCTGTGGATGGCGCAAGCTCTTTGTCCCACAAATCGTAATGAAACGTTTCGTGGGAAAGCCCGCGCGGCCACAGGCGGTCGATGTAGATACGGAAGCCGTCGGCCGGCGTGGCCGGCTCGTAGGCTCGCTTGAGATTTATATTGGATGACATGGGGCGGAAAGGCGTAAAGGCATTTAATTGAGGCTGACGTGATCCATCGGGGTCATGTGGTAGCCGAGGGCGTTGAGCTCCATCGACATGCCGGCGAGATAGAGCTGATGAAGGGCGGCAATGTAGCATCCGAGGGCGGCGGGAGTGCCCGGCTCAACATGCTCATGGTTAAGACGGCTGAGAACACGGGTAGCACAACGACCCACGAGTTCCGACATTTTCTTCTCCTCCTCTTCGCCGAGGCCGAGCACGGATTTGAGCACGGTGTCGTCGAAATTGTCGTAGCCCTCTTTGTCGCGAATCTGCTGATAGAGGTCGGTCTGTTTGGCTGCCTTCTCCCAGTCGGTGTCCCAGAAATAGGCCATTGCCATGCCCATAAACATCATCCAGCCGAGCGACACCACGGGATAGTCTTGAAACTCGCGGGCACCGTCGGGCAGATAGGCCTTGACTATTTCGGGCCATTTTTCTTCAACGTCAGGACATTCGGGCACAACCTCATCGAGCATCTTTTCGCCCTGAAGATATTTCACGAGGTCGGCGCGCACGGCCTCTTCAAATTTAGCTACCAATTCTGTTTCCGACGCACTTGCGTCGCTATTTTTCTTTTCTTCCATAATATTGGGGGATTCTTATAATTCTATCTTGAAAACACACTCCGGGGGTGAAATGTTCCCCGGAGGTCTAATTGCAACGCCGGGCATCATCTCTCACTCTGGATTGATGATGCCCGGCGGCTATATAAAGTTAGTCTAAAATCTGTATTATTCTTCAGCAGCAGCTACTTCAGCAGCTTCAACTTCAGGCGTCTGCATATTGGGCAGTTCGAGGCCATAGTGTTTCTTCTTGTCGAGAGCTTTAAGATAAATGGCAAGAAGGAGAGCGAGCACACCGAAACAAGCAAAGATAATCATGGGGATAGTATAGTCGTAATGAACGAAGAATCCGTCAGGCGCTTCCTCTCCGAGTTTTTTCCACTCCTCAAGCTGTGCGAGCTGCTTGACAACAACGGGGTTTGAAGCATTGACCGTGTCGAGAACATAGCCAATCAAAAGGGGTACGAGGCAAAGGCCAATGTTCTGAACCCAGAAGATAAGACAGTAGGCGCTACCAAGCACTTTTTCTTCAATAATTTTCGGAACACTTGGCCAAAGGGCGGCAGGAACCAGAGCAAACGAAATGCCGAGCACAACGATAGTGCAATAGGCCAATGCCTTGCTATGGGTTGCAGGGAGTAGGAACGCAAACACCAGGTGGCAAGCAATGAGCAGCAATGCACCATAGATAAGCATTGTGGCTCCTTTGCCTTTGCGGTCGAGGAAGTTGCCAAGGAACACGGTGATTACGGCCGCACCAATCGGGAACCAGCGAAATATATCGGAGGCTTCCTTTGCGGAGATGTCACCGATGTTGCATTGAAGCATTTCGGCACCATAGGCCTGAAAGGGGAAAATTGCTGAATAATATAGCACGCAAAGGAGCGCAACAACCCAGAAGATATGGCTCGAAAAGATCTTGGCCACGTCTGATATTTTGAACTCTTCGTCAGAGGCATTTTCTTCTTTCGCGTCTTCACCAAGCTGATGGTCNAATTTGGTGTCCATGACGCAGAACACGCAGTAAGCGATGAGGCCNATCAGGAGCAATGTGGTACAAAATGCAACGGGAGCAACCACTGTGCCAAAGCTAGCAGCGATGATTGGCGAAATGGANAAAATAGCAAATACACCGATGCGGGCAATAGCCATTTCAAGACCCATCGCAAGAGCCATTTCTTTACCCTTAAACCATTTGGCAATNGCTTTAGATACAGTNGTTCCGGCCATTTCGCAGCCGCAACCGAAAATCATAAATCCGAGTGAAGCCATCTTCGCACTTGCAGGCATTTCGACCCACCAAGANTTGAGCCATGATTCTAAACCGGTGCCAACCATCAGATCGCTGATGCCATAAAGTTTAATGATTGCGCCGATTAACATAAGCGATGCTGAAAGCACCCCGGTGAATCTGATTCCCATTTTGTCGAGAATGAATCCGGCNATAATAAGAAAGCCACACACGTTGAGAATATATTCTGATGAACGATATGTGCCGTATGCTGTAGAATTCCATCCGAGTTGCGGGTCAAGCAAACTCTTAAGCGGTGCCATCACGTCGACAAACATGTAGGCGAAAAACATCATCGANGCAATNANCNNNANNGCNGTCCANCGNGCCCANGCCTTGTCGNNGAGNGTNCTGNNTGANTNNTTNTNTCATTGTNNNNTTATGTGATTTAANTGGNTTGATATTTNNAAATCAGCGATGANTGTCAGAACAAAAATGAATATTGGATGCAAATTTAATCATTTTTTCATAATCTGACACTTTCGGCAGATTATTTTTTTATTGTCGCTCAGCAATAATTGAACAATAATCGAGTGGCTGAACCGCAATCAATGNATGTTGCGGCGGTTGAGCTCAGCCTGATAGCGNCGTGCGTTGGCCATGTGAGTGGCATAATCNTTGGCGAAATTATGGTAGCCCGAGAAGTCCNCCTTCGCACACATATATATATAGTCATGCTCGGGAGCGTCGAGCACGGCATCAATCGTGCGCTTATCGACCAGACGAATCGGCCCCGGNGGNAGCCCNTTATATTTATANGTGTTGTAGGGCGACTCAATGATGATGTGCTCGCGGGTGAGTCGGCGGATTGACGGGTCGGCGGCAGCAAATTTCANTGTCGGATCGGCCTGCAGAAGCATACCGTCTTTCAGTCGGTTGAGATAGAGACGAGCAATCTTGCCATGCTCGTCGCGTTTGGCCGACTCCTCCTCAACNATNGATGCAAGCGTGACCACTTCATTTTCGGTCAGTCCGAGCTTTTCNGCCTTGGCCTTGCGCTCNGGAGTCCAGAATCGGTCGCGATAGTCGACAAGNCGNCTGACGATTTCCGATGGCGAGCTCGACCAATAAAACTCATATGTGTCGGGAATAAAGGCCGCNGTGAAGTTGGCGCGGTCGAAACCCTTGTTGGGCAACACNCGTTCCATTGTGGCCACGAAATCCTCGGGCGAACATTCAAGCGTTGCGGTGAGCTTCTCGGCCATGNCGTCGATTGTTCGGCCATTGTTCCAGACGGCCTTCACCGGAGTCTGGCGGCCGTAGCGCAGGCGGCGGCTGATGTTGAGCGCCTTATCGCCGGGTTCAATGAGGTAAGCTCCATGAGCTTTGGCAGGAGTGCCCTCCTGATATTCCCAAAGCGAGTAGACACGGTCGCCNATCCCCTCGCCAAGACCTGCCACGAGCGANTCTCTCACCTGCCCGGNAGTGGCATTTGCCGGAATCCGGAGCCATCGCTGCGGCCCGTCGTAGCTTTTCATNACATAATTCCAGCCATAAAGNCCGACCNCACAGCCAATTAAGGCAAGNGCGCCCACCGAAATCAACACCCGGCCCNACGGACCGATCTGTTTCTTTTTCGCNACTGACTGTTTATCNTTTTGATTATCAACCATATTGACACTATTTCNTTAGATTATTCAAAATATTCGACTACAAAATTAGAAAAAATGCACNTAAAAACGCTCAAAAAATTTGGCCGAATAAAAATAANCACTTAACTTTGCATCGCAAAAGCCCGCTGAGAGCAGCATTCGAGGCCGATTGCAACCCCTAAGACCTGCAACAATCATAAGCCGCAGGCAACCTCATGGAGAGGTGGGTGAGTGGCTGAAACCACCGGTTTGCTAAACCGACGATGGGAGCAATCCTATCCACGAGTTCGAATCTCGTCCTCTCCGCCCCGNAAGNCCCGCTGAANTTCAGCGGGTCTTTTCTTTTNAATAACCTCTGCNATTAAATAACCTCTGCTATGTCACACCGATNNTTTAGATTCATCATATCNTCAGCANTANTACTTGCCGGCNTCAATCTGAGCCACGCCCGAACGCTNACAGCCGACGAAGCCCTGCTACGAATCACCTCCGGCNGCAGCGGCAACGNCAAGACTCTGTCGACTCCNCGCGCCGGCCAATATCGGCTGCGATACTCCGCCCCGNAAGGTGAATATCATGTGTTCACCACCGAGGCCGACCGNTGCNTGATTCTTTCAGGCGACGACCGCGTTGCTCCGGTNCTCGCCGACATTCCCTCCACCCCCTCATTCAACCCCGACTCACTGGCTCCCGGTGCGAAGTGGCTCCTTGANGTCTACCGCAGTCAAATCGCTTCGCTCCCTGCCGAGCNANCCGCCGCCCGCATGTCNNCAGCCGCAAGTAGCGGCAACGACATCGCCGCGCTCTATTCGCAGTGGACCGACATCGCCCCNATCATGACCTGCGCATGGAATCAACACTGGCCCTACAATCTGCTGACGCCGATAAAAGATGGCGAACGCTGCGTGACAGGATGTGTGGCAACGGCCATGGCGCAGATTATCCGCACCATCGGCTATGCCCGCTGTTCGGGCCACATNGCCCAGGGCTATGGCAGCGANCGNGTGGAATATGANTTCGACAACACGCCNATTGACTTCGACAATCTGCTCAGCGCCTACAATTCAGCCGATTCGGAGGAATCGCAACAGGCNGTNGCCNGGCTNATGCTCGCCTGCGGACTTAGTGTCGGCATGGCCTANTCACCATCCGAGAGTGGCGCACAGAGTTCCGGTGTTGACNACGCTCTCATCACAAATTTCGGTTACGATCCGACCCACACACGCTATCTCTCCCGATCGGCGTTCGGCACAGCCAAATGGGAAACCATCATNTACACAGAGCTTTCGCTCGGCCGNCCGGTCTACTATTCAGCTTCATCGGCCGTGTCGGCAGGCCACGCTTTCGTAATCGACGGCTATCGTCAGGAGGGNCTCTACCACATCAACTGGGGCTGGGGCGGAGTGTCCGACGGCTACTTCTCGCTCTCACTTCTCACCCCCACAGCGACCAATCCCGGCGACACCAACCGAGGCTACAACATTGACCAGAAACTTGTGAAAGCCGTTCCGCCGGGAGCCGATCCGGGGGTGGTGNTGAGNTCAATGTTCGGTTCNATCACCATGGTGGCCGACGGTCGCTGCCAGGTCTACTATTCCGGCCAGGGCACAGCTCACTCCAACATTGACGTCGGCGTTGCCATCGTGGCTGCCGGCTCCGATAATATCCTTGCCTGGGTGCCCTTCTGGACCGGGCAGTCGATAAACGAATCGATGTCGATTCGCGACTATCATGCGCTCGACCTCTCCGGCATCGAACTCCCCGCCGGCAACTACCGTATCTTTCCCGCCACCATTNCCGACGGCGAATCTGCGCCCGCNATCTGCGCCGAATCCGAGGGGCGCCAATATTATGTCGAGCTCCTCGTCAGCCCATCGGGCGACTACACCACGTCCAACCCCGAAAACATTCTGCAGACATCATCATGCTCACTCTCCATTTCGGAAGTGCNGACACCGGAGCTCTACTCCGGATTCGAAAGCGAGCTGCGCATGGTGGTGGTCAACGATGGNGGCGCCGACTTTCTCGGCACAGCCATTCTGGAGCTCACACCCGAAGACGGCAGCTCGCCCCTCTATCGCAAAACAATCTATGGCAACACCTTCCCCGCCGGCACAAACAGCATAGTGGACATTGTGTTTTATGCCACTGCCACCGACGGCACTCCCCTCCCCGCCGGCAACTACACCATCAGCCTGCAAAAACCCTCCGGAGAGAGTCTGCTCGCCGGCGATCAGACAGCCACTGTAAATGTCATCGACTCCTATCCGCCAAACTATCATGGCGGGGGCGGACTGACTCAACTGAAAAATGCCCGCATGATTCCCTCGACACTCGTCAGCGGCGAGGAGTGGCCCCACACCCCCGACCTCGACAACGAACGCCAGGGCCGCGTGGAGCTTGACGTGGTGTTCTATCGCCCCGGCTCCAACATTCCCGTCAGAAGCTACAATGTCTGCAATCGCGAAATAGGATCCGTCAGCGGCTATCTCCAGATTACACCCTTCACCGTCGACCTCCCCTTCGGCCTCTACGAAGTGTGCTACGAAGCCAATACCATAGCCACCAGCGGTCGCCAGTCGGTCAGCGTCGGCGAGAAGATTGGCGATATGTTCTACCTGCCTCTCTCGGCCAATAGTGCTGCAGTCTGCAAGTCGCCTGACCACAGCTACTCCGGCGAAGTGGCCATCAGCCCTGAAATCAACGTCAGCGGCACCACCTATTCCGTCACCGCCATTGGCGAAAACGCTTTCAGCCGCTGCCCGGAGCTGACCACTGTTCACATTCCCGCCACCGTCAGCTCCATCGGTCGAAATTCATTTGCCTACTGCCCCGCCCTGCAGAACATCCTCTTTGAAGCCGGCAACGCCGCGCAGACCCTCCGCAACCACATGATGCCCGGCGCTTCCGATGAGGTCGCCATCTACGCTCCCGCTTCGGCCTACGATGACTACGCCAAACTGTTCGACGCCTATCAGCCGCTGTTTGCACGCATCGAAAGCATCGAATCAAAGAGCGTGACACTCAACAAGCCCGAGGGTGTAATCGACATCGCCATCACGCCACTCCACCCCGAAATCAACACCGAATTCACCATCGAACCGCTCGACTTTGCATCCTCCGAAATGGAGATAAAATCAGTGGAGTTGGTCAACGGCTCGCTCCGTATCCACGTCAAAGCCATTCCCGGTGCCACCGCCCTCTATTCAATCGCAAGCGCACAGCCCGGAGTAGCCCCCGCCACGCTCTCCGTCACTTTCGATCCTCTGGCCGCCATCTCCGAAATTGAAACAGATTCCGCTTCCACCCAACTCTATGACCTCCAGGGACGCCCCGCCACCGACCGCCGGGGCTACCGCATAGCCGTCAGCAAAGGTCGTGCCAAACTCATCAAATTCTGAAGCAATGGATATAACCGTTAAACGATTCAATGACCTGACCACCGCCGAACTCTACGAGATTCTGCGCTGTCGCGCCGAAGTGTTCGTTGTCGAACAGCAGGCGACATACCAAGATCTCGACTGCCACGACTTCTCTTCAACCCATCTCTTTATCAAAGAGGGAGACCGGATTCTGGCCTACATGCGTGTGGTCGATCCGGGCGAAAAATTTCCCTCCGCATCCATCGGCCGAGTGCTGACAATGAAAGATGCCCGAGGCCACGGCTACGCCCGTCAGCTGCTGACCCGAGCCATAGCCATAGCCAAAACCCTCTCCCCAACAATCGAAATCGAAGCCCAGACCTACCTCATCGACTTCTACCAATCAATGGGCTTCCAACCCACATCCGACACATTCATCCTCGACGGCCTCCCCCACATATCCATGATTCACCCCGCCGACAAATAACACTCCTTCGCAAGCCGGTTGTCAAACGTAAAAAACGCCTTTCGATGATTCGCATCCGCAAATCCACCCCGTCCGACCTTGACGCTTTAATGGAGCTCTACGAAGCTGCCCGACAATTTATGCGCACCTCCGGCAACCCCAACCAATGGGTCAACGGCTATCCCTCGCGCGAGCTCGTCAGCGCCGACATCGACGCAGGAATCAGCTATGTCGGAATCGACACCGACGGTGAAATTGCGATGGTCTTTACATTCTTCATCGGTGCCGACCCAACCTACGCCACCATCCATGGCGGCCAATGGCTCAACAACAACCCCTATGGCACAATCCACCGCCTGGCATCCTCCGGCCGACACCCCGGCATGCTGCGCCGCTGCGTCGACTTCTGCCAGACCCTCATCGCCGACATCCGCCTCGACACCCACGCCGACAATCTCCCGATGCAANACGCCGCCACCCGCCTCGGCTTCCACCACTGCGGCACCATCCACTGCCACGACGGCTCCCCCCGCCTCGCCTACCACCTCNCCGCAACCNCCAATCCATAAGAAACTTTTCCGTATGGTTACGAAAATTTGAGGCGGGGATTGCGGTTATTTGGGGGGATTTGACTAACTTTGTGGAATTGTTGCTGAGGCTCGGCCCGATGCTGTTCGCTTAAGGGCTTCAACTAAGTGCCATTGAGGCTTTACCCTAATCGATGGCGCCGGCATAAGTGATTATTTCCGACAAGTTAGTATATAACAAAAACGCATGATTGATATGAAGAAACTTTTTTATATTATTGGTGGAGTGGCGCTTGGGGCCGCTGTGGCTTGCTCCTGCTCCGATGACGCAAAGTGGACTCTCAAGGGCAATATTGAGGGCGCTACGGAAGGCTCCGTGATTCTTGAAGCTGCAAATCCCGGCGGCTATTGGTATGCCATTGACACTATGGATGTCGACGCCAACGGTGACTTCGCCACCGCTCAGGCTGCCGCTGAATATCCCGACATCTACCGCCTTAACTATGGCGGCAAATACATCTATTTCCCGATCGACAGCATTGAGAATCTTTCACTGAAGACATCGGCCGCATCGTTTGCCAACGGCTATGAACTGGATGGTTCGGAGGACGCAAAGCTCGTGGCTCACGTTGACAAACGTCTCAACGACTTCCTGCTCAACCATCGCGTTGAGGATCTCGACACCGCCCAGACCTTGAAGCGCGAGCTGAGCGGAATGATCATCGGCAACCCCACGAGCGTTGTTTCCTTCTATATTGTCAGCAAGCAGATTGGCGGCCATCCGCTTTTCCGCAACGACAACCGCAAGGAGCTGGGCATCATCGGCGCCGTGGCCAACGCCTATTCCGAAAACCGCCCCAACGATCCGCGCACGCTCTATCTCAAGGACCTCTGGATCAAAAACCGCAGCCGCTTCTCCACCCCCACCGACACCATTGCCGCTTCGCAGATTTCATTTCCCGAAATCAAAGCACTCGACGAAAAAGGCGTGGAGCAGTCGCTGACTGACGTTGCATCGAAAAACAAAACCGTGATTCTCAACTTCACTCAATATGAAGCCGACTATTCGCAGGCTCTCAATCTCGCCCTCCGCGAGCTCTACGACGCACGCCATGACGCCGGCCTGCAAATCTATCAGATTGGCTTCAGCCCCAACGAATATCAGTGGCGCATCGCAGCCGGCAATCAGCCGTGGGTGACCGTTTTCAACGGAACCACCGATGCCAACCTGCTCACCTACAACGTCGGCTCCCTCCCCGCGCTGTTCATCATCCACAACGGCGAACTCGTTGAGCGCGTCACATCGGTCGACGCCCTCAAATCAGCCGTAGCCCGCTACAACTAATATCATTCCCTCGGTAAAGCAGGCCGAAAAGTCTGCTTTCCGAAGCCAAACATTTCAGACCATACAACATCAAAAAAATCCGCCGGAAACAATCGATGACTTCCGGCGGATTTTTTATGAGGGCCACACCAAAGGATGCGATGAAACTCCGAATGACAGGATTTGAGTGCTCGCCGACCTTTGTAATCCGCCTGGGCATAAATGCCTCCCACAATGTGGGATGGGGCCCGCCATTGGCCGACTAAGCTTGTCTCGGTATTTCACATATAATTGATGAGTTTCCCAATCAACTTTGATGTGGTATTTCTTAATGTCAATTTTTTATCGGAGCGCGATCTCTATCATCGTCCGTTTGATTTTATAACGCAAAGATATTAATTTCGGTTCACTCCCGCAAATATTTTTCTATTCATTTTTCAACCTCAGGATTTTTTTTTGAAGTTCGTGCAACCTTTCGGCATGAAGATGCGTCTAACTTACAAATCTCTCACAAAATTCATCCATTCATTTCATCCACCAACCGATGATTCAACTGACAGACATTAACAAGACCTATCCCGGCGCCGTGCCTCTGCATGTGCTCAAGGGCATCAACCTCAACATCGACCGTGGCGAGCTGGTGTCGATCATGGGTGCCTCAGGTTCCGGAAAGTCCACACTCCTTAATATAATAGGGATTCTCGACAATTACGACACCGGTCTCTATCGTCTCAACGGCACCACAATCAAAGATCTCTCCGAAAACAAAGCCGCCGAGCTGCGCAATCGCCTGATTGGATTCGTGTTTCAGTCGTTCAATCTGATTAGCTACAAGGACGCGGTTGAAAACGTAGCTCTGCCTCTTTTCTATCAAGGAGTTTCGCGACGCAAGCGCAACATTATGGCCATGGAGCAGCTCGAACGCATGGGCCTCGGCGACCGCGCCCACCATCTCCCCTCCGAAATGTCGGGCGGCCAGAAACAGCGTGTTGCCATTGCCCGCGCACTGATCACCAATCCAGCCATCATTCTGGCCGACGAACCGACCGGCGCCCTCGACTCCAAGACCTCCAAGGAGGTGATGGAAGTGTTTCGGCAACTCAACGCCGAGGGGATGACCATTGTCATTGTGACCCACGACCCCGGTGTGGGCGCACAGACCAACCGCGTGATCCGCATCAGCGACGGCATGATTGTGCCCGACAACTCAATCGCCATGCCCTCCAACTCCATTGTGACCCCCGACCGGACCATCATCACCGACACCACCTCATCAGCAAATGTTTGATCTTTTTAGAGAAATAGCACAAACGCTGCGCAACAACAAGGTGCGCACCGCACTGACAGGCTTCGCCGTTTCGTGGGGCATCTTCATGCTCATCGTGCTGCTCGGCATGAGCCGCGGTGTGTTCAATGCCTTCACGAGCTTCGCCTCTCTGGAATCGTCGAGCGTCATCAACGTATATCCCGGCTACACCACCCTCCCCCACAAGGGCCTGAAAGAGGGTCGGAGAATCCGGCTCAAGGAGTCTGACCGCGAATTTATTCAGGACAATGCCGGATCGAAAGTGAAATCGGTAATTGCCACCATGGTCATGGACTCATCAAAAGTGTCGACCTCGCGCGACTATCTCGGCGGAAATGTCTACGGCCACTTCCCCGGCGAAGACCGCCGCGCCAAACTGAAAATNATCTCCGGCCGATTCCTCAATCAGCCCGACATCGACCAGAAGCGCAAGGTGATAGTGCTTGAAGAAAAAAATGCCCGGCTGCTGTTCGGCGACGAAATGAAAGCCGTCGGCGNGCGCGTCGATGCCTTCGGACTGTCGTGGCTCGTGGTCGGCGTCTACCACCACGACTGGGAATCGGGCAGCTACATTCCGTTCACAACCGCCATGGCGCTTCAGGGCCGCGACGGCTATGTCTCCGAACTTAAAGTCAACATTCAGAATGTCGAGGANNAGGAGCAGGGCACGGAGGTGGAACAATCAGTCAAAAAAGCACTGGCAACGACCCACGAATTCAACCCCGACGACCGCGGCGGTGTCTATCTNTGGAACCGCTTCAACAACTACCTCTCGCAACTCGAAGCCCACTCGATTTTGAGCATGGCCGTGTGGATCATCGGNCTGCTGACGATGCTTTCGGGCATAGTCGGTGTGAGCAACATCATGTTCGTGTCGGTGCGCGAGCGAACCCACGAAATCGGCATCCGCCGAGCCATCGGNGCNAAACCNCGCAGCATCTGGCTCCAGATTGTGACTGAGAGNGTGGCCATCACAACTCTTTTCGGCTACATCGGCATCGTGTTCGGCACATTGCTGACGGCGGTCATCGACGCCATTTTCGGCGACAGNCAGTTCCTCAAAGACCCCACGGTCAACATCTCCATTGCCATCCANGTCACAATAGTGCTCATCTTTGCCGGCGCCATTGCCGGACTTTTCCCCGCCATCAAGGCNACCCATGTCAAACCGGTCGAAGCCCTGCGCGACGAATAATCCCCCCTCCTCTATTTGACTGAAAAATGAAACTACAGATATTCGACATCGAAAACTGGCGCGAAATCGGAGCCACGCTCTCGCGAAACCGAACTCGCACTTTCCTCACAGCCTTCGGCATCTTCTGGGGCACGGCGATGCTCGCCCTCCTGCTCGGAGGAGCCTCCGGATTGAAAGGCTTGATGATGCGCAACTTCAANGGCGTGGCCACAAACATGGGCATCATCTTCCCGCAGCGCACCACCCTATCCTACCGCGGCTTCAACAAAGGCCTNGAATGGAAGCTCTCGGCTCAGGACATTGAAGCNGTGCGCCGAGGCAGCAAAGCCATTGAATATTCCAGTGCGNTGAACTATTCCGGCGCATCCGTGAAATACGGCACCAAGTCGACCGGCGCCCAGATGCAGGGCATTGAACCTGACCTCAACCACATACAGGTGCCAACGCTCCACGCCGGACGTCTTATCAACGACAGCGACCAGAGCAATGGNCGCAAGGTGGCCGTGATAGGCAAAAANGTTGCATCCGAGCTGTTNGGCTCCGAAGAAGCCATTGGCAAATTCATCTCCATCAACAACATCTACTTCATGGTTGTCGGCGTCGTGTCGCAGACCCAGGAGGTCAACATCGGTGGCCGTCTCGACGACTCGGTGCTACTCCCCTCCACCACCATGCGCCGCGCCCTCAACATCGGCGATGACATCGACGGCTTCATTTTCACCGCCCTCCCGGGCCATTCGCCTAAAGAGATTGTTCCGGTTCTGCGTCGGTCAGTCGTGCGCAACCATCCCGTGAGNCCCGACGATGAAGCCGCCATCGGTTTTATGGACATCTCCGACAATTTTGCCATGGTCGACAATCTCTTTCTCGGNCTCAATCTGCTCGCTCTGTTCGTGGGCATCGGCTCTCTGCTGGCCGGCATCATCGGCGTGGGCAACATCATGTGGATTATCGTCAAGGAACGCACCCAGGAAATCGGCATCCGCCGCGCCATCGGNGCCAAACCGCGCGACATCATCGCCCAGATACTCTCCGAAAGCATGGTGCTGACAGCCATTGCCGGCATTGCCGGAGTCTGCTTCGCCGTCATAATCCTCGCCGTAACCAACCATGCTCTGATGGATCCCGTGCGCGGTTCGGCCCACTTCGAGCTCAGCTTCTCCTCGGCATTAGGCATCATGGCCGTGTTCCTGATTCTCGGCACAGCGGCCGGCCTCATCCCCTCCATCAANGCCATGCGCATCAAACCGATCGAAGCCATCAACGACAAATAAAAAAAATATAAACATCACACATAAACGAAATGAAAAAGTTTTTCAAAATCCTCATCTGGATCATTGTGATTGCCATCTTCATCGGCACCTTCGTGTTCCTCTATCTCAATTCCCGTCCCAAAGAGAAANTCTACGACATCGTCAGCCCCTCAACCGGCACGATTGAACGCACCACGGTGCTGACCGGCGAAATNGAACCTCGCGACGAAATCCAGATCAAGCCCCAGATTTCAGGCATCATCACCCAGATNAACGTCCAGCCGGGCGACATGGTGAAAGTGGGCGACGTTATAGCCGTGATCAAAGTGATTCCCGACGCTTCGCAGCTCAGCAACGCCGAGTCGCAAGTCAACCTCGCCCGCATCGCTCTCGACGATGCCCGNCTGAAGCATGAGCGCAACACAACGCTCTTTGAAAAGAAAGTCATTTCGCGCGAAGAATTTGAAAACACCAAAGCCACTCTCGACAAGGCTCTCGCCGACCTCGCTTCGGCCCAGGACGCCGTCAACATCGTGAAACAAGGAGTGTCGCGCTACAATGCTTCGGAAGCCAACACTCAGGTGCGCNCCACNATCAATGGCCTCGTGCTCGACGTTCCGGTCAAGGTCGGCACATCCGTGATTCAGTCAAACACCTTCAACGATGGCACCACCATTGCCACCGTGGCCGACATGACCAACCTCATTTTCAAAGGCACAGCCGACGAAACCGAAGTGGGCTCACTCGCCCTGGGTATGCCCATGACCATCACCATCGGTGCCATTCCCGACTACAAGGCTGAAGCCTCAATCGAATACATCTCCCCCAAAGGCGAACAGGCCAACGGTGCCAACACCTTTGAAGTCAAGGCCGCCATTCCCGCCGATGCCGTGGCCAACCTCCGCGCAGGCTATAGCGCCAACGCCTCCGTGAGCCTCAACCGCTCCGAATCGGTCATGCAGGTGCCTGAAAGCGTAGTTGAATTTGTCGGCGACTCCACTTTTGTCTATGTCCTGACCGACACCGTGCCCGCCCAACAGTTTAAACGCACCCCCATCACCACCGGCATCAGCGACGGCATCAACATCGAAGTAGTGTCAGGCATCAAAGCCACAACCCGTCTGCGCGGCGCTGAAAAGACCGAAATGTAATCCACTTCATCTCACGACATTTCTCCCCATCTCATCAAGTCCCATCGGAAAATGAAACGCATATATTCAATCATCACGCTCTCCATAGCCGCAGCCTCGCTACCCATCGCAGCTTCGGCCGAGCAATGGAGTCTCGACAGCTGCATCAGCTACGCGATTGAACACAACATCAATGTTCGCTCGCGCGCACTCGATGCCACATCGGCCGACCTTGCCGTGACCGAGGCTAAAGACCAGTTCCTGCCCACTCTCAACGCCGGAGCATCGCAATCGTTCAACTTCGGGCGCGGCCTGACCTCCGACAACACCTATGCCAACCGCAACACATCTCAGTTTGGTTGGAACGTCAACCTCTCGCTCCCCCTCTTTCAGGGCCTTTCGGCAAAGCGTCANCTCGACTATGCCCGCGCCAACCTGAGCGCCGTGCTCCAGCAGGTNGAGTCGGCCAAAGATGACATCTCGCTGCAAGTCATAGCCCAATACCTCCAGGTGCTCTACACCAAAGANCTCCACGAAGTAGCCGCCGAACAGGTGCGCATCTCACAGGTGGAGCTCGAACGCCGCCGCATACTTCTCGAAGCAGGCAAAATAGCCGAACTCGACCTCACCCAAGCCGAGTCGCAACTCGCCCAGGATCAGCTGACCCTCGTCAGCACCCACAACGACATCCGCAT
Organism: Bacteroides sp.; assembly: GCA_014801655.1. Taxonomy (GTDB): domain Bacteria; phylum Bacteroidota; class Bacteroidia; order Bacteroidales; family Muribaculaceae; genus Paramuribaculum. The sequence goes on from JAAVDT010000010.1 coordinate 20,441, forward strand.
TGCCCTCGTCAACCTCGCCCAGATGCTTCAGCTCAACGAAGTTGAAAACTTCGACATCGCTCCCGCCGAAGAAACTCCGCTCATTCTCCCCTCCCCCGAAACCGTGTTTGCCAACGCATTGCAGACCAACAATTCGCTCAAAGCATCCGAGCTCTCCATTGCCGCCGCCGACAAATATGTGTCGCTCGCCCGCACAGGCTACATTCCCCGCCTGTCGTTCAACGCCGGCCTCGGCAGCAGCTACTACAACATCCACGGCTTCGAGAACGCCCCCTTTCATCGCCAGATGCGCGACAACTTCAATAAATCGCTCGGCTTCACCCTCTCCATCCCCATCTTCGACGCATTCCAGACACGCAACGCCGTGCGCCGCGCCAACGTTCAGCGACTGAACGCCGAGCTGCAATATGACAACGTGCGCTCCAACCTCTTCCAGGCCATCCAGCAGGCCTACTATCAGGCTGATGCCGCAAAAGCAAAGTTGACGGCAGCCACCGTGGCCCGCGACGCCGCCCTCAAAGCATTCCAGGCAATGGAAGAAAAATACAACTACGGCCGCGCCAACGCCACCGAATTTGAAGAAGCCAAATCAACCTACATCAAAGCCTCCTCCGAAGCCGTCCAAGCCAAATACGAAACCCTCCTCCGACTCCGCATCCTCCGCTTCTACAACTCCCACTAATCCCCCAAAGCCTCGCAACAGGGCTTAACATATACCTCCCCTGAGAAATAGGCGACACATTCCCGTGATAACACACGGATGTGTCGCTTTTTCTTCTAAAATTCCATGTGCATTTTCNTTGCAATCAACATTGAAAGCTGACTGACCTTATAAGGCAATATGAAGCAGATAATCGGATATTTGGCGTAAATAAATGCAAATAATGTCGGTTTAGGAAAGTTTTGCAGTCATTTTGCTTGCGAATAAAGTTTTTTGTTGTATATTTGCATAGTGTTATATAACATTGTTTTGCAAAACAACGAAACGGAATGATCAAACGTGCACTGGAAAAAGTGATTAGCGAAGACCTTTCTGAAATCTGGACCATTCTCAGCAGCGATGAAAAGAGAATGATCACAGATAATTTCTCATTGCATCACTTTAAGAAAAATCAAATCATATATGCCGAGCGCGAGCAGCCCGAGTTTCTCTGGTGTCTGCTCAAAGGCAAAGCCAAGCTCTATAAAGACGGCGTCGGCGGCCGTCAGCAGATTCTGCGCCTGATTTCTCCGGTGCAATACTTCGGCTACCGAGCCTATTTTGCCGACGAGCCTTATGTCCACACCGCTTCCTCAATGGAGCAGTCGGTAGTGGGAGCCATCCCAATGTCGGTGGTCAAAGAACTAATCGACCGCAACCGCGATGTAGCTTGGTTCTTCATCCATGAGCTTTCGCGCAATCTCGGCAGCGCCGACACCCGAACGGTCAACCTCACTCAGAAGCACATCCGCGGTCGACTTGCCGAGGCGCTGGTGGTGATGATCGACCACTATGGATTTGAACCCGATGGAGTGACATTGCGCGTCTACATGTCGCGTGAAGATCTGGCCAACCTCTCCAACATGACCACCTCCAACGCCATCCGCACGCTGACCACATTTGTCAACGAAAAAATGATTGTGGTCGACGGCCGCCAGATTAAGGTCACCAACGAAGCCGCCCTGCGCAAAGTCAGCAAATTCGGCTAACATCTACCCCTCAACTCAAAAGAAAACGACAGACAAGAAATATATACGTTGCTTTTATTAATGAAATTGAAATATATACGACAAACCTTTACACTCTAATCATTTCAACCACATCTTTTCAACACAGAAATTAATCAATTAACACCACAACTTCATTTACAATGAAAAAACTATTAAGCTTTGCAATTGCGGCTCTGCTTATGACCGGCGCCGCTGCACCTCTGACATCGTGCGACAGCGATGACAGCCCCGAGGCAACCATCTCCGGCACCGGTATTTCAGACCCGTCGACCACCAACACCATCGTGGTTCCCTTCGAGGGCGATGAAGTGGTCTTCACATTCAACGCCGCTGCCAACTGGACAGCAACCACTTCCGACTCCTGGGTCACCCTGCTGACCACTTCAGGCAAGAAGGGCGCATCGACACTTCGCGTCAAAGTTCCCGCTTCCACTGACAAGACCAACCGCCTGGCATCAATCATGATCAACGTTGCCGGCTACAAATCGAAACATATCGTCAAAATCCGTCAGGGCGAAGGCGAAAACGTTGGCGAATTCTCCCAGATCAATCAGGTGGTCTATGACTACATGCTCGCCAACTACCTCTGGAACGAACCCATTTCCGAACTCAAACTCAACGGCACAGCCAACTATCAGACCTTCTTCAAATCAATTCTCGACGGCGTTGACAGCTACGACCATCTGAACCACGACGACGGCCACTGGGAAAACGGCGTTCGTGACGACTATTACAGCTACATCACCCGCAACGCATCAGGCCGCTCCCGAGCATTCGGCGAAACCGAAACCGGCTCCGGCATCCTCTATTGCACCGCCGGCTTTGTCGACAACACCAAAACCACTGTTGCCCTCATCCCCCTGATTGTATCGCCCGAATCCTCGGCTTACAAGGCAGGCATCCACCGCGGCTCGCTCATCACCTCTGTTGGCGGCACAAAAGTAACCGCATCAAACCTCAACACCCTCTACAGCTCGCTGCTCAAAGGCAACTGCACCGTTGAAACCGTTGAATTTGTTTACAACGAACAGGGCCAGGTCACCGGTCTGACATCACCCACTTCAGTCACCGTCAGCTCCACTACCTATGAAGACCCCGCAATCTACGCCTCTAAAGTCTTCACCACCGATTCAGGCAAAAAAGTGGCCTACCTCTGCTACATGTACTTCGACAAAGACTACGACACTCAACTGCTCGACATCTTCAACCAGTTCAAACAGCATGGCGTCGACGAACTCATCCTTGACCTTCGCTACAACGGCGGTGGCCACGTTATCTCATCGACCGTGCTCGCAACACTCATCGCCGGCAACAACTACAAAGACCAGGTCTACAACCATGTGACCTACAATGCATCCCGCACTGCCAAAGGCCAAGAAGACTTCTATCGCATCGGCAACAAATCCGTGCCTGAAGAATTCAAAGTCTATAATCCCATCGAGCAGGCCCTCTCCTATAGCATTGGACTGAAAACAATCTATGTACTGACCACCGTTGACACCGCCTCTTCAAGCGAACTCATCATCAACGGTCTCCGCGGTCTCGACATTGACGTGCGCCTGATCGGCATGACCACCAACGGCAAAAACGTCGGCATGGAAAGCCGCACCACAGCTCCCATCGACGGCTACACCTACACCATCACCCCCATTACCTTCTACAGCCAGAACGCCAAAGACTTCCGCGACTACAGCAACGGCTTCACACCCGATGTTGAAGTCGACGAAGACAGCTATCTGACCGGCGACTGGGGCACAATCGACGACCCCCTCTTCTATCTCGCAATGCGTTGGATCGAATCCGGAACCAAACCCGTTGTGTCAACAAGCCGTGCAACTAATCAGCAGATTTCCCACATTGACCTCGCCGCCAACCGCGGCCGCAAGCTGACCAAACGCGAAGGCGCCATCATGATCGGCGGTCAGCTCGACTAATCAGCTTCTCAAATAGCCACCTATATTTATAATTACGGTGTGCCGGCCCCAAAATGCCGGCACACTTTTTTTATCTCTCCAACACCTCGCTCTCCAAAAAACCAAGTGTTTGTCTTCGGGTGTCANCCNCACCNATGTGACATTTTAACTACAAATTCAATATTTCTATCACAATTTGTTATCTTTTCAAAAGTTTTTACTTATATTTGCATTACATTTCTATGGTAAATATACGTTTCTAACAAACCATCATCATTTTTTATGCAAAAATTTATTTTTAGAGTGCTCCCGGTTTTAGCCCTGTTCGGAGCAACGTTGCTTTCTTGTAGCGACGACGATGACAAATCGCTGCCCGGCAGCTATGAGGCTCCGTCCCACAAGGTCACCGTTGAGAATGTGCAACGAACTCAGACCACATTCACCATTGAAGCTCCTCAGGCTTCCGACTACGCCTACATCATTGCCGANAAAGGCGAAACTCCCGTGACCGACGCCGAAGAACTNTTCAAATCCGGCACCGTAGGCCAGCTCGAAGATGGCAAAGTATCAGCCACCTCCTACGACATTGAAGGCGCAAAAGACTATGTTGTCTACACCGCCGTTCGCCGTATTAACCCCTACGTCTACAGCGAAGTAATCGCAACCGATCTCTCCACCAATATCCCCTACACCGACCTCATCACCCTCGACAAGGTTGGTTTGACCGATGTCTCNTANCACATCGAAATGCCCGAAGGTGCNACCCGTGTGCGCCACCTNATTGAAAAAGAAGCCGACTTCATGGCGATCAAAAACATCGTCGGTTCGCTCGGCGAAATCAACGAAATGCTCTTCTGCAAGGTGTTTGGTATCACCTCAACAGAAACGAGCGACTTCTATTTCGACAAACTATCCGTCTATGCCGACGACAACCACTCTATTCTCCACACCGGCACAGCCTATCTGGCTATGGCAGGCGTGGTTGGCGACGACGGTGAAATCATTCCCGAAACATTCCAGTGCGTGAGATTCGAAACCCGCAAAGCCGATGAATGTCCCTACAACATCGACTATGCCGTCACCACCACCTCAACTCAGGCAATCGTCTCCGTTATCCCCGATCCGGAAATCGTTGAATATCGCTTGCTCGTTGAGTCACGCTCCGAGTTCGATTTTGCTCTTGCCGAAGGCGAAGCCCAGATGCACAACCTCGTTGTAGGATTCTGGGACGACAATGAAAACACCCCCAAACGCGTACACTCCGGCACTATTGAATACAAAGCTCTCGGTCTGATCCCCAACTCCGAATATGTTCTCGGCATCGTGGGCTACGACGCTCAGCGCCGCGAAAAATGGATTCGCTACGACTTTGTCACCGGCGAACCCACAGGCCCCAAACCCACCCTCACACTGACCGAGGAAGTACCCGAAGTTGTGGCTCCCTGGTCAACCCGCGCCTTCAATGTCAAAGGCACCAACCTCTCCGAAGTGCGCTATGGCTTCTTCATCAAATCTCAGATCGACCAGCTGCTGAGCAATGGCTCAACACTGACCAATATCGTACGCGCCAACGGCGATGTTTGCTCCGACGCCACTGTTCAGGGCATTCTCTCCAACGAAGGCGTTGTGTTTGAAACTGACGGTCTGACTCCCCAGACAGAATACATGTTTGCCGTCTACGCCCGCAACGAGGAATATGTCACCACCGTTGCCACAGCCGTGTTCACCACCGATGAAGCTCCCGTGATCGGCGGCTCCGTGCGCAAGAACATGCCCGGCAAATATATCGCCTCAACCACCATCGACGAAGATGGCACCACAGTCACCTTCCCCGTCACCATCGCAACAGGCTACGATGCCATGACCACCGCCGAATACAGCAACCTCAACCGCCTCGTCTGCCTCGGCTTCGGTCCTGAAAGCGACTGCCCCTTCTCCGCACCCGCCGATCTGGTCAACGCCGGCCTCTCAATGGACGACGCATATAAGTATTACGGTCCGAAATGGTTCATCGAGTTCAAGAGCGACACTGAAATCCAGGTGCCCGCGCCCGACCCCTCTTACGGCAAGAACTACACATGGTTCATGGGCTACAACACCGCCACCTCCAAGAGCCAGGTTCTCTGGGGCTACGGTATCAGCAACCGCAACGGTCGCGAAATGAACCGCGCCGGCGACTCATTCCCCGTTGAAGTGTCGGCCGATGGCAAGACAATCACCGTCAACGGTGCTTATCTCGCAGCTCAGGATCTCTACTACTATCCTTGCCTTGTGACACCTCCCACCGGCTGGGGCAACCCGACCACTCACTTCCGCTGCTACTCTCCTCTGGTGCTCACCAAGCAGGAAGATGCCAACTCGGCGCGTATGCTCAAAAAATCACTGATTGCTCCCCGCATCATTTCAGGCCACGTCGGCTCAACATCGATCAAAGCCGGTCGCACCGAAACTGCCTCGAAGCTGAAATAAACAGTCATCACACACCTTAATTAATATATAAGAATATCCAATGACAAACTTAATATATCGATTCAGATCTCTCGCTCTCGCAGCTCTGCTGGGTTGCCTGTCAGCAGGATTCACCGCTTGTAGCGATGACGATCCCGCACTCCCCGGCACCGGCATCGAAACCGCCCAGTGGACCGATGTCAACGATGTCGACATCAAAGGCCAGACACTCATCTACGAATTTGACGCTCCCGCCAAATGGTCAGCTTCGACCCCCGACGAAGATTGGGTTCACATTCTCACCCCCAGTGGCGAAATGGGACTCTCCTCTCTCCGCGTCAAAGTCGACCCCAACGAAGGCGACCTCGGCCGCTCATCGACAGTCACCGTTAAAGTCGACGGCTATGCCGAGCCCTGCGTGCTGACCCTCCGCCAGGGCGACGGCGTCCTCGAAAAGGGCGACGGCCGCTATCGCGAAGTCAACAAATGGATCTACGAATACATGGCCGAACGCTATCTCTGGAACGAACAGATTCCTCAGCTCCAGCTCGACTACACCCTCGACTATCAGAAATTCCTTGACCAGATGCTCAACCGCATTGCCGCATTCGACAATGTCAATGCCGAAGATGGCCACTGGAGCGAAGGCAAACGTCAATACTGGTACACCAACATCGACAGCAGCGCACCCGTTTCGCGTGCTGCCGGCGACACCAACACTGACTCCGGCCTCCTCATCATGGGCGCCCAGATCGACACCAACGACGGTCGCGAACTCGGCTTCGCAGTGCTCTGGTGCACACCCGGCTCTCCCGCCGATCAGGAAGGCATCAAGCGCGGTCAGTTCATCCGCAAGGTCAACGACATCGCCATAACCATGGACAACTACCAGGAACTCGGCAGCCGAGTTGTCAACGGCAACTGCACACTCGATGTCTACGATATCGTATTCAGCACCGACGGCATCGCCACAATCACCCCCGTCACCAACGTGTTCATCGGCAAATGGTCTTACAAAGATCCCTCGATCTACACCTCTCGCATCCTGACAGTCAAAGGCGACAAAAAAGTTGCCTACCTCAACTACATGGGCTTCTACATGGACTTCGATACCGACCTGATCGACACCTTCCGTCAGTTCAAAGAAGCAGGCGTTGACGAACTCATCCTCGACCTCCGCTACAATTCCGGCGGCCACGTGCTCTCCTCGACCCTGCTCGGCACCCTCATTGCCGGCTCGGCTCATCAGGGCGAAATCTATGTGCGCACCACCTACAATGCCGACCGCACCGCCAAAGGCGAAGTGGGCGACTACAAAATCGGTGATGCAGCCGTGCCCGAAGGCACCGGCACCTACGACCTGATTCCCCAGGGCCTCACCCAGTCACTGGGCCTCACCAAGGTCTATGTCATCGCCACCGAAACCACCGCCTCCGCTTCGGAACTCGTGATCAACGGTCTGCGCGGCCTCGGTATTGAAGTCAACCTAATCGGCACCACAACCAACGGTAAGAACGTCGGTATGGAAGGCACCCGCTACACCTACCGCAACTACGACTTCTACTTCTATCCCATCACCTTCTATTGCCAGAACGCCAAAGGCTTCAACGCCTACTCCGAAGGCTTCAAGCCCGACGTTGAATTTGACGACACCTACTATTTCCCCTGCGACTTCGGCACCGAGAGAGACCCCTACACCAATCTCGCCCTGCAGTGGATCATCGACGGCAGCAAGCCGAGCGTAACCACCAACTCTCGCTCAACCATGGCCAACTATCGCCCGATGAAGATGACCGAGGATATGAAGCAACCCCTGACCCGTCGTCTTGGCGGCAACCTCCAAATGCGTGACTAATAGTTTTTCATAAGCAACGTATATATTTCCATAAACCTTTGGCCGGCATGTCTGCGTGAGTAGACATGCCGGTTTTTTTGCTTGACAATTTGACATAATGACAAATTGACAAATTGACATAATAACTGCCGGGAGTGAGCAATTTTGCGGGGGAATTGTTATCTTTGTAAAACCAAAATTCAAAGAAAGGATTGACCATGACCAAAGATGAAATATGCCGGCGCATTGCCGAACGATTCGCAATCGATGAGCTTAACCCGATGCAGATTGAAATGCTGCAATCTTCCGCCCCATCCATAATTCTCTCCGCCCCCACAGGTTCGGGAAAAACCATTGCATTCACAACGCGACTGCTTGCCAACCTGCAGCCACCGATGGGACGGGTGCAAGCCATTGTGATCGCACCGTCGCGCGAGCTTGTGCTTCAGATTTCCGAAGTGGTGCGTCAGCTCGCCATCGGCTACAAAACCGTGGCTCTCTATGGCGGTCACTCGATGGCCGATGAAAAAAACTCGCTCACTCCGCTACCCGACATCATCATTGCCACACCCGGCCGTCTGCTCGACCACATGCAACGCGGCCACCTCGACATCCACGGTCTTGACACCCTCGTGCTCGATGAATATGACAAATCGCTCGAACTTGGTTTCGAGGGCGAAATGCGACGCATCGTCTCTCGCCTCGGCCACATCGGCTGCATCATACTGACATCGGCCACAATGCTCGACGAGCTGCCCGGATTCATGCCCGTCAAATCGCTCGTCAAACTCGACTATTCATCCTCAACCGATCCGCGTTCGCGAATGCAGACGGTTGAAGTGCGCAGCTTCTCGCGCGACAAAATCGACACCCTCGTGGCGCTGCTGAAATCGCTTCCCGCCGGCGACAAAACGATTGTGTTTGTCAATCATCGCGAAAGCGCGGAGCGTGTCTACAAACGCTTGCGCCACGACCGCATCGCCGCCACGCTCTATCACGGCGGCCTCGACCAGCAGCAACGCGAAATGGCCATCGACATGTTTGCCAACGGGTCCGCACCGGTCATCGTGGCCACCGACCTTGCCGCACGCGGACTCGACATTGAAGCCGTGGGCAACGTGATTCACTATCATCTGCCGGTCGACCGCCAGGCATGGACCCACCGCAACGGACGCACCGCTCGTGTCGACAACTCCGGCACAATCTATGCCATCACCTCCGAAGCCGACAACTTGGCTGACTACATCACATTCGACCGCACATATCAACCCTCCGAACCAACCGACGCCGACCTCTCGGCGCGCCTGAGCTCGCTTTACATCTCGGCAGGAAAGAAAGAGAAAATCTCCAAGGCCGACGTGGCCGGATTCGTTGCCGCATCCTCAGTGACCCTCCCCTCCGAGGTGGGCAAAATCGCGCTCCACGACCATTATGCCATCGTGGCCGTGCCCTCCGACCGCGCTCAAGCCACCGCTGCAGCCCTCGGCGCAAAAAAACTGAAGGGTAAGAAGGTGCGCGTCAGCATCGTCAAACTCTGATTTGACGCTTTTAACATCTTTTTCACCTCCGCGAGCCGTTTTTTCGCAATCAGAATTGCGATTAATAATATTTATTTGATATATTTGCAAAAGCAAACAGACCGACTGCCGTCGGCCTAACTGCTACGAAAGTCAAATCAACTGTCAATCAAGAAGTAAAAAAAGAATATGGCAAAAGTGATAGGTGCTGTAGAGATCAACGACGAACGCTGCAAAGGCTGCGACCTCTGCGTAGTTGCATGTCCGACCAACGTCTTGGCTCTCCAGCCCAAAGAAGTCAACAACCGAGGCTATCATTTCGCCTATGCCGCCGACCCGGAAAAATGCATCGGCTGCGCATCGTGCGCGCTTGTGTGTCCCGACGGCTGCATCGAAGTGTATCGCGTTGTAGAGAAATAAATCATTAATCGCATCCCTCCCCCCCCCCACACTACACTCCTTATAAAAATATGAAAGAAGAAGTAAGACTGATGAAGGGCAATGAAGCGATAGCTCACGCAGCCGTGCGCTATGGCTGCGACGGCTATTTCGGCTATCCCATTACCCCTCAGAGCGAAGTGCTCGAAACCCTCGAAGCCCTCATGCCGTGGGAAACCACCGGAATGGTTGTGCTTCAGGCCGAGAGCGAAGTAGCTTCAATAAATATGGTCTACGGCGGCGCATCCACCGGCAAAGCCGTCATGACCTCATCATCCTCGCCCGGCATGTCGCTCATGCAGGAAGGCATCTCCTACATTGCAGCCGGCGAGCTTCCCGCACTGATTGTCAACGTGATGCGTGGCGGCCCGGGCCTTGGCACCATCCAACCCTCGCAGAGCGACTATTTCCAGGCAACCAAAGGTGGTGGCCACGGCGACTATCATCTCATCGTGCTCGCACCCTCGACGGTTCAGGAAATGGCCGACTTCGTTGGCCTCGGCTTCGACCTCGCATTTAAATATCGCACCCCCGCCATGCTCCTTGCCGATGGCATCGTCGGTCAGATGATGGAAAAGGTTGTGCTCCCAGAGCCCCGTCCGCGCCGCACAGCCGAAGAAATCGCCCGCCAGTGTCCCTGGGCAGTGACCGGACACCCCGCCGGCCGAGGCATCAACGTATCCACTACCCTGGAGCTTGATTCAGCCAAGATGGAGCTCAACAACATCCGCTTCCAGGAGACCTATCGCCGCATCGAAGAAAACGAAGTGCGCTATGAGGAACATTTCACTGACGATGCCGAAGTCATCTTCGTGGCCTTCGGTTCAGTGGCCCGCATCTGCCTTAAAGCCATTGAAGATGCTCGCGAACAGGGCATCAAAGTGGGCCTCATTCGCCCCATCACCCTCTGGCCATTCCCGACCAAACGCATCGCCGAACTCTCCCATAGAGTCAAAGGCATGATGGTGGTTGAGCTCAACGCCGGCCAGATGATTGAAGATGTGCGCCTGGCGGTTGAAGGTCGAGTGCCCGTCTACCACTACGGTCGCATGGGCGGCATAGTTCCCAATCCGCAGGAAGTGCTCGACTCAGCTCTCAGCCATTTTCCCGAACTGAAAAAATAATCCCTCTCTTCCCCTCCCAACAACAGATTTCAGATGAATCCCGAAGATATCAAACGACCTGAAAACAAGGTCTACTCCAAACCGGAGCTGCTCAACGACACCCCGATGCACTACTGCCCGGGATGCAGCCACGGTGTGGTCCACAAACTCGTGGCCGAAGTGATCAAGGAAATGGGCTATGAAAACAACTGCATCGGTGTAGCCCCGGTTGGATGCGCCGTGTTCGCCTACACCTACATCGATGTTGACTGGATCGAGGCAGCCCATGGACGCGCGCCCGCAGTGGCCACAGCCGCCAAACGCCTCAACCCCGAAAACCTCGTGTTCACCTATCAGGGCGATGGCGACCTTGCCGCCATCGGCACCGCTGAGACCATCCATGCCGCCAACCGTGGCGAAAACATCGTCATCATCTTCATCAACAATGCCATCTACGGCATGACAGGCGGCCAGATGGCACCCACCACCCTCGAAGGCCAGAAAACAGCCACCACACCGTATGGCCGCCGCGTCGACCTCAACGGCCACCCGCTGAAAATCAGCGACCTGCTCGCACAGCTTGAAGGTACATGCTACGTCACCCGCCAGTCGGTCCACACTCCGGCAGCCGTGCGCAAAGCAAAAGCAGCCATACGCAAAGCATTCGAAAACTCAATGGCCGGCAACGGCACATCAGTGATCGAAGTGGTCAGCACCTGCAACAGCGGCTGGAAAATGTCGCCCGCCAAAGCCAACGACTGGATGGTTGAAAACATGCACCCCTTCTATCCGCTCGGCGACATCAAAGGATAAACACGCCACAGCAGCAAATCCCCCACCAACCCTCAACCCCAAGCAAAGCAATGAAACAAGAAATAATAGCGGCAGGATTCGGCGGCCAGGGCGTGCTGTCGATGGGCAAGATTCTCGCCTATGCCGGACTCATCGACAATCTCGAAGTCACCTGGATGCCCTCCTACGGACCGGAACAGCGCGGCGGCACGGCCAACGTCACCGTGGTGCTCTCCGATCGCCCCATCAGCTCACCCGTGCTCGACACCTTCGACACCGCCGTGATTCTCAATCAGCAGAGTCTCGACAAATTTGAATCGAAAGTGAAACCCGGCGGCACACTCATCTACGACCCCTACGGCATTCACCGCCCCCCCACGCGCACCGACATCAACATCTATCCGGTCAACGCCATGGATGCCGCCTTTGAGCTGAAAAGCCAGAAAAGCTACAACATGATCATACTCGGCGCGCTGCTCGGAGTCAACCCCGTTGTCAGCATCGACTCAGTCATGACCGGACTGAAAAAAACGCTCCCCGAACGCCATCACCACCTGCTGCCGGCCAACCGCGAAGCCATTGCCCGCGGCATGGAACTGGTAAAAAATGAAAAAAACTGAGAAATTTTTCCGGCAAAAACGCCTGTTTTTATAAAAAACTTGCTACATTTGCACTGAAAATTGTTCATTCGTAATTTTATCTAAACTAAAAACATTATGGCTTACGTAATTACTGACAAATGCGTTGCTTGTGGAACTTGTCTTCCCGTTTGCCCCGTAGAGGCTATCTCTGAAGGTGATATCTATCACATCGATCCCGACACTTGCATCGAGTGCGGTTCTTGTGCTGAAGTTTGCCCCAGCGAAGCTATCATTCCGGGCTAAGCAATCGACATTGCACACCGAATAAGCGGAACGTCACACCCGACGCTCCGCTTTTTTTATGCCCGAATTTCAGCAATAGCTGAGGAAATTTTACTAAATTTGCGAGTTAGGAAGCTGCATTTTTGCACTTTTTGGAGGTGTGTGATGCAATCTTCTGCCCACTAATGCGTTAAAAAGATATATGAAACATTCAGGAATCCTTTTTGCTATAATCGTGGCTATCTCCGCCCTGTGCATGACCTCATGCGGTGGCGCGAAGCTCGCCACCGCCGATGCCCAGATGGCACGCGGCGAATATTTCGACGCATCGAAGACCTATCGTAAAATCTACAATAAACTCAAACGCGACGAACGCTCGAAGCGCGGCGAAGTGGCCTACAAAATGGGTGAAGCCCACAGAAAATTAGGTCAATATGCCCGCGCGTCGGCAGCCTATCAGAATGCCATACGCTACGGCTACCCCGAAGACAAAGCGCAGCTCTATCTGGCGCAGATGCTACAGGCCGACGGTAAGTATGCCCAGGCTGCGCGCGCATTTGAAGAATATCTGATGCTCCACCCCGAATCGGAGGAGGCAAGCACCGGACTCGACGGTGCTGTGCTCGCCCAGCGACTCAAAGAGCACCCGACGCGCTACGTTGTGAAAAACGCCAAGCTGTTCAACTCCCGCCGCGCCGACTTCGCCCCGATGTTCAACGGCGACGTGCTCTATTTCACAACAACAAACGAAAAAGTCAGAGGCGATGCCCGAAGCGAAATCACCGGCATGAAGCGTAGCGACATCTGGATGGTGAAGAAAAACGAACAGGGACAGTGGCAACGCCCTGAGGCCGTTGATGGCGACCTGAATTCTGAAATGGATGAAGGCATCATGTCATTCAGCCCCGACGGCTCACTGATGTATCTGACAAAAGCGCTTCGCTCGCCCAGCTCCAACACCGGAGTTGAAATCTTCACCTCGCAACGCAGCGACGCCGCCTGGAGCGCACCGGTCAAATTTGAAATCACTTCCGACACCATATCAAGCTACGGCCACCCCGCCGTGAGTCCCGACGGACAATGGCTCTATTTCACCTCCGACATGCCCGGCAAAGGTGGCAAAGACATCTGGCGAATCAACCTCAACGAACGCGTCGGCTCACTCGAAAATCTCGGCGACGACATCAACACCGCCGGCAACGAAGAATTTCCCTATATGCTGACCGACAGCATCATGATATTCTCCTCCGACGGCCATCCCGGTCTCGGCGGACTCGACTTGTTTCAGGCAGCCCTGCAGCCCGACGGCAGCTGGATTGTCAGCAACATGGGCACACCCCTCAACTCTCCCGGCGATGACTTCGGAATCACCTTCGACCGCAAAGCCGACACCCCCCAGGGCTATTTCAGCTCCAACCGAGGCGACGCCAGAGGCTATGACCATCTCTACTCTTTCGAGCTCCCCGACCTTAAAATCAGACTTGAAGGCTATGTGACTGACCTTGAAGAAGAACCAATCGAAGGGGCCGTTGTCAGAATCGTCGGCACCGACGGCTCCAACCAACGCACCACCACCCGTCCCGACGGTTCATTCTCATTCCCCCTTCAGCGAGGCATCAGCTACGCCATGATGGCCGGTGCGCGAGGCTTCCTCAACGCCCGCCAGGAATTTTCGACCGACACAGCAGAGACCGATGCCGAATATGGCATCGACTTCATGCTCGCCTCGCTCTCCAAACCCAACATCGTTGAAAACATTTTCTACGACTATGACAAAGCCACCCTGCGACCCGAATCAACCGAGGCTCTCGACGAACTGGTGACGCTACTCAAAGACAACCCCAACATCACCATTGAAATGACCTCCCACACCGACCGCCACGGCACAGCCGAATACAATATCGACCTCTCCAACCGCCGCGCAAAATCAGTCGTTGACTATCTCATCGCGGCCGGAATCTCCCCCGACCGATTGAAATATCAGGGCTTCGGAAAGTCACGCCCGAAGACGGTGACAAAGCGCGTCAACCGCCTCTTCCCCCAATTTAACGAAGGCGACGAGCTGACCGAAGAGTTCATCCTTGCCCTGCCCGAAGAAGCCGACCGCGACGCCGCCGACCAGATCAACCGCCGCACCGAGTTCAATGTGCTTTCGGTCGACTACAACATGCAGTAATCCCCCGCCTCCACCCAAATCTGCACGCCAAGTCATGGAATTCAGAACTGAAGTCAGCGTCGACCCGTCGCACCACCCGATTAGCTATGGCTCAGCCATAGCCATGTTCGGCTCATGCTTTTCCGACTCTGCCGCGCAGCGTCTCTCCGACCGCTTCTTCTCCGTGATGGCCAACCCGCTCGGCACACTCTACAACCCCGCGAGCATCGCCGACTGCCTTGACCGCATAGCAGAGTGTCGACTGCTGTCGGCCGATGATCTGTTTGCATCCGAAGGCCGATTCCACACCTTCGCCTGCCATTCTTCGCTTTCCATGACCGACCGCGATGAAATGCTGTCGGCAATCAACAGCCGCATTGAAAGAGCACACCGCTTCATCGAATCTGCAACACATCTCATCATCACCTCCGGCACCGCATGGGTCTACCGACTCGCATCCACCGGCCGGATTGTGGCCAACTGCCACAAACAGCCCTCCTCAATGTTCAGCCGCTCCATGCTCTCGCCCGGGCAGTGTGCAGATCATCTTGCCCAAGCCATCGAAAGCGCCCGGCGCATCAATCCCTCCCTGACAATCATCCTGACGGTCAGCCCCATCCGTCATCTCTCCGACGGCGTCCACGGCAACAATCTCAGTAAATCAACCCTGCTTTTAGCCTGCGACCGAATCGCCGGCAGCATCAGTGACACTGAATATTTCCCGGCCTACGAAATAGTGATGGACGACCTGCGCGACTATCGCTTCTATGCGCCCGACATGTGTCATCCATCGGATCAAGCTGTTGATTATGTGTTCAGTAAGTTCTCCGAAGCCTACTGTTCCACTTCCACACAGGCTCTTGCCAAACGCTGCCTGAAACTCAGAAAGCGACTCGATCACCGGCAGATGACCACCGATCCCGCCACAATAGCCCGGTTCAATGACGCCACGGCATCTCTGGCGCGAACCCTCGCCGCCGAACACCCCGCGCTGCTCGCTCGGCTCCAACCCGTCATAACCCATCTCAGTCAAGAAACATCATCACTCCACAGCATATAACGATATGGCTTACACCACTTCCCAAATAGCCGCAATGCTCGGCGCAAAAACCTCATCGGCCGCCAACCTCCCCGTCAGCCACCTGCTCATCGACAGCCGATCGCTCATCGACCCTGCCGAAACAATGTTTTTCGCAATCACCACCGCCACCAACGACGGCCATCGCTACATCGCCGAGCTCTACGAAAACGGCGTGCGCGCATTCGTTGTCAACCGCGTGCCGGAGGAGATGCATCTCAAAAGCGACGCCGTGTTCATTCAGGTGCCCGATGTGACCCGCGCCCTGCAGACCATTGCCGCCGCCCACCGGTCCGCCTTCCATGGCACCGTCATCGGCATCACCGGCAGTCGCGGAAAGACCACCGTCAAGGAATGGCTCTATCAGCTCCTGGCCGACGATTTCAGCATCGTGCGCTCACCCCGCAGCTTCAACTCGCAGATAGGCGTGCCCCTGTCGGTGTGGGAAATCACCGAAGGCACCGAACTCGCCATCATCGAAGCCGGAGTGTCGCGCCAAGGCGAAATGAAGACACTTCGCCCCATCATCCGCCCCGAGATTGGAGTGATCACCAACATCAACTCCGAGCATGCCGAAGGCTTCCGCTCCCTCCAGCAGAAAGCCGAAGAGAAAGCCGCACTGATGAGCGAATGCCGCAGCCTTGTCTACTGTCTTGACGAGCAGCCCATCCGCGACGCAATCGCCAAAACCTGCCACCCCCGGCAGACAATGGCATGGTCGCGCCTCGACCCGTCGGCACCGCTTTACATTTCTCAAATCAACCACAAAGAGTCATCAACCGAGCTCACATATATCTATGGCGAAGAGTCATCATCACTCACCCTCCCCTTCACCGCATGGAGCGACCTCCAGAACGCACTCCACTGCCTCGGCGTGATGCTCTGTCTCGGCATCGACCGCGAGCGCATAGCACGGTCTATGGCCACACTGACACCCATCCGCACCCGCCTCAACGTGATTGAAGGCGTCAACGACTGCCTGCTCATCTACGACTCCTACACCTCCGACCTCCACTCACTCGCCCCTGCCATCGACTTCATGTCGCGCCGTCACACCGGCCACCGCACCACCACGCTGATTCTCTCCGACGTGATGCACGAGACCATGGCCCCGCAGAAACTATATCAGGCCGTTGCCAAACTGCTTCGTCAGCGCAAAATCAACCGACTCATTGGCATCGGCGAAGAATTCATGAAATGGTCGAAATATTTCGACGCCGACTCAACATTTTACCCCGACACCGCCACTTTCCTTGCCGAAGTCTCACCCTCCGACTTTGGCAGCGAGCTGATATTAATCAAAGGCGCCCCGCGATTCCATTTCGACATGATTGCCGACATGCTCGAAGCGCGTCAACACGAAACCATGCTCGAAGTGAACCTCGACTCAATGGTCCACAACTTCAACGTGTTCCGATCCATGGTGCGCCCCACCACCGGCATTGTCTGCATGGTCAAAGCCTCAGGCTACGGCGCCGGCTCCTACGAAGTGGCCAAAACCCTCCAGTCGCAGGGCGCGGCCTATCTGGCCGTGGCCGTGATGGACGAAGGCGTCGACCTGCGCCGTGCCGGAATCACGATGCCCATCATGGTGCTCAACCCAAAAGTGGTCAACTACCGCACCCTCTTTGCCTACAATCTCGAGCCCGAAGTCTTCTCGCTCGACGTTCTCCATGAGCTTATCCGCGAAGGCGAAAAATATGGCATCACCGACTATCCCGTCCACATCAAAGTCGACACCGGAATGCACCGCCTCGGCTTCACCGACAAAGACATTCCCCAGCTCATCGAAGTGCTCCGCCATCAGAAAGTGGTGCGCCCCGAATCCATCTTCAGCCATCTTGCCGCTGCCGATTGTCCTGAAATGGATTCCTACACCCTGGAGCAGTTCCGACTCTTCGACACCTATTGCGACCAAATCCAGTCGGCCTTCAACCATCGCATCCTGCGCCACATCCTCAACTCCACCGGCATCTCGCGCTTCCCCGAGCATCAGCACGACCTCGTGCGCCTCGGCATCTGCCTCTACGGAATCCCGACGATGGACGACGGCTCCCAGTCCGACCTCATTCAAGTGTCGACACTGACCACCTCAATCATCTCCATTAAAGAATGGCCTGCCGGCACCACCATCGGCTACAGCCGCCGCGGAGTCTGCCGGCGAGATTCGCGCATAGCCACCATACCGATTGGCTACGCCGACGGCATCAACCGCCACCTCGGCAATGGCGGAATGAACGTCTANGTCAACGGCACCCTCTGCCCCACNATCGGCAATATCTGCATGGACGCCTGCATGATCGACATCACCGATGCCGACTGCCAGGTAGGCGACCGCGTAGAAATCTTCGGCCCAAACATCCCCGTAGAAACCATCGCCCGCACCCTCGACACCATCCCCTACGAAGTGCTGACCTCCGTCAGCACCCGAGTAAAGCGCATCTACTTCCGCGAATAACCCACCTGCAGAATAATTGAGTTGGGAGGTAAACTTTTTTATCTCCTACTTTTGGTGTCTATCTGCCGTCCATTGTAAANCTGCTANGAGCAGCGATGATATAAAGACGCGATTATTGGACATTCAAATTATAATGCATAACTTTGTACTGACAAAAACTGCCGCATGCGGCAATAATTATCAGTAAAAAATGATAATCGAGCGAAACTCATATCTCAGAAAACTTATTGCCAAACGGCACAANGGGAAAATAAAAATCGTCACCGGCATACGTCGATGTGGTAAATCTTTTTTGCTTTCAAAAATTTATGCCAATTGGCTTAGAAACGAGGGAGTAGACGATCANCACATCATATCAATTAATCTTGAAGATAGACGNAACAAAACTCTTCGCGATCCGGATGCACTGCTNGCATATATAGATTCGAAGTTATCGGATAATCAGATGCATTATGTNATGATTGATGAAATTCAGCTGGTCCCCGAATTTGAGGACGTTCTGAATAGCTATCTTGATATGNCCAATGTCGATATTTATGTCACAGGGAGTAATGCAAGNTTTCTGTCAAAACAAGTNCGCACAGAATTTGCCGGNCGCGGTGAAGAAGTCAAATTACACCCACTAACGTTCAAGGAGTATCTTACAACCGTTNATTCTCTTCAACCACAGGCCGATAGTCTTCGTGATTATATGATTTATGGCGGTCTTCCGCAGGTAGTTCTTAAAGAAACTCATGACGAGAAAGTCGAACTNCTNAATGCTTTGTTTGAAAACACTTATATAAGCGACATCGTATCACGNTACAAAATACGGAATACCGAAGTNCTTGANGAACTCCTAAANATTCTTGCTTCTTCTATCGGCGGTCTGACAAATGCCACNAAAATTGCCAATACTTTTGTAAGCGTAAAACACGAGCAGGTGAGTCGCAACACCATCGTAAATTATCTGGAATATATCTGTGATTCATTTCTGATGGAAAAGGTCTGTAGGTTTGACATCAAAGGGAAGCGGTATATAGAAAGCCCATACAAATATTACTTTTCAGACACTGGTCTACGCAATGNCCGCCTTAACTTCAGACAAGTTGAATATACCCACCTTCTTGAAAATATTATATACACCGAGCTAATATCACGTGGATTCAGTGTGGATGTAGGAGTAGTTGAGAAAAGNTCACGAAATGAGAATGGTGCTGACATCCGTNATTACCTTGAGGTAGATTTTGTTTGCAACCAAGGGAGTAAACGCTACTATATCCAATCCGCCTATAGGATGTTTGACGAAGAAAAGGTGCGACAAGAAGAAAACTCGCTTAGAAACATTGATGATTCATTTAAGAAAATCATCATTCTTGGCGAATATACCCCGGTCCTTCATAATGAATCGGGAATAACTATAATGAGCATATATGATTTCCTTCTAAAAGACAATTCTTTAGAACTATAATAGCATGTCGGGTGNATAACGAAAAAAAACGGAGAGCGGCGGGTATTCGCGGCTCTCCGTTTGCTTTAGAGTGTGTTTACTCTTAAAATCCGACTCGGGAGTGGGNGGAGGCGAGNCGTTCGTTGCGNCAGGAGGCCATCAGGGCCTGGAGGTCGATGGTGGAGATGTTGTTGAGGATGGCGTTGACTGTGTGGCGACGCACGATGTTTTCAATCTCGCCACCGGAGAGGTCGAACGACTTGGCGAGCTCTTGTGCNTCNCTNTCTGTCAGNTCGCCCAGCATCGACTTCCAGATTTGCGCGCGCGACTCTGCCGACGGGCGGTCNAAGCGAATNTTGTAAAGGAATCGGCGCTCAAAGGCCTTGTCGAGATTGGTGGTCAGATTGGTGGTGGCAATCATGATTCCTTCGAGCGTTTCCATCTCCTGAAGGATGATGTTCTGAATGGAGTTTTCCATCTTGTCTACGGCTCCCGACGCGCCCTCCATNCGCACACCCAACACGGCGTCTGCCTCGTTGAAAAGCAGAATCGGGGCGAGCGGAGAGCTGTTGCAGAGATTGCGATAGCGGTCGAAAAGTTTCTTNATGTTTTTCTCGCTTTCGCCCACCCAGCAGCTTTTGATTTTGTCGACGTCGACGCGCAGAATTGAGCGGCCGGTGCGACGGGCAATCTGATAGACGGTCTCGGTTTTGCCGGTGCCGGGCGCACCATAGAAGATGCAGCAGAATCCGGGACGCATACCTGCCGAGCGNAGCCGCGACTGTACGTCAGTGAATCNATCGGCCGACAGAATAGANGACANCTCGTTGACCAGCTCCGCCTCGGCCTCATTATATATAAGGTGTTTTTCAGCNAGCGAATCGGCCTTNATCAGACCCTTTTCCGACTTGGCTGCCGCGTCGATGTTAAGCTCNCAGAGCAAATCCATCTTGGTCTTTTCAGTCAGTTTGAACGCATCGCTGCGCGCCATGCCGTCCTCATTGACATTTTCGATGAGNTCTTCAGTAAACAGATNGGAGNTGCGGCTGCGGAGCTCGCCNTTCANCCACGANGGAATCTCGATCNTNGTCGAAAANGTCNTCNANGTCGNNGAAGGTNATCATGTCGTCNCNGTCGCGCACATAGAGATGAGCCATAAAGACAAACAACAGTNTGTCNTCGNNGCAGAGTTTGTGGCGGCNCAATTCNNTGGCNAAGNTNGTGGANGNGATTTCGTNGAGCAANTCGTNNGTCNNGGCAANCANCGCNTCGTGNGTCAGCTCANNGNNNTNNTTNTCCNNCATCAATNGGTNGAAGCGATCGAAAAAGGCNTTNGTGTCGNCCACCGGTTCCGCCTGATAAACATAGGGCTGATTGGCGCGCAAAGCATTAAGTGCTTCAATCGGAACGCGATAGCTCACCGAATTGCGACAGTGGGCGGCACGGATATAACGCAGCTCCACCAACCGGTCGATTTCGGTTGAGAGGCGCAGCATGCGGGTTGTGCGGCATCCTGCATATTTGGCCAACTCTGAAAGCCGGATACTGTTGTCCTCGCTGCGATCAACGAAAATTGCGAGTAGCGCGGTCTGCATCTGATTCAATTTCAGCTTGCGCGACGCATAGCGGATGTTTTCACCTGCCGACTCAAAGAAATCTTCATCAAGATTAGAGTTTTCGGCAAGCTCCACAATGTTTTCAAACGCTTCGAGAATGCTCTTCGGTTTGGAGGTGATAACCACTTTTCTTTTCACCGGACTTTCCATGGTGTCAGGTACTTGCATTTTGAGTTTTCTCATATGTTCACAAATTTTCGTTCGTTACTGTGTGCAAAATTATAGGCAGCCTGTCGCATTTACCGATACAACTTTAAAATATTTTTCGAGGTGGTGTGGGGTGCGTGTTATAGGCGTCATTCATAATCCGGCCACAAAGTTACGAAGGCCATGCGCAATCTTTTTGCGCAGTTGAAAAAAATTGCAAAATGGGCAAAAATGGATTAAAAATAATTCATCCTGTAACATTTTTTGCAACATCTTTGATTTACCTTTGCAAATGAAACGATATTCACCTACGTTAAACGGCATTCACCTATATATAATATGAACCAACTGCAGAAATATACCTGGCTGATTGAGACCATTCGCCGCGCCGGAAAGATTTCTCACAAAGAGCTTTCTGACCGCTGGCAGCGCAACAAGGATCTGAGCGACGAAAAGCCGCTCCATCGCGCCACGTTCAGCCGATGGAAGGATGCAATCTTCTCTCAGTTTGGCATCATCATTTCATGTCAGAAGGTGGGNGGATACCTTTATTATATNGAGAATCCCGAGGAAATCGACGACGACAAACTCAAGAAGTGGATGCTCGACTCGTTTGCCGTGGGCAATATCATCAGCGAAAATCTTTCGCTGAAAGGACGCATCGTGGTNGATGAAATTCCNTCCGGACGCCTTTTCCTCACCACCATGCTTGAAGCCGTCAAGGANAACCGCACCGTTGTGATTACCTACCGGCCATTCACATCTCAGGAGAGCTTCACCTTTCCAATCAAGCCCTATTGCATCAGACTGTTTGAAAACCGATGGTATGTCGTGGGNCTCAACAACCGCAANGAAATCCGCGTCTATGGTCTTGACCGAATGGAGCATGTCGAACTGACATCANAGACNTTCAAGCTCCCTGCCGACTTCTCGGCCGAAGATCTATTTTCAACGCGCTACGGCATTGTGATNGGCTTCGACATCAAGCCNGAGACAATCATTCTCAGAGCCCACGGCGAACATCGCCACTATCTCNGGTCGCTCCCCCTCCACAGCAGTCAGCGTCTCATCAATCAGACCGACGACTATGCCGACTTCGAGCTATACCTCTCCCCAACCTACGATTTCATTCTCAAACTGCTCCATCAGGCCGACATGATTGAAGTCATCAAACCCGCCTCGCTCCGACAGACCATGAAGGAGTGGATTGGCCGAATGCTCTCACGCTATGAATAAANTCTCTCCCACATCACCATTTACACATCAACAAACCCCGAGCCGGATGTCGAGTTTATCGGCCGCTCCCGGCCGATGATTCCCGGCTCGGACTCCTCCTCTCAACGTCAGCAAAAANCACCGGATAAAACGAATAACGATATGAACCATTTTGACACACCCGCTTTTGTCAGAATAATCGGCTTTGGCGATGCCACTGTCGGCCCGATCAATCTCATCAACAGTCTCGGCTACGACGGAATTGACGCATTTGTCTATGACCCCGGGCACCCGTATATCCCCACCAACGAAGACCGCATGGTCATTCTGCTTGCCGACTCCCCTTCCGCAGCTCTGGAGTCGACGGCAAANACCTCCTTCGAGGCCGATATGCTCACGCTCGGNGTGTTCTCGGGCGATGCCTGCAGATTCTCAAGCCAAAACTTCGACTCCGTCAGCATTGTCAGCCCGGCCAATCTGTTTGAAACNGTCAAGTCGCTTCTCGACTCCATCATCCTCCCGGCTCAGCTNTGCTTTGACCTGAACGACCTGCGCTCAACCCTTTCAAAAACCGAACGCTTCCTCATCATCTCAGCCTCCACTCCCATTGCCGACGGCTTGAAAGGCGTTCTTGAAAACCTGTATGGCAAGCTGACCGCGAAGCAGAAAGAGNCCATTTCCGAAATGGCCGTTCTGCTCACAACCGACCCCGAGGGAAAAGGNCAANTGACAATGAGTGAAGTCAAGCATCTCTCTGATTTCATCACTGAACTGCCNGACAGCATCGGTCTGGCCTGGGCCATGAATACCGACTGCAACCTAACTCCCAACACCCTGAAAGTGACCTTTATCCTTGCCGGTAAAGAGATGCCTTTATGAAAAACAGCTAATACCCTATGGCTAAGAAAAGTAAAAAGACCCTGAGCACTCCGGCCAATCCGCGCGAGCATGTGGAGCGGCTGATTGAATGGATGTCGCAGGGAGTATATGAGAAGGAGCAGATCATTGCCATGGCGCTGCTGTGTGCCGTGGCGGGTGAGAATATGTTTCTTCTCGGACCTCCCGGCACNGCCAAATCAATGGTAGCGTCGCGCCTGAAGCGAGTGTTTAAAGACGGGCGCGCATTCGATTATCTGATGTCGCGGTTCAGCACACCCGACGAGATTTTCGGNCCGATTTCAATCTCGCGCCTGAAAAACGACGACCGATATGAACGCCTGACGGCCGGTTATCTGCCCGAGGCCGACGTTGTGTTCCTCGACGAAATCTGGAAAGCCGGACCCTCGATTCAAAACACACTGCTCACGGTCATCAACGAACACATTTTCCACAATGGCGGCCACACGGTCCGCACCCCCATGAAGGTGCTCATAGCCGCCAGCAATGAGCTTCCCGCCAAAGATGAAGGGCTTGAAGCCTTGTGGGACCGCTTTCTGGTGCGCATGGTCTCCAACTGCATCGAGAGCGACACGGCATTTTTCAAAATGATGAAATCGACCACCGAGGAGCTCCCCGAACTCCCCGAACCGCTCTATCTCACCGACGAACTCTATGCCTCCTGGCAGAGCGAAGCAAAGATGGTAGACCTCGGCGAGCCGGTGGTCGGAGCCATCAAAGCTCTTCGCAAAACCCTCGCCTCGCTCGAAAAGGATGATGGCAACAATCTGCGCTACTACATCTCCGACCGCCGTTGGCGAAAGGCCTACCGACTGATGCAGACCTCGGCCTTCCTCAACGGCCGAAGAGAGATTGACATGACCGACTATCTGCTGCTGATCCACAGTTTCTGGAACGANGCAGAGTGTATTCCCAACATCCTCAAAGCCTTCACGGCGAGCATCTCCGACGCCACCATCAAGGCCCTCAACCGAATCGACAAATCGCTTCGACAAATCATGACCTCTCCCCGACGCGATGACCAATTTTCGGCTGCTGATGGATCTGAGCAGAACGACTTTGCCGAGTTTGCCTATTTCTATTATCTGGTTGAAAACTTCCCCGACGGCGAAACATATTTCTCGAAGTGGGACTACAATTCTCTCTCCGAGAAACCGCGCGACGGCGTGCGCTACTACGATTCGAAGCGCAAGAANATCATCATCCACGCCCTAATGCCCGGCCGCCCGTTTGATGCCGGATCTCAGAATGCCTCCAACCTGCAGAAAATTACGATTCAGAAATGTCGTGGCGGTGCCATCATCAACGGCACGCCCTACGCCTTCCGCCGCCGCTCCGCCGCCACCGGTGCAACTGCCGAAGCGATTGCCTCCACGTCCGTCTTAGACCGCGTGACGACCGTTCAGGAGATGTATCAGACCTGCGTGGGCCAGTGGCGAAAAATGGTCGAGAGCTGCTGGACCTCCGGCTCCAACATCTTCCTCTCGCAGGCCGACCTCGGATTGGTTGGCGGCATGATCAAGGAGGTTGACGAGCAGATTAAAACCGTGGAAGTGAAACTCAACAACGTTGTGATGCTGATGCGATGACCGACTACACCAACATAGACTCCTGCCTTTCGGACTATAGCGACGCCTTCGATTTCTACATGGATTGCGGCGAGATGCCCCCTTCCATGCCGGCCGACGACTGTCTCGCCGGCTACATGAAGGAGGTGATCGACAACAATCCGCAAATCGACGGATCCGACCCCACATGGGTCGAAGTGCTGAAAGATGAACTCATCTCATTCTTTTCGGCTCTGCTGGAGCTGTTTCGCACCATGCAACTTGAGGCCATGAGGGAGCTGGCCATGATTGAACGTTTTCGCCAAGCCTCGATTGAAAAGAAGCGTGAGATGTGGCCGCAGGTGTGTCAGGTCATCGAAGGCCAATACTCAAAATATGAAGTGAATATGGCCGGCTACGCAGAGCAGTTCAAGGGCTCGGCCGATAATGAGAGTNTTTTTTCCGCCATGACCGGNGACTGGGAGGCAGCCTGCAAGGAACACCTCGAAGCTCGCCAACAGCAGATGCTCAACATATCGAAAAAACGATTCGAAGCCCTGTGTCAGACAGCCGGTTCCAAAGATTANGAAGCCAAAAAGAAAATCGACAGCTACGTTCATCGCTATCCGCAGCTCCGCGAAATCATCGACATGATCGGGCGCGACAAAGACCCGTCGAAAGAGGAGAAAGACACAATCATCTACAAGTTTCTCCCCATGACCGTGGCAAAAAACACCTCGGTCGAAGAGATTGACCGCGTGGAGTCAGGCAACAATCTGGAGCGTGTGCTTCCGGCAGAGCTGTCNATGCCCGACGATTTGTTCTACAAACGCTATGCCACCAAGGAGTTGCAGCAGTTCAGCANCCCCGGCAAAGATAAGCCCCGCAAGGTCGAAGACCGCAAGCGCGACCCGCGCCTGACCAAAGGACCCATCATCGTGAGCATCGACACAAGCGGTTCCATGTCGGGACAGCCCGAAAAAATTGCTTTTTCGCTGCTCCGCCAACTGCTGCGCATGGCCAAGCGGCAGAAACGCCCATGCTTTCTGATAAGTTTTTCTGTGCGCGCCCAGTCGATTGACCTTGCCAAACCTCGCAACTGGAATCGCCTCGACCAATTTCTGGAAAACGGCTTCTCCGGAGGCACCGACGGCGAGCAGATGCTNCGCCAGTCGCTCGACCTGCTGCAAAAAGGCACCTANGAAATGGCCGACGTGCTCGTGATCTCCGACCTTCAGTTTGCCGCACCGCGAGCCGAAACCCGGCAGCGCATCGACAAAGAAAAATCGCTCGGCACCCGATTCTATGCCCTGCAGATTGGCAACTGGCGACATGATTATAATGAAGTAATGAACAAGATATGGGTGGTGTGAAGCAACCGACATTTAAAATCAACCCCAACTTCCGCCTGACAACTCGCCATCTCTCCGTGCGCTGGCATAAGGTCGACCTCGTGACGCTGCAATGCGAAGCCGCAATCTCCATGCCCGACCGCTTCACTCTCGCCACAGAAATCATCGTGGAGTTCCACGGTTCAATGATTGACATCATCTATCATNCCNCCACCGATTTCGAATCGCCCAAAACGCAGCGTTGGCTCCGAGAGTTGTTTCGCNACCTGATTTTGCGCGTTGCCCNCCAAGTGCTCCCGGCGCGTGTGAGATATCTCGAAAACCTCAAGGGCCTGCATGGCTCCGGNGTGACCGTGAAACGCCTGCCGAAGAATGTGCTCGGCTACTGCACATCAACCAACCACATTGCACTCCAGCCCTTTCTCGTCATCTTCAAACAAGAATGGATGGATGGNGTAATACTNCACGAAATGGCCCACTACCGCCACAAACACCATCGCAAAGCCTTCTGGGATTTTCTCTCAACNCTTCTCGGCAAAGACTCCCGCCAGGCCAACGCCAAAAACGACATCGCAATCTCCCCCTTCTACGACTACTACCTCTACCTNACCCGCACCAAATAATCCTCCCCTCCCCGACTCGNGTTATCCATNACTACACCGATACGCGTNAAAAACGTATGCGATGCATTTACCCTGCNTGAATCTGATTAATTCAAATCTCAAACACTTTCTCACGACCGCGAACCATGGCCACAAACAAAATGCCCACAGCCACTGCGATTGCCGGAATAAACCACCAAATGTCTGTGACCCGGAAAGCGGCCACCGCCATGAAATAGAGCGTCAGCAGCGACACTGCGTCAGAAAACCAGGTGTCAATCACCACCTTAGNCGGTTTCTTTATCCAAAACCAAAGCGAGTAACCGATAAACAACAGCATGGCCACGCCCGATGCAACCAACGGCAACAGCCANCCCATNGCAAACTCGCCATCGGCCATAAGCAAACAGGTGATCGTCACCCACATAAGCGCACTAAGCACCCTGCTGTTAAAAAACGCATAAAGCCGACGATGTCTGATTTCAGTAGTCATAATTTCCATTCATTTAATTCATNTCACAAAAATAACGTTTTCANCTCAAAACCACAAATTATTTTGCTTATTCCCCATTTTTACCGATATTTGTAAAACCCGATAACTTCAATTAATTAAACACCATGGGCTGTGACATAGTTGCCATCGGCACAAACCATAATCTTCCCGTCGACGACCCCGTTGCAACTGCAACGAGATTGATTCCGTTTGCCAATTCCACAATTAGCATCGGTTATTATAAGTATTTTGAATATGACGCTGCTAAAAACGCTATCGTTGATACTTCATTCGAATGGTGTGAGCAGACACGAATCAACTGCGACTGTGGCGGAACACCCGCCCAATTCAGTATTGAAGGCTACAACGAGCGCGAAATTGCTCAAGCACTTATGGGAGCATTAGACCATATAGGACTGCCGAAATTTCTGTCTAAGGATGATTTTGAAAATCCGGAAACTTTCTGCATTTACGAATTTGAGTCTAAACGTTTTGATTTGCGTATCTTTAAGGAGAACGTGGATTTTGACATATCTTTCGCGGGACGTTGGTTTCAATTTGTAGATAAATTCAGGCAACCTTATGAGGGCGAGAACCGCGAATTACTATTCGATTTCAGACTGCATATTTTCAAACAGATGAAAGCTTGTGGTTGCGACACAGCCCTCTATTTTCCTGACCAGGGAGATGGTGAGTATATATTTGACGAAATTAATCTTCCGAGCAAAACACTTCTTGATAAGATAAGACGTGGAGTTTATTCCACTGACTCTGATCAGCTGACTACATTCAATGTTGCCGACTACATTCAAGGAAACATAGTACTTCCCGAGAAGTCAGATGTGCTATGTTTCATCGACACATTCTCCGACCTGCGATTGTCTGAAAAAATCCGTAATTAGTCAAAATCCATAAGTGGCATCCCAAACTTTGGCTTTTCAGACCGCGACCTCCCTTGTTTGCACAACGCTCACTTTTAATACTTTTCAAAAGGAGTAAATTGTGGATGCAGTAATTTAAAGATATTCGAACACTTTTCTCATAAGAGTGTAAAAGGCACTAACAATAGCCTTGTTAGATTTCTTTATGCGCTTTTTCTCGAATATCCCGCCCTTGACAGGAAATGTTTTTACACTTCCTTTTAGAGTGCTATTATTGACATCAAGAACCAAACAACCGCCTGCTTCTTTGTCTAACTGGTTGAATTTGTCAACTGAATCAGTTAAACCCATTGAGTCTGAGACGAGTTTTATATCAACCTGAAGAATATTCTGAGATTGAGGATTATCCCATACATCCATCACGGTAAAGTCATAACCGACATCAACATTGGTAATACCCTCATCGACAACCCTCTCTTTATAGGAAGATATATAATGCTTACAATCTTCAATGGACTTAAATTCGGTATTCTCACCATCAGCATAGACAATAGGAGCATTCGACACTTCGTCCATACTTCCTATTATGAAACCGCCGTCTTGACCGAAGAAAGACATAATAGGCGTATCAGTATCTAATGGGAAAATATGGACTATTTCATGAGGGTTTTGCATTC
>JAAVDT010000011.1 GCA_014801655.1 Bacteroides sp.
CCAATACAGTATCGAATAAAACGGTACGATACTTTCTTTTTCAACCACTCTGAATCAGCGATACCTATTCCGAGGAAAGTGGCGATCATAGCTGTTACGACTGTTAAGAAAATTCCTTCTGCCATAGTTTTATTATTTGTATGTTATAATTTTCAAAGCTTCTTCTATCACGTTGTCATTACCGAAAATGATGCTCTCGGTTTCTTCAACAACAACGTCGGGCTGTATGCCGACCCCGATAAATTCAGTACCATCGGCAAGTTTCTCGTGTCTGGTACAGATTCTTCCATTATAGCCCCAGCCCAAATCGATGAAGATTGGGTTGCCGGTGCTTCCGCCGGTGGGAGTCCCGACCACTTTGCCACGATTGGCATTTTTGAAAAGCACTGCAAAATCTTCTGCTGCCGAGAATGTAGTGCCGTTGACAAGCAGAATTATGGGCTTGTCATACTTCGGCATATCATTTGGGTGGGATATACAAAACGGCACGATAGAATCAGATGCAACGGTTTCACAGTCCCACTTTTTGCCCCAAGAAGCGTAAGCAGCTTCATATTTAGGCGTTTTCCACGAGGCTTGCGGAATGGTATCGGTTGCAAGCAACATCATAATAATCTGCCCGACCTGACTGTTACCGCCGGTATTGTCGCGTATGTCTATGATCAAGCCATCGGTCGGGACAATCTTTTGTTCGTAAAGGTCGCCGAATGCCTGAAGATCGAAACTATTAGCCTGAAAACTCTGTATTCTCAAAAGTCCGATGTTGCCGGGAAGTGAATCAAACTTAATCGACATATCGGGGTTTACAATACCCCACGGAGACTGACGGTCATCTATGATATCGAAAGTCTTACCGTTGCTGTTTCTGAATGTCAGCTTTACAGGAACTCCGCGATATCCTTTTGTGAGGTTAATGGAATTGAAAGGATATGTGGCAGACCATTGTGGAGTTGATGAAGGAATATAAGGCACCACATATTTGTTACCATATTCGATAACCGGCATATCATCAATGGCTACAATTTCGGTTCCCCGGCGCACTCCTTTCTGACTGTATTCATCAGAATACACTTCGGTAACGAAAACCTTATCGCCGATTCTCTTGTGACTTATGGGTGCATAAGTTACATCGGCACTGAACCCTATGCTTGTATGACCGTCTTTCAGTAGATTGGCAAAAAGTTGGAGTTTGTCGCTGAATTCTTCATCGGTCTGCGTATTTACGAGATTAGGAAGTTCTGCGCGGCAAATACTGTCATAGTTCTGCGCGAATTTGCCGTATCCGGCAAAATTGTATTTCACTTCCGATGCAAAGCGAGTTGCGATTGCAGCCTTTTGATAAGGCGTTAAATCGTTCTTTGCAAAGGCACTTTGAAATGGTGCAATTGCAAAGAAAAATGCGGCTAAGAAGCTCACAGCAATTTGAAATCTATGTTTGCTCATATCATTATTATTTTATGTCAAATTCTAAAAACTGTAGCTGGCAATGGTGTCCCGTGATGTTTCAATCTCGATATTGGGTTTATTATATCTGTAATACGAATTCTCATATCTGCCTGTCGTTATGGAAACCCTCTTTTCCAAACTACATGAGGTACTGCTGCATAACCCTATAATCGTTGAGGCGATGAAAAGAAACAATAATGTGCGATGTAGGTTACGATTCTTCATATTGTCTTATTTTAATTCTGTAAAGTTACAGACAATAAAAATAAGAACTTTCAACATAAGTTGAGAGCCGAGGATTTTAACACTATTCGCCGATGTTTTTTCGTAGCCTACTCAGATGTGTGGGGGTAATATTAAGGAAAGAGGCTATGTCTTTGAGTGAGAAAATCGAGAAAATGTCTTCGTGTTTTTCAACAAGTTCATCGTATCGTTCTTTTGCGGATTTGATGTAAAAGTCTATATAACGGTTATAAGTGGTGTCGAAAAGAGCCATACTACTTTCAGCTATAACTCTATATAACTCTGCATCCGATTTCATCAGAGCGCCTATTTCCCTTGCTGAGATACAATAAATCTCGCACGGAGTAACCGCGACTATTGAAACGCGCGATTTTTTGCCATATAAGGAAAATGGAAAATCAGCGACAAACTCACCGGCAATCTCCAACCCCACAACCTTTTCGGAACCGTCGGGTGCATATACTACATATTTTAGAGAGCCTGTCTTAATGTATCCCAGATATTTTGCTGTCCGTCCTTCTTCTGCAAACAGTTCTCCTTTGTCATATTGGCGTAACACTCCTTTCTCGACACAAAGGTCGCGCCAAAAGTCGGAGTCGATGTACTCGTAATATGTATTGAAGTACTGTTTCATAGTGCGTAAAAATGAGGTACGTTTTACAAATTTACGCACAAAAGAGGCAAAATAGTATCGCCTTCTCTGGGAAATCATCACGGAGAAGTCGAATTATAAACTTGGATTTATATTTTTACGAGGAATTATTGCTTCAACAAAGCTTTTTTGATGCGGCAAAGCGTAATCGGGTCTATCTGGAGATATGCAGCAATCTCTTTCTGAGGCACGTCCTGCTCAATCTGCGGATGCTCATGGATGAGGTCAACGTATCGTTCTCTTGCAGTCTTAGCGTACAAAGCACAATAACGCTTTGCCAATGAGACATAAGCCGACTGCATAAAAAGGAGACCCTGCCGCCCGGCTTCTATGTCGTCCTCAAACAGTTGCGGAAGTATGGTGGCATCAATAATCCACGCTTCTGATTTTTTCCCTGCAACGATATCGAACATCGCAGGGGCATTGTCCATGCAGGATGGATAATCACCCACCAAGGCTTCCGGAAATGCAAAACCACCTATCTTATTGGTACCGTCAACTGTATACTTGAAATATCCGGATTTCACATAGCCACAAACATTGGTCGGCTCACCCTGTCGGCAAAGATACTCACCTTTTTTCAACGACACGAGTTTGCCACGGCTTTCAATCAAGTCGTGCCAGAATTGAAGATCAAGCCCTTCAAGATGCGTGTTAAAGTGTCGTTTCACAGCGCAAATTTACTAAAACTTTCAGACACACGAAAGAAGTATAACTTTGGCGATGAGCCATGTATTTGATCATACCCCGAATTTAATCGTTGATACAGAAAAACAAAAGACAGACCAAGCGCTGAAGCCTAATCTGCCTATTAGAGTATATTCTTTCATAAACCGTTAAATGCACTTGGACTTCCCTCAAAACAATTCCGAATGGGTGCCGAATCTTACCAACTTGATTATGTCGGATTCCTTATCCCACCATATCAGGAGTGTGTCGTTTTCCACATGGCATTCCATGTGTCCACGATAATTGCCCGTCAGGGGATGAGGTTTGTTTTCTTCAGGTATTGGCAATTCATTTTGAAGCAGTCCGAGAATGAACTCCAATTTCTCGATAACCTTAGGCCTATTTTTATATCGTTTGAGATCCTTCTTAAACTGAGTGGTTATCTGCAGAGTCTTCATAGAGAATCAACGAAATTGCGGAAGTTGGAGAGGTCGAGTGTCTCTAAATTATCAGAAGTCTCCGCTTCCTTCATTGCTGCCAAAGTTGTCTTATTAGGCTTTTCTGAAACAAAAGCGAGAAGTACACTCTCAACAAGATTGTTGAGACTGCGGTTATGTTTCTTAGCCTCTATCTGGAGACGTTTCAGCAAATTTTCACTTAATCGAAACGAGGTCTGTTTTCTTGTTACTGATGCTGTATTCATAGTCATACCATTTTGTAGCGCAAAGATAGTGCATTTGTATAACATATCCAAATATAGATAGTTCAATTTCCTATTCAACACTTACTTATTTCCGGCATATTCAAGCAGTCATCT
The DNA here is from genome assembly GCA_014801655.1 of Bacteroides sp. Taxonomy (GTDB): domain Bacteria; phylum Bacteroidota; class Bacteroidia; order Bacteroidales; family Muribaculaceae; genus Paramuribaculum. The sequence goes on from JAAVDT010000011.1 coordinate 3,828, forward strand.
TTCAGGAATAAGTCCATCGAAGAATGGAAACAGAACTTTGTCTCAGTACGGTTTATCCGACAGAGGCAATGTCAGACTGACGGGTATAGCCGAATCAGACGCTAAATACTCCGGTAGATACATGAACTCATACCCGGCTTCATCTTCGGTCAGTATGCCCGCAAGAGTATTACTGACAAATACCTTTGCTTGTTTCATATCTCAGAAAGTTTCGTTGGTGCCATTTCTGCACCAAACAGTGCAAGAACCTGATTGACTTTATCCAGCCGGAGAGTTTATTTCCCTTGTTCCATTTCTCGCACGAAGCGAAGTCCCCCCGGATTTCTGAGGACAGTTCCATTTTTAGGGTATCCAGTAATACATAGGTTTCTTACGGTGGTCAGTAACCCATTCTTCAAATTCTACCATATTTGATATTCCGTCGGCAATCACAGCCTCATAAAACTCCACTCCATGATAATCAGAGCCCGACGGTGCCTCGAATTTCAGTCGAAGAATAATCTCCTTCTGACCGGATGTCATCACCTCCACAATCCTATCAGCCATTCGCTCAAAAAATCCATCATACTCCGTTCCCTCCTCAATATGGATCACATCAAATTGCCACACCTCGTCATCACACCGATAGAAGATATGCCAAGCCACGCAATGTTCATCAGTGTGAAGTCCGTTGATACACCTGATTTCAGTCACCCCCGGAAGCCGAGCCACCTGTGCAGCAATAGCAAAACTGCCCTCCACAGTTATCCCTTTGGAATACACATGCAAATCTATATCTCTATGCGAGGCCAGCAAACCCATACGCAGAGACCCCACCAGATTTACGCGACACCCATTCCGCTCCCACACATCGGCAATACCGGAACTCACCAAAACACCTCTCGCCCTTTCCTGATTGACAAAAGCCAAATCAAATACTTCCTGTTGATTCATCATAATAGCAAATTTTTAACAAATACACTATAACGCAAAAATCCCCCTAAATATTTCACCAAAACAAAAATTAATCTTCACCTGTGGTCATGTGCATCCATATGCCATATAAATGCTAACTTTGTATTGAATCAAAGAAAGGTTCATTAGAGCTATTTCCGCCCCAAACAGTGCAAGAACCTGATTGACTTTATCCGGCCGGAGATTACTGATTTAAAGGTTTAATAAATTGCGATGATTGACGGGCGTTTGCGAACAAATTTTACGAACAAACTTGTTCGCGCCATGGCCAAAAACGGCAATGCACAAGCGTGAGAATGAAAAAAAATAATCCATTCAATTCGCATCTAAACGCTTGCAGCCTTTCAAATTACGTTATTTCAAATGTTTATTTTGTTGTGGTTGAAATAACTATGGGTGGAGTTGGAGGGATTCGAACCCTCGTCCAAACGTGGAACTAATGTGCTTTCTACATGCTTAGCTTTTACTTGGTTTTCGTGCTGCGGCAGGCAAAAAGCGACCAACCGCAGCCTTATTCTCTAAAATTTCGGACTCTTCGCGAGACGGCCGGAGTCCTATTTCCGATTTACCTGCACCGCCTGATCGATTAGCCTCGGAAAAATTGGCAATCGGGCGATGTCTTGTCGCCGCAACTGTTGCGGCGATTAAGCGTAATCTACTGTGCTTCGATTAGGCAGCAAGAGCGTAGTTATTTTCGCCATTTAAAAAAGTTGATGTCGGAGTTTTAAGAGCGCCTTCCATCATGGCTCTGCATGCTTACACACCACCTCTACACGCTGTCAAAACCGGTCAACCCCATGTTTGAGTGTGAATGTGTATTCACTGCATCGGCTGCTCTCAGCCTTTGCAACATACAAAATTAATCTATTTTTTTCTAACTTCCAAATTTCAGCCCGGCTTTCTTGAAAATTTCGTTACAATTCCGTGAATTTCACTCTCCCTCGCCAAGTTTTTGGTTAATTTTGCATTCGCTATGTTTCGCGCTGCGATTTGCGCGGTTTTTCACATTTCTTCTAATTTAAGGTCTGTATGACGGAATCTTTTGACGGCGGCATTGACGCCGATTTTTTTGGACTGACAGATGTGGGCTGCACGCGACGCACTAATGAAGACCGATTTATCGCCGACCGCATCGGCAACACCAACTTCATTCTCGCTGCAGCCATCGACGGCCTCGGGGGCTACTCCGGGGGCGAGTTTGCCGCTGAGCTTACGGCCCGTAAGCTTGGCGAGTTTCTCGGAATGACGGTGACCAATGGTGCCGACCCGGCGATGGCTCTTCATCAGGCGTTTATCAATGCCAACAACACTGTCGTGGAGCATCGCGAGGCCGACGTCAGAGTGTCGCAGATGGGATGTGTGGCCGTGGCTGCACTCTTTTCCATGGCCGACCGCAAAGTCTACATGGCCAACTGCGGCGATGCGCGCATCTATCGCTATGCCGACGGCCGGCTGACCAAGCTGAGCCATGACCAATCGCCCGTGGGGCGCCTTGAAGATTCCGGCGAACTTTCCGAAGCCGAAGCGATGGCCCACCCCCGGCGCAACATCGTTGACCACTGCATGGGGCTTCAGACAGTGACCACCGACTCCCATGATTTCATCGAAACCGCCACCTTCCCGCTCGTCGCCGGCTCGGAAAAATATCTGCTTTGCAGCGACGGCCTGAGCGACATGCTGACCTCGGCCGAAATAGCCGAAACTCTTGCCTCCGATTCCACGGCCGAAGAAATANCCACGGCNCTCATCGAGAAGGCCAAGCAGGCCGGCGGACGCGATAACGTGACGGCCGTGGTCGTGGATCTGACCATTGCCGANGAACCNNCGGCNACCNNNGACNGCCCCGCAGCCAATGAGACCAAAGAGAAGAAACCGCGCCGCCCGATAAAATTGCCGCGCCTGCCCCGCAAGGCTCTGCTGATTGCGGCCTGGGTGATATTCCTGGCCGCGCTGACAGCCATAGTGGTGCTCGGCATCCGGCGCTTCACTCGGGAGGAATACCCCGACAACGGCGAACAATTCGTGAAAGACTCCACTACGGTCTTCGTGATGGTCGACAACGAGCTTGACTCCATTGAAGTCGACACCATCAGCCGCGTGGTNCTTCAAGCCCGCGACTCAGCCCGCGTCGACATTCCCCGCTGACCCCCACCACTCAACAGCAATAAGTGGCCGAACTCCGCGGAGGGAGCCCGGCCACTTGCCCAACTATTATAAGAACTACGTAAATAAATATTTTAACACATTCATTCTAACCCCTTACTGATAGAGAAAGCGTTTGATCGAACGTTTTGGCGTTTTTTCAAACTCAGTGGGACGTAGTTGTATCTCATCAATTCGTTCATATGGTGCCACGAGGCGATTCAGTTCCTGACGCACCTTTTCCATGACCGGAGGCATCATGTCGCTGGTCAGGCGCGACTTGTCCATGGCCTCATAGTCGGGATAGACAAGCGCCACGAGTTTCTTTCCGCGGTCAACTACCAGACTCTCCGCCACATAAGGCAAGTTGTTGAGCTTGGCTTCTATCTCCTCCGGATAGATATTCTGCCCGTTGGCCGAAAGAATCATCGTTTTGTAGCGGCCCTTGATGAAGATGGTGCCGGCATCGGAGATGGTGCCCATGTCGCCCGTGTGGAGCCATCCCTGCTTGTCGAGCACAGCCTCCGTGGCCTGCGGATTTTTATAATAGCCCTTCATGACGTTTTCGCCTTTAACGCAGATTTCGCCGGGAATGTAAGCCTCATTGTCGCTGTCGACTTTAGAATACATCAACCCCTTGAGCGTGCGGCCCGAGGAGCCTGGGATAAACTCGCGCCAGGGCGTGAAACTGATCAGCGGGCCACACTCGGTCATGCCGTAGCCCACAGAGAATGGNAATCGGATTTTATACAGAAACGCTTCGACCTCGGGATTGAGCGGCGCGCCACCCACAATCACCTGCTTGAACTCGCCGCCAAAGGCCTCGATCAGCTTGTCGCGAATCTTATTGTAGACCCTGCGGTTGAGAAACGGCACAGCCATCATCCTTTTCATCGAAGGCTTGGAGATGATAGGCAAAATCTGCTTGCGGTAGATTTTTTCAAGAATCAACGGCACGCAGAGCACAATCGTGGGCTTCACCTCCGCCATGGCTTTCATCAGCAACTTCGGCGATGGAATGCGGCCAAAGAGNGTGACGTGAGCACCGATTGCNAGCGGAGACAGCATGTCGAACGCACACCCATAGGCATGAGCCAGCGGCAGAAACGACAGTGTGCGGCCACCCGCCTCAATGAGTTTCGACCGGATGCCGAACACCACGTTGCCACACAGATTGTTCAACGTCAGCATCACACCCTTCGAGAANCCCGTGGTGCCCGAAGTGTAGTTGATTTCAGCCAACGAATCAGCCTTGAAATAGCGATACTTCACATCATCCTTCGAGAATCCCCGGGGATAGCGNTTGTTGAACGCCTCGCCGAGCACACGCAGAATCTTGCGATAACGCTTGCCATCGGCAGAATTGTCAAGCAACACATCATGGCTGTCGAGCGAAATAGCCGCCTTCAAAGCCGGGAGATGATCCGTGTCGAGATGCTCCCAGTTGCTATCGGCCACAAAAAGCAACACAGCGTCGCAATGGTTAATGATATGTTGCGCATCCGTAGGGTTAAACTCCTGCAGGATAGGCACCACCACCGCGCCATAGGTCAGCGCAGCCATATAAGTGATGACCCACCCGACAGTGTTCTTGCCGAGGAGCGCCACCTTATCGCCCGGTTTCACCCCGCTCAGTTCAAAAAATAGATGAGTCTGAGCAATCCGGCGCGCCATCTGACCATAAGTCAGCGTGTCGCCGGTGGTGTATTCCGTCAGAGCCGGGAGGTCCCAGTTTCTACGAAACGACGTGGCATATATATGTAATAAATCTTCTTTCAGCATATTATAAATTATTCAGCCGGCGAAACGACTTCACCGACCACAAATTTACTCATAAAACGCCATATCCCCAACATTTGTTCACTCCCCTCCCCCACTTTTCAATACGCTTTTCATCCGTCCACCGGAAATATCTTAAATAAACAATCCTTAATGTTTGGAAAAACGCTCAAAAATTCCTTTGTAATGAAATCAAAAATTGGAAAATTTGTAACTTTGCAGGTAATTATGACTCCTACTGAAATTTTCGGGCAGAAGAAGGCCCTTTATCATACGTTTGGCTGCAAGCTGAATTTTGCCGAGACGGCTACGCTGGCTTCNATGCTGGCGGAGCGCGGTCTGGCGCAGGCTGAAAAGGGNGAACGCCCTGATTTGATTATCGTTAACTCTTGTTCNGTGACTGAACTGGCCGACAAAAAGTGCCGCCAGATGATTCGNTCNTGGGCTCGCCGCTATCCGCAGGTGCCGATTGTGGTCACGGGCTGCTATGCGCAGCTGAAGCCGCAAGAGGTGGCCGGGCTGCCGGGTGTGGTGTTGGTGGCGGGTAATGACCGCAAGCTGAAGATTGCCGACTATGTTGACCGATGGCTTCGCGACGGTGTGAGCCGCACGGAAATCACTCTGACCAAAGAGATCCGGGAGTTCACACCCTCATGTTCGCGGGGCGACCGCACACGATATTTCCTGAAGGTGCAGGATGGGTGTGACTATTTCTGCTCCTATTGCACGATTCCCTATGCGCGCGGCCGATCACGATCGGGCTCCATCGAGAGCCTTGTGGCGCAGGCTGAGGCCGTGGCCGCCGAGGGGGGCAAGGAGATTGTGATAACCGGCGTGAATATCGGCGATTTCGGCAAGGGAACCGACCGGACGTTCTTTGACCTGATTCGCTCGCTCGATGAGGTGGAGGGAATCGAACGCTACCGCATTTCGTCGATTGAGCCTAACCTGCTGACCGACGAGATGATTGAATGGGTGGCGGGCTCGAAGCGTTTTATGCCGCATTTCCACATTCCGCTCCAAAACGGCAATGACGAGGTGCTCCGGCTGATGCGCCGCCGCTATGACACGGCTTTGTTTCGCCACCGCATCGAAACCATTCGCCGCCACATTCCGGATGCGTTTATCGGCGTTGACCTCATTGTCGGTGCCCGAGGCGAAACGCGCGAACTGTTTGAGGCATCGCGCGACTTCATTGACAGCCTCGACATCACCCGACTCCACATTTTCCCTTATTCCGAACGTCCCGGCACCCGGGCTCTGACCGAGATTGACCACATTGTCAGCCAGGAGGATAAGCATCAGCGCGCAGCCGAAATGGCCGAGGTGTCTGACCGCAAGCTCCGCAGTTTTCTTGAACGCCACGCAGGGCAGACAAGGCCGGTACTCGTTGAACACACTGCCCACGGCGGACGCATGCATGGCTTCACCGACAATTACATCAAGGTCAGCCTGCCTGACCGCCCGGAGCTATATAACCGAATTGTTAATGTCACGCTCCTCGACCCGGTGGATGGCTGTGAAGAAATGACAGGAGAATTTGCCGAATGAACAGCTCTGACCCCAAAGTAGCCGTGATTATCCTTAACTGGAACGGCGCCAAACTTCTTCGCGAGTTCTTGCCCTCGGTTGTGGAACACACCCCTCAGAGCGTAGGCCGCGTCATTGTGGCCGACAATGGTTCGACCGATGAGTCAGTCAAGTTGCTTGAGCGTGAATTTCCCTCGGTCGAACTGCTTAAATTTGATGAAAACCACGGCTTTGCCGGGGGCTACAATAAAGCGATTGCCCACTACGCCGGGGAATATCCCTACGCTGTGTTGCTCAACTCCGACGTTGAAGTGACTCCGGGCTGGCTTGAACCGCTCCTTGAGTTTATGGAAGCAGACAGCAAAGTCGGTGCATGCCAACCGAAAATCCGCGCCTACAGACAGAAAGAGATGTTTGAATATGCCGGCGCTTCGGGTGGATTCATTGACCGCAATGGTTATCCCTACTGCCGGGGACGAGTGTTTGCCACCGTGGAGGAGGATCGCGGACAATACGACACTCCCCTGCCTGTGTTCTGGGCCACCGGAGCATGCCTGATGGTCGACACGCAGCTCTACATGGCCGTTGGCGGTCTCGACGAGAGTTTCTTCGCCCACATGGAGGAGATTGACCTCTGCTGGCGCATGCAGCTTGCCGGCCGAGAGGTGTGGGCGGTGCCATCGTCGACAATCTATCATCTCGGCGGGGGCAGCCTCGATGCTTCAAATCCGCGCAAGACCTACCTCAACTTCCGCAACAACCTGCTGATGCTCTACAAGAATCTGCCCGACGGCAGCCGGAGCCGTGTGTTGCTGCGCCGACGATTGCTCGACACCATTGCGTGGGCAAAGTTCGTTGCAACGCTCGACTTCAAGAATGCCGCAGCCGTGTTGCGCGCTCATCGCGACTTCCGCCGCATGAAAAAGGCCTACACCACTTTCCCGACCGTAGACTTGCTCAACACCACCCCTCCCCGACCGAATATCCTCATAGACTACTATCTGCGCGGCCGAAAACACTTCATCCGTTGACACTTCTTTTCTTAGGGGTTTGGAACTTAGGGATTTTAAAGCCTACGGAACTTTTTTATCGGCTTCGCCTCAAATCTACGGAGCTGAGCGGAACGGACACGGAACTTTCTAGATTTCAGTGCCTTGCGCGAATGTGAACGCGCGGGGAATCGCTACGCTCTCTGGGCAGGAACGCGCGGAATGATGATGTGACCAACAAAACACTTCATCCGTTGATGCTTCTTTTCTTAGGTGTTTGGAACTTAAAGACTTAAAAGCCTACGGAACTTTCTTATCGGCTACGCCTCAAATCTACGGAGCTGAGCGGAACGGACACGGAACTTTTTATCTTTCAGCGACTTGTGCGAATGTGAACGCGCAGGGAATCGCTACGCTCTCCGGGCAGGAACGCGCGGAATGATGACGCAATGTTGTTTACTTAAGCAGTGATTAAACCTTATAGGACTCCCCTCTCCTTGTAGGGACGCACGGCTCGTGCGTCCGATGATAACACGCTGATTCTCAACCGGACGCACGAGCCGTGCGTCCC
>JAAVDT010000044.1 GCA_014801655.1 Bacteroides sp.
CCCAAAGAAAGTTCACCCCACGACACAACTTTAACTCCCCTTAACATTCCTCAACACCCCAACCATATAGGAGGCCCCCCCACTCGACCAGGCAGAGCAGCCGTCAGAAATTAATGAAGATTGATGTCGATTATAATCCTGCCAATAGTTCAGAGCCAGTCATCACATCCATTTTAGAGAAGGCGAAGAGCTTCTTGCCTAAATCTTTGAGAGACGCTCCGATATGATAGACATCCTCATCGATTATCAAAAAACGGTCGTGAGCTTTGGTATATTTATGAAGCACCACGCCGGGATATTGCTCATTGTGCTTCTCCACGTCTTGTTTCAGCTGCTTCGAAATCTGACCATCATAAATTTCCACAGTTACTCCAGCCTTACGCTTTGAAAGTTGAACCAATACCGAGTCGTCAATGTAATTATCAATAACAGCAATACGAGTTTTGGCTTGACGAATAAGGTCTGCCACAAGTGCGTAGGCATCGAAAATCTGTCCATTGTAAAAGACTCCCTCATTCGGTCTATCATTGTCGCTAAGTTTATCAAGAATAGCGTCGACTTTCTCATCTGTTTTCAATTGCCTCATCTCTAACTGATCCATACGCTGAAAAATGGCAGCATTATTCATAAGGAAGCTACGCATAGCTGAGAAAGCACGCATTATATTGATATTGACTTCAATAGCCTTATCTGAGCGTAAAACACCACTAAGCATCGCTACCCCATTTTCAGTAAACACATGTGGCATATATTTAAGATGACGCCCCCTACCTTCATTTAAGGTCACAATTTGTGACCTTAAACACTCCTCCTTTGTTAACTGGAACATAAAGTCCTCCGGAAACCGTTGAATATTTCGCTTGACTGCCTGATTCAACACTTTAGTTTCAACGCCATAGAGTCTTGCTAAATCCGAGTCAAGCATCACCTGCTGCTTACGGATAACATATATTAGCGATTCAATACGCACAGGTATCATTGACCGATCATAAGTGATTGGTTCTACATCTGGCTGTTTGCGTTTCTGTTTCGATTCCATTTTGCAAAGTTAATCATATATTCTGATTTTCACACCTCCAACAGAAGCTCATTCTATATCATTCTATACAAACAAAAACGAGGGCCGTTGTCTCAACGCTCCTCGCTTAGATAATAAACCAATCATTATCACATTTCTTGCAATGGAAAAAGTAATCTTGCTATGTACCNTCAAAACACCCCCACCCCAAACAAAGTTCAACCCACCCCACAACTTTAACACCNCTTAACANCACNCAACACTCCTNAACCCTCTAACTATATNGGAGNCCACCCTCCACNCGACCAGGCAGTGCAGTCGTCGGAGACGACCCACCTCCTTAAACCCCACCATAAGGGAGGGAGCCCCGCTCCCGACCGTGGTGGGGGAGGGAGCCCCGCTCCCGACCGTGGTGGGGACATANCNCCTCCGCCATNGCTGCATCGGAGATGCTGCACAAATACAAAATTTCACGCGCAATCCCATTTCACAGTCAAAGCAAAGAAAAACTTGCCGGAAAATAAACATTATTAGAGGTGGGGCGTTAACACTTTGAAGACTTTTTTGTAGTTTTGTGTTAATTTATTTGTTCACTCCATTCATCCACNTCGTTCTGTGACTGCCAAGAGAGCTTTTCGCACTGTTTTCCGCTGTTTGCTGTGGTTGCTGCTTGCAATCGTGGCTCTTGTTGTGATTATCCCCGTAGCCCTATATATCCCTTTCGTTCAAGATTTTGCAAAAAACATCGCCGTAGAGAAGCTGTCGGAATCAACCGGCATGGATATTTCTCTCGACCGCCTGCGCCTGCGCTTTCCGCTCAACCTCAGTCTTGAAGGCCTCGCCATTGTGGAACATGGCGACACACTGATTGCCGCCCGATCGGCCGAAGCCTCCGTGGCCGCCCTGCCGCTGTTTCGCAGCCGCATCGAAATCGATGACCTTGACCTGAGCGATGCCTACTATCGACTCAACACTCCCGACTCGGCAACATATCTGACCGCCCGCATCAACTCATTCAGCTCAGAGGGCACCAACCTCGGCTTCGACATGGCCGACGTCAACGTGGGCCGCACGCTGCTCGACGGTGCCGACATCAACATCATAATCAAAGACACCGTCACCCCCGAAAAAACCGACACCGCAACCATGCGCATGCTCATCGGCGCTCCCGACCTCCGGCTCCGCAACGTGCGCATCAACATGCAGATGCTGCCCACCATCGACACCCTGCAGGCCACACTCGGCAACGCCCGCCTGCGCGGAGGCAAGATTGACCTCGGCCGATCGATCATCAACGCCGACTCTCTCATTGTCGACTCTCTCACAGCGAAATACCTCACCCCCTCCGCCGAATTTCTCGCCAACTACAAATCCCCCTCCGCTGCCGCTGACTCTCTGGCCGCACCGACAGCCACCTCCTCGCTGCCCTGGACAATCAACATCGGCCACATAGGCCTTACATCGCCCGATGCCCTCTATGCCACAGCCGGAGCCACACCCCTTCCCGGCCTCGACATGAGTTATATCAATGTGAGCGATGTGGCAATTCGGATAGACTCATTCTACAATCGCGGCACCGACATCCGAGTGCCCATCAAGACCCTCAGCCTCAACGAACGCTGCGGCCTGACACTCAACGCATCAGGCACATTTGAAATGGACTCCGCGGCAATGAACGCCCGCCAATTCAGCTTGCAGACCAACGCCTCCGATCTCAGTCTCGACGCCTCCATGGGGCTCGGCGACATGACAAAAGACCCCTCGCTGCCAATCTATCTCGACGCCGACGGCGCCGTTTCGCTCAGCGACATCTACCTCGCCATGCCAACGCTCCGCAAAATGATGGGCGGAGTGCCCGCGCAGGAGCGTCTGACCCTTCAGGCCCTGATCGACGGCACCATAGGCGATCTCGACATCAATCAACTGAAACTCGAAATGCCCCGCTATCTGAGCGTGGCGGCTCAAGGTCGCGTGGCCAACGTCATGAACTTCGACCGGATGCAGGGCAATGTGAAAATCGACGGCAACATCTCCAACGTCGACTTCCTCAAAACCTCCATGCTCGACCCGGCCACGGCCAAGACCATCAACATTCCACCGATGACCATCAAGGGCAATGTCGACTATCGCCCCGGACTGATTGACGGCAACGTGGATCTGCGCACCGGCAGCGGCACCATGGCCATGGACGCCAAATGGAATCAGCGCGCCGAGGGCTACGACCTGAAACTCAAAGCCTCGCGCTTCCCCCTCCAGAAATTCATGCCCGGCCTGGGCATCGCCGACCTCTCGGCCCGGGCAGCCGTGAAAGGTCACGGCTACGACCCCGAAAAACGATCGACCAGCCTGAAAGCCGACATCGACCTCGACCACATGACCTACAATGGCAGCGCACTCAACAACATAACCCTCACTGCTGCGCTCGACACCTGCCGAGTGAAAGGCCACATCAATTCCGACAACCCCGAAGCCAACATCGACGCCGACCTGACGGCATGGTTCTCCAAGCAGGGCTATGAATGGGACGTGACCGGCGACGTCCGCGCCCTCGACCTCAAAGCCCTCGGCCTGTCAACCGACCGCATGGACGGCTCCACAGAAATCTACACCAACGGCAGCTTCAATCCGCGCAACGGCTTCATCGATGCCGAACTGAGCCTCTCCAACCTCAACTGGCACATGGCCGACCAGACCATCACCGTGCCTGAAGCCACAGCCAAAGTGCTCGCCACCGACACCATCACCTCTGCCATCGTCAATTCCGGCGACCTCTCCCTCAACGCCCGGGCCTTCTGCAGCCTCGACACACTGATGGGCCGACTGACAGCCACCCAACTCCTCCTCGACCGCGACATCAAAGATCGGAGCATCGACATCCCGACCCTGCAACACACCCTCCCCCCGCTCAGTGTCGACCTCTCGTCGGGAGCCAACAACTTCGTGGCCACCTATCTTGCCGCCACCTCCGGCATGAGCTTCAATGACCTGCGACTCACCCTCCACAACGACTCGCTCATCAACCTCTACGCCCAAATCGACGGCTTCCGCACCGGCTCAACCCGACTTGACCAAATCAGCTTCAACGCCAATCAGAAAGGCCAGTTCCTGGTCTACAATGCCAGCGTCAACAATCAGCCCGGCACCATGGACGATTTCGCATCCGTCAATCTCACCGGNTTCATCTCCTCCGACCGCTTCTCCGGCTTCATCAAGCAGGCCAACATCAANGGCGACCAGGGCTTCTCCATCGGCGTCAACGCGCAGATGGTCGACTCCACCCTCACATTCCATTTCACCCCCAACCAGCCCACAATCGCCTACAAGAAATGGCAGATCAACCCCGACAACAGTGTGGCGTTCAACCTCTCCACCCATCATCTCGACGCCAACCTCAAACTGATGTCCGACAGCAGCTCGCTCCACCTCTACACCGAGCATGCCGCAGACTCCATTGACCACGGCCAGGAAGATGTGATTCTCGCCCTCAACAACATCAAACTCTCCGAATGGCTCTCGCTCAATCCCTTCGCTCCACCAATCAAAGGCGTGGTTGACGCCGACATGCGTTTCCGCTGGGACAACAATCAGCTGACGGGCAAAGGCAATGTCAACGTTGCCAACCTCTATTATGGCCGCGAGCGAGTGGGCACCTTCGGCCTCGACCTCAACCTGGCCAACGACCCACGCTCCGGAGCCGTGCGCGCCGACGCCGACCTGCTTGTCGACGGCATAAAAGTCATCACCGCCTCGGGCAACCTCAACGACTCCACCGCCGTACACCCCTTCCTGCTCGACTTCAAGATGATTCACTTCCCGCTGCGCGTTGTCAACCCCTTCCTGCCCAAAGATGTGGCCCAGCTCTCAGGGATGCTCAACGGCCAGATGGACATCACCGGCGACATGGCCAACCCCATCTTCAACGGCTTCCTCGATTTCGACTCCACAGCCGTGAAGCTAGGCATGACAGGCATGTCATACGCCTTCTCAGAAGAAAAAATACCGGTCGACAGCAACATAGTCAAGTTCAACGACTTCACCATTGCCGGCCTGAACAAAAACGACCTCCACATCAACGGCACCGTCGACGCCCGCCGCCTGAGCAACATCGGCCTCGACCTCAACCTCAAGGCGCGCGACATGCAGATTGTCAACTCCAACCGCCCCCGAGGCGCCAACGTCTACGGCAAAGCCTTCATTGACCTCGACGCTTCTGCAAAGGGCAATCTCAGCGTGCTGATGGTCGACGCCGACCTCAACGTGCTCGCAGGCACCAACGTCACCTATGTGATGACCGACGGCGTTGAATCGCTCGCCCCGCAGGAATCTGACGACATGGTTCGCTTCGTCCAGTTCTCCGACACCACATCCATTGCTCAGGCCGACTCCATAGCCGACGTCCCGATGTCGATCATACTCGACGCCCGCCTTGTCATTTCCGAAGGCTCCACCATCAATGTCGACCTCTCGCCCGACGGCAAAAACAAAGCCTCAATCAATGGCGCAGGCAGCTTCACTTACTCCCTGAATCCGATGGACAACTCCGCCGGACGCCTGACCGGACGCTACACAATCAACAGCGGCTTCGTGCGCTACACCCCGCAGATCTCCACCGGCGGCATCTCGATGTCAATCATGTCGGAGAAAAACTTCAAATTTGAAGAGGGCAGCTTTGTGGCCTTCACCGGCGACATTCTCAACCCGACGCTCAACGTCCGCGCCGTCGACCGTCTGAAAGCCAACGTCACCCAGGAGGGCCAGAACTCCCGACTGGTTAACTTCGACATCACCCTGTCTGTCACCGGAACTCTGTCGAACATGAACGTGGCCTTCGACCTGGCCACCAACGACGACCTGACGCTTGAAAACGAGCTCACCTCCATGTCGGCCGAACAGCGCGCCAACCAGGCCATGAACCTGCTGCTCTACAACCAGTACACCGGCCCCGGCACCAAAGCCAACGCCAACCTCTCCGGCAATCCGCTCTACTCCTTCCTCGCCTCGCAGCTCAACTCGTGGGCCGCAAACAACATCCGCGGCGTCGACATCTCATTCGGCATCGACCAATACGACACCACCACCGATGGCGCCAAATCGACCACCACGAGCTACAGCTACAGAGTGTCGAAATCGCTCTTCAACGACCGCTTCAAAATCGTTGTGGGCGGCAACTACTCGACCGATGCCGATGCCGACGAAAACTTCTCGCAGAATCTCATCAACGACATCTCGTTTGAATATATGCTCAACCGCAGCGGGTCGATGTATGTGCGCCTGTTCCGCCACGTTGGCTTCGAGAGCATCCTCGAAGGCGAAATCACCCAGACCGGCGTAGGTTTCGTGCTCAAACGCAAGCTCAATTCGCTGCGCGACATTTTCCGCTTCGCCACCCGACCCAAAGAGCCGGACCCCACAGACACCGCCCCGGCTGCCTCAGCCCCCGCAACCTCATCATCCGAACCGACCGAAAAGACCGATAAAGAATGAAAACCGCCAAGACTCTGACCGCCATAAAGCTNCTNGTGTGCGCGACACTGCTCGCCGCCATTGCCGCCTGCTCCACCACCCGNCGCCTGGGCGACGACGACATTCTCTACACCGGAGTGAAGAAAATCAACATCGTCACCCCCTCGAAGGAGCAGAAAGAAGCTCCCGGACTGTCNTCTGACGTGCTCAGCGCTGTCAACGTCAAGCCCAACAACTGCCTCTACTCTCCCTATCTGCGCTATCCCTTCCCGCTGGGTCTCTGGGTCTACAACAACTGGAGCAATCCGCCGAGCGGCTTCAAACACTGGATCTACGAGAAGCTCGTGCAGGAGCCGGTGCTGATCAGCGATGTGCGCCCCGAGGTGCGCGTCCACATGATTGATCAGATTCTGGCCAACAACGGCTACTTCTCAGGCAAGGCGTCCTATGAACTCATTCAGGGCAAGAACAAAAAGAAAGCCAAGATTCTCTACAATGTCAACACCGGCCCCGAATATCTGCTCGACTCCATTGAGCTGCTGCCCGACACCTGCCGTTTGAACCACCTGATCGACTCCGTTGCGCGCCGCAACTCCTATCTCGTCAANGGCGAACGCTACAACACCGACTCGCTGAGCGACGTCAGAGTGCGCATTGCCAACGCCGTGCGCAACCGAGGCTACTACTTCTTCAAGCCCGAATTCATTGAATATCTCGCCGACTCCACGATTCAGAAAAACCGCATTGCCCTGCGCCTGACGCTCGCATCCAACGTCAACAAAAACCTGCTGGCAAGCTACACCACCGGAACGGTCACCACCCGCATTCACCGCAACCAGGGCGGCGGCACTCCCGACACCACCATGACCTCCCGGGGCATGGTGATTCAGATGATGCCCTCGCGACTTCGCGAAGGATTGATTCCGGAGTGCATCACCTTCCGCGAAGGAAAGACATTCACCGTGCGCGACATGAACCGCACCCAGACCTATCTCTCGCGCCTCGGCATCTTCAACGGCATAGAAATCAACGTCGTGCCCGATTCGGCCGGCATTGCCGCCCGGCGCCTCGACGTGGAGATTGACTGCACGTTCGACGCTCCGCTCGAAGCCTCCATCGAAGTCAACGCCACCTCCAAGTCAAACAGCTACATTGGCCCCGGTGTTGACCTCAAGCTGACCAACCACAACGTGTTTGGCGGCGGCGAACAGCTAAGCGCCGACCTCTTCGGCACCTACGAATGGCAGACCGGCCACGGCCACAGCTCCGTGTTCAACTCCTATGAAGTGGGCCTGAACGCCTCGCTCTCCTTCCCGCGCCTGCTGGCTCCGCGCTTCATTCCGCGCACCCGCCGCGCNCTCAACTGGACCCGCATCTCACTCGGCGCCGACCTGCTCAACCGACCCCACTATTTCAACATGGCCAGCTTCAACGCCGGATTCACCTACGACTGGCGCGCCACTCGCCATGTCACCAACTCGCTGACCCTCTTCAAGCTGACCTACGTCAACCTGATGCGCTCCACNGCCGAGTTNGACTCAATCATGAACGCCAACCAAGCCATTGCACAGAGCTTCCGCAGCCAGTTCATCCCGCAGATGTCGTTCAGCTACGTCTACGACCGCAACATCGACCGCAACAACCAGATCAACTGGCAGTTTACCATTCAGGAAGCGGGCAACATCTTCTGGGCCATCTATGAAGCCTGCGGCAAGAAGGGCGAAAAGACACTGTTTCACACACCCTTCTCTCAGTTTGTCAAGGGGCAGACCCAGCTCGTCTACAACCGCCGCATCGGCTCGGGCGACCAATGGCTCGTGAGCCGCATAGCAGTCGGCGCAGCCCATGCCTACGGCAACTCCACCCAAGTGCCTTACAGCGAGCAATTCTACGTTGGGGGCGCCAACTCCATCCGCGCCTTCACCGTGCGCAGCATAGGCCCCGGCAGCTACCGCGTGCCTGCCGATCAGGTCAATGGCTATTTCGACCAGACCGGTACGTTTAAATTTGAGTTCAACGTCGAATACCGCTTTCCGATTTTCGGCCCCATTCATGGCGCACTGTTTCTCGACTCCGGCAACGTGTGGCTTCTCAAAGAAGACCCCGCGCGCCCCGGCGGCTTGCTCAAAGCGTCGACATTCCTGAAAGACATCGCCCTTGGCACCGGCGCAGGCCTTCGACTCGACATCGGCATGCTCGTGGTGCGCGGCGACCTCGGTATCGGCATCCACGCCCCCTACGAAACCGGCAAGCACACCTACTACAACATGCGCAAATTCAAAGACTCCCTTGCCTTCCACCTCGCCATCGGCTATCCCTTCTGACGCTGTCTCCTGCCANCCGCTTTGCAGGCATTACGCGCCATATTCGGCAGCGGCATCGAAGCATGGGCAGGCTTTGGCGGCAAATTCGCGATGGCCGTGGACCGTGGCCTGCGGGTAGCGCTGGCGGAGCAGGGTGATGAGCTGACGGAGCGATTCGCGCTGCTCGGCGGTGCGGGTGTCTTTGGGCTGCATGCGGGCGTCGACTCCACCCACATAGCACACCCCGACCGATCGCGAGTTATGACCCGAGCAGTGCGCGCCGGCAATGCGTTCATCGCGGCCGAAGCCGACCGTGCCGTCAAGCCCCACAAGATAATGGTAGCCGATTCCGTTGAACCCGCGCTGACGATGGGAGCGGTCGATATCGGCCACCGTCACCTCCCGGCCCTGAGGTGTTGCTGAGCAATGTACAATGATTTCACTGATGCTGCGGCGCGCAGAGGGCGCCACGTTCTGAAGATTTACGTTTTTCATAGGCATTTCAAATTTCAAAAGGTTTTGACGCTGCAAAGTTACAACCGCCAAAGAGGCTCCGTTGCGAGAATTTGGCGAAACGATAATTTTTTTTGACAGCCCGCTATGCGTCGCAATTTGAAAATTCTTTATAACTTTGCACTGATTTAACCACCCTCTGAAACGATGCAGATTCCTCCCGAATTATACTCCCTGACAATATCCCTTCCCTCATGGGCGCTGCTTGGCGCCATGTTGCTGATAATGATAACGATTGCCGCGATTCTCTGGCCAAAGCTGCTGAGAGTGCGCCGCGAGGTCCGTCGCGACAACGCCCAGACGGCCGACATCGCCTCATCGGCAATCGCCTTCCCGCCGGTCAGCGTAATCGTCTACTCACAGGCCGACGGCGTCAACCTGCGCACCCTGCTGCCGCAGATACTCAATCAAGACTATCCGGCGCCGATGGAGGTAATCGTGGTCAACGACGAAAGCTCCGACGACACCGAAACCATCGTCACCGAGCTGGAGATGAAATACTCCAACCTCTACATGACCTTCGCCCCCGAAAACTCCCGCAACCTCTCCCGCCGAAAACTCGCCATCACCCTGGGCATCAAGGCCGCGCGCTACGATTCGCTGCTGCTCACCTGCGGCAACTGCCGCATCAGTTCCCCGCTCTGGATGCGCTCGATGATGCGCCACATGGCCGCCGGCAAAGAAGTAGTGATCGGCTACGCCACAGAAGCAGCCACCGATGCCGCCGCAGACACAGACCGCCGTCGCCGCCGTCGTGCCTTCGACAATCTCTGGGAAAGCGTGCGCTTCCTCTCGGCCGCCATCTGCGGCCACCCGCTGCGCGCAACAGGCTTCAATCTGGCCTACACACGCCGCCTCTTTTTCGACCACAAAGGCTTCTCACGCACACTCAACCTCCAATATGGCGACGATGACATCTTCATCAACGAAATAGCCACCGGAGCCAACACCGCCGTGGAACTCAGCGACGACTCACGCGTCATAGCCACCAACCACTCCCCCGCCCGCATCCACGACATCTATCGCCTGCGCCGCGACTTCACCGCCCGCCGTCTGCCCCGCACGGCCTATCGCTCCATGGGGCTCACCTCCGCGCTGCAGTGGCTCTGGCCCGTATGCGGAGTGGCCGCATCGCTGTTGGCCCTCCCCTCGCTCATTGTTGCCGCCGGAGCTCTGCTGCTCACCATCCTGTTCCTCGCCCTCAACTCAATGATGTGGCGCCGCACCGCCATTGCCCTCGGCGTGCGCCCCATGCGCTGGGCCACCCCCTGGCTCTCATGGACCCGNCCCTTCCGCACCCTGCGCCACCGCATCCGCGGCTTCCGCTCCCGCCATCTCAACCTGACCTTCTCAGCCTGATTCAGACTCTCTCACACACTCAACATCCTCTCCCCCCTCCCGTCCGACGGCATGAACCAAATCAGAGCAGGCGTCATACTCAACTTCATCACGATAGGCCTCACCACCCTGACAGGCCTATTGTACACCCCCTACATGATGCGCTGCCTCGGGCAAAACGAATATGGCCTCTACTCCCTGGTGGCCTCCATCATAGCCTACTTCTCAGTGCTCGACACCGGCATCTCCAACGCCGTGGTGCGCTTCACCGCCCGATTCCGCGACGACACCAACCCCCGACGCCAACACCAGCTCTACGGCATGACCCTGATAGCCAACCTCGCACTATCACTCATAGTCATAGCCTGCGGCACGCTGCTGATCATAAAAACCCCCACCCTCTTTGACCGCACCATGTCGGCCGACGACATACTCCAGGCCCGCATCATGCTGACAATGCTCATCATCAACCTCGCCCTGACCTTTCCGCTCGGAGTCTTCACCTCCATTGTCAACGCCTACGAACGCTTCATCTTCACCAAAAGCCTCAACATCCTGCGCATCATCCTCCTGACGCTCACCATCATCCTCCTCCTGAGCCAAGGCTACAAAGCAGTGGCCATGGTGGCCGCACAGGTCACATTCAACATCCTCCTGCTCCTGGCAGGCTTCATCTACGCCCTGCGCCGCCTCCACATCCGCGTCAGCATCCGCCCCCTCAACATCCCCCTGCTGCGCGAAGTCACCATCTACTCCTTCTGGATATTCATCAACTCACTGATCAACCGAATCTACTGGAGCACAGGCCAATTCATACTCGGCATCACATCAGGCACCATAGCCGTGGCCATCTTCTCCGCCTCCGTCATGCTCCAGCAAATGTATTTCACCCTCACCAACGCCATCTCCGGCGTGCTGCTGCCCAAAATCACCCGACTGACAACCGCCGACACCGACCCCGACGCCCCCCGGCGCATCTCCGACCTGTTCATCTCCACCGGACGCCTCCAAGCCTCCCTGCTGCTGCTCATCCTCTCCGGCTTCATCCTCTTCGGCCGCAGCTTCTTCGCCCTCTGGGCCGGCCCCGGCTACGAAGACTCCTTCCTCATCACCCTCATCTTCTTCATCGCCATCTTCCCCTACAGCGTTGAAAACACCGGCACCATCATCCTCCAGGCCCGCAACCAAATGCGCACCACCATCATCATCGAGCTCACCGTAGCCGCCCTCAGCATCCCCCTCCAATACATCCTCGCCCTCCACCACGGCCCCATCGGCTGCGCCCTCGCCATCGGCCTCGCCCTCTTCATCGGCCCCGGCCTCCTCTTCAACCGCTACTACCGCCGCCACCAGCAGCTCGACACTCCCCGCCTCTGGCGCCAAATCCTCCGCATGTCGCCCCTCCCCATCNTCCTGACAGCCCTCCTCCTCCCCCTCACCCGCCAACTCCCCCTCACCCACCCCCTCCACTTCCTCACCGCCCTCNTCCTCTACCTNCTCCTCTACCTCCCCCTCTACTGGCGCCTGACCCTCACCCCCCCCGAACGCTCCCTCCTCCGCTCCCTCCTGCCTAATGCTTCAAAAAGCTCTTAACCTTTNTTGCTGCTTTCAACAGACTCATTGACAATGAGTGAAATCCATATCCCGANAATTGCAGCAACATTCTATATGGCTGTCGNATAGATAGATTATCCGGCAAATACAATCTGACCATTCCGGAATATCTNTCTTTAAAATCTCTCCCGGAGACATTTCCCTGCATAAATGCTCTATGGTAAATAACACTTAATATCATGCTGTTAACACATCTGACATACTCGTCGCTATTGCTATCCAATGCCAATTCGTGAAGNTTTTCGATTAATTTCATATCCATATCGAGAGCCTTCCTGTCTACAGTTTTCACCAGACTATTCGGCACATCTACACGATAATGATACATTGCNTTATCGACATAGCCTATATTTCTCTCACCCTTGAATACTTGGAACAGCACAAAAACATCCTCGCAATAATTGACTCCCGGGGGAAATTTCACATCCGCCAAACAATCAGCTTTAATAAGTTTATTGCATAAACTCCCATGCAACGGCTTTANATGCCGTCCTGAAATGCATCCAAGCACACTCTCGCTTTTACATTCCGCCGGACGCTGCGAAATCACTTCCACTGAATCACTTTCAGCTGAAAAATCACAGATAACAACATCCAGGTTCTCGCCGGATGCTTTGGCATACAATGTCTCATACATATCTTTTTCGACCCAGTCATCAGGGTCACAATGTATCACATATTCACCCGAGGCCATGGTCATGCCATCCTGACGCGACATGCTCACTCCGACATTCGACTTATGGTGAATGATTTTGATGTGGTCCTTCCGATCCGGATAATCATC
>JAAVDT010000012.1 GCA_014801655.1 Bacteroides sp.
AAACTTTTTCGTTTTTACTTTCTGAACTCTTTCAGAAGCAGCTCTGTTTCTCAAAAGCGAGTGCAAAGTTAGAGGTTTTATTTGAAACTGCCAAATATTTTNGCCTCTTTTTTGCNAGANTTTTTCGCTTTATTTTCGATTTGGCTTGATTTCAGGGAGTTATGGGANGAGATTTTTTGAACCTTTTTTTTTGNCGCGGGGCTTCACCTGCGACAAACCGCCTGCGGNGCGGGGCAAAAANTCTTGGGCTACCNTNTNAGGGAANCACCCGAAGACNAACAGCNTTGCCGGGAGNGCGAGGCTATTTTTTTTNGAGGAGACCACCCGAAGANAAACACTTGGGCGGGGGNAACGAGGGAAATTAGAGGGCGATTGGAAAGAAAAAAGGCGAACCTTGGGAGGGGGTTCGCCTTTNTTTTGTTATTNTTTTCGGGGGATTAGTTGCAGTTGCAACCTTCGCCGCAACCTTCGCCGCAGTTGCCTTCGCCACAGTCGCCGCCACCGCAGCAGCAGCCNGTCTGGGGTTTGAGTTCTTCGGGGGTGGCGTCGCGGACGGTGATGATGTTGCCTTTGAAGCGTACATCTTTGCCTGCGAGGGGATGGTTGAAGTCCATTTTGACATCGGTGTCGGAGACTTCGGTCACGATGCCATTGATGCGGAAGCCGTCGGCGGTCATCATGGGGAGGACGGCTCCGGGCTTAACGACTTCTTTGTCGACCTTGCCATCGATTTCGAAGATGTCAAGGGGGAGGGTGACAATCTGTTCGGGGTCGCGGGGGCCAAATGCTTCGTCGGCTTTAACGACGATGTCGAACAGAGAGCCTGCTTCAAGGCCGTCGATTGCTTGTTCGAGGGGGCGGATTACGCCCTGTGTTACGCCGAAAATGATTTTTTCGGGATCTTCAACGTCGGTCTGATGTACGAGTTTCTCACCTTCGGGGGTCACTTCGTAGAGATCATAGCCGAGTTCTACATATTTTCCGGGTTTGATTTTTTCCATAGTTTTGTTGGTGTTTATATATTATATATATGTGAATATTCTTTTTGGTTATATAACAAAATTCGTGCCAATTAAGTTAGTGGCAGGTTGGCGGTGACGGTGTCGTAGAGATTGACGGTTGCGTCTTCGAGGATATCGAGGACGGTTTCAAAGCCTTGTGCGCCATCATAGTATGGGTCGGGGACGTGGTCGAAAGCGCTATAATCGCCAAAGAATGCCGCCATCGGGAGAATTTTCTGTTCGGCTTCGATGGAGGGCGCCATTTCGTGAAGTCGGGCGAGATTTCCACTGTCCATGCCGATAATCAGGTCGAAATCATCGAAATCGGATGGGCGCACCTGGCGGCAGATATGATCCAGGGTCAATCCGCGACGCAGCGCATGAGCTCGCATACGCGGGTCGGGCAGGTCGCCGACATGCCATCCACCGGTGCCGGCAGAGTCGATAAACCAGCGGTCGGCCCCTCCCCTCTCCTCGACCAGACGGTGCATGATGCCATCGGCGGCCGGGCTTCGGCAGATATTTCCAAGACAGACGAAGAGCACTCGGATTTGACGCGGATCGGCTATAGCTGAGATGGCTTGGGCTACGGCGGGATTGTCGGAATATTGGAGTATGTTCATTATTTGAGGGTTTTGAGGTCGTTGACAATGAGGGATGCTGCAGTTTCGGCGGCAGTGTCGCTGCCAAGGATGCGGCGCAGACGGGCGTAGCCGTCGAGCTGANGCTGTCGGCCNGGAGCACCGGGCAGAATGTCCGTCAGCTCGGCATCGACGGAATCGACCGTGCANAGGTGGACGAGCATCTCGGGGATTATCGGGGCGTCGGCAATGAGATTGGGGAGCGNGACATATTTGATTTTGAGGAGATGCTTCATGATGTTGTAGCTCAGGCGCACGCCGTTGGCNCGGTAGCAGACCACCTGGGGTGTGGCGGCAAGCGCACATTCGAGTGTGGCCGTGCCGGAAGTGACNAGTGCGGCCTGAGCATGACACATGAGGTCAAATGTTGCTCCGGTCAGCACCGGGAGGTCGGAAAACTGACGATAGAAGTCAATCGGCATACCGGGGGCGCCGGCAATGACGGCCTGCAAATCGGGGTGNCGGCGGGCGACGGCATCCATGATGGGGAGATTGTTTTTGATCTCTCCACGTCGGCTGCCGGGGACAAGGGCAAGAATTGGGCGATCCGGGTCGAGCGAGTGAGCGCGGATGAAATCTTCTTTCGGAGGCATGGCCGCGATGCGCGAATCAATTTCTTCGCGCGAGGGGTTGCCGACATAGGTGGCCGCCACGCGCTTGCGGTCGAAATAGTCCTGCTCAAAGGGAAGGATGCTGAGCACACGGCGCACATAGCGGCGAATATCCTTCACGCGCCATTCCTTCCAGGCCCANACNTTTGGAGCAATGTAGTAGAAAACAGGGATATTCATCCGGNTGGCCTCCTTTGCGAGCTTGAGATTGAAGCTGGGATAGTCGACGAGAATCAGTGCATCACACTTTGAGTCGGCGAGAGCGCGGCGAGCAATGCGCATGTTTCCGAAGATNGTGCGCAGATTGCGGAGCACTTCNCTGAATCCCATGAAGGCCATGCGATTATAGTGAATCACGGGGTCCACACCGGCCGCTTCGGCCATGAGGTCGCCACCGAGAAAGGTGAATCGNGCNTCGGGGTCGAGCCGTCGGAGGGCGGCAATGAGCGCGGAGGCATGAAGATCGCCGGAGGGTTCGCCGGCAGAGATGAAATAGTGCATGGCTATCTGTTGGAGGGGAACGCTACAAGCTGTGAAACCGACNGCGAAAACTGCGGCAGCCGTGACTGCTAAATAAATTTTTGCGTCAGTTTTAAATTATGAATTAGAAATCAGGGGGCAAAGTTACAAAAATTTGCTAATTTTGCAACGATAAACCAAACCGGAGTTGCCCGNGAGGCGACAATACACCTTATTATATATAATATATGGGTCAACTGATGACACTTCTGAGGCGCTTCGTGCCTCCCTACAAAAAATATCTTGCTCTCAACATTCTCTTCAACTTCCTTTCGGCCGCGCTGACGCTCTTTTCGTTTGCAATGGTGATGCCGATTCTGGAAATGCTGTTTCAGATCAACGACACGGTCTATTCCTATATGACGCTCCAGGATGGAAGCCTGAAGGATGTGGCAATCAACAATTTCTATTACTGCACCCAGGTGTGCATCGAGCGCTGGGGCTCTTCGGCCACTCTCGCCCTGCTCGGACTGGTGCTGGTGGTTGCCACCGGGTTGAAAACCGGCACGGCCTACCTGGCGTCGTACTTCATGATTCCGCTGCGCTCAGGCATTGTGCGCGACATCCGCAATACGCTTTACGACAAGATAATACACCTCCCCATCGGCTTCTTCACCGTAGAGCGCAAGGGCGACGTCATGGCACGCATCAGTGGCGACGTGACCGAAATCGAAGTGTCGATTATGTCATCGCTCGACATGGCGTTCAAGAACCCGGTGATGATCATTGCCTGCCTCGGGATGATGATTGTCATGAGCTGGCAACTGACGCTGTTTGTGCTCGTGTTGCTGCCTCTTGCCGGCCTTGCAATGGGCCGAGTGGGCAAGCGCCTCAAGCGCGCATCGCTCGAAACTCAGCAGCAGTGGGGCGCCCTGCTCAGCAACATCGAGGAAACCCTCGGCGGCCTGCGCATCATCAAGGCCTTCAACGCAGAAAAGAAGGTGAGCAACCGCTTCCATGAAGGCACCCAGCGATTCTACGAACTCACCAACCGCGTGAACCGCCGACACTCTCTCGCCCATCCGATGAGCGAATTTCTCGGCACTCTGACCATAGCCATCGTGCTGTGGTTTGGCGGAACACTGATTCTGAGCGGCACATCAACCATCACCGCTCCCGAATTTATCTATTATCTCGTCATCTTCTACAGCATCATCAATCCCGCCAAAGAGCTCTCCAAAGCAATGTACACNATCCAGAAAGGTCTGGCTTCGATGGATCGCGTCGACAAGATTCTCAGCGCCGAAAATCCCATCGCCGACCCCGCCGACCCGAAGGAACTCGGCAAATTCAAGGGCGAGGTGACCTACGACAATGTCAACTTCGGCTACGACCCGTCGAATCCCGTGGTGAAAGATGTCAGCTTCACTATCCGCCCGGGCGAAACTGTGGCCCTCGTCGGGCAGAGCGGAAGCGGGAAGTCAACCCTTGCCGACCTTTTGCCGCGATTCTATGATGTCGACTCCGGCAGCATCAAGGTCGACGGCACCGACATCCGCGACATGCGTGTCCACGACCTGCGCTCGCTGATGGGCAACGTCAACCAGGAGGCAATTCTTTTCAACGACACTTTCTACAACAACATCACTTTCGGAGTGACCGATGCCACCCCCGAACAGGTTGAGCAAGCGGCGCGCATTGCCAACGCCCACGATTTCATCATGGCCTCGGAAGACGGCTATCAGACCAACATCGGCGACCGAGGCTGCAAGCTCTCCGGCGGTCAGCGCCAGCGTATCTCCATAGCCCGCGCCATTCTGAAAAACCCGCCGATTCTGATTCTCGACGAAGCCACATCGGCCCTCGACAGCGAAAGCGAGCTCCTCGTTCAGCAAGCCCTCGAACGCCTGATGAAAAATCGCACCACGCTCGTTATCGCCCACCGACTTTCGACAATCAAAAACGCCACACAAATCTGTGTGCTCCACGAAGGCCGCATCGTAGAGCGCGGCACTCACGACGAGCTCATGGCCCTCAACGGCTACTACACCCGCCTCGTCTCCATGCAGCAGCTCGGCGCCGCCGAGTAAATGATGCTGCGGAGTGAACAACACTGACGGATAGTTCGTTATAATAGCAAAACTATTTATTAACGAACCCTTAAAACTAAAGATTATGACATTTGGACAATCCGTTGGCACTGTTTTCTCCAACTATGTGAAGTTTTCGGGACGCGCTTCGCGTTCGCAGTATTGGTGGTGGTTTCTATTCACCTTCATCATTGGCTTGATATTTATTATTATCGGCGGACCGAATGCCCAGCAGTGGTCCATGGGCTTAACCGCATTTTACGGCATTGTTGAACTCGTGTTGATTTTGCCTTCACTCGGCGTAACGGTTCGACGTCTCCACGACATCGGCAAAGGTGGCGGATGGATTTTCATCGCCCTCGTGCCCCTTATCGGCTGGATCTGGTACCTCGTGCTGATGGTCACTCCCGGCCAGCCCGGTCCGAACCGTTTCGGCAATGTGGCTGAATGATACTGAACAAAACACTAAAAACAATGGAGCTTGCCTCACGGCGAGCTCCATTGTTTTTAGTCAAATCTCGTCTCCTGCTTAGATTCATTATCGGTTGATTACAGACGCAGAAGTTGATGGGTTAACTTGTTATTGTGTTCGTATTCGTAATTTTTTCTGGTTACAAAATTACTAACGAATCAGTGTCTGCACCATACCTAAAAGCAGGTAATTTTATGTTTGAAACGGCAGGGCCGATACCAAAAAACGATTAGCCGGAGGGAAAATCCTTATTCCATCAGCTTGCGATAGCGACGGCGTGGAGGTTCCTTGCCACCGTTTTTGGCTTTCTTATATTCTTCGTAGTCAGAGTAGGATCCTTCGTAGAACACCACGTTNCCATCGCCTTCAAACGAAAGAATGTGGGTGCAGATGCGGTCAAGGAACCAGCGGTCGTGGCTCACAACAACGGCGCAGCCTGCAAAATCCTCAAGGCCCTCTTCGAGAGCTCGCAGTGTGTTGACGTCGATGTCGTTGGTCGGTTCGTCAAGCAGCAACACGTTNCCCTCTTCTTTGAGCGCCATTGCCAGATGGAGGCGGTTGCGCTCGCCGCCNGAAAGNACTCCGATTTTCTTTTCCTGATCGGCGCCGGAGAAGTTGAATTTCGACAGATAGGCTCGNGCATTGACATCGCGGCCACCCATGCGGAAGCTCTCGACTCCCTGCGAAATCACTTCATANACGGTTTTTTCGGGGAGCAGATCGTGGTGGGTCTGGTCAACGTAGGCAATCTTCACGGTTTCGCCGACATCAAACGTTCCGGCATCGGGCTGCATCTGCTTCATGATCAAGCGGAACAGAGTGGTCTTGCCGGCACCGTTAGGACCAATNACACCGACGATGCCGTTGGGGGGCAACATGAAGTTAAGGTCCTTGAAGAGCTGTTTGTTGCCGAAAGCTTTTGAAAGTCCGGTTGCTTCGATTACCTTCTGACCCAGACGTGGACCGTTGGGGATGAAGATTTCCAGACGTTCTTCGCGCTGCTTCTGGTCTTCGTTAAGCAGTCGGTCGTAGCTNGANAGACGCGCTTTGCCCTTGGCCTGACGCGCTTTGGGAGCCATGCGCACCCATTCGAGCTCGCGNTCCAGAGTCTTGCGGCGTTTGCTGGCCTGCTTCTCTTCCATGGCCATGCGCTTGGTCTTCTGGTCGAGCCAGGATGAGTAGTTGCCTTTCCAGGGAATTCCCTCGCCGCGGTCGAGTTCGAGAATCCATCCGGCCACATGGTCAAGGAAGTAGCGGTCGTGGGTNATGGCAATGACCGTGCCGGGATATTGCTGGAGATGTTGTTCGAGCCAGTCGATTGACTCGGCGTCGAGGTGGTTGGTCGGTTCGTCGAGAAGCAACACGTCGGGTTGCTGAAGCAGCAGGCGGCAGAGGGCCACTCGACGACGTTCGCCTCCGGAGAGGGTTGAGATTTTCTGATCGTCGGGCGGACATTGGAGCGCATCCATGGCGCGTTCGAGTTTGCTGTCGATGTTCCAGGCGTCGGCGGCGTCGAGCGCATCCTGCAATTCGGCCTGACGCGCAATGAGTGCATCCATCTTGTCGGGGTCTTCAAGCACGTCGGGGTCGGCGAACGCCTCGTTGACCTTGTCGAATTCGGCCAGGAGATCCATGATNGGCTGTACGCCTTCGCGCACACATTCAATCACGGTTTTGTCGGGGTCAAGCTGCGGATCCTGTTCGAGGTAACCCACTGAATAACCGGGCGAGAACACCACTTCTCCCTGATAGCTCTTGTCGATTCCGGCAATGATTTTCAGCAGCGATGACTTACCGGATCCGTTCAGACCGATAATGCCGATTTTAGCACCGTAGAAAAATGAAAGATAGATGTTTTTTAATACTTGTTTCTGAGGAGGATAGGTTTTGGAAACACCTACCATCGAGAAAATGATTTTTTTATCGTCGGCCATAAGATGGAGTCTTGCTGTTATTTATTTTTTTCGGGGAGCGTAGCGCACCGGATAGTCGCATCGGATGCGGGCATTGGCAATGTCGGCCAGCTTACCCTTGATCAGCTGTTTGCGGATGGGGGTGATGTGGTCGATATACATTTTTCCTTCGAGATGGTCACACTCATGCTGCACGATGCGAGCCAGAAATCCGGAGATGATTTCGTCGTGCTCCTGAAAGTTTTCATCGACCCAGCGCAGACGGATTTTTTCGACACGCTTCACCTTTTCGGAGAGTCCGGGGAGCGAAAGGCATCCTTCGTAGCGGGTCACGGGCTCATCGTCGAGAATCTCTATCTCGGGGTTGATCAGCGTCATCTTGCGGTCGCGGCACTCTTCGTAGGAGTCGCCGACGGGCGATGCGTCGATCACCACGATGCGATCGTTACGGCCAATCTGCGGAGCGGCAAGCCCCACGCCTTCGCTGGTGTACATGGTTTCATACATATCGGCAATCAGCTTCTGCAGATCGGGATAGTCGGGCGTTACGGGCTCTGACACTTTTCGGAGCACGGGATGGCCGTAAAGATAAACTGGGAGATTCATTCTATGTGTGATATTTTTTTATTGCAGGGCAATGACGCCGGGTCATGGAAGTCCCTGATATTGTTTACTCTGGAGATAGTCGTTGAGAATAATGGTGGCGGCCATTTCATCCACGGCNGCCTTGTCGCGCCGCTGCATCTTCTTCATGCCCGATTCGAGCATGGCGCGGTGGGCAATAACCGATGTGAACCGTTCGTCGAAAAACTCCACCGGAATCTGCGGCAGCGCCTTGCGCAGTTGCCCGATTCCGGGGCGGATATAGGCCATTGATTGCGACTCTTCGCCATTGACCGTGCGCGGCAGCCCTACGATTATGGCATCAATCGGCTCGCGGCCGGCATATTCGCTGACGAAGCTCACNAGCTCGCCGGTGGCCACGGTGGTCAGCCCGGTCGCAACTATGCGCAGCGAATCGGTCACGGCGATGCCGCAACGTTTTCGCCCGTAGTCAATAGCCATCAGTCGCCCCATCAGCAGAATTATTGTTAGAGTGTGTCGTCGAAAGTCATTTCGTCGAAACCCTCGGTGTCGAATTCGTCGGGTGTATATTCATCCGAGCCATAGAAATCGGCGTCAAGATCGGCATCGGCAACACTCTTGGCTGCTTTGGCGCTGACCTTTTCGCTAAATTCCTCAACGTCGACAAACTGAGCCGGAGCCTTGCCCATCGAAAGCGAGCAGAAAGGTTCGCGGAGGTTTTTACCCGGCTCGGTGCGTTTGAGTTCAATGAAGAAGCAGCGGTCGGTCATGTAGTCAAACACATAGAGCAGGCGCTGGCCTTCATCTTCGAGATAGTCGCTGAGAATACATTCATCCATGAGATACACCTCTTCAGAGGCATCATTGCCCATGTCTTCAAGCGTGATCTCTTTATCTTTTTCCCAGCCGTCTTCGCAAAGGAAGAATGAGCTGAGTTGGTTCTTGTCATATCCAACCGAATCGCAGATTGCATTACGCAGATCTAAGAATGTTGCGTCGGCATCGATGTCGATTTCGCGGCGGAAGTTGTCAACTTCATCTGAAACTAAACGGAATTTATAAACCATATAGAATGCAATATTTATTACAATGCAGTATTTAATAACGGGGGCAGAAACATTCTGCAATGCGAAATTAATAATTTGCTCCGAAAATCTCGCAAATCTTTTTCAAAAAAATTTCAACACTTTTCATCCTCCGGTCCCCTACATTCTGAAAGATAATTTATTCCGCCACANTTTTTTTATTTACACGAAAAATCGAAGCCCGCGTCATGACTNGNTGACGGGGCTTCGATATGGGGTTTATGAATCAGTGTCGCGAGGCGCGGCTCACTTGATTACGCCATGTTTCTTGAACACTTTTTCGATTTTTTCAAGAGCNGTGGTCACCTGATCTTTGGTGTGGGTGGCCATCAGCGAGAAGCGGATGAGAGTGTCGTGGGGAGCTACGGCGGGCGAAACAACGGGGTTCACGAAGATGCCCTCTTCAAGCAGGTCGCGGGTCACGGCGAATGTCTTGAANTTGTCGCGGATATAGAGGGG
Organism: Bacteroides sp.; assembly: GCA_014801655.1. Classification (GTDB taxonomy): domain Bacteria; phylum Bacteroidota; class Bacteroidia; order Bacteroidales; family Muribaculaceae; genus Paramuribaculum. The sequence goes on from JAAVDT010000012.1 coordinate 9,317, forward strand.
GATAATCGGGGTTGAAGTGTGGCCGATTTCAGCACCCATCTTGCGGAATCCGTCGAGAGCGTAGTTGGTCACATCCCAGAGCGCCTGCTGGCGTTCGGGCTCTTTCTCCATGATGTCGATNGCNGCCAGTGCGGCAGCGGTCGAAGCCGGAGTGATGCTGGCGGTGAAGATATAAGAGCGCGAGTGGTGACGAAGGAAGTTGGTGATTTCTTTGTCGGTTGCAATGAAGCCNCCGAGCGAGGCAAATGATTTTGAGAATGTGCCCATGATGAGATCAACATCGTTGGCAACACCCTGTGCATGGCAAACGCCGCGGCCACCTTCGCCGAACACACCGATGCCGTGNGCTTCATCGACCATCACCGAGGCGTTATATTTCTTGGCCAGTTCAGTGATGCTCTTCACATCAGCCACATCGCCTTCCATTGAGAACACGCTGTCGGTCACGATGAGTTTCACTTTGTCGGGGTCGCACTTCTGGAGCTGCTTTTCGAGCGACGCCATGTCGTTGTGTTTATATTTCAGCGACTGCGAGAACGACAGACGGCGACCTTCAATGATTGAAGCATGGTCTTGTTCGTCCCAGAGGATATAATCCTCGCGGCCTGTCAGAGTCGAAACGACACCGAGGTTCACCTCGAAACCGGTGGAATAGATCATCACATCTTCCTTGCCGATATATTCAGCGATGCGGTGTTCGAGCTGTTTGTGCAGGTCGAGGGTGCCGTTAAGGAAGGGCGAACCCGCGCAACCTGTTCCGTATTTGCGAGTTGCAGCGATGGCTGCTTCTTTGATGCGGGGATCGTTGACAAGACCGGTGTAGCAGTTACTGCCNAACATCAACACCTTTTTGCCATCGATAATGACTTCAGGATCCTGCTCGCTGGAGATCATGCGGAAATAGGGATAAACTCCCGCAGCCTTATACTCCTGCGGCACTGTGTACTTTGATAATTTTTCTTGTAATAACTTCATAGTTAAAGTGATGGATGCTTTTTAACTATCTGTCAAGNCACGCCCCGACTGTGAGGTCGCGCTTAATCAGGCTGCAAATTTAATAATTTTTAGCGACATACGGTGAAAATTTGTCAATTATTTTTAATCNACACCTATAAAATATAAAAATCACGNCATCCCAACCCGCCATGCAAACGCCGGGATCCCCATCATAAATAAAAGGACAGTCCATAACTTGCTGATTTCCGCAGCAAAGTCATGGACTGTAAAAAAGTTAACGAAAAGAGACGCTTACCACTTGAAGTTTACCGGGTCGTCTTCGCCGTCGTAAGGCTGGTCTGCCCAGGGATAATAAGATATGTAGGTGGAGTTGAATCGAATAGGCATCTGATTTGAATTCAGAGTCCAAACGAATGTATATTCAGTTTTACAGTCCTCGATATTTGTTTCGGATGCGCCGAGAGGGAGGTGAGCTGTTCCCTTACCAAGCAAACCGGCGAAATAAGCCGGAGCCATTTCATCCATATCGATGCAGAATGATGCGTCATAAAGCATGATGCCGCTTTTGTTGACTATTGCCGTTGCATTGGCTTCATTGGTGTAGGCAATGGTGCATTGCATTTTGCCATTCGGATATTCATTATCGCTCACTTTAACGTCGACAATATCTCCGGCGGAGTTATAAGTAACTGTGGTGACTTCATCGTCGCCTTCGGTGCGCTTCATTTTCACCATTCGACCGGCGCTGTCATATTCAAACCACCATTCCTCAGCAGTGTCTCCGTCGATTTTACTTTCATCCACTTCGTAAGCGTATTCAACAAAACCCTCTTTGTTCAACTTGATGTAGAAGTCCACTCCATCTTCATCATTGCCCCATTCCACCTTCATTGTCATGTCATAGTCTGTGGGAATGTTGACTTCGGCACGCGACTTCGCCGGAGCGTAATCGAAAGTCACAATTTGGTCACCATCGACAATCTTTGTGACAAGACCTTCGGCATTTTTTGTAATCACAGCATCACCCACCTGAGAGGGAACGCCTGCAGTAAACACTGTCGAAGGATTGACTGTCGAAGTTTCATTGCCGGGAGCGGCATTAGGCTCATCATTGTCGTCGCTGCACGAGGTGAAGCCAAGTGTCAGAGCGGCAGCAAGTGCTACGGGTAAAAATTTGATTTGCTTCATTGTAATACTAACGTTGTTCTGTGTTATTATTGGAGTGCAAAGTTAGCAATTAATTCAGAAACCGATTAAGANACTGTTTAANTTTANCCGATTAAAAAAACTTGCACCTTATATTATATATAGTGACACCACGCAAGTTTTCGCCAAATTCTCGCAATCTTCCATNAATTATTAACTAACTTTGCACTCCGAATCCACCTAACTCCCCCTCCACCACAGCCGATGACCTACAATGATTNCCCCATAACAATGGTGTGGCTCGACCTCGACGACACCATAATNGATTTCACCACCAACGCCCGCAATGCCCTCCGGGCCATGTTTGAATCNGAGNCCGCTCTGCAAGCCGCTTTCCCCTCCGCCGANATTTGGGCCGAGCGCTACGAACNCCACAANCATCAGCTTTGGGACGCCTACAGNCGAGCCGANATCACCCGCGACCACCTGCGCATGGAGCGCTTCCGCCTGCCGCTGACCGAGGCCGGCATTCCCGACGCTGAAGCCCGCNCCCTCTCCTCGCGCTACGACACTCTCTATCTCGATCTCCTCGCCCAAGGCCGAGCCCTGATGCCCGGCGCAATCACCCTGCTCGATGCCCTCCGCTCCGACCCNTCGCTGCGCATAGCCATTCTCTCCAACGGATTCCAGGATGTGCAACACCGCAAGATTGCCAACTGCGGNCTGACACCNTATTTCGACCTNGTGGTGCTCAGCGACGACATCGGCATCAACAAACCNGACACCCGACTCTTCGACTACGCAATGGCTCAGGCCGGCGACACCAACCCCAAGCATCATCTGATGATNGGCGACAACCCGCAGACCGACATCGCNGGCGCACTCCGCGCCGGCTGGCACGCCATCCACTATTCNCCCCGAAACGCCAATCCCCAAACACCCGCNGGCGCCGACCTCGCAACCTCCCTGACCGATNTTGCAGACCGACTNATNCCCCAAATAGCCCCCCTCGAAGGGTTAAAAGCGTTATAAAGTGAGATTTATTGCATTTTTTTGGCTCCACATTGCTGCTATTTGAAAAAAAAGTGCGATATTTGCACCTGCTAAACTGAGCCACAAGGCTCGTTTCGCTCCATTTCATTGATAATTAACGTAATCAATTACTAATCATAAAAAGCTTAACTAAAATGACTAAAGCTGATATTGTAAACGAAATTTCGAAAACAACCGGCATCGAAAAAGCCAACGTACTCGCAACCATCGAAAAATTCATGGAAGTGGTGAAAGATTCACTCGCTCACGGCGAAAACGTTTACCTCCGCGGCTTCGGTAGCTTCATCGTGAAAGTTCGCTCTGAAAAGACCGCCCGCAACATCTCTAAAAACACTACCATCATCATTCCCGAGCACAAAATTCCCGCTTTCAAGCCTGCAAAAGTGTTCATGGAAGAAGTTAAATAAATCTTTTTTTATCAACCATTAACCTCTGACTAACATGCCAAGCGGAAAGAAAAGAAAAGGCCACAAAATGGCTACTCACAAACGCAAAAAACGCCTCAGAAAGAATCGTCACAAGAAGAAATAATCTCTTCATCAAGTGATGTGACTTTCAATGAGTCAACCATTTAATGTCTTGACTCGAAGATACACAGAACAAACCTGAACCCCGCCCCGCGCCTATCGTTGGGATTCGTTGTGGGTCAGAGTTTGTTCTTTGTGTTTAAATTCAAAAACACTCTAAAACCAACTAAGCATATGCGAAGCGAACTTATCGTCGATGCCCAACCCAAAGAAGTGTCAATCGCGCTTCTTGAGGAAGGCAGGCTGGTCTCTCTGCAGAAAGAGGCCACCGACATCGCCTATGCCGTCGGCGACATATATCTGGCCAAAGTCANAAAACTNATGCCCGGACTTAATGCCGCCTTCGTCAACGTAGGCTACGAAAAAGACGCTTTCCTNCATTACTTAGACCTTGGCTCTCAATTCTCTACCTACTCCTCTTTCATCAAACAGGCCCTCGATAAAAAGCAGTCCGACATCCCCGACATTTCGAAGATGACTCCNCTGCCCGACATCAACAAACAGGGCTCCATTTCCGACGTTCTCACCCCTGGCGAGGAGCTCCTGGTGCAGATCGTCAAAGAACCGATTNCATCCAAAGGTCCGCGACTCACAACCGAGCTCACTCTCACCGGCCGCTACATGGTGCTGATTCCNTTCAGCGACAAGGTGTCCATCTCACAGAAAATCAAGACCTCAGAAGAAAAAATGCGCCTGAAGCAGCTGATCGAAAGCATCCGNCCCAAAAACTTCGGCGTAATCATCCGCACCTCGGCCGAAGGCAAACGCGTGGCCGAGCTGATCCATGAGATGAAAACTCTCGTCCGCTACTGGAACGAAACCATCGCCAAAGCCCGCACCGCAACGGCGCCGGCTCTGGTCTTTCAGGAAGAAAGCCGCATTGTCGGCGTGCTCCGCGACATCTTCAACCCCGACTTCGAGGCTATCCATGTCAACAATCCCGAAGTCTACGANCAGATTGCCAACTACGTCAATCTCATTGCCCCCGAACGCAAGGAGATNGTAAAACTCTACACCAAGGACGAACCGATTTTCGACCATTTCTCCATAACCAAACAAATCAAATCGTCGTTCGGCAAAACTGTCTCATTCCGCTCCGGGGCCTACATCATCATCGAACACACCGAAGCGCTCCACGTCATCGACGTCAACTCCGGCAACCGATCAAAAGGCGCATCCGACCAGGAGAGCAACGCCCTTGAAGTAAACCTCCGCGCNGCCGACGAAATTGCCCGCCAGCTCCGGCTCCGCGACATGGGAGGCATCATCGTCATCGACTTCATCGACATGGCCAAAGCCGAACATCGCCAGCAGCTCTACGACCACATGCGTCAAGTCATGCAAGGCGACCGCGCACGCCACAACATCCTGCCGCTGAGNAAATTCGGCCTCATGCAAATCACCCGCCAGAGAGTGCGTCCGGCCCTCGACATCGTCACAACCGAACAATGCCCCTCNTGCTCCGGCAAAGGCCAGGTGCAACCCTCGCTCCTGTTCACCGACACNCTCAAAGATAAGCTCCACTATCTCATCGACGACCTNAAAGTCAAGGACTTCATCATGTATGTCCACCCNTTCGTCGACGCTTATCTCAAAAANGGNCTCCTGTCGACCTACCGAAAATGGCGCATGGAAATGGGCCGCTGCTTCCGAATCCTGCCCGACCANTCGCTCGCCTATCTCGAATATCGCGTGCTTGACAAAAACCGCAACGAAATCGACATCAAAGAGGAGAAAGACATNGACTCCTCGGCAACCAAAACNAAATCGAAAGCCAAGAATCGAAATCAATCGGAGGAATAGCGTCTGCAAGCTATCAGGCTCCGGGCGACCCACAACTCCAATCGCNGAAAGCCTGACCTCAAACCCATCCCATACCCGGAGCCGCAACCGCTGCAACCCAGCCTTGCGGCTCCGCCTTTTTATATATTTTAACACCTCCCCGACTCTACCTTATGCCATTATGCACTAACTTTGCCATNTCTACTAAGAAACTATTCATCAATTTATCCACACATAAACACTCTAACGACAATGAAANGAACTCTCGCAATTCTAATCACTGCTGCCGCAGCCGCCCTGACTGCCACAGCTCAGGANGAAATCTTCGACAACCCCGACAATGCTTCGCGCTTCGGTGTNCGCGTCAACTACGAACTNGCCTGCCCGACAAACATCTCTGTCGAAGGGTTCAAAGGCTCAGAATCCATGTTCGGCAACGGCTCCGGATTCAGCGTTGAAGGCATCTACAACATNCCCGTGTGGAAAAACCTCTACTTCGAACCCGGCTTCGGCATCTTCTACAACACNATGTCCTACGACAAGGAACTCCTAAGAGAGGATTTNGAAGATTTTGACAACGTCAGCGGTTCAGCCCGCCAGTGGGGTCTGCGCATNCCGCTCAACTTTGGCTATCGCTTCGATCTGCTCGATTGGCTCTCNCTTTCATTCTTCACAGGGCCCGAAATCAATATCGGCTTCTCNGGACGCACACATTTCAACTACGACAAATACTCTGTTTCCGGCCCGCTCTACGGCAAAGACGGATATCTCAACCGCGCCGACATCAAGTGGCGTTTCGGCGTGGGTGCTATTTTCAACCACAAATACTCTGTTGCCATAAGCGGTGCAGCAGGCATGTGCGATTCTTTCCGCGACGTTGTCACTTTAATCGACGGAGCGACCGGCATACAATACTCCCCGAAAATCAAGATGCACTCCAACCTCTTCACCATCTCCCTCGGCTATCTCTTCTAATCACCCTGCTCTAAGAAACTGTTTAAATTTATGTGCCAATGATTTTGAGAATATTTTTGGATGATTTTTGCGAGTTGAAGAGGAAGCGATGCGGGCATCGCGCCCGATGAAACTCGGCGAAAAGCGCCAAAAAGATTGTCAAAATCATGGCATATGATGTTAATAATGATTTTCCTAACATAAATTTAAACAGTTTCTCTACATAGCGGAAGGCGGACACCCCCAATCGGGAAGTGTCCGCCTTCTGTTTCGTTATGTTCTGAAAATCATTTGTTTTCCTTGAACTTTTCGCTGAAAAATTTCATTTGCGGAACGATTGACCGGTGCCAGTAGGCCTTTGAATGATTGCCGGGCGAAGTCAGATATTTGTGGACGATGCCACGCTTCTGCAACTCATTGTGCAGACGGTTGTTGACCTTGAAAAAGAAATCCTCCGTGCCGCAATCGAAAATGATATTGTAGCGGCCGTGGGGAATTGCAGGCACAAGGCTCAGCACGGTGTGGTCGGCCCAGCGACGTTTGTTCTGCACGTAAGGACCGAGAGCGTCGGGCAGATTCCAGCTTTTGGGCCAGGGAGTGAAATCGACGCCGCCACTCGTGGATCCGGCATTGAGAAACAGATCCGGATGGCGGAATGCCAGCCACAAAGCCCCGTGGCCACCCATGCTCAGGCCGGTGATTGCACGCTGTTCGGGCTTCTTGATGGTGCGATAGTTGGCATCCACCCAAGGCACGAGGTCTTTGGTGATATAGCTCTCCATCTGCATCTTCTTATTCACGGGCGAATCGAAATACCAACTGTTCTGACCGGCAGGACAAATGATAATCACGCCATGAGCCGTGGCCAGACTGTCGACATTGATAACACTCGGCCACGATTTCTGATCGCCGCCATGGCCATTAAGCAGATAGACCGTGGGATAATGCTCATCGGGAGCCGCGTCATAACCTTCCGGCAGAGCCACCGTCACCAATGCCGGGCCGGGAACATTCTTTGTCGGAACCTCCCGCTCGGTCGAAGCCTGAGCGAAGTTCGCAGCCATAGCCACGACCACCATCGCCAATAAGCTAAAAATTTTTTTCATGTTCTATTCAATTTTAGTTATGGATATTCAATTTCGATTCCGCCAAAGCGCGCGGCCAACTGACCGAACGAGCTGCCTCGCGACGCCAGAATCAGTTTGCAGCGGGAGAGCGTCATGACGTCGGAAACGGCATCCTTCATTCCGTCGACCGAGCGACGCGATGCAACGCTTTCATTTGTCACCACCCGGCCGGGAAATTCCTCTCTGATGCGGCGCTTCTCATCTTCGTCGTCGGTGGCGAGGAAAAACTTCACCTCAGGGTCCTGCTCCAGCAACTCGTGCATTCGTCGGATAAAACCTTCCGTCGGACTTGAGGCGATGCACACCCGATGATCCGTGCGCCGAATCTGAACGCCGACCACATTCCGGCCCGTTTGCTCAAGATTCCGGTCAATGCGCGCCTCAATATCAGCGGTGGGAATCATGATTTCGCGCAGCAGCTCCGCAGGAAAATCATAAAATTCGGCACAAGAGGCAAAATAGACATCCCTCCCGCGGGCGATAGCCTGCTTCGCAAGCTCGCCTACGCGCTCGGGAGTTTCGAGCATCGAATCCAGACGGCCCCCGTCGGTCAGCGAAAGGCCGTAGTTCAACTTTTGCCACACCCCCGACAGATAGAGGTTGCGACGCCGGGGCATCATATAGAGAAGCCATCTTGCAAACGCCGACGGCTGAGTGAACTCGATTTCCGTATCGACCATTCTGAAAAGCTGCCCGAAAGGCGCATGCAAGTCATTGTCGACCGACCAGACAATCCTTAATCCAACACCCAGTTGGCGCGAGAGCCACACCCCTGAAGCCAGGCTGCGGATACGGTTGGCAAGTCCCCCGAGGGGATACACTATGATTTTAGGCGTCTTCATGCTGCAAATTTAGCGATTTTGAGTAATTTTGTAAACTAAACTGACAAACAAAAACATTCCATCATATGAAAATTGGCATAATCGTGGCGATGGACAAGGAGCTGAGCCTCCTTCTGCCCCTCCTCGCCGACCACACTGAATCAACTCGCAACGGCTTCACGTTCCATGGCGGACGCATCGCCTCGGCTGAAATCGTGGCCATGAAATGCGGCATCGGCAAAGTCAACGCTGCCATGGGCACGATGACTCTCATCGACACTTTCGCTCCCGACCTGGTGATCAACACCGGAGTGGCCGGCGGCACGGGTGGCAATGCCGGTGTGCTCGACATTGTCGTGGGCACNCGCGTGGCCTATCACGATGTGTGGTGCGGTCCAGGCACCGAGTGGGGCGATGCAGCCGGATGTCCCCGCTTCTTCCACACCTCCGACCTTGTCAACTCCCTCCCCTGCCTCCACGAAAGCGACAACGTCAAGCACGGNCTCGTGGCCTCCGGCGACATCTTCGTGGCCGACCCGGCAGTGGTGCAGCGCATCCGCGAGCTTTACCCCGACGTCGATGCCGTCGACATGGAGTCGGCAGCCATTGCCCAGATCTGCTACCTCCGCAATGTGCCTTTCGCCTGCATCCGCGTCATCTCCGACACTCCGGGAGCCGAAGACAACATCTCTCAGTATGAAAACTTCTGGGAAGACGCTCCCCGCCACACTTTCGATATGCTCCGCCACATCATTCACGAACTGACCGCCTGANCTCTCGCCGCTATGGAAAAAATTGCCAGCTTCACCGTCGATCANCTCCGCCTGCTGCGCGGTGTCTACGTTTCGCGCACCGACCGCACTCCCTCGGGCGACACCCTGACCACTTTCGACATCCGCATGACAGAGCCCAACCGTCAGGCTCCGGTCGACGGNGCCACACTCCACACCATCGAACACCTTGCCGCCACCTACCTGCGCAACCATCCTCAGTGGCGCGACCGCATTGTCTATTGGGGCCCGATGGGTTGCTGCACCGGCAACTATCTCATTGTAAGCGGCGAATACACTTCTGCCGACATCCTCCCGCTGCTTCGCGAAACCTTTGAGTTTATCGCCGGCTTTGAAGGCGACGTGCCCGGAGCCACCCCGCGCGACTGCGGCAACTATTCCTATATGGATCTCCCCTCGGCCCGCCGGGCAGCCCGCACCTATCTCGACGAAGTGCTGACCTCCCCTACTCCCGACAATCTCACCTANCCGCAATAATTCCTCCTCCGCTTGAAAGATCTCAAGACGATAAAAGGCAAATTCTATCTGCAACGCATCATTGCAGAGGGCGAGCATGAAACNCAAGATTTCAAGTTTGCCATCTCCGACGCGCGCAAAATCGCACGATCGCTCTCGGCCTTTGCCAACCATAGCGGCGGCCAACTGCTCGTGGGGGTCAAAGACAATGGGGTCATTGCCGGGGTGCGCAACGAAGAAGACATCTACGTCATTGAGCAAGCCGCGCGCCTCTATTGCCGCCCGGCCCAGGAGCTCAGCTTCACAGCCATAGCGGCCGGCGAGGGAGCGGTGGTGATACGCGCCGAAATCGCATCCAGCCCGGTGCGNCCGGTGCAAGCGTGCGACACCGACGGCCGTTGGAAGACATTCTATCGGGTGGCCGACGAAAACATCCTCGCCACTCCCCTCATGGTCAAAGCATGGCGCCGCGCAGCCTCCGACGAACCGGTGGCCTTCACCCTCGGCGAAGCCGAAAACGCCGTGCTCAGCCACCTCCGTGAGCAGGGCCACTCCACCATCGAACAAATCATGACCGCCGCCCGCCTCTCACGCATCGCCGCCGAAGAAATCATCATCCGCCTCTACACGATGGAGATCATCCACTTCCCCTTCATCAACCGCCAATTCCAAATAGCTCCCCTCTAAACTCTAAACCCTAAACTCTAACTCTAAACTCTAAAAATGCCATCTGTCAGCCTGATAGTATGTTTCCACAACGCCGAGTCTACAATCGAGCGCACACTCCGCTCCCTTAGGGAGCAGACAGCCTCCGATGTGGAATTCATATTTGTCAACGATGGCTCCACCGACCGTTCCACCGAAGTCATTAAGACATTCATGGCTCTTAATCCTGACTTCGCCAAACGCCACAAACTGATCCGCACCAACCATGGCGGATTAGCCCATGCCTATCACATTGGAATTGACAACGCCTCGGGCCAATATCTCATGCGATGCGATGCCGACGACTANCTCGAACCCGAGGCCGTCAGCATCATGGTNGCCGAAGCCGAAGCCACAGATGCCGATATCGTCATTTGCCCGTTCTTTTCCGAATCGTCCGATCGCACACACATCGAACAATTTCGCAATCGACCGGCATCGCTCAACGATTTTGCAATCGACACACTCCATTTCGCAATCTGGAACAAACTCTTCCGCCGCGACCTGCTGACCGCCCACGACATACTCCCTTTTGATGGAGTCGACTGCTGGGAAGACCTCGGCGTGGTGAGCCGGCTGATGGCTCTATCGCCTCGGATAGCCTACGTTGACCGNCCGCTCTACCANTACGTTCAACAGCCCGCATCNCTGTCGCGAAGCCACAAAGACCGCATTCTCTCCGACCATCTCAAAATGGCCCTGCTGCTNGAAGACTGGTTTCTCCACAACACCCCTCAGGGCAAATTCGACACCTTTCTCCGGCATCTGAAATTTGCCTCAAAAGTCAAACTGNTGCGNNGNCCCAACCGCGACGTGGCCCGCTGGAAATCGACCTTCCCCGANGTCAACAGCTCCATACTCTCGCTCCGCCATGTGCCGCTGCACTANCGACTGCTNTTTGCCGCCGCAGCCCTGCTGCCAACTTCGCTGACGCAAGCCGTGGCCGACACCTTCGACAAACTCTTTCACTCCCGAAACTCCTGAACGCTGCCATGGCTCAACACAACGACATCGGCAAATGGGGCGAGCAGCTCGCCCGCGACTATCTCGTCAGCCAAGGCTATGCCATATTTGAAAGCAACCTCCGCTCCGGCCACAATGAGCTTGACATCATTGCCTTCAGGGGCGACACGGTGGCATTCGTAGANGTCAAGACGCGCACCACCTCTTTCTCCGATCCGCTCGAAGCCATCGACACAAAAAAAATCCGACGACTCGCCAGAGCCGCCGACAGCTTCCTGCGCGCCTACAACATAATCCACGAACCCCGCTTCGACGTAATCACCATCGTAGGCTCGCCCGACACCTCCCATACGCTCACCCACTACCCCGACGCCATAATCCCTCCCCTCTCCGGCGCCCGGTAACAGTAATAAAAAAGCAGCGGATTCCTCACATCGGGAATCCGCTGCTTGTTTATCGGATCGGGAGTATTTGCCGCTGATTACTTTTTGAAGAAGCGGTTATAGAGGCCCTGGAAGCCCTGACCGTGGCGAGCTTCATCCTTTGCCATTTCGTGAACNGTGTCNTGGATAGCATCGAGATTGAGCTCCTTNGCGCGGCGGGCAATGCGCATCTTGTCTTCGTTGGCACCGGCTTCAGCAGCCATACGCTTTTCGAGGTTGGTCTTNGTGTCCCAAACGCAGTCGCCGAGAAGTTCGGCAAACTTGGAAGCGTGTTCAGCTTCTTCCCAAGCGTAGCGCTTGAAAGCCTCAGCGATTTCGGGATAGCCTTCGCGGTCGGCCTGACGAGCCATAGCGAGATACATACCCACTTCGCCACACTCGCCGTTGAAGTGNGCAGTGAGGTCTTTGATCATCTCTTCATCAGTGCCTTTGGCAACACCGATTTCATGTTCGGTAACAAACTTCAGTTCAGCGCTTTCGTCGAGCTCTTTGAACTTGCTTTTGGGAGCGTTACAGATGGGGCACTTTTCGGGAGCTTCATCACCTTCGTGAACATAGCCACAAACGGTGCAGATAAATTTCTTTGACATCTTGAATTGAGGTTTAAAAAATTACGAATTAGTTGTTCTTATATTCCTATTACAAAATTGCAAAAAAATCTCGTCACCGCTTCANANCTTAACCAACTTTAACAAAATCANCNNAGNANGCACAATGCTTTTANTNTAGAATGANCNGTTNANTNCATTCGNGCTTTACCCGAATTGTAGGGACGCACCCTGGTGCGTCCGAATTGATAATCAGGCAGTTGCGGACGCACCAGGGTGCGTCCCTACAATGAGAGGGGAGCCCTGCTTCCATGCAGGGAGAGGGGAGCGCCGGTTGACACATTGGGTGGCGAGGGGCGGGTGGGAAATAGAAAAGCGGTGGGTCCGGGGGACTCACCGCTTTTNTTATGGGGATTGGGGATTAATCGGGGNAGGGATTATTTAACAACCACTTTGGTGCTGGTTACTACGCGGTTGTTGAGCATCTTGACTACGTAAACGCCTTTTGCGAGGTCGGAAACGTTGGCTGAAGAAGCAGCNTCAGCAACGTGTTTAACAACGCGACCGTTAACATCGTAGAACCATGCTTTTTCAACGTTGTTGAAGTAAGCAACATTGTCGAGAACTTCAACTGAAGGAGCNGCNGCGTCAGTTACTACATCTTCGATACCTGAGAAGTAGTCAGATACGTAGTTGTCGGGTTCGTCAGCCTGACCTTCGTCGCGACGATCGAGGTAAGTTTCTGCAGCGTGACGTTCAGCGTTAGAACCTTTGATCACAACGGGGAAGTCAATTGAGTGACCTTTCCAAGTACCGCCAGTCGGGCCGGGGTGTGCGCCCCATGCGTCAGAACCTACGATGCGGAGACGAGTGTTNCCGGTCTTAGCGTCAGAGGGAACAGTGAACTTGAAGGATACACCGGGAGTAGAGATGGCGGGAGTACCGGAATTCAGANTACCAACCGAACCGAGGGTTTCGTCAGAGTCAAGGAATGAATAGTTNCCATCGNAATCCATGTAGAGGTAAACGAAGTCATACTTCAAGCAGTCTGAACCGGCTTCTTTAGCCTTGAGGAAGATTTCAACTTCCTGACCCTGTTCAACTTCGAGAACATAGTCTTCAGCGTAGAAGTAGTTGTCAGCTTCAGAGGGAGTGCCAAGCACGGGGTTAGAAGACTTAGAGTAGTTGATGTTCTGGGTTGCGCCGGTAGTAGTGATAGTTTCCCAGTAGATGGTAGAGAGGATAGATTCGAGAGTAGAAGAACCATAGTTGAAGAGGAATGTTTTTCCGTAGGGATCTTCAACAGCAGCTTCGGGGATNGTGCCTTCGTAGTGAGGAATCTGAACCCATTCTACTTTAGATACAGAAGCGAGGTCAGTTGCAACTGCGCGAACACCGATCCATGCGTCTTCACCGGGTTTAACGGGGAGCTGGCCGATATAGGTAGCCCACTGTGCGGTGCGGCCTACTTCCTGTACCTTGCCATCTTCGCCATGTTTGAAGAAGATTTCGAAGTGGTCAACATCGATTTCGTCGTTGTAAACCATGCCGAATTTAGATTCGGAAGTGGTGTAGCCGGCGTAGTTGGGTTCCCATGCGAATTTCACAGAGAGTGATTCAGTGTTTTCTTCGCGAACTTCGAGCATGAGAGATTCGGGGTTGATTTCGGGGCAAGCAACAGTGAAGTCGTCAGAGATTTTGAGCTTACCAACGAGCATCTTGTAGTCTGCAGTGGTGGTGCCGTTNACGCGGAGACCAACGTATTCAATCACGTCGCCCTGAGAGAGGCCGGAGATGTTGAGCTGCTTTTCCTGCCAAGCTTTGCCATCGAGGTTGCCGCAGGGAACTTCAATCCAGTTGGATGAGCCCTGTTTGCGAATGATAACAGAGAGGTTAGAAGCGTTGGTGCCGGCGAGACCGTTTTTGAGAGCTACAGTCACAGCGGGAGTGCCGTTAGAAACTGTGAGCTGAGTNCGGTAGAGCACGATGTCGTTGCCTGAAGTAGTGGCACCGGTGAGTTTCAGAGAAGAACCGGCCATGTAGGCATCTTCGTGAGTGAAGCGAACGTCGATGTCGTTAGCATANGTCGACATGTTGTTCTTGGCAGTTACGAGCCAACGGTAGGTGGGCACGATATCCTGCTGCGACATGTTATACCAGGGACCGGCAGTCACTTTACCTTTATAGAAGTAGGCTTCGCCGTTACCGAGAGCAAAGTGAGTTTCGAAGGGNAGGTGGCCACCNATNGCAGTGCGTTCGGGGAACATCGAAGCGAAACCGGGAGAGTTGTTNAGCTGAGTTTCAGCAAGAGTGAAGTCAGCTACCTGGAAAGNACCCCAAGAGTTGTTGATAGCAGGGCGTTTCAGCGGGTTGCGGTTAGCACCGGAGAAAGCCTTTTCNAGAAGGAGCTGATAGTTTTCCTGAGTTGAGATAGGGTCTTTGCCGACACGGAACTGGAAGAAACGGCTCTGNTCATGTTCGCCCCAGATAACGATGTTCATNGGCTTGGTNGCCGTAGTATTCATCTGAGTCCAGTAGTCGCTTGAGAGGTTCACAAGAAGCTCACCCTGATAAACACCNTCAAGACCGGGNCCGTTATTAGCCTGAGTNATGGAGTTAGAAACGTTGTAGTAGCTCANTTTGTTAGCGGAATAGTTGAGCATACAGTCGTAGATTTTGCCTGTAGCCTTGGTGCCATAAAGTGTACCAACATTGCTTGCAGTAAGACCAGACTGTGTTGTGTACTGACCGATACCGAAGCCTTCGATATTGAGGCCGCGGGCTTCGTCCATTACGGCTTTGTGGAAGTTAACCCAGTCAGAAGANGACCATGTTGAACCTTCCTGGTTGTAGTTGTAACCGTCGTTACCGAAGTAAGCGGCAGCATTAACGAATGCGCGGGCATATTTATATGAGCCGTCGTCGTTTTTAGTTGTTACGAATGCATTGAAAGCAGCTTCTTCAGCTGAGTTGTTCCAAGATTCGAAGAATTTGATACCGCCGTACATACGGGTACCGTTTTTGTGAGCTGCGTCAATCCAGCTACCGGGAGCCATGAGGAAGCCATAGTTCCATGCGCCGAAGAGGTTGGTGTAGTTCCAGAACGAGAACACGTCCTGGTCGAAAGTAGCCTGAGGATAGCCACCGGTCTGCTTGCCGTAGCCTGCGGGGAGGTTACACCAGAGAAGACGGTCGTGGTTNATATCGCTNACGANGTCTTTNTCGGCATCNTTNTAGATNNNNCGATAGCGNGTGTGNGANCGAACGAATTCNCGTTCGANACCCATGCTGATNTNNTCCCATTCAGCNTTGGTGGGGTANTTNCGACCCTGNTCGTATGCATCAGAGAAGAGTTTCAGCACCTGTTCGTTGTTCCAGGGTGACTGATCGTAGACAGTGGTGGAGGTGGGGTCAGATGCATAAGCATTCTGGCTGATCGCCAACGCTGCCAACATAGCGGAAGAAAAAAGTGTAGATTTTTTCATGTTGCAGAAAAATGATTATAAATGTGATTAATTTTTTTGATCTAAGCAGAAGTGTGTTTTTTAAAGGTAAACTTGAGAAGGGAATAACGCGGGGTTAGCGCGGGGTTCGATTCAAAGGTTTGTGTGGAGGGGTTCTTATGACGCGGCAACGCGTGGCGTTGCGGGGGCGTCTCGTAGGTTATGATCTGTTTTTCATGTCGACAATTTGTCTGTTTTTCCTTTACGGAAGCAAAGTAAATATAAAAATTTTTATCTCACAATAGGTGAATGTCAGTTTTGCATATTTTAACTACGGGTAGTTAAAATTTAACAAAACAACGGGAAGAGACTAGAGATTAGAGTGCAGAGATTAGAGATTAGAGATTAGAGATTAGAGTTTAGAGTTTAGAGAACAGAGTGTAGAGGCACAGCATGGGAAAGTAGGCATCCTTGCTTGCGGCCTTAGGAATTGGAACTT
>JAAVDT010000013.1 GCA_014801655.1 Bacteroides sp.
TCTTCGACTTCTTTTTTGTCAATTCCGCATTGTCGCTCAGTCGCTTAGCTCGCTAAGCTCCTTTACTCCGCAGCGGAATTGCCTAAAAAATAAGCTCGAATATTGTATAAATTAAATTTGAACACTTACTTAGTTTCCGATTTTTTGAAGCTGCAAAGTTACTAAAAAAACCGGAAACAGAGGTAATGTCAATAGCCTTTGCGGTATTTTTCGTGGTCGATGTCGTCGAGGATGCTGAGATAGGAGGCGTAGCGCGAGGCGGCGATGCGGTTTTCGTCGACGGCTTGGAGCACGGCGCATCCGGGTTCGTGGGTGTGGGTGCAGTTGCCGTAGCGGCAGGCGGCACTTTCGCGGAAGATTTCGGGGAAGTAGTGGGCCACTTCGTATTTGTCGTAGTCAATCGTGCCGAAGCCTTTTACACCCGGGGTGTCGATGATGTAGCCGCCCTGGGGGAGGGGGAACATTTCGGAGAAGGTGGTGGTGTGCATGCCGGTGAGGTGGGTCTGGGAGATTTCGGCGGTGCGCAGGTCGAGGCCTGGAATGAGGGCGTTGATCAGAGAGGATTTTCCGACGCCGGAGTTGCCGGAGAGGAGGGTGATTTTGTCGCGTAGGGCATCGCGGAGTTCGTCGACGCCTTGGCCTGTGGAGGCGGAGGTGTGGATTACGCGGTAGCCGATGGAGGAGTAGAGATAGGTGACGGCGTCGAGCAACTCTCGCTCCTCGTCGGTCTGCAGCAGGTCAACTTTGTTGATGACGATGATGGCTTTGACGCGATAGGCTTCGGCCGTTGAGAGGAATCGGTCGATGAATGTGGTTGCCGTGACCGGATAGGCCAGGGTGGCAATGAGGCATGTCTGGTCGAGGTTGGCGGCTATGATGTGGGCCTCTTTGGAGAGGTTGCTTGCGCGGCGAATGATGTAGTTGCGGCGGGGATGGATGTCGGTGATGTAGGCCGAGCCGTCGGGGGCTATGCTGACGCTGACGCGGTCGCCCACGGCCACGGGGTTGGTGGTGCGAATGCCTTTGAGCCGGAATCGACCTTTTATTTTGCAGTCAATCTGAATGTTGTCGTCGGTCAGGACAAGATATGAGCTGCCGGTGTTTTTAATGACTAAGCCATCCATAGAGAGTCGGGTTAAGTTGGTTATGCAAAAGTACAAAAAAAACCGGGTCCGAAAAAGGGCGGACTCGGCAAATGGGGGTTCAGGCGGAGAGTGCGGGCCTTGTGGCCTCGGGTCGCCTTGTCTGGTTTTTCAGCTCAAAGGCTCAGGATTATTTCACGAGCGCAACGAGAACTTCTTTGTTGTCGCCGCTTTCTTCAAAGGTGATTTTGTTTTCGCGGGCGAGCCATCCGAGGGCGGCGTAGAGTTCTTTGTCTTTGAGTTTAGTCATTTTTTTGATCTGTTTGTTGTCGAGAACGTCGGCTTCGTTGAGGGCGTTCCAGACCAGACCTGCCCATGTGCCAATAGTTTCAATGTTCATTGTTTTGTGTGATTTTGTTATGTTAGACAATAAATAAAATTTTCTTAATCCGGCACAAAGTTACAACTTTTATTCGGATTTGCAATTCTATTACAATAACAAATCAGTTTGCAATAAGTTTTAAAACAATGAAATAAACCGACGGCCGATCAGTTAAGCAGCATTTTGACGCGCTCGGGAGCCACACCGAACTTGATGGCTTTCTCGCCGTCGGCGCGAGCATCGTCGGGGCGATAGCGCACTTTGTTGAGCATGGCGCGGTAGAGATAGAGCTCGCCGTCGGTGGGGTCGAGTTCGATGGCGCGGGCCAGGTCGTCGGCAGCGGCACCGGGGTCGTCGGTGAGCAGATAGCAGAGGGCTCGCGAACCGAGATAGGCGGCGTCGGGATTATCTTTCAACACTTTGTTGAAGTGGGGGATAGCATCGGCATAGTGGCCCTCGCGCATGAGCAGTGTGGCGAGGCCGATGTGGGTGAAGCGATCGTCGGCGTGGCGCATGGCAAGGGTGTCGATGTCGGCGCGTGCAGGCGCCAGGTTGCCTCGGTTGAGCTCAATCATGGCCCGGTAGAAGCGGGGTTCGGCGAGTGTGGAGTCGAGGGTGATCACTTCGGAATAGTCGCGCAGAGCGGCATCGTCCATGCCGGAGGATGTGAACACGCGGGCGCGGTTGAGCAGAATGGTGACGGAGGCCGGGGCGATGCGATGGGCATCGGAGAGGGTGGATATGGCATCATCGGTGCGTCCGTCGTAAAACTGCACCATTCCGAGGTTTGACAGCAGAAGGATGTTTGACGGATTGGCGGGATCGAGTCGCAGCGCCTTTCGCAATTCCGTCTCGGCATCGGCCCACTTGCCATCTTTGATTGCCTTGTCGGCGCGGCCCATCAGGTCGAAGTATTCTTTGCTGACGTCGTCGGTTTTGTCGTCGGCCAGCGAGCTGACGGGGAAGATGGCGAGAACCGCTATTATTAATAAGGTGTGGAATGTGGATTTTTTCATTTGACAAAATTAACATTGAAAATTGAGCGAACCAAAAGAAACTGCATTTGTTATAGAAATGTAACATACATTAAACATTTCGATCAACTCCATTCATCAACACCCTCCGAAAATGAAACGCAACACTCTGACCCTTATAGCCTTATTTGCCATCATTCTGATGATGGGAGCCTGCAACAGCACCGCCTGGGACGAACTTCCCTCGCCAATCGCTTCATTTGTTGATGAATATTTTCCGTTTGGTGAAGTGGAGAGCTACACCGATACAACCAATGGCTCCGTGGTTCAGATTAAAAAGGGTGCGACCCTGACTTTCAATAAAGACTATGATTGGATCGACGTGAACGGCAACGGCATACCTCTGCCTCAGAATTTTCTCTACGACAAACTTCCGCCGGTGCTCTACGACTACATCGAGTCAATCGAACACGTTGGCGACGTCTACCGAGTGACGCGCACAACCGACCTCATCACCGTGAAATTCCACGACTCCGAAATCACCTACGACGTCGACACCCAAACCATCACCTACCCCGCCGCCTGATGCTGCTTCATGAATGTCTATCTCAGATACCAGAAGTCATCGGCATAAAGGATGGTTATAAACATCGAATCGTTATTGATTTGTTTAATTTTGTTTCCCTTGACCTCGTAAAAGGTGTTAGGCCGAGGATACTCAAACAAGGCAAGCCCCGAATCGTAGACATACTTAATATAGCCGGAGGGATACTTGTATGTGACCTTGCCGACAATTTTAAACAGCTCACCCTCAAATTGTCGTGGCAGCAACATGGGCAGACTGTCCACAATCACCAAGGCATAGTTGATTCATAAAATACCCAAGCATTGCAAGTCTAGTCGTTTATTTTATTTAGAATATAATCAGGAATTGGATTGGGCGAATACATTCGGGTCAAATTGCTGATTAGTTCTTCTTTGGGTGAACTATATCCTTGGTAGTCTTTATCCTCCCAGCAATTTCGCTTATTGAATGTCCATAGTGTGTTTGTTATGTTAAAAAATGGTCTTGAAGACAAACGGATTGTGCTTCCGTAAAAACAATCCATTTTATTCAAATGACTACTGCCTTTTCCATTCTTATATATTTCGATTTCAATAAATGGTGTCTCGCAAATGATTTCTATATCGTTTACCCGGATTATCTTATTAAATTCTTTTGAAGATTTAGAGATATACAGGCTGTCGATTGAAGCCAGAATAAGGTTGTGTTCCATAGGTGACAATGTAGCGCGATAACTTCCAAAAACATTTCTCATTTCCACAATATCACTATCTCCGGCAAAAGTAGCACAAAGATTGCACCCTCCTCCGAGGATTCTTACTTTTATTGAATCCACCGCGAGTTCTTTCACATCTTTGCTCTGGATTGATTCCACAGTGGAAACTGTGGAAATAGAATCAATAGTATGCCGATTATCAAAATTCTCATTCTGAATATTCGGATTCTCGCCCTTGCAACTTATTGCCGTTAAGAGCGGAAGCAGTAGCAATATGGTATGTACAAAATATCTTTCCATTTATCAAGAAAACATTAAAGCAGAAGAAACAAGTAAACTGATAGAATTAGCTTTTAGGGAGGGGCAGGTTCACGAGAAAAGTGCGAAATCAGATTTGTCGCATTACGTTCTGTGGCACGCTATCAGGATAGAAATAGTTGACCAGCTCATTCCTTAGCTCTTGTCGCGGGTCGCCATATATCCGTCGGCATTTTCCATCTAAAGGATTTTTAGTCTCGCTACCGATGAATACCATTGTTTTTATCAGTTCATAGCAGGGAGCGGAAAACAGATACGCCTTTTCAAGACCAATCAGTTCAGCGGGATAAATGTTGTAATAATAGCTTTTCCCGTTTTTATATATTGTCAGATCAAGTGATGGCGAGATTGACGAGTGATCGACACCTATGGTTATCACTTTTTCTATCGGGCGTGATGTCCTGGAAATAAACAGGCTGTCAATCGAGCGAAGAATAACTGATCGGTCATAGTCGGAGATGCTGACCGTTGTGTCACGAAACAGGTTGATTTCAACAGTCATCTCCGATTTAGTGGGAGTGATACATCCAACTTCATCCAACCCGTCAGGCTGCCAATAAGCCAATCTGATGGAATCCACTCCAATATCCTCGACAGTAACCGGCCGAAAATCAGGCAGTGAATCGGCCGTATCCGAAGTCATTTCAGGGTGGGCGATGTCTCTGCTTTCAGACAGGGAGGAGCCACCGAAATAGAAGCCGGTTATAAACGCGATTACGAGCAAAATCGCTAAAACTATTTTCCATGAAATTTTCATAAAGTCGTGAGATTGGGTTCGATTGATACAATGCGATTTGGCCAAACGATCAGAACTGCTTTCGTGTTTCTAATGCAACAGTGTTAGGATAGTAATCCTTAACGAGTGTTTCCATTAGTTCTTTTCTCGGGTCACCAAAGTTTCGATTGATTTTTCCATCGTTGGGATGTTTGACCTCCTTACCAATGGCAGTAATGGTACATATCAAATCATAGGCCGGGTTTGAGAAGATGTATCCTTTATTCGACCCTATTAATGATGCAGGATATATTTCATTATAGTAATCTTCACCATCTTTGTATATTGTTAC
Organism: Bacteroides sp.; assembly: GCA_014801655.1. Lineage (GTDB taxonomy): Bacteria > Bacteroidota > Bacteroidia > Bacteroidales > Muribaculaceae > Paramuribaculum. Next base: position 5,104 of record JAAVDT010000013.1, read on the forward strand.
ACCAATCGAGGGATTGTCCCATGAATATTCGACATCCAGATTGACGATTTTTTTAATCGGGCGTGACGTTTTGGAAATATACAGACTGTCAATAGAGCGAAGAATCACTGACCGGTCATAGTCGGAGATGCAGACGGTCGAATCGCTGTAAATGTCTATCTCAACAATCATCTCCGATTTGTTTGGCGTGATTTTTCCAATGGCATTTATTCCATCATTTGTCAAATATGAGAATCTGATGGAATCCACGCCGATATCGTCAACCGTGAGCGGATGAAAATTAAGAGTTGAATCCCCGGCCGTCGGCGCGCTGCAAGAAGAAATTAACCCTCCGCTGTCGGCCATGTAGTGACGGCCGAGAAAGTACCCTATGAAAAACACCGGCACAAACAAAATCGCTAACACATATTTCCATGGATTCCTCATCTCGCAATTATTTTGTGATTTTTTACGTATTGATTACTGAGTCTTCTGTTGAAATAAAATGAAACTAGGTAGTTTAATGCACCAAGATTAATGTTAAGATAGTAGGATAGACTGGCTCAGCGGTTACTCGCTTCATGGCAAGGTGGATGATTGGTGATTGGTTGACCGGGGGGGGAGGTGGGTGACCTATGGTCGCAAATTTAGGGCATAATTTTCATTTGGCCAAATTATTATGGCGGATAAGATGGGTAAAATGTTTGGAGGGGGGAGTGGGGGTTAGTGGGGGCGGGTGAGGCGGAGGGAGGATTTTAGGAGGGGGAAGTCGAGGCGGAGGAGGAGGGGGGATTCGAGGGTGGCGGAACATTCGGCGGTGTGGGGGTGGAGTTCGGCGTCGTACCAGGTTAGGTTGTAGTGGCCCTGGAAGGGGGTGGGGCGGAGTGTTCCTTTGAGCATGCCTTTGTGCCAGCGGGAGGCGTTGATTTCTGCGCCGTCGATGTAGATGATGTTGAAGTTGGGGCCGGAGGGGATGATGGCTAATGTGTAGGTTCCGCCGGGGCGCATGTAGGCCGGGTCGGTGTTGCGGTCGAGGTATTGCCAGAGGCCTTCGGGGGCGGAGGGNGTGGGTTTGGTGGAGTAGGCGGCAAGGAGGCTGTCGGTTTGTGCCGNGGTGTAGGCGGCGCTGAGCAGGGTGTCATAGTCGGGGAGGTATTCTCCGACGGCGAGGTCNATNCGGGCATTGCCGGAGGTGGTGACGCCGATTGCGCCTTGGGTGCGGGNTGTGGGGATGGTGATNGTGGCCTGCGGGGTTATGGCGGCATTGCCGGCGAGGATGGTGACGAGTCCTGTGGCGCAGTTGATTTCGGCAGCAAGGGAGTTGTCGAAGCGGTCGAGGTCGAGGCCGTCGCGGAGCGATGCGGTTGCGAGGGTTTCGATTGATGCGTCGGGGCGTCGNTGGCCTACGGAGAGGGTCATGCGGCGGTCGTTGCGGATGTCGTCGCCATTNCCGGGGTCGGCTTGNAGGCGNGCGAAATAGAAGTCGGTGGAGTCGATGGCTGCAAAGATGACGCCGTAGGCTCCGGTGAGGCGTTTTCCGCTGATGGATGCTCTGATTTCCACGGCTTTGTGGGAGCACGGGTCGGNGGGCATNGGGATGATTTCGAAGAGNGGCGCAGGGGAGGTNAGGTCGCGGTAGATGCGGACAGGCCGGATGGCTTCGGCGNCGGGGAGAGTCAGCAGGAGGAGGGTGAGAAGGGTGAGGGCTNTGATNAAGGGGGTTGGTTTCATGGGCNGGNAGAGATGGCGTTGAGAAGTGTGGCCACTTGGTCAACAAACTCATCGCGCGGNGTGAGCCAGTCAATCCAGTGGATTGGGAATCCGCGGCGTTCCATTCCGCGAAACCAGGTCATCTGGCGTTTCGCAAATTGATGGATTGCCGTTTCGAGGTCGGCAATCATCTGCTCGCGTGAGAGTNGGCCGGTCAGGTAGAGGGTGAGGAATTTGTATTCAAGGCCGTAGTAGATGAGGTCNTCGGGNGGNATGCCGCTGTCGAGGAGTTGACGGACTTCGTCGATCATGCCGGCTTCGAGCCGGGCATGAAGGCGGTCGGTGATTCGGGAGCGGCGGCTGTCGCGGTNGATGGATACGCCGACCACGANGGCNTCGGTCATGGGGTGGGGCGTTGCCTGTCGNGCNGCGTCGGGGTGGGTGCGATAGTAGGTGGCGATTTCGATTGCGCGGATTGCGCGCTGGGCGGTGTCGACGTCGGTGACGTTGTGNAGGGTCTTCATGGAGCTCAGGATTTCGGTGAGCTCGGNGAGTGATTTTCCGCGCAGGCTTTGGCGAAGNTCAGGGTTTTCGGGCACTTCGGGGAGTNGGAGGCCTTTGAGAAGCGATTCGACGTAGAGCCCCGTGCCGCCGCANACGATGGGGAGGCGGTGGCGGAGTTTGACATCTTCTATGGCGGCTGATGCGTCGCGAAGATATTCAAAGAGNTTGTATTTATAGCCGGCGGGGGCTATGTCGATGAGATGGNGGGGGGTGTTGCCGTATTCATGCAGGTCCTTTCCGGTGCCGAGNTCCATCTGACGGTAGATCTGACGGGAGTCGGCGCTGATGATTTCGCCATTGAAACGGCGGGCGCAGTCGACGGCGCGACCGGTTTTTCCGGAGGCTGTGGGGCCGGTGATGAATAGTACGGGCATTGTTTNTGCTGCGGGGGATTAGTCNTCGAGTCCGATGAAGAACTTGCGATAGAGGTGACGGATGCGATGGAAGGGGGTGTCTTGATTGTTGTTGGCGATGTAGAGCCAAGTGGTGTCGTTGAAATCGACATCGATAGAGGCCGCATCGGAGAATCTTACAGCGGGTCGGTAGTCTTTGATTTTGTAGCGACGGTGGCCGCGGTTGTCGTAGGTCTTGAATGCTGAGGAGATGGTGTGGAAGCGAACAATTTCGGCGGCGAGCATTGGGGCGAACATTCCGGAGTTGAGCATCGGTGCGAGCTCATGGAGTGTGAGCCAGTGGGTTTCGGGGTGGAGATTGTCGAACTCGGTGCGCTGCTCGTCGGAGAGCAGGGCGAAATAGTGGAAAATGTGGTTTTTGGTCAGGGGGAGTTCGGTGACGAACATGGGGCGTATGTCAACGCCTTTGACGCCTGTGAGGTTGGTGAAATATTCGGAGGCTATGTCGGTTGACATGTTCTGATAGCGATGGATGTTGGCGCGCACGGCGGTGTCGCATTTTTCGTCCATCGAAATCTGGAAGTCGGTGTTCATCGAGGGTTCTTTGATGGCGATGCGGTCGCCGTTGATGACGAGGAAGCGAATTTCGGAAGTGTTTTCGCGATATTGCACTCGGTCGATGACGTTTTCTTTATAGTAGGCATAGATGCCGATGTAGCGCAGGGCGAGATAGATTGTGGTTGCAATCCAGACCATCGTGGGGAGAAGGAAGAAGACGAATCGGTCGGGCACACTGAAAAAGTCGCTCTGGAACACAAGCAGATAGTAGAGCCAGCCCACTGCGGAGATTGAGAAGGAGACCCAGAAGAGGAGCACGATCTGGAAGTGGCCTATCTGGGCGAGGATGAGTCCGAGCAGGCCGCGTTCGGCGGGGGATCCGTGGCGCAGCTCACACTCGCGGCAGAACGACAGGCGGCGTCGGTTGATGTAGCCGTAGGCGGAGATGATTGCGCAAACGGGGTTGGCAATCAGCACGGTCAGGAACGGGATTTCGTGGTAGGTGTCTTTGATGTCGAACATCAGGTTGATGACTCCGGTTGATTGCAGGATGCTGATGACCACAAGGATGACTCCGGTCCAGAAGAAGACGCGCGACATGATGTAGGGGAGGATGTAGCACGACGCATGGTTTTGCTCGCGGTTGCGCCGGATGTTCCAAATCATGAGAATCTGGAATGCGAAAGCGAAGATGGGCAGATAGATCATGCGCATCCACAGGGAGAGGAGGACGAGGAGACTGAGCAGTCCTCGGCTCACAACCCAGCTTATCCAAAGCCGGAATATATCTTTTCGGTAGTCAGGTTTATCAGTGTGCATCTTTTAATGATTAGTTTGGTTGGGGAGGGGAGTAGGGAGAGNGGGTCGGATGTTTGTTGTTGCGNCAGCTATGACTGATGCCGGATTATTTCATGTTCACTTTGAGATAGTCGAGCAGTTTGCCGTAGACCACTTCGCGGGCGTTGCAGCCGTAGATCGAATGGTTTTTGTTGGCGAAGAGGAGCATATCGAGCCACATGCCGTGGTTTTCGACTTCGGCGGCATACTGGATTGAGTTGAGCAGGTGNACATTGTCGTCGGCAGTGCCGTGGATGATGAGCAGGGGGCAGTTGCGCGATTCGATGTGGGTCATGGCCGAAGATGAGCGATAGCCCTCGGGGTTTTGCTGAGGTGTGAGCATGTAGCGTTCGGCATAGATGGTGTCGTAGAAGCGCCAGTCGGTGACGGGTGCTACGGCCACAGCTGCGGCGTAGGGGGCGCCGGGCTGTGAGGCGGCCATGATGGTTTCATAGCCACCGTAGCTCCAGCCGTAGATGGCTATGCGCGAGGGGTCGACATAGGGGAGCGANGCTGCATGGCGGGCGGCGGCCACCTGGTCGATGGANTCGTAGTGGCCGAGGTTGCGATAGACCACATCCATGAATTTGCGACCGCGGCCACCCGTGCCGCGACCGTCGACGCAGACCACAACGTAGCCGGCGCGGGCGAAGTAGTTTTCGGCACCGATTGACCATCGGTCGAGCACTTCCTGCGAGCCGGGGCCGCTGTATTGACTCATGATGACGGGATATTTTTTTGACGCATCGAAGCCGGCGGGCTTGATGATGTAGCCGTTGAGTGTCACGCCGTCGCTCTGCATGGTGAAGAATTCAGGCTTGGGGGCATCGGCCCAGCGGGCCTGATAGGCGGCATTGTCAGTGAGCTTGCGAACGGTTTTGCCTGANGCAGAGGCGATGAGTTGATAGGAGGGCGCAGTCTGCGCATTGCTGTAGCGGAGNACGTAGTGGCTCATCGAGGGGGAGCAAGACTGGAGGGCGGCGTTGCCTTTTTCGGGCGAGAGCATGGTGACGCGGCCTTTGGCATCGACCTTGCAGACGGTGCGGTTGATGGCTCCGGTCTGGGTTGACTGATAGTAGTGGCAGCCNGTGGCGGCATCGAAGCCATAGTAGTCGGTCACGTCGAAGTCGCCGGAGGTCAGAGTGCGCTGCAGGGCGCCGCTATAGGAGTAGGCATAGAGGTGCTGATAGCCTGTGCGGCAGGAGAATACGATGAAGCCGTCTTTGTTGAAGCGGATATCTTCGTAGGTCTGCGGAGAGAGCCAGGCGTTCCACTGCTCCACGAGCACCGACTTGAAGGTTGTGGANCGCGGGTTGACGTTGTAGAGCTCCATGCGGGTCTGGTCGCGGTTGAGCGTGGTCACCATAAGCTGGTCGGCGGTGGGGCCATAGGCTATGCGGGGAATGTATTCGATTTTGGAGTCTTTGAGGTCGATGTTTTTGACTTTGCGGTTGTCGACATCGTAGGAGTGGAGCGTCACGATTGAGTTTTTCTGTCCGGCCACCGGATATTTGTAGGAAAATTCTCCGGGATAGAGGGCATACTGAGGCAGGCGTTCGCAGGCGCCTTCATAGAGCTGGAAGGAAAATTCGGGAACGTCGGTTTCGTTATACGACAGGTAGCAGAGAGTCTGGTCGTCAGGCGCCCAGGCCATTGAGCATGAGGTTGAAAACTCTTCTTCGTAGGTCCAGTCGGGCACGCCGTTGATGATGCGGTTTTTGGCGCCGTTGGTGGTCACGGCCACTTCGGAATTGAAGTCGAGTTTCTTGATGTAGATATTGTTGTCGGCAACGAAGGCGACCATGCGGCCGTTGGGTGAGAAGATGGGAGCCTGCTGGCGGGGATGGTCGGTCGAGAGGGGCCGGAGCAGGCGGCTGCGGATTTCGTAGACGAAGTATTCGGCAGTGAATGAGCGGCGATAAATCATTTCGGAGTTGCGGCTCACCATGATTTTAGATCCGTCGGGGCTGACCTCGAATGATTCGATTGAGGAGAGAGTGGTTTCGCGGGTGTGGTCGAGATCCATCAGGGTTTCCAGTTCCTTGCCGGTCTTGATGTCATATTTGACAATGCGTTTGCCGTCGGAGCTCAGGGCAAGATAGCCGGAGCCGTCGGNAGCATATTGCCATTGTGGNTCGGATNNGGGGCGGTTTTCAGAGCCGTTGACGTAGCGGCCTATTTCGGGGTAGTCTTTGACTCCGGCTGCCGACGCTCCGAGAGCGCATAGTCCGAGAGTTATGATTGTGGTGATTTTATTTAGTGATATGTTCATATTCTCTATATATAAATAGGTGTGGGGTCAATGATTGGTCTGTCAGGCGGGGGGGGGATGGGAATCGCCGATGTTGGTCAGAAGAGTGAAAGCTGCTTTTCGCTGTCGAGGTTCGGTTTTTTCGGGGGCTCCTTGTAGCCGAATTCCTCTTCAACCACGGGGTCTTTTTTCAATGGAATCGGGTCGGGGGCCTTGAACCAGTCGGTGCTGTCCATCAGCTCGTCGATGGCTGAGATTTTTGCCTGGCCTGAGGGGGCATCGTCGATCAGCGGCAGAGTGGCTTCTTCTAATGTTGTCGGTTCGGCGGGGAGATCGGCGGCCGGATTTTCTGCGGTCTGTTTTTTCTTGCGACCTCGTTTCTGGCGCTGGCGGGGCTCCGTTGAAGCAATGTTGATGAGCTCTGTCAGGCGGCGCACCTCGCTCCGGAGTTCTTCGACTTCGGCGCTGTCGGTGGGCATCGATGCATCGAAAGCAGCGTCGAGAAGCGATTTGTTCTCCGCTTTGAGCGATTCGTTTTCGGAGGAGAGGGTGTTGTTGTCGGCGCGGAGTTTCGACACTTCGGCGCGGAGCGAATCGGCTTCTTCGGAGAGCAGATTGTGTTGAGAGGCGAGAGAGTCATGGCCGGCGGAAAGCTCGTCGCACTTGGTGCGCACGTCGGCAAGTGTCCGGGCCATTGATTCGTTTTCTTCGCTAAGATTGGCTATAGTCTTGTCTTTCTTCGCTTTAATCTCCTCAAACTGCTGCATGCGCTGCTCGATTTCGGCGAGGGCTTGCTGCTGCTCAGGGGAGAGTTCGGGACTTTCGGGGCGTTCTTCAAGCCGGGTGTTGAGGTTGGCGATCTGGGTGGCTGATTCTTCGAGCTGCTTTTCGAGCTGAGCGATGCGGTCTTGCAGCGCAACGTTTTCTTCCGACAGGGCTTGGGCGGGGTCGTCGGCCGACACTCCGGCGCGCACCGACATGGCTCTCAGGCGAGAGGCCATAGAGCGGTTTTCGAGTTGATATTGTTCGATTTCGGCTGTCTGTTCGCTGACTTTCGATTCGAGATCGCGGATGCGTTCGCCCAGGGCGCGTTTCTGACGCTTGGAGCTGAGTTGCTCGTTTTGGAAGTCTTCGCGCTGATGCTTGAGGGCGTTGTAGTCGTTCATCAGCTGTTCGAGCTCTTCGACCTTGCTTGCGCGGATGGCGTTCCACTGATCTTCGCCTCGGCGGCGGGCGCCTGCGGCAATTTCGGTCAGTCGGTTGCGAATGGCGCTGTCGATGTTTTCAAGCAGATATTTGCGCTGCGATTCGATGTCGAGACACCGGGCCACGAAATCGGGCTGAGTGGAGTTGAAAAGGTTGATGATGGAGTCGAATATTTCTCCCGGGAGCTCGCTTTCAATCGACGGCGCATCGGTCGGGTCGGCAGCGGCGGCTTCAGCCTCAGCCGTGACCTGAGCAACGACGGTTTCGGCTGCAGGCTCATCCTGTTCGGACGGTTCGGCATCTTCGGTGCGCGCGGCCTGACGGATTGGCTTGACGTCGATGCGCATACCGACCGCCGACTGACGGTCGACGCCTTCGTCATGGCTCTGAAGATCGCGCAGCTCCTCGTCGTCTTCGTCATATTCGTCGGGGAAACCGAGAACTTTTTTTATGGAAGAAAATATTGACATAATGCAATGGAATCAGTTTTCTGTTGATTGGTTGTTGAGATAGCCCGGCTTGGCAACGACTCCTTCGCCTTTGCGGCCGTCGATGCCGATGGCGAGGGGCTCGTCGACGCTGACCACTCTGACGGTGTCGGATTCATAGGACGCCGGCAGGGAGTTGAGATAGTCAAACGAGCAGTAGCCGTGGCCCGCACCCTGGTCGACGGTGAAATAGCCCACGCCGAATGAGGTGAGGTTTTGGAAGAAATGTGTGCCCTGGCTGGGTTCGATGCGGTAGTTGCCTATGGCCGATTCAACTATGATTCGGGCATTGGCAATCTGAGGCCACTTGACGGGGATGCCGAGCGACGGGTCGCTGGAGCCCCAGCGTCCGGGGCCGATGAGAATATATGGGGTGTCGGCAGCGGTGAGCTGTCGGTTTATCTTTTCGATTTCGCGGGCTGTCAGCGAATTGTTTGAGGCAGAGAATGTTTCGGGACGGACGTAGACAATGGTCTTTACGTTGTCGACCGAGCCGTGGCCCAGCGCAGTGTCGGAGCGCAGAATCAGTTCGGAGTCGGGGAGGGCGAGCAGATGTTCGTCGACCATGTCTTTGCGGTCGACGATTGGGCGAATCTGAAGCCAGTAGATGCGGCCTTTAAGCTCGCCGTTGCGGTCGATCATGCCGGCAAATTCAATTTCAATGGGTCGGCCCATCTCGGTCTGGCCGGTGGAGAGCATGAAGTCTACGGCCTGNGCGAGGGGAAATGCGTTGTGCTTCAGAATGTTGTTGAATGTNACGACGCGACGTCCTTCGCCTGCTTCATTGTCGCGAATCACGTTGTCGCGGAAGTCGAATGTCGAGACCATGAAGCGCAGGGCTCCGGTCTGAGCGATGTCCTGGACGGACCGGCGCACGATGTTGAAGCCGTCGTCGACGCGGAATGTCTCGTTGGCACTCATGTCGAGGGCATACATGCGCGTCTGGGTGTCGCGCAGGGCCAGGGAGAGTTCAGAGGTCTGGAGCGCACACTCGGGATGGCGGGGNGAGAAGCGCAGGCTGAGACCGCCGTCGACAATGTATTTTCCAAGACCCACGGCCACTTCGGCCACACCATCTTCGGCGCGTTCGCGGCCAATGGGATAGTAGTTGAGCGATCGGCCCACGCCGGCAAATGACGGGAAGTAGAGGTCGTCGTGGCGCGCACCGACCACTTCCTGAATGATGACAGCCATCTTTTCCTGGTCGATGACGTTGGAGGTGGCGGTCATGTAGGCTTTGCTGTCGGCATAAAACACTGAGGCATAAACGCCTTTGATTGCGTCGCAAAGCAGTCGGAGCATCCGGCTGCGGTCGTCGACGTTGGGAATCATGTAGGTAGAATAGATTCCGGCAAAGGGCTGATAGTGTGAGTCTTCGAGCAGGCTGGAGCTGCGGATGGCCAGCGGAGTGTCAACGACGTCGAAGAGTGCCATGAAGTCGTCGTCGAGTCGCTTGGGGAGTTTGGCGTTGAGGAATGCTTCGAGAATGGTGGCGTCGTCGGCATCGCTCAGAGCAATGGGGTAGAGATTGTTTGACGCCATGAATTCATCGAAAATGTCGGTGCAGAGCACTACGGTTCGTGGAATCGTGATCAGAGCACCCTGGAAATTGTCGCACACCGGGTTGCGCTTGATAATCTGGTCGATGAAGGCCAGGCCGCGCCCTTTGCCGCCAAGCGATCCCTGGCCGATGCGGGCAAAGTTGGAGTAATGGTCGAAGCGATCTTTGCGGAACACGGCCACCACGCCGCGATTTTTCATCTTCCTGTATTTGACAATGAGATCGAAGAAGAGTTTGCGCACGGCGGGAGCTTCGTCGACCGAATAGAAGCGGTGTTGCTTGATGACTTCGGCAATGGGGAAGAGGGCGCGCGAATAGAGCCAGCGCGAAATGTCGTTGGACGAAGCGTGGTGGAGAAGAGCCGAGGCGGGAATGTCGTAGATGTGATATTGCAGATCTTTGAGCGAACGGATGCGGATTTCCTTTCCCGTTTCGGGGTCGGTCATCACGAAGTCGCCGAAGCTGAACTGGTCGGCGATGGCCGAGCTCAGGTCGACCGGCAGTTTCTTGGAATTTTTGTCGAGAAACACCAGGCCCATTTCGTTGGCAATGGCACGGTTTTCGGCCTCCGACGATTCGATGATGATGGGCAGATAGGGGTTTTCGGCGCGCAGTGTGCGGGCGAGCTGGAATCCGGCTTTAGAGTCTTTCTTGCCGTCGCGCATGAAGGAGACGTCGCTGATGACACCGAGCAGGTTGTTGCCATAGCGCTTGTAGAGTTCAATGGCTTCTTCGTAGGTTCGGGCCAGGAGCACTTTGGGACGGCCGCGCATGCGAAGCATCTGCTCATGCTCGTTGAGCGCTTCGGTCGATGACTCAAACGACTGCTTGAGAAGGTTTTTATAGATGTGGGGCAACACCGATGAATAGAACCTCACGGAGTCTTCAACCACGAGAATGGTCTGAACGCCAACCTCGTTGATGTCTTTGTCGGCGTTGAGCTTGTCTTCCATCAGCTTGATGATTGCAAGGAGGAGGTCGACGTTGCCGAGCCAGCTGAACACATAGTCAATGCCGCTGAGGTCTTCGTTGGCAAGGGTGCGCGAAACGGCCTTGGAGAAGGGTGTGAGCACGACGATGGGCAGCGTGGGTTTCAGCTCTTTCATGGCACGCGCGCCGGCGAATGTCTCGCTGATGTCAACGCCGGGCATCACGATGGCCAGGCCGAAGTGCTTTTCGCGGAGCTTTTCAAGGGCTTCGGGAATGGTGCTGACGCGGGTCACGCGAGGGGGAGAGCTGAGGTTAAGAGCCACATACTCAAAATATAGCTGTTCCTCGATTCGACCATCTTCCTCCATCATGAACGCATCGTAGGGCGACGCCACCAGCAGCACATTGAAAATGCGTTTCTGCATCAGATCCTGAAAAGCAGTGTCTTTTAGATATAGCTGACTGAGAGCGTTTTCGTTCATTTTAGAGGTCCGTTGGGTGCTACTATTGTTAATTAAATAACAAAGTTACAAAAACTTATCGTAAAATGTGCGATTATTCTTGATTTTTTGAAACCACACTCTNTTTTTTACCCGGGGGGATGCGCAAAATGTAGGGACGCACGNTTCGTGCGTCCAGTGATAACGCGATGGTTATCAGTTGGATGTNCGAATCGTGCGTACCTGCGTTGGGGGTATGTCTTTATGTGCTTTGGTGCTCGATTATTCGAGGGAGGTGAGGAAGCGCTCGGCGTCGAGGGCTGCTTTGCAGCCGCTGCCGGCGGCGGTGATGGCCTGGCGATAGTTGGGGTCGGCAACGTCGCCTGCGGCAAAGACGCCTTCAATGTTTGTGGCGGTCGATTGGCCTTTGGTGACAATGTAGCCTTGCTCATCGAGGTCGATAACGCCCTTAAACAGTGAGGTGTTGGGGGTGTGGCCAATGGCGAGGAAGAAGCCGTCGAGTTCGAGGTCGAAGTGCTGTTCCTTGGTTGTGCCGATGTTTTCAACAAGGTGTGCGCCCTGAAGGAATTCGTCGCCGTAGAGACCCTGAGTCTGAGTGTTGAAAAGCACTTTGATGTTGGGCTTTTCGAGCACACGGCGTTGCATCACTTTCGATGCGCGCAGATAGTCTTTGCGAACAATCAGGAATACATCTTGAGCTATGTTGCTCAGATAGAGGGCTTCTTCGCAAGCAGTGTCGCCACCGCCAACCACGGCAACTCGCTTTTTGCGATAGAAAAAGCCGTCGCAGGTGGCGCAGGCCGACACACCCATGCCCATGTATTTTTCTTCATCGGGGAGGCCGAGGAATCGGGCCGTGGCGCCGGTGGAGATGATTACGGTTTCGGCTTCGATTTCGTTGCCTGAATCGTCGGTGACGATGAAGGGGCGTTTTGAGAAGTCAACTTTGGTGATCAGGCCGGAGCGCACATCGGCTCCGAAGCGAATGGCCTGACGGCGAATGTCTTCCATGAGCTGAGTGCCGGTGGTGCCATCGGGGTAGCCGGGGAAGTTTTCAACTTCTGTGGTGATGGTGAGCTGTCCGCCGGGCTGATGACCTTCGTAGAGCACGGGCTCAAGGTTGGCGCGAGAGGTGTAGAGGGCTGCCGTGTAGCCGGCAGGGCCTGAGCCGATTATGAGGCATTTTGTTTTGGTCTGAGACATGGTGTGTGATATTTCGTTTTAGTTATGAGTCTTATCTTTATCTGAGGTCGATCACTTCGGCGCGGGGATATTTTGCTTTGGGGAAGCGGAAGGTGTCGATGGCGAGGGCATTGCCGATTTTGGCGTTGCTGATGGTCAGGGTAACGGTCTGACCGGAGGCGAGTTTAAGCTGCACTTCGGTGGGGAGCATCGTGGAGAGGTTGACCGTGACGGTGGCAATGCGGATGTCGGCTTTGGTGCTTTTGGCCGTCAGTTGAATCTTGGCCGAGGTTTTGGTGGACGACAGGGTCTTTGCCGAATAGGTCTGGCGGAAGGAGTTGATGATTGCAAACGGGTTGATTTGCTGCAGTTCGGCGGCGGTCGGTTCGGAGACGTTGACCTCGTTGTCGGCGGCAGAATAGGTCCATTGGGTGGTGCCGTCATACCACACCGACATTTTCGGCGAGGTCATGGCGAATCGCTCTCCGGCGAGGGTGATGGTGCCCGAACCGGAAATCTGATTGCTGCCGGTCAGCGAATATGCGGCGCTGATGGATTTCGATGTGCGCACCTTTGTGGCCACGGCATCAAGTGTTTTCGCCGCGTCGACAGCGCCCTGCGCCTGCATCGCTGCTGCGAGGCAAAGCAATATCAATAGTGTCGTTTTCTTTATCATTTTCATCATTATAACAAATTCTGTTATCGGTTGGTTTGAGCGGGGNGGCGAATCAGTTGTTGTCGAGATAGTTTTCGAAGGCGTAGAGATCCATGAGCACGGCGCGTGGTTTGCCGCTGCCAAGCTGCGGGCCGAGCACTCCGGCCTGTTCGAGTTGGTCGATGAGCTTGCCGGCGCGCGGATAGCCTATGTTGAATTTGCGCTGGAGGAGCGATGCGGAGCCCATGTTGGCGGTGATGACTTCGCGTCCGGCGTCGGGGAACAGGGGGTCGCGGTCGGCAATGGCTCCCTTTCCTCCGCCCCCTTCGCCCGATGCGGGGCGATCTTCGGGAAGTTCGTAGGCTGTAGAATAGCCGATCTGGGCAGAGATGTGGTTGCAGACATCTTCCACTTCGTCGGTGTCGATGAATGCACACTGCACGCGGTCGATGATGCCGTCGCGCGAAATGAGCATATCGCCGCGGCCAATGAGCTGCTCGGCTCCCGGGCGGTCGAGGATGGTGCGGGAGTCGTTCATCTGGGTGACACGGAAGGCTATGCGGGCAGGGAAGTTGGCCTTGATCATGCCGGTGATTACATTGACGCTCGGTCGCTGAGTGGCGAGGATCATGTGGATGCCGACGGCACGGGCTTTCTGCGCGATTCGTGCCACGGGCTGTTCGACTTCTTTGCCGGCGGTCATGATGAGGTCGGCGAACTCGTCGATAATCACCACGATGTAGGGCATATAGCGATGGCCCTTGTGGGGGTTGAGCTGGCGGGAGATGAATTTCTGGTTGTAGGCTTTGATTTCGCGCACGTTGGCTTTGGCCAGAAGGTCGTAGCGGTTGTCCATCTCGATGCAGAGCGAGTTGAGTGTGGCGATGACTTTGAGCGGGTCGGTGATGACGGCGCTTTCTTCGTCGGGGAGCTTGGCGAGGAAGTGCTTTTCGAGAGTGCGGTAGAGGCTGAATTCCACCATCTTGGGGTCGACAAGAACGAATTTCAGTTCGGCGGGATGCTTTTTGTAGAGCAACGATGCGATGATGGTGTTGAGGCCCACGGATTTACCCATGCCGGTGGCACCGGCCACGAGCAGGTGGGGCATCTTGGCGAGGTCGGCCACATAGACTTGATTGTCAATCGTGGTGCCCATTGCGATGGGGAGCTGTGCGCTCGACTCGTGATAGGCGGCGGCAGAGAGGATGGAGCGGATGCCGACGGTCTGCGGATTTTTGTTTGGCACTTCCATGCCNATGGTGCCCTTGCCGGGAATCGGGGCGATGATTCGGATGCCGATTGCCGAAAGGCTCAGGGCCATGTCGGCGCCGAGGCGNGTGATTGATGAAATGCGGGTGCCGCGTTTGGGCACGATTTCATAGAGCGTAATCGTTGGGCCGACGGTGGCTTTGATGCTTTCGATTTTGATGCCGTAGGCGTCGAGCGTGGAGATGATGGTTTGGTTGTTTTCGCGCTGTTCTTCCTCGGTCAGCACATAGTTGCTGTCGCGATGGTGAAGCAGCTCGATTCCGGGGAATTGGTAGTGGCCGAGTTCAGCCGTAGGGTCGTAGAGCGAGGGGTCGTCATCGTCGGGCATCTCCTCGTCATAGGCTTCCTCGGTTTCGTAGGTCTCGGTTGGCGCAGGTTGCTGCCCGATTGTGCCACCGGTCATCTCAACTTTGATTTCTTCGGCAGGCGTTTCGGTAGAATCTTCTGCCGAAGTTTCAGCAGGGGTATCTTCGGTGGGTTCGCTTTCGGGCAGTTCGTCATCGGCCACCGTGGGAATCTCGGTCAGTTCGGGATCGGGCATAAATTCGGCGGCAGGGGTGTCGACAGGTTCGGGTTCATCAACCACTGTGGGAATCTCGGCCATCGGTTCGTCATCTTGGGCGGGTGGCATTTCGACCGCAGGCTGAGGAGTGTCATAATATGTTGGCGGAGCAGTGTATTCAACTTCGGGCTGCTCTGACGAGGGTTCCTGATCGACGGGAATGGAGACATAGCGGGGCTTGGGAGCGGCGTGTTCGGTCGGTTGCGCCGGCTCGCTCGGCTCGATTTCGGTTGCTGCAAAGGGGTCGAAGTTGTTTGTGGCTTCGGGTTCAGGTTGTCGGGCGGGTTGAGGAGTGGCCGGAGCGGGTTGGGGAGCAGGTGAGGGCTCTGCGGGTTCGACGGGGTCGGGGGTGAGCACCTGATTGTCGATTGATGGTTCGGGCTGCTTCGTGGCGGTCTTTTCTCGGCTCTCTTTTTCCTGACGTAGGGCCTCTTTGGCGGCGGCCATAGAGGTGTGGTAGCGGTTGGATAATTGCTGCTTGCGGCGCGAAATCATGGCTTTGAGCGACTTGACAAACGCTGTGATCGGGCCAAGGAAAATGAGGACTAATGCTGTGGCCATCAGTATGCTCAGGGCCGCACCACCCCAATAGGAGGATGCGCCGACAACGATGTTGTTGATCCAGAAACCATGTTCGCCGCCCCAAAGGGTGTCGGTGGCGAAGCCATAGGTCAGGAAGCCCATGATGATTGATATGGCGATTGAAGCCACGAGCGATTTCAGAGTGAGCTGCCAGAAGTGGAANTTATGGAGCTTGACCATTGAAATGCCGAGCGCTCCGACATAGAAAATGACTATGAATGCGCCCAGGCCGAGCCAGCGGTAGAGCAGCAGATGAGAGAGCATGGCGCCGAACCATCCCGCGCTGTTGGCCACTCCGTCGTGGTTGGCTGAGATTTGTGCGCCGCTGCTGTTGATGACGATGCTTTGGTCGGCAGAAGCGGTTGATATGTAGCTGATTGATGCAATGAGCAGATAGCCGGCGAAGAGAATCAGCAGAACGCCGAAGAAGATGCGCAGGCGGCCGTCGGCAAAAAATCGGGTGAGCTCAACGATGGTTTGGTGGTCGCTGAGATTCACGGCCACATGGTCTTTGTCGGCTTTTGCGTTCTGTGGCTGAGGTGCGGGGCCTGACGTCGAGGCGGCGCTCTGTCGGGGCTGACGCTGAGCTTGCGGCTGCGGCTGTGGCTGTGTCTGTGGCTGCGGTTGTGCCGGCGGTGTTTGCTGCTGTTGTTGAGCGGGTTGAGGCTGAGCGGGTTCTTCAATGTCGGGTCGGAGACGCGGACCGGTTTCCGCGTTGAGAGCTGCCTGCTCTATGTCGGTCAGCGGAATGTGGTTTCCGCTCTCTTTTCTTCGTGGCTGCGGTTCGCGCAGGCGTGAAGGGTCAAAGTCGTCGGTGTTTATTTCAAATGAATCCATTGTCGTTTAATCTCAGTGTCAAGTGTGGGGGGGGGGAGGGGAGTGATGATGAATCGCGGAGATATCAGAGTCGGCGCAGGGCGGCGATGGTGGCCTCGGGGTCGGCGGCGGAGAACACGAAGTTTCCGGCCACGAGAATGTCGGCACCGGCTTTAACCTCTTCGGCACCTGTTTCAAGGTTGATGCCGCCGTCGATCTGAATCTTGGCCTTTGACCCTGTGCGATCNATCATGGCGCGTAGCCGAGCCGTTTTCTCAAGAGTGTGGCGAATGAATTTCTGGCCTCCGAAGCCGGGGTTGACCGACATTAGCAGAACCATATCGACATCGCCGATGATATCTTCAAGCATCTCCACGGGGGTGGCCGGGTTGAGTGTCACGGCGGGCTTCATGCCGGCGTCGCGAATCTGCTGCACGACGCGGTGGAGATGGGTGCAAGCCTCGTAGTGGACATTCATGATTTCAGCTCCACAGTCGCGAACCTGGCTGACGTAGCGGCCGGGATCCACAATCATCAGATGGACGTCGAGCGGCTTTTCGGCCTTGCGCTGAATGAATTTCATCACCGGAAATCCGAATGAGATGTTGGGCACGAACACGCCGTCCATCACGTCGATGTGGAGCATGTCGGCTTCCGAACGGTTGAGCATTTCAAGGTCGCGGTCGAGATTGCCGAAGTCGGCTGAAAGCAGTGAGGGTGAGACTTGTACCATTGGTTTTATTATGAGAGTGTGTGAAGATGTGATTTTGAGATTGGAGGGAANGTTACTTGCCGGTGTCGGCCATCGGTTTGCGGGGACGGAGCACGTTGTAGAGAATCACCCCTACGCAGACTGCACCCAGAGCCAATCCGGCATANGTCAGATAGTGGTTATAGTGTTCGACGCTCTCGGTCAGTTGCTCGCGGCTCACGATTGTGCCGAGCCAATAGCCGAGGGCTGCAAGNACGCCGTTCCANGCCAGGGCGCCGAGTCCGGTGAACAGTATGAATTTGCCGAGATTCATCCGCGCGAGTCCGGCGGGGATTGAAATCAGCTGTCGCACAGCCGGAATCAGGCGGCCGATAAAAGTCGACACCGCTCCGTGGCGGTCGAAATACCGCTCCGCTTTGTCAACCTTCGCGCGGTCGATCAGGCAGGCATGNCCCAGCCGGGAGTCGGCAAAGCGATAGACTATGGGGCGACCGATCCACACCGACAGCCAGTAGTTGACCAGCGCGCCGCAGATGGCTCCCGCCGTGGCGAGCAGCAACACCACCCAGATGTTGACTTCATGGGATGTGCAGGCCAGATAGGCAGCCGGCGGCACTATCACTTCCGAAGGAAACGGAATGAATGAACTCTCCACCGTCATCAGCGCGAACACCAGAGCGTAGACCGTCAGCGGGGCTGCTGACAGAAACATGTCGACAATGGCGCTCGGATTCCAGATGCCTGCGGTTATTATTGTTTCAATCATTGATTTTCAGATGCTTGTTTGATTTAAGTATGCGTTTTTTCGCGCTTCCGGCCCTGAGGGTCTCGCCATCGGGCAAAAGGCGCAGTTTCTGAAAGCAAATTTAATCAATTTATTTCAATTTCCCATCACAAATGCCGAGCCGGAGAAACATTTTCTCGTAATATGCAGCTTTCTTTTCGAGGGCCAGGGGATAGGCGCGTGAGGTCGANGGCATGCGCCAGATTTCAAGGCCGGAGGGCGATGTGACCATTTCGCCCATTTTCGGAGGAACGGTTGAGGTCAGTTCTGCCACTACCCCGGCAGCCTTTTCGCCCGTTGTGGCCACGGCGCGGCATGAGGGCATTCGCGCGAGCAGAGCGTCAAGATTCACCGGCTCAATGATTTGCAGAAATTTGTCGGAAGCGTTGCCGGCAAGCCGATGTATGCGGTGGCCTGTGTCGTTGAGGGCTATGTGGCGATCGGTCAGCATCTGCTTGATTTTCGGCAGATTGAACGACTTGTGGTCGGGATTCATCAGCGCAAACTGATCGCCGAAGAATATCAGTCCGCAGATTTTCCAGAAATCATTGGTGCGGTTGGGATAGTAGAAGTCCATTGACCATCGCTTTGGCTGCGGCGGAAATGTGCCCATGATCAGCACACGGGCTCCTTCGGGAATAAACGGCTCCCAGGGGTGGGTTTCAATCAGTTTGTCATCAGGTTCCATAAGCAGAGTCTTGTTTGTCGTATAACAAAAAAGCGACCCCGAAAGGTCGCTCTTTTATCTGATTTTGTCTCGGGATTAGGCTTTCACACGAGAGATGTAAGAGCCGTCGCGAGTGTCAACTTCAATCATGTCGCCTTCGTTAACGAAGAGGGGCACACGGATTTCTGCACCGGTTTCAAGCGTAGCGGGCTTGAGGGTGTTGGTGGCGGTGTCGCCTTTGAGACCCGGTTCGGTGTANGTGATTTTGAGGATGGTCTTGATCGGCATTTCAGCGTAGAGCACGGTTTCGGTAGACGCATCAGTTACAACTTCAACAGTGTCGCCTTCTTTCATGAAGGGAGCGCCGGTCACGAGTTCCTTATTGATGGGAATCTGTTCGAAAGTTTCGTTGTTCATGAAGATGTCGTCGCCACCGTCGGCATAAAGATACTGGAACGGACGACGTTCAACGCGCACGTCTTCAAGCTTTTCGCCGATGTTGAAGCGGCGTTCGAGCACACGGCCGTCAACAACGTCTTTCAGCTTGGTGCGCATGAAAGTGTTGCCCTTGCCGGGTTTAACGTGAAGGAATTCGATGCAGAAATAGAGGCGGCCATCCATGCGGATGCAGGTGCCGTTTTTAATGTCTTGAGCGTTAATCATATGATTGCTTGTGATTTATAANATTTCATTTCAATTCACTGACCGCAAAATTACAAAAAATTCTCCAATCTCCCCACTCCTCGCCCGATATTTTTCTCTCCCATAGCGAGTTTTATAGTATATTCAGGGGTTTATGCGGGGGAGTCGGGGCGGTAGCGGGNGATGGGGATGGAGCCNGTCATGGCGCCGTAGGCGTTGAAGGCGAGGGAGTCGAGCTCGTCTTCGCCGGCGCGTACCACTATGGGGGCTATCCATTTGATCCATGAGGNGATGCCCTTAACNCAATAGTCGCTGTGGGCTATGCCNCCGGTCAGGATGATGGCGTCGACNTTGCCGCGCAATGCAACTGCGCGCTGGCCCACTTCNNTGGCCACACGATAGATCATGGCATCGAGCACAGTCTTGTAGGGTTCGCGTCCTTGCTCGGCNCGCTCGGCAATCATGGCCACATCGGTGGTGTTGAGGTGNGCCTTCAGGCCGCCTTTTCCGTTGAGCATCTGCTTGATGCCGCGCTGGGTGTAGCGNCCGGANAAGCAGACCTCCACGAGTTGGTCGGCAGGGATTGAACCGGCGCGTTCGGGGCTGAAGGGGCCGTCGCCGTTGAGNGCGTTGTTGACGTCGATGACTTTGCCTTTGCGGTGGGCGCCAACGGAAATGCCTCCGCCGAGATGCACCAAAATNAGGTTGAGGTCTTCATATCGATGGCCCACGGACCAGGCGTAGCGTCGCGCCACGGCTTTGGTGTTGAGGGCATGGAATATCGACCGGCGTTGAATGATGGGTATGCCGGTCAGTCGGGCCACAGGCATCATTTCATCAACCACTTCGGGGTCGGCGATATAGGCCGGACATCCGGCATNATCGGCTATCTCGCNNGCTATNAGTCCGCCCAGATTGCAGGCGTGTTCAAGTTCAGAATGGCGCAGGTCGTGCTCGATTTTGGAGTCNACGGCATAGACGCCGCTCGGTGTGGGCCGAAGCAGACCGCCGCGNGCAATCACCACATCAAACTCCTCGGGAATCTGCGCTTCGGCCAGGGCCTGACGGGTGGCCTCGGTGCGCATCTTCAACTGGTCTATCACGTGGGAAAACTGTCGGAGTTCTTCCGTGGAGTGGTTTCGGGTTGCTTTCCATTGGAGCTCGCGGTCATTGTAGACGGCCCACTTCGTTGAGGTGGAGCCGGGATTTATAACGAGTATTTTCATTGTCGGGCAATGCAGGCAAGGGCAAGTGAATAGAATTTTGATTCGGCAGAGTCGGCGCGCGAGGGAATCACGATGGGTGCCGTTGTGCCACAGAGCATTCCGGCCATTGTGGCTCCGGAAAAGCATGAAATGGTTTTGTAGAACGTGTTGGCGGCNACNAGATTGGGAAACAGTAGCAGGTCGGCATCGCCCGACACGCCGCCGGCAATGTGTTTCATCTCGGCGCTGTGGCTGTCGCATGCGCTCTTGACATCCATCGGTCCGTCAATCTCCACACCCTCGCCATATTTTCCNTCGGCGGCTTCCTCAGAGAGTGTCTTATAATATAAGGTGTGGGGGAATTTTTCATTTACCTTTTCGGTGAAATGAATCGTTGCCACCTTTATGGGGTTGATGCCGAGGCGGCGGAGTATCCGGGTATCGTAGGCGATGATGGCTTGCATCTGTTCGAGGNCCGGNTGGGGAATCACAGCCGCATCGGAGAAGAAGAGCAGTTTTCGGTAGGAGGGGATTTCGGCGGCGGTCAGATGGGTGAGCACCTTGCCGGCCGGNAGCAGGCCGTGCTCCTTGTTGAGCACTGCGCGCAGCAGATTGTCGGTGTTGATNTCNCCTTTCATCACAACGTCGGCTNTCCCGGCTCTGACCTCTTCAACGGCCCGGGCTGCTGCCGCGTCCTGGTCAGGGGTCNGACAGACGGTCACGCAGTCGCCATGCTGCAACGCTATTTCATCGGCCCACGAATCGGGTCGGCTGCATATCAGAGTGAATTCTGCAAGCCGGTCGCGCAGGCAGCGATCTACAACTTGCTGAGTGTGTGAATCATGGGGTGACACCACCGCTACTCGCGGGCGATGNTGCAACCGACCGAACATGTGTGACAAATCGCTCAGTGAGGTCGGTTGANTTGAGGTGTGGTTCATTCAATCTTTGGTTATGAAGTGATTTTAGATGCAAATATCACGAAAAAATTGGTCTAAATCAAATATTACGGTGTAAAATTGATTAAACCAAGTGGCGTTTGTCGGCGTTTTATTAGAAAAAATCTTTCGCGTGTACTCCAAAATAAGACATATCAGACACAAAATCAGCTTGCAGCTCGACGATTTCGGCCGCTGGCGCGAGGCTCACATCTCTGAGCGNACCACGGTGTTTATCCTCGCCGTGCTNATCGGTCTTGCCGCNGGCACGGGAGCCTTTGTGCTGAANACGATGATTCGCTATGTCTCAACTTTTCTGACTTCGGGATTCAATTTCATGTCGGGCAACAAANTGCTGCTCCTGCTCCCGCTGCTCGGCATCGTCATCACCGGCATCCTGACGCGCTACGTCATGCGCCGNGACATTGCCCATGGTGTCGCCAAAATGAAAAAAAGTCTGAGCCAAGGGAAGCTCTACACACCTCCGAGCATGATGTTCAACCCNATCATTGCCAGCACCATTACTCTCGGCTTCGGCGGATCGGCCGGTTCGGAAGGACCTATCGCTACGGCGGGNGGGGCGTTTGGNGCCAATTTTGCCCGCTGGGCGCGNCTCTCCCCCCAGTGGATTGCGATTCTCATTGGCTGCGGNGCCGGCGCCGGCATTGCCGGAATCTTCAAGGCTCCGATCGGGGGCGCCATGTTCACCATTGAGCTGATGAGCCTNCCNTTCACAACNGTNGGCCTGATTGCACTCTTTATCTGCACCGCCGTTGCCGGCATGACNGCCTACACGCTCAGTGGATTCCNTATCGACATGCCGATGATTGATGCCTCGGCGCCGTTCGACCCCTCGCTGCTGCCATTTCTTCTTGCACTCGCCATTGCCTGCGGATTTTATTCGCTCTACTATAATTTCTTCATGAAGCGCGTGGGCATCTGGCTCACCAAACTCAGGAATCCCTGGGTGAGAAACATCATTGCCGGNTTGGCNCTGAGCGCGATGATCTATTTCTTCCCGGCGCTCTATGGCGAGGGCTATCCGGTCATCGGCAAGCTCTACAACGGTCAGTCAGGCGCGCTGCTCTCCGACAGNCCGTTTGCCACGGCCGGTGGNGGNGCCGCACTGCTCATGCTCGTGACAGCCGGTGTTTTGCTCGTGAAGTGTTTNGCCACATCCACCACCAACAATGGTGGNGGCGTTGCCGGTGATTTCGCCCCCACGCTCTTTGCNGGCGGAGTGTTCGGTTTTCTGTTTGCAACCATGCTCAACCACTACTGGGGCTTCCAGCTCCCGGTCGGCATCTTCGTGTTGTGCGGCATGTCGGGCGTAATGGCCGGAGCCATACGCGCNCCATTCACGGCCTGGCTGCTCGTCATAGAAATGGTCAGCGGCTACTCCTGCTTCATGCCGGTGTTCTTGGTTGCCATCATCTCGTTTGCCATCGTGCGCCTGTTCACCGCCGACGGTTTCTATCAGCGCCACCTCGACCGCCCCAACGGCCTGCTGCATCGCTTCCTCCATCTTTTCTGACTTCCTACTTGCCGTTGTAGTAGAAATACAGATCTTCTTCGTTGTCCATGTAATAATCCTCCCAATCCTCATAGTCGCCGGGCACGGGTTCGGGAGTGAACAGATCCACGATGTGGAAATCGACAAAGCGCTCCTTCTCAACGCCCTTCACCTCGTAGATGAGGTCGTTTTTCTGAGTGTACTTATACCATCGCGACTTATCGCCCCACACATGCCACATGCCGAGGTCATATTCCTTTAGCCTCGTTGCCGGGCCATAAGTGTCTTTCTCGGGGTCGACTTTGCGGATATACGTTCGCCCACCCTTTTCATATAAAACAATCCAGGCCGACGATTCATCCTGTACTTTCCACATCACTGCGGAATACCCCTCATTGCTAAGATCCTGAATCATCTGCTCCAGTCTCGTCCAAGAATATCTTGGCTTCTCCGCCTCCCGCCGGGCAGCCTCAATGCTGTCGCGTTGGCGTTTTTGTTCACGCTCTCTTCGCTTTCGCCTCTGCTCGTTCCTAAACGCTTCATCACTTCGTCGCATCTGCTCGGCTCGCCACTCACGCTCCGATTGCCTGTGGTAGGCTTTCAGTCTTTCCATCGCCCTCCGGTGCTCCTCCCGCGATTCGGCCACCCGGTCGCATATCAGCCAAACAATGCCGACAATTATCGCAACAACGACCGCCAAAACACCGCCCGCAACCCATTTGCGCCACTTAAACGGCACCGCCTCAATCCATTTCAGCACCATATTCTCCAATCGCTCTTTAAATCCATTCATAGCCATCAAATTAAATTTCATCCACAAAGATAATAAATTGCGTTATAAAATTTATGACAATTTGTTTTGTTTATCCAATTCGTATTCGTTGGGTCCAATTGTAGTAGTTGCTGTGCATTACACGGACATAGTCAAAATTGCCTGGGAGTTTTAGCTTTGCAATTTTTTGAGCCAACTGTTCTCTCTTGTTAACTTCATTGGACGCAAAATACTCGTTTATCTTATCGCAAGCAGTAGCCCATTCTCTTTTGGGAATTGTGAATAGATACGTACATCGAGAGTCCGTAGAATTTTCAAAAGCGAGGGTCAAATATAATGGAGTTTCCTTAATGGTAAATATAAACGAATATTCAACTGTTAACTGAAGATTGGAGTTTACTTTAGATTCAATGCAACAAACAACGTTATAATTATCAAGTTGTCTGTCGCATAAGAAATCTAAGAATCTTGATTTGTATTCTTTTATGATACTTCTTGCGTTGTTTTTTGAAATTAGCGTTTTCTTGTTTGTAGCGCTAACTCTGTTATTCTTGTTATCGCGCGTTGGTGCTAATGTTTTACTCTCCATTAAAAGAATGCAATCAGATAAATTCTGAGGATTTACAATCTCTTTTATTCTACCTTTTCTGCAGTTTGCGTAGATTGGTAATAGGCGATTTTTGAAATGGGTAGAAAGTTTATTGTATACCTTTCGTGATGCAGAATCCTCAATGCGCTTTGGTAAAATTCCTGACTGTCCATCCGGAAACATTGGATGGTATACGAAATAGTATCCATCGAAGAAACGAACCTTATCCCAGGGAATAAATATATGTCCATCTAATGGAAAATCACTTCCATATAAGACCTTTCTATAAGATAGTGAAAGTTTTGCCTCAAAGTTATTTGACGTATTGATTTGTTTAAACGCATCGAAAATTTTGACGAGTGCTAATTCCTTTTTGTTATCAGGTGCCAAATCAATAAATTTTTTTACTAATTGACCTTGATCTTCTAAAACCTCGGCTTCCCAATTTTCTATTAGAAGTTCAGGATTGATTGTTCTAGGTAGAAATTCATCAACAAGATATGATAGAAGAATGTAAAAATATTTGAATTCTAAATTGTTAAGATTGTCAATTCCAAATTCTAAATAGTCTATATCTGTAAAGAATGGCAAATAAGGCCTAAACAACGAATTTAGGAAGTTTCTGTCAAGATTTAACGGAGCAAAATATGATATCTGTTCTTTATCTACTTCAATCCAATCTTTTGCAAAGCCGTGAGAATGTTCAATAAAGAAGTTCCACCATGCTTTTTCTTTTGTATCTTGAAGCCGTTTTCCTAACATTATAGCCTTCTGTGTTTTTCCTCTGCGAAGATAACACGAGTAAAACAGGTTCAAGTTGTAAAACACTTGGTTTTCAGTGTCATCAAAAACATCTGAGGGCGGAAAATCAGGAAGATTACTAATTAAGGATCTAAATACCTTGAAATCATCAAATTTCTCGTTCATTATGATTCTATTCTATTATTTTGTGTAAAATCCATTTTGCAAATATACTAAAAGATATAAAATGAAGACTGTGTTTTCATATGAATCTGATTTCCGCAGGCTGGAAGCCTGCTTTCCAATCGCCCTAATCCGTATTAATGCTACTGACCCGTAATAAATTCGGGCAAACTGACAGGGGGATAAAAATAAAAAATCCCGAGGGAACTCGGGATTTCGGGGAGGTACCAAGCAGATTCGAACTGCTGTACACGGTTTTGCAGACCGTTGCCTAACCTCTCGGCCATGGTACCGTTTGTTGGTTTGCGAGTGCAAAGATAGTGGTTTTATTTCACACGAGCAAAATTTCTGCGACTTTTTTTTGATTAATTCTGATTGCGGTGTTNGCAATCTNCTGATTGTCAGCGGGAANGGGCGGGNGCGATTACNTTAATGAGGGTGTCGCCCGATTCGCTGACGGCGTCTTCAATGCCGTAGATGTAGGCATCGGCGCTCGATTCGCCTATCTGTGTGCGGATTATGTGTTCGCGGGCGCGCAGATCGAGCAATCGGTCGCAGATGTCGTTTTTGGTTTCGCAGTCGAGCAGACTGAGCCCTTCGCTGCGGCCAAGAAAATAGATTGAGCTGTCGGCGGGGTCGACTATGCGCTCCTCAGCCGGGGCTTCTTCTGAGCCGATGTCGGCGCTGTTGGAGGAGCAGGCTGCCATGAGGGCGGTCAGGGGGAGGATTAGTGAGAAAAGGTGTATGCGATGAAGTCGAATGGTCATGGCTAAAGTATTGTCATTGCTATTTTTGCACACGCTTCGGCGTCGGCCAGAGCGTTGTGGTGGTTGCTGAACGGAATGCCGAGAAATTCGGCCACATAGGGGAGTGAATGGGAGCCGCAGAGGGTCTTGGGGATGGTGCGTCGGGCGGCCTGAAGCGTGCATAGAAACTCCGGTTCGGGCCATTCTATGCCATAGGCTCGGGCGGTGGCCTTAAGGCAGCTGCAATCGAATGTGGCGTTGTGGGCCACGAGTGGCAGCTCGCCGATGAAATCTTTCAGCTCAGGCCAAAGCTCGCCGAAGTCGGGAGCATCGTCGGTCATGGCGCGGCTGATGCCATGGATGTTGTCGGTGAAATGTCTGAAATAGAAATTTGGTTGCGGACGCACGAGTCGATAGAAGCTGCCGGCAATCGCACCGTCGATGACCTTCACGGCTCCAACCGCGCAGATGCTCGTGCGATGATTGTTGGCTGTTTCAACGTCAATTGCAACGAAATTATTCATGTTCAGTCAATAAGATTTGTGAAACTCTGTTTTTGACCTCTTCCATAAGCCAGCGGGGAGTTGAGGTGGCGCCGGCAATGCCCACGGAGTCGGCTCCTTCAAACCATTCGCCACGAAGCTCTGAGGCGTTGGAAATCAGATGCGAGCGGCCGTTGGCCTGCAGACAATGATTGAACAACACGCGCCCGTTGCTGCTCTTCTTTCCGGCCACGAAAAGAATCACATCGTGGCTGCCGGCAAANCGGCTAAGCCCGTCGACNCGATTGGANACGCGGCGGCAAATGGTGTCATGGCAGGTCACCTTCTCGGGGTCGGCGGCGCGACTGCGGATTTCCTGACACATTGTCGAGAATCCTTCGAGCGGTTTGGTGGTCTGCGAATAAACGGCCACCGGTCGTGTGAAGTCGATTTTTTTCAGCCCGTCGGTGTCTTCAACCACAATGGCCGTGCCGTCGGTTTGCCCAACGAGNCCATTGACCTCGGCATGTCCGAGTTTGCCGTAGATAACAATCTGGGGCGGTGAGGCTTGNCGATAGGTGTCATGGATGCGACGTTGCAGCGCCAGCACCACGGGNCAGGTGGCATCGATAATCTCGATGTNGTTGCGGCGGGCAGTTTCATAGGTCGACGGCGGTTCGCCATGGGCGCGGAGCAACACCTTGACGCCGTGGAGCTTTTCGAGGTCGGCATGGGAAATGGTGATGAGTCCCTTGCGCTCAAGCCGCTCCACTTCGTCGGAATTATGAACAATGTCGCCCAGACAATAAAGCGGACGGCCGTCAACGAGTTCTGCCTCAGCCTTTGAAATGGCCGAGGTCACGCCGAAACAAAACCCCGAATCGGGGTCGATTTCAATCAATTTCTTTCCTGACGCCGACATCAGAGGGAGCTGACGGTTTTGTTGTAAAGGTCGAGCAGCCAGGCATTCTGCGCTTCGATGGTCATTGTCGAATTNTCGAGCGTGGCGGCATCGTCGGCCTTGCGCAGCGGACTTTCNTCGCGCGTTTCGTCGATGTGGTCGCGGTTGATGACGTTGCTCAGCACCTCCTCATAGCTCGTGGCCACACCCTTTTCAATCAGTTCGGCNAGTCGGCGCTGAGCGCGGGTCTGGGGCGAGGCGGTTACGAACACTTTCATTTCGGCCGAGGGAAACACCGTTGTGCCGATATCGCGTCCATCCATCACGATGCCTTTGTCGCGACCCATTCTCTGCTGCTGAACCACGAGCGCATGGCGCACCTCGGGGATGGCGGCCACGGGCGATACCACATTGCTGACGGCCATGGATCGAATCTCTTTCTCAACATTTTCGCCGTTGAGCATCGTGAACTGCGATCCATCGTCGGCCAGCCCGAATGAAATGGTCAGCGAGGGGAGGGCGGCGATGAGAGCCGGGGTGTCGACACTCTGGTCATCGCGAATCATGCCGTTGCGCAGAGCGTAGAGTGCCACGGCGCGATACATCGCGCCGGAGTCGACATATTTATATCCTATTGTAGAGGCCAGTTTGCGGGCCATGCTGCTTTTGCCCGACGATGAATAGCCGTCGATTGCTATGACGATTTTTGCTGATGAATCAGAGATTGCCATGTGAATGATGTGTCAGTTGAGTAGGTTGGTTATGTTGGTCGATAAATTAAACATGAAGGTGGTCGCACCGGTGTGGGGCTGCGACATCGCTATGCCGACGCGGAATGACTTCACGTTCAGTCCGGCGCCGATTGAAAAGCCCGAGAGAAAGCTGCGGGCATAGGTGCTCATGTCGGTGCGGGTCTTGTAGTTATAGCCAAGGCCAACGTAGAATTTGTCGGACGGCACGAAGTCGGCGGCAAACACCAGGTGTCGAAGCAGATTTGACCCGAAGGAGTCGCGAATCTTGAAATCTTCGGTTTCGGATCCGTCGCCGGTTTCATAGTAGGGGAGATGCCAGCGCGTCAGATTCCATGCGGTGATGGAAAAGCGTATCGGGAGCGAGCCGAACGACTGCGACCAGCCCAGACGAAGGTCCACGGGCAGCCGGGTGTAACGTTCGTCAAATCGCTTCACCTGGCCGCCGAGATTGGCAACCACGGCCGACAGCGACAAATCGCGCTCCTCATTATAGTAATTGATACCCAGGTCGGTGGCAACGGCAAAAGCCGAGTAGTCGGCATAGGAGCTGTAGAGCATCTTCAGGGTGATGCCTCCTCGTATATAGTCGGAGATGTCGTGGCTGTAGGTGCCGCTGAAGCTGAGGTCTTTGGGGGAGAATGAGCCGAGAATGGTACCGCTTTCGTCGGTTTCGGAGATTGAACCATAGCCGAAATAGCGCATCCCGACGGCCCATGCGCTCCNGTCAGACGCACGATTGCCGAAGGCAACGCCAGCAAAGTTGGATCCGCCGATGTAGCGCATATAATTGATGCCGAGNTGCATGTCNAATTCCGGGCCGAGAAGGGCCGGATTCTGTTCGGTGGCGAGAATGTCNTCGTCAATGGTGGTGATGTTCACTCCGCCGAGGCCGTAGATTCTGCTCGATTGGGTGATGTTCAANAAGTTATAGGCCGATGAACGTTCGTCGGCTCCGGCTTGCAGCCCCTGAGAGGCGGCAATAATCAGAACGGCGAGCAGTCGCAGGGCTGTGCGTATGGTTTTAGANGATTCGATGGTTGNGGTCATGGCGGTGGCCGAAGAATAGCTAAGATTACGGATAGCGAACAGACAGATGACCACACACGCAGTCAGCCGGACTTCTCCGGCGTCTGTTCATTTGATAAACGCGNCAGCGCGGCTTATATTATTTAAATTAATAAATTTTTCACAATCCGGCCGCCAAATGTNAAGAAACATAAAACAATAATAATCATTCCCAAAAACATNGCGTTTAATTTGGGTAAATCAGTCGGTTGATTTACTTTTGCTTCCGAATTTAAAGTGTGTTTNAATTTAAATGATTTTAGCACAAAGAGAGATTTTGGGATGATTTTTCAAAATTGAAGAAGGAGCAATGCGGGCATTGCGACTGATGAAAGTTTGGAAAAGCGCCCAAAAGATTCTTTGTGATGAAATCAAA
>JAAVDT010000045.1 GCA_014801655.1 Bacteroides sp.
GAATCAAATCCCGGTTAAAAGGAAAGAGTCCGGTGCAATACCGAACTCTTTCTATAACTGGATAATGTTTAACTAGTCCAACTTTTGGGGGTCACTTCATTTTGACACAGCCTCTTTTATCTAAGCAATCAAGTGGGGTTGATTTATCCGGGCTTTACCCGCATTGTCGGACGCATGGTTCGTGCGTCTGACGGTAA
Source organism: Bacteroides sp. (assembly GCA_014801655.1). GTDB lineage: Bacteria > Bacteroidota > Bacteroidia > Bacteroidales > Muribaculaceae > Paramuribaculum. The sequence continues at coordinate 198 of JAAVDT010000045.1, forward strand.
AACACTGATTTTCAGTCGGACGCACGAGCCGTGCGTCCCTACAATAGCGGGGAGGATTAGCCGCAGTGGAAGTAGCGGTCGACGAGTTGGCGCATCAGCGATTCGTTTTGACGGGCTTCTTTGACGAGTTGCTCGTCGTTGTAGCTTCGCAGCAATTGAATCTGGGCGTCGATCATGGCGGGGGTGAACACACCGGCTTCTTCATAGACGGTGCGCTGACGCTGCAGGGCTTCGGCACCTTGAGCGCATGAGGCGGGCAGGTGGCCCAGAGCGGCAAGTCGGGCTGCGTTTTCGGGGCGGTGAATGTCAACGTCGACATAGTTTTGTTCAGCCACTTCAAGAGCGTTGGCCATTTCAAATCCGTGGCGGCAGGCCACGGCCAGGGCGGCCAGAAGCAGATAGACATCGGCGGAGCAGTCGGCGGAGCGAATCTCAACGGTTTGCTTGCCGGCGGCAGGAGCCGGGGAGGCCTTTGAGCCGGGATTGACGGCCGCACACATATCTTTCTTTGCCGTCCAACCCAGCGGCACACGCACGAGCACCGATCGGTTGCGGTCGCCCCAGCAGATATTGGTCGGGGCTTCCTGATGTGGCACGAGGCGGAAATAAGATGTGGGGTTAGTGTTGCCGAATGCTGTGATTGACGGCGCGAGTTCCATCATGCCGGCAATGGCGCGGCGCGCTTCAGTGGATAGCTTGCCGTCGGCATCGACCATCATATTGCGTCCGGTTGCAGGGTCGGTCAGGCGCATGTGGATGTGGAGGCCTGAGCCGGCTTTGCCTGTGGTGATTTTGGGGGCGAAGGTGACATTGAAGCCTTTTCGGTGAGCCAGATTGCGGATAACCCATTTGGCCAGTGCCAGCTGATCGGCTGCGTTCTGAGCTTTGACCGGCAGGAATTCAATTTCGTTTTGTTCGTAGATGACGCCATCCTGAGTGAAGTTGCCCACTTCCGAATGGCCATATTTAATCTGACCGCCGGTGGCAGCGATATGGCTCATGCAGAGAGTGCGGAACTCATTGAATTTCGCAAACGGTGCCGATTCATGATAGCCGCGTTGGTCGGTGGCGGGAAAAGATTCGTCGTCGGGAGCAATGACATAAAATTCAAGTTCGCCCATTGCTTCAAACTGCAGGCCGGTGGTGGCTGTGAACTCGCGACACGCCTTGTCGAGCGTCTGTTCGGGAGAGTTGGGGAGGGGTTCGCCATCTTTGTTGAAGAATGTGCAGAGCATTGCCACGGTAGGAATCTCTGCAAACGGATCGAGAAACGCCGTTGAGAAGCGGGGCAACACATAGAGGTCGCTGTTGCCCGGCTCGATGTGGGAGAATAGGCTGGAACCGTCGACTCTCTCGCCGAAGCTGAGAATAGTGTCGAGATAGGCAGCATTGTTGATGATGAAGTTGAGCGTTTTCAGGCGTCCGTCGCCGGCAGGATACATGAAATTTATCATCTGTATCTCCTGCTGTTCAACGTATTTGATAATGTCGTCTTTGGTAAATTCAGCAGCCGGTTTGCCGAGAGTGGCAACCAGATGGTTTTTGTTCATTCTGATTTCTTGATTCATGGCTTATAATTTGGTCAGAGATGAGTTTTGGTTATGTCAGTCGTTGTCGAATTTGAGGGAGTTGATGATGTCGAGTGCGCGGTCATAGTCACGCTGCTTCACCACTATTGAGTAGCCTCCCAGAGCTGTGTTTCCCGGAAAGAGCTGAGAGAACAGGGCGTTTTCGATTGAACAGTCGATGCCGACCTGTTGAAGGGCAGCTTTGGCAATGTTGGCTTCGAAGTCAGTGTTGTATTCGCGCAACTTCACGATTTCATTCTCTTTTTTGTTATATGTGAGTCCCATGGATGATTATGATTTGATGAATTTATGCATAATTCAAACACTCTCAAAGTTAACAAAGTTTTTTGGTCGGGCGAAATAAATCTGAAAAAATCTACTTATTATAATAAGGTGTGGAAGTGGTCATAGACTAGTCGGGAAATCTTTGCTATTATGGCTGAGGCTTCCTGCTCGGAGCCGTTGAAATCGCGGATAAGCACGGCGATGGCATAGTCGCGACCGTCGGGCATACAGAAATAACCTACATCGTTATGGGCCATCAGCTCTCCCCGTTCATTGCGATAGCCGCTTCCTGTTTTGTGGGCGAAAAACATAGAGTCGGCGTCTGAAACGACCGAACCCAGGCGGTCGGCTCCGGTGGTCACCTCCGAGAGATAAGCCTTGATTGAATCCTGCATGGCGGGTGACACCACCGGCTCGTTGAAAATCTTGCGAATCAGCAGAGCCGCCGAAAGGGGAGAGGAGTGGTTGCTATAGCTGAGATCGTGATTCTGCTTCATCTCCGTTTCTGAATAAAGGATGCGGAATGTGGTGTCGGGAGCAATGGAGCGAATGAAACTGTCGGTTTCGAGGGGTGTGACAATGTGGCTGAAAAGAAGATTGCTGGCATTGTTGTCGCTTGAAATGACGGCATATCGCATCAGTTGGCCGATGGTGATGGCAAAATCGCCATTGTTGCCATAGTGTTTCAGCATCGGGCTCCAGGTGTCGCGGTCAAGCTCGGCAGCAGAAATCCGGAGAGAATCATCGAGATTACGACCGGTGCGTTCAAGCTGATTGGCCACAGCCAGGGCCTGGTGCATTTTGAATACGCTCATCATTGCATAGGTGAGCTCGTTGTTAACGGTGATGGTGTCATTGTCGCTCACAATAGCCACACCGACTACGCCGGGAGTATTGACCACCAACGAATCGAGCTGCCGGCAGAGATTTTCGTTTCGGAGATTGCCACTGACCTGCTGCGTTTGCTTTGCTTTTGAGCTTTCGGAAGAGCAAGAGCATATCGAGGCGAGTATGGCAAAGATTGTAATGATTCCCAAAAGGGTGTGATGATATACTGATTTTTTCTTGTTCATTTGGAGCGGTAAAAACGATATTTTCTAAAAATATAAAAAGGGACTACTCGCATAGTCCCTTTTTATGGTTTCCAATAGGTACAATTTCTAAGGTAAAAAAGATTGTTTTAGGTTTCTGATGCAAAGGTATCTCAAAAACGGGGTTGGAAACAAACTTTTTTATATGTTTTGCAACATTGTTTTTTATGACTGTTTTTGTGAATATTGTCCTATTGTGTTGATTGTAGGCGTTTTGAGCGGGAGGTGATGGATTTTGTCTAATTGTTAAGTAAAGTTAAATTGTGGCATTTTGACAGTTTTCCATCTTTTTCAGACTGAAATTAGTGCCATCCCACACTCCGTAGGTCATCTGCCGGAAGCCGTCGCCAAGCACAATCAGGCGACTGTTGTCAGAGAGCTGCACGTCGGCTTCGACATGGCGGTGGCCGAAAATGAAGTAATCGACATGACCATTGTCCGACATATATTTTTCGGCAAAATCAATCATCGGGTCGCCCTTCTCAATCGGTCGCGGAGAGCATCCCTTGAGTCGGCTGTGTTTCGACCAGGAGTGTGCGAAGCCAACGGTCCATCGAGGATGAATGGCGCTGAAAAGTTTCTGAAGAATGCGGTTGCGAAACAGTCGGCGCATGATGCGATAGCTTCGGCGCAGTTCGCCCACTCCGTCGCCATGCTCCATGACAAACCGCTTGCCGTCAATTCGGGTGTCGAGCAGCCCGTCGACCACCTGCAAGCCTATTTCATGGGGGAGATAATCGAAAATCCAGATGTCGTGGTTGCCTTTGAACCAAACGATTTCCACACCCTCGTCGGCCAGTCGGGCCAGCGTTCCGAGAAAACGGATGTAGCCGCGCGGCACCACGGAGCGGTATTCATACCAATAGTCGAGAATGTCACCGAGCATATAGATTGTGCGCGCCCTCGGAGCTATTGATTCGAGCCACTGCGACAACCGGCGTTGATGCTCATGGGAGTCGGCAATGTAGCCGGCCCCGATGTGAAGGTCGCTGATGAAATATGTCAGTGTGCGTTCGGCCATCGGCTTGGTGTTAAAGGAAACCGAGTTCGAGTTTGGCCTCTTCGCTCATCATGTCTTTGTTCCATTCAGGTTCGAAGACAATGTTGATGTCGACACTTTGCAGCCCCTCGATGCTTTCGAGCTTCATGCGCATATCTTCAACAATGAAGTCGGCGGCAGGGCAGTTGGGTGCGGTGAGGGTCATGTCGACTCGCAGATTGGCATCGTCGTCAATGTCAATCTTGTAGATGAGGCCGAGGCTGTAGACGTCGACCGGAATCTCAGGGTCATAGACCGTGCGGAGCATTTCCACGACCTTCTCCTCAAGCGCCAGACGCTGTTCGGGTGTGATCATATATATTTTTTTATTGTTGTTTTGATGATTTGTTGAAATAATTGTCTGACTCGCGCTTCACGACCTTGTGGAGTCGAAGAAGCATTATCATGGTGGGGAATGCCATCAGCGCATAAAACAAGTCGCAGAGACCCACGGCTGCCTTGAGCGGCACAATGGCGAAGATGATGAGCGTGGCGATGAAAAACCAGATATAATAGCGTTCGCCCTGCGAGCCAAAGAGATATGTTGCGCAGCGGCTCCCGTAGAAGGAGTAGCTGAACATCGACGACATGGCGAAGCAGGCCACAATCACCATCAGCATATACTGGCCCCCGGGTATGGCGTTGCCGAACGCACCCATGGCTACGTCGAGCCCCTTAATGCCGTCGACAGAGGTCAGGTCGCCGCAGAGAATCAGGGCGAGAGCCGTCAGCGTACACACGAATCCGGAGTCGATGGCCGGGCCGAGCATGGCAATCAATCCCTCGCGCACGGGGGTGCGGTTGGCCGATGTGCCGTGCATGATTGATGCAGTGCCAACTCCGGCGTCATTGACAAGCATCGCCCGGCGAGCACCGATGATGGCTATGCCCGCCAATCCGCCCCAGCCGGCGCGAAGCGTGAACGCCTCGCGGAAAATCGAGGCAATGGCCGCAGGCACTTCCGCAATGTGAGTGACCACGATGTAGCCAACGATGAGGAAGTAGGCACCGACCATGAATGGCACGAGCACCGTAGCCACCGAGGCGATGCGTTTCACGCCGCCAACCACCACCAGAGTCACAATCGATGCAATCGACACTCCGATAATGGCTTTGACCATCATCGGATTTTCTATTTCGGTGAAGTTGCTGACGGTTGACATCGTGGCCTCGGTCAGCTGATTGGCGTTGAGAATGCAGAGTGTGCCGAACATGCCTGCCACGGCAAACAGCGTGGCCATTGGCCACCAGCGCCGTGACAGGGCGTGGCGAATGATGTGCATCGGACCTCCGTAAGGCCGGTTGTCCGTGTCAAACGAACGATACTTGACGGCAAGCACCCCTTCGTGATATTTAGTACACATACCAACGATGGCGCTCACCCACATCCAGAACACGGCTCCCGGTCCACCCATGACAAGAGCGATTGCAACGCCGGCAATGTTGCCCATCCCGACGGTTGCAGCCACCACCGATGCCAATGCCTGCGCCGAACTGATTTCGCCGCGTCCGGCCTGCTGCTTGATGCGCAGAGCCCTGACTGCTTCCGGCAGTCGGCGCAGCGAGATGAAGCCGGACGCGACGAGCAGAAACAGTCCGCCGCCAATCAGCAGAATGAAAAGCGGATAGCCGCAAACGGCATCGGCCACCTCGGTCAGTATGTCGCCAATTTTGTCAAGCATCAGGTTTGTGATGGGGTGTTAAATTCGGAGTGGAGGGGGGGAGTCTGTTTGTTATACCAAGTGGCGGATGAGCTCCTCGCGGTCGCCTTCGAGGAGATCGATCACGGGGATTTCAATCATGGTGTAGGCTCCCGGCTGCTGCTTCATTGAAGCGCGAGCCACGCCAACGAGAATCTGAGCTGTCAGAGCAGGGTTGTTGATGCTCATGTTGAACTCAAAACGCTGGTTCTGAGTCTTGCCGCTGACGCCTTTGCGCACCATATTCACACCGTGGCCCATATCCTTCACTTCGTCAACCGAGCTGACAGCCATGACATGGGTTTCGTCGCTTGCAAAGTAGGGATCTTCTTTCACGGCCTTGGCCACATCTTCCAGTTTGGCGCCATCTTCGAGTTCGACATAGACCATGCGGCGATGGATGCCGGTGCCCAGAGGAATGGTCATTGAAAGAGCATTCTTCACGCCGGGTTTCGACTTGACGCACACGGTGTGGCCCATACTCATGCCGGGGCCGAAGTTGGTGTAAGTGATACCTTTAGGAGCGGCTGCCTGCATCAGGGTGCGCACGATTGAGTCGCTGCCCGGATCCCATCCTGCGGAGATAATGGCCACGGTGCCATGTTCGCGTGCGATCTTGTCGAGCGACGAACGCAGGTCGGCGATTGAGCCGTGGATGTCGTAGGAGTCAACGGTGTTGATGCCTTCGGCAAGATACTGCGCTGCATATTTTTCAACTTCGCGTGTGGGTGTGCAGAGAATGGCAACGTCAACTTCGCCAAGTTCGTGAATGTCGGTAACGACTTTATAGGGAGCCAGTTCGGCAGGCTGTTCGCCAAGAGTGCGGCGCACAATGCCGGCCACTTCAAAATCGGGGGCGGTCAGCAGTGCGTCGAGCACGAAATGACCGATATTGCCATAGCCAACGATGGCTGCTTTTATCTTTTTCATATGTGGATTTGTCTTATGGATTATATATCAGGCTTTGCCATTGACAATGGCTTCGGTGTCGCGGGCAATCATCAGCTCCTCGTCGGTGGGAATCACTACGACTTTCACTTTCGACTCGGGAGTGGAAAGCAGAGTTTCAGTTCCGCGGGTGCGGTCATTGATTTCGGTGTCAATTTCAACGCCCATGAATTTCAGAGGCTTGCACACGTTTTCGCGCACGCCTGTCTGGTTTTCGCCAACACCGCCTGTGAACACAATTACGTCGAGGCCACCCATCTCGGCTGCATACGCACCGATATATTTAATGATACGCTGCTCATACATGTCGAGGGCGAGTGTAGCACGTTCGTGACCATCCTTGACGGCGGCTTCGATTTCGCGCATGTCGCTTGACAGACCGCTGATACCGGCCACGCCGCTCTCCTTGTTGATGATTGTCTGGAGCTGTTCGGCTGTGAGCTGATGTTTAGCCATGAGATAGGTCAGCGCGCCCGGGTCGACATCGCCCACGCGGGTGCCCATCATCAGACCTTCCGTGGGGGTGAGGCCCATCGAAGTGTCAACGCTCTTGCCGTTGAGCACGGCGGTGATAGATCCACCGTTGCCAACGTGGCAAGTCACCATCTTGCAGTTTTCGAGGTCGATGCCGAGAAATTCTGCTGCGCGTGCGCTGACGTAGCGGTGGCTGGTGCCGTGGAAGCCGTAGCGGCGAACGCCATCCTCAGTGTAGTATTTGTAGGGGAGGGCATACATGAAGCTCTTGGCGGGCATGGTTTGATGGAAAGCGGTATCGAACACGCCGACCTGAGGCACGCTGGGCATCAGTGCGGAGATGGCTTCAATGCCGGTGATGTTGGCGGGATTGTGAAGGGGAGCCAGGTCGTAGCAATCTTTCACTTGCTGAATCACTTCGTCGGTGATCAGCACACTTTTGCTGAATTTTTCGGCACCATGCACCACGCGGTGACCAACGGCATCGATTTCGTCGAAGCTCTTGATGCAGCCGGTCTTGGGGTCGGTCAGGTTGGCAAGGATAGCTTCAATGGCCTGCTTGTGGTCGATGTGGCCGAGTTCGGTGATGGCCTTTGAGCCGTCGGCGAGTTTATATTTCAGGAAACCGTCTTCAAGACCGATTTTTTCAACTCCACCCTCGGCGAGAGTAGCGTCGGTTGTGGTGTCGATGAGTTTATATTTCACGGAACTGCTGCCGCAGTTAAGTACGAGAATTTTCATTTTATCGCAGTGTTTTGTGTTGGTTTCAGAGTAGAGTTATTGCCTTATTCCTGTTTGTTTTTGAGGCCGATAGCCTGGTTGCAGGTCATGATGATGGTTTTGTAGATATCTTCGGGGAAGCAGCCGCGCGAAAGGTCATTGACCGGAGCGGCAAGGCCCTGAAGCACGGGACCCACGGCCTGAACGTTGCCGAGACGCTGCACGAGTTTATAGGCGATGTTGCCGACTTCGAGCGAGGGGAAGATGAGCACGTTGGCGCGACCGCTCAGCGGGCTGTTGGGCGATTTTGTTGCTGCAACACCGGGCACAATGGCGGCATCGGCTTGCAGTTCGCCGTCGAGAATCAGGTCGGGAGCCATCTCCTTGGCCAGCTTGGTGGCTTCGATGACTTTGTCGACGCGCTCATGCTTTGCGCTGCCTTTGGTTGAGAATGTCAGCAGAGCCACGCGGGGTTCGATGCCGGCGATGAAGCGGGCGGTGTCGGCCGAAGAAACGGCAATCTGCGCGAGCTGGCGCGCATCGGGATCGGGCACAACGGCGCAGTCGGCAAACACGAGAATGCCGTCGGTGCCGAAGTTCACTCCGTCAGGCAGAAGCATCAGGAATGCGCCTGACACCACGTCGATGCCCGGCTGAGTCTTGATGACCTGGAAAGCGGCGCGGAGCACATTGCCGGTGGTGTTCATGGCGCCGGCCACCATGCCGTCGGCGTCGCCGGCTTTCACCAGCAGACAGCCCAGATAGAGCGGATTGTGGGTTGTGAGGCGAGCTTCCTCCATTGTGATGCCCTTCTTTTTGCGGAGCTCAAAGTAGAGAGGAGCATATTTGTCAATGACTTTTTCGTCGGCCGGATTGATGATTGTCGCGTCAGCAATGTGTTCAAGGCGGAGTTCCTTTGCAAGGGCGAGAATTTCAATGGGGTCGCCGATCAGAATGATTTTTGCAAGGCCTTCAGCGATGATGCGGTCGGCAGCGTGAAGCGTACGCGGTTCGGTTCCTTCAGGAAGCACAATGCGCTGGGGCATTTTGTGTGCATTCTCCGAGAGTTTTTCGAAAAGTGTCATGTTACTTTTGTATTTTGGTTGAGAGTTATGTATCCGTTGAATTTAAGATATTGCAAATTTAGCAAAGTTTCTGCGGAGTGAGGGTGTAATTGACGTGAAAAATACGAAAAATTTTGTTGCCGGTTGCAAAAAAACGGGGAGCGATGCCTCAGTGGGCATGCTCCCCGCGTAGTGAAAACATTTTTGAGTTTGTGGCGAAGGTCTCTTACTGTCCGAGATAGGGTTTCAGCAGTCGGCTCTTCTGGCCTTTGAGGCGACGGATTGCCTTTTCTTTAATCTGACGCACACGTTCGCGGGTCAGGTCAAACTTGGCTCCGATTTCCTCAAGTGTCATCTCCTGGCAACCGATGCCGAAGAACATTTTGAGGATTTCGCGTTCGCGTTCGTGAAGCTGGCGCAGGGCGCGGTCAACTTCTTTTGAGAGCGATTCCTGAGTCAGAGTGGAATCGGCCATGGGGGAGTCGTCGTTGGTCAGCACATCAAGCAGACTGTTGTCCTCGCCTTCAACGAAGGGAGCGTCAACAGAGATGTGGCGGCCTGAGACTTTCAGTGTGTCAGCCACTTTTTCAACGGGCACGTCGAGCAGATTGGCAAGCTCGTCGGCCGACGGGCGGCGTTCGTGAGCCTGTTCGAAGTTCGACAGCGCTTTGCTGATTTTGTTGAGTGAGCCAACCTGATTGAGCGGCAGACGCACAATGCGAGATTGCTCTGCAAGTGCCTGAAGGATTGACTGACGGATCCACCAGACAGCATAGGAAATGAATTTAAAGCCTCGGGTCTCATCAAACTTCTGTGCTGCTTTTATCAAGCCGAGATTGCCTTCGTTGATAAGGTCGGGCAGGCTGAGTCCCTGATTCTGGTACTGCTTGGCCACGGACACAACGAAGCGGAGGTTTGCACGCGTGAGCTTGTCGAGTGCTCTTTGATCGCCTTGACGAATGCGCTGAGCGAGTTCAACCTCTTCTTCAACCGAAATCAGCTCTTCGCGGCCGATTTCCTGAAGATATTTGTCGAGCGATGCGCTTTCGCGATTCGTAATGGATTTTGTGATTTTTAGTTGTCTCATCTGCGTTTTTGAGAGATTAAGCGCGCAAAGTTACGCATTTTTTTTGAAATATCCTAATGCTATTGCGCGTAAAAGGTTAATAACTGACATTAATAACAATCAGGAACCCGATTTGTCGCAAGAAAATCGACAAATCGGGTTCCGCGGGCTTGATTTCTAATTTTTATTTATAACGCATCCAGCGGATGAGTTCTTTGAAGTTGGGTTTCTTGCCATACATGAAGATGCCGACGCGATAAATTTTTCCGGCGAGCCACACCATGGCGAAGAATGATGCGTAGAGAATCACCANNGAGCAGGCAATCTGCCATCCGGGAATGTCNAACGGAATGCGGGCCATCATCACCATTGGCGAAGTGAANGGTATCATTGANATCCACACCGAGAGGGTCGACATCGGGTCGTTGGCGGCGCTCATNCCGAAGATGATNCCGATGATAATCGGGAAGATGACGATTGANTGAAGCTGACCGGCATCCTGAATGTTGTCAACGGCCGAGCCGATGGCTGCGTAGATGGCCGCATAGAGGATGAAGCCGCCGATGAGGAAGAGCAGGAGCATGCCGAACAGGCGGATGATATAGCCGACGTCGGAGAGCATCGCCACGGCCTGCAGTGCGTCCATGTCGGTGGTGACGGTGGAGAGGTCGCCTCCGGCAGCCGACATCGTGGCCATGTCGGTGGCCATTTCTGCGGGGATGATTGCGGGAAGGAGGAAGGCCGACATGGCTCCGATCAGCACGGCCCATATGATTATCTGAGTGACGGCCACCAGACAGATGCCACAGATTTTACCGAGCATAATCTGCATNGGCTTCACTGACGACACCACGATTTCGAGCACACGGTTGGTCTTCTCTTCGATGATGCTTGTCATCACCATCTGGCCGTAGAGAATCAGACACATATAAAGAATAAATGTCAGTATGACGCCGAGCAGATAGCTCAGCATGGTCGATGACTCTTTTTCATCGCCGAACTGCTTGCTGCGCAGGCTGACGTCGCTGTGTACGGCTTCGATGATTTCGTCGAGATTTTCAATGTCGTAGGCTTTCAGTCGCTGCTGTTCGATGATGGAGTTGACCTGCGAAGTGAGTTCGTTTTCGAGTGTCATCGACGATGGTCCGGAGGTGTAGAGCTGCAGCGGGGCGCGGCCGTCGGCAATGTTTGACGGAATGATGAGCACGGCGTCAGTCTCTTCCTTTTCAAGAGCCTGCTCCCAGTCGCCTGAGACTGAGTCGACAATAGTGTAGACATCATTGTCGGTGAGGTTTTGAGCGATTGTGCCTGATTCGTCGATGATCAGCAGGCGGCGCTGAGTGCTTCCGCCAAATTCGGCAATGAGCACCGGAGCAACCATAAGTGCAAGCATCAGCAGCGGCATGAGGAGGGTGGTGACGATGAAGCTTTTTTTCTTGACGCGCTCCATATATTCGCGTCCTATGATGATTCCAACTTTAGAAGTCATGGCATGAGTTTTTTAGTCGATAATGATTTGCGGTTGAGGCTCCTGATCGAAGCTCTTGACGGTTGAGATGAAAATGTCGTTCATTGAAGCCATTGCAGGATTAAATGAAGTGATGTCGACGGCTGAATTGGCGGCGGCGATTACATCGCGTGTCGAGGCATCCGGCTTGAGGGTGAGGTCAAGGCGATGGCGACCGGAGGGGAGTGTGGCGGCTTCGAAACCTTCGATCATCGGGTCGATGGCGCCGATCAGCTGATGGGGTGTGCCTTCAAATTCAATGACATATTTGCCGCGAGTGAACTCGCGACGGAGCTGCTCGACATTGCCGGTCAGGATATTCTGCCCGCGATTGATGAGGGTGATATTATCGCAGATTTCTTCAACGGAAGCCATGTTGTGGGTGCTGAAAATCACNGTTGCCCCCTGGTCTTTGAGACGGAGAATCTCGTCGCGCAGCAGGTTGGCGTTGATGGGGTCGAAGCCNGAGAAGGGNTCGTCGAAAATCAGCAGTTTGGGCTGATGAAGCACGGTGACAATAAACTGCACCTTCTGAGCCATGCCTTTCGAAAGCTCTTCGACCTTGCGGTTCCACCAGCTTGAAATGTCGAAACGCTCAAACCATTTTTTCAACTCGCGGGTGGCGTCGGCTTTCGAAAGTCCTTTCAGTCGGGCGAAGAACACGGCCTGATCGCCGACTTTCATCTTCTTGTANAGACCGCGCTCTTCGGGCAGATAGCCGATGTGGGCCACATCGTTTTGTGTCAACGGCCGGCCGTCGAAAATCACCCGGCCTGAGTCGGGCGCGGTGATGTGGTTGATGATGCGGATGAGGGTGGTTTTGCCGGCACCGTTTGGCCCCAGCAGACCATAGACAGTGCCCCGGGGCACCGATAGCGACACGTCGTTGAGCGCAACATGGCTGCCGAACGACTTGCCGACATGTTCTACTTGCAGAATATTATCCATTGCTGTTGGCTTTGATTTCGTTTAAGATTTAAATGATTTTTATATAATTAGTCGCTCGAAGTGTCGGAAAGTTGCACCGGGGTGGATTTTTTTCTGAAACAGCGGTCGATAATGGCAGCCAGAGCACCGTCGCCGGTCACGTTGCAGGCTGTTCCGAAGCTGTCCATCGAAATGTAGAGTGCTATCATCAAGGCATTTTGCGCATCGGAAAATCCAAGAATCGACGACAGCAGCCCAAGCGAAGCCATGATTGCGCCGCCGGGAATACCGGGCGCGGCAATGATGGTCACTCCGAGCATGGCAATGAAGTGGGCAAACATGCCTCCGTCGTAGGGCATTCCCTGCATAATCATAATGGCCAGAGCGCAGGCAACGATTTTGAGCGTGGAGCCCGACATGTGAATCGTGGCACACAGTGGCACGGTGAATCCGGCCACATCTTCGCTGACCCCCATCTTGATGGTCTGACGCAGAGTGACGGGAATGGTGGCTGCCGACGACTGGGTGCCGAGCGCAGTGAAATAGGCCGGCATCATGGTCCACAGCATTTTAAAGGGATTTTTGCGGGCAAACAGTGCGGCCACGCAATATTGAAACACCAGCAGCAACACATGGAGAATGAAGATCACNACGATAATCTTGATAAAGGTGTTGAGAATGGTGCCCACCTGACCAACTACGGTCATGTTAAGGAATATACCGAAAATGTAGATTGGCAGGAGGGGAATGATGCATTTGTTGATGGTCATCGAAACGATGTCGCGAAACTCATCGATGCCGCGCCGGAGCGCATTGCCGCTGAGATAGGCAGCCCCCAGTCCAATCATGAATGCAAACACCAGAGCGGTCATCACNGGCATGATNGCCGGAATCGGCATTTCAAAAAATGGCTCTACGGTCGAATCGGCAGCCGCGATGTCGGCCGCAGGGATTTTAGAAATCATGTCGGGGAAGAGCCATGCACCGGTTTCAAACGACACGAATCCGGAGAAGAGCGTCATGGCATAGGCCAGGGCGGCTGTGGCCACGAGCATCTTGCCGGCGCGGTTGCCGAGGTCGGCAATGGCCGGCGCAACAAATCCGAGAATGATGAGCGGAATGAGGAATCCGAGAAACTGTCCGAAGATTTCATTGAAAGTGGCGCAGATGCGGGCCACCCACATAGGAGCTATGTAGCCGATACCGATGCCGGCGGCAATGGCAATTACGATGCGCGTCAGCAGGCCGGCCTTAAACTTGAATTTCATGATATGAACAATCTGTTATTTCGCAATGAGATGAATTTTGAATTGTCACACAAAGTAACAAAAAATTTTTTGGTTCATTGTAACTTTTTCGCTCAAAGATGCGTCTATTACTCAGAACGGATTGCAAAAGTCCGCACTCAGTGCTACTAATATATTAATGTAAATAGTGAAAGATATGAAGGTAAAAATCTTTGTGGCGATGGCCGCTTCGGCAGCTTTGCTGATGTCATGTAAAGAAGTTATTAATATTACCTCCGGCCTGAAGGGAGAGACTGTGGTTGCCTCCGGCCCGACGGTGAAACAGGAGCGTCAGATGTCCGACATCAGCGAGATTGATGTCAGCAACGGACTCAGCGTTGTCTACGTCCAGAGCCCCACTCTGAAACTGACCGTTGAAGCACCCGAAAATATTCAGGAATATATTTTGACCGAAATCAAAAACGGCGAACTATCAGTCAAAACGAAACCCAACACTTCGCTGCGCATCAATGGCGGCAAGGTTCTTGTGACTGTCATGGCTCCTTCAGTCAATGAATTTGATGTTTCGTCCGGAGCTTCGGTGGCAATCAAGGAGAAATATTCCAACCCCACAGGCTCCGTGAGCATCGATGTTTCCTCCGGCGCGTCATTTGCCATGGCGTCGCTGACAGCTTCATCTGCAGAAATTGAAGTCAGCTCCGGAGCTTCGGCCTCTGTCGCCGGCATTGAGGTGGACAGTTTTGAAGCCTCGGCATCAAGTGGCGCTTCCCTCTCCCTTTCAGGCAGGGCGTCTACAGCCGAGCTCAAGTCAAGCGGTGGTGCNTCAATTTCCGCATCGGGTTTCAAAGCCGACGCCGGAAAGGTTAGTGCAAGCGGCGGCGCATCTGTTTCGAGCAGCATCCGCAACGCCTCGGTTCATTCAAGCGGCGGCGGCTCAGTCAACAATCATTGAACTATTGAACTTCAAACTATTGAACTTCCATAAATAAAAATTAGATAAAAAGAAAAGGCCGGTGCGTGGAGCATCAGCCTTTCTTTTTGTGGTGGAGTGTCCGTTATCAGATTACACCCTGACCCATCATTGCGTCGGCAACTTTCATGAAGCCGGCAATGTTGGCGCCCTTCATGTAGTTGAGGTAGCCGTCGGGTTCGGTGCCATATTTCACGCACTGGCCGTGGATGTCGCGCATGATGTCGTGGAGACGCTGGTCAACTTCCTCTGCGCCCCACTGCAGGTGCATGGCGTTCTGGCTCATTTCAAGACCGGAGGTGGCAACACCGCCGGCGTTCACTGCCTTGCCGGGAGCATAGGTAACGCGGTTTTTGATGAAAGTGTCGATAGCTTCGGGAGTGCAACCCATGTTGGAGACTTCGGCAACCATCAGCACACCGTTTTCAACCAGCTGGCGGGCATCCTCTTCGCCAAGTTCGTTCTGAGTGGCGCAGGGGAGGGCGATGTCGACTTTCTGTTCCCAGGGTTTCTTGCCGGCGAAGAATGTGGCTTCGGGGAACTGCTCTGCGTAGGGGGCAACGATGTCGTCGCCGGTGGCGCGGAGATAGAGCATATAGTCGATTTTCTCTTTGTTGAGGCCTTCGGGATCGTAGATATAGCCGTCAGGACCGGAGATGGTCACAACTTTTGCACCGAGCTCAGTGGCTTTGAGCGCTGCGCCCCAGGCCACATTGCCGAAGCCGGAAATGGCCACTGTCTTNCCTTTGATATCTTCATTCTTTTCAGCGAGCATGCTCTGAACGAAATAGAGGGCGCCGAAACCTGTAGCTTCGGGGCGGATGCGTGAACCGCCAAACGACAGGGCTTTGCCGGTCATCGAGCCGTCGCACTCGTTGCAGAGTTTCTTATACATGCCATACATGTAGCCCACTTCGCGACCGCCAACGCCGATGTCGCCTGCGGGAACGTCGCGGTCCGGACCGATGTTTTTCCAGAGTTCGAGCATGAAAGCCTGGCAGAAGCGCATGATTTCGGCATCGCTCTTGCCGCGGGGCGAGAAGTCACTGCCCCCCTTGGCTCCACCCATGGGGAGTGTGGTCAGAGCGTTTTTGAAAGTCTGCTCGAAGCCGAGGAATTTCAGAATCGAGAGGTTGACGGAAGCGTGGAAACGGATGCCGCCTTTATAGGGGCCGATGGCGTTGTTGAACTGAACGCGATAGCCGATGTTGGTCTGCACGTCGCCGCGGTCGTCGGTCCACGTTACGCGGAAAGTCACAATGCGGTCAGGCTCAACCATGCGTTCAACGATGCGTGCCTTTTCAAATTCGGGATGCTGGTTGTAGACATCTTCAACACACATCAACACTTCCTTGACGGCCTGAAGATATTCGTGTTCTCCGGGGTGTTTAGCCTCCAGAGAGGTCATGATTTGATTAATATCCATTATTTCTGAATTATGTTATGAGCATTAGGTTAACACCGCAAAATAACGATTTAAAAATGAAACAACCCGCATTTTTCCCGTGAAAATTTGTTAAAACCAGTCATCTCGCTGACACTTTGCTATTTCCGAAGTTTGTCAACTCTGGTGGTCGGATTTCACCCCTCCGTTAAATTAGTTTTGGCGGTTGCGGAACAATTTCGGGCACGAGGCGTTTTAATATCAAAAGCTATTTATCGCAAACTTATAAAATATGTCTACTATGGATAAGAAAAACCGTACGAACAAAACTACTCTTTGGGTTGCCATCGGCGCACTGGTGCTGATCATTCTGCTCATCGCATGGCAGGGCGTGGCTCTCTTTTCGGGCGACACCGATGTTCAGGCCATCACTTCGATGCTGCCGGCAATCTGATTCTCCGGCTTAGAGCCGCTGCGCGCCTCGCGCACTTTTTTGAAATTGTTGTAAAAATATAAAAATCCCCGCGCTCAATCTTGAGGCGGGGATTTTTATGTCTTGTAATCGATACGCTCGGCTTACTTTGAAGCTTTGGGCATGCGACGCTCTTTGATACGGGCTTTCTTGCCGGTGAGGGCGCGCAGATAGTAAAGCTTCGCACGACGTACTTTACCATATTTGTTGACGGTGATGGAGTCGATGAACGGCGATTCGATGGGGAAGATACGTTCAACACCGATGTTGTCGCTCATTTTGCGCACTGTGAAGCGCTTTTTAGATCCTTCGCCCGCAATTTTGATAACCACACCACGGTACTGCTGAATACGTTCCTTGTTACCTTCTTTGATGCGGTAAGCCACGGTGATTGTGTCGCCGGGACCAAATTCGGGATGTGTTTTGCCGGTTGCAAATGCTTCTTCGGCAACTTTGATTAAATCCATTTTCTTTTTTGATTAAAATGTTAACACTACCCGCAATATTCGCAGGCTGCATGTCCTGCCAGAGATTACGGAATCGGGCGCAAAGTTACGATTTTAATTCCATCCCTGCAACTCTTTCGCCGCTTTTTTGACTCGCGGCACACGTTTTTGAGGGGCTATTTGTGGAATTAGCGACGTTTTTTGCCTGATTTCTTCTTCGATTTGCTTGATTTCGACGATTTCGACGATGATTTGCTTGACGAAGATTTGCTCGGTGCAGGGATTTTCAGGTCTTTGCCGATGCCGATGCGGGTGGTGCCTTTCGACATGCCGTTGGCTTTCTGGATGGCTTCAACGGTGGTGCCGTTGCGACGCGCGATTTTTTCCAATGTGTCGCCGCTCTTGACCTTATAGGTGGTTGTTTTGGGCTTTTTGGCTTTGGAAGTGTTGGCGGCAGTGGTTTTGCGTGAGTTGCGATAGTCGTTGGAAGCCGACACGTTTGATGCCGGACGCGCGGTTTCGTTTTTGCGAGTGGTCACGGTCGATTCGGCTGCGGGAGAGGTGCTGGCTTCTGCCACTTCGCGCTTGTAGACCTGGATTTTAATCACGTCGCCCTCTTTCACTTTGCCTCGGCGAAGATTGTTCCAGCGCTTAATGTCGGTGGAGCTGACGCCATAGTGTTTGGCGATGTCGCGCAGGCTTTCACCGCGACCCACGGTGTGGCTGAGCTCTTCCATGCGGTCGCTGACGGCAGTGTTGAGAGCGACGTTCTGGGTGGCGTTGACGCTCTGGCTGTCGGCAAGCTGGGTGAGATTGTCGTTGCGGCCTGCTCGTTCTCCGGGCTCAACATAGGTGCGCGGACGATATTTGTCGGCATCGTAGTTGATGATGGCGTCCTCGCTGACAATGTAGCTCAGAGCCTGCTGCGAGGGGAGCACGAGGGAATAGGGGCGGCTGTTGCCGGGAATAATATCTTTGCGGAACTGGGGGTTGAGCATGCGGATGTCGTCGATGGGCACCTGGAGCACGTCGGCAATCTGCTGGAAGTGCAGGCGGTCGTTGACCTGAACGGTGTCGGTCACGAGACGGTGTTTGACAACGGCAGGGTTGATGCCGTATTTGTCGTGGTAGTTCATCACATAGTTTGCGGCGATGAACATCGGCACGTAGCCACGGGTCTCTTTTGGCAGATAGTTGTAGATTTCCCAGAAGTCGAGCTTGCCGCCACCGGCTTTGCGCAGGGCTTTGTTGACATTGCCGGGGCCACAGTTGTAGGCGGCGATGGCGAGCGACCAGTCGTCGTAGATGTTGTAGAGTTGTTTGAGATATTTGGCGGCGGCTTCCGACGATTTGCGGGGGTCGCGGCGTTCGTCGACGAGGGAGTTGATTTCAAGTCCCATTCCGCTGCCGGTCGACGACATGAATTGCCACAGACCGGTGGCTCCCACGCGCGATACGGCGTTGGGGTTGATGGCCGATTCTATGACCGGGAGATATTGCAGCTCCAGCGGCAGGCCCTCTTTCGAGAGCTCTTCGATGAAGATGGGGCCATAGTAGTTGTGGAGGGCAAGCATGTTGGAGAGCAGCGTGCGTCGGCGGTCGAGATACATGTCGATGAAGTTGCCCACGGCTGAATTGTAGGGCATCTCAATCTCGGCGGGGAGCTTGGCGAGCCATTCCTGATATTCTTCAGGTGTGCCGATATGGTGGTTTTTGCTGTCGGCCGATGGCTCGGTGTATTTCTTCAGGAAGAAAGATTCTTCGAGTTCGCGGGCTGCAAGTTCAAAGGCCTGGGGAGTGGCTATGGTGTCGGTGTAGTTGTGGTGTCGGATGTCAAGAATCGACGGTCCGGCCGACGCTATGAGAGCAGTCAGGGAGAAGAGCGTGGAGGAGTATATTCGGTTGAATCGTGACATATCTCGATTGGTTTTGGTTTCAGAATGTGAGGGCCCATTGCACGCCGAGAGCCGGCCATGGGCTCAACTGGTCGCGCAGCAGGGCGGGGTAGACGTTCATCGACAGGTCAGGGGAGATGTCGAAATTGGTGAGAGAGGCATCGACGTAGGCGTCGACCATGGCAATGACATAGACGCCGATCATGGAGATGATACACAGGTCGCGGTTGCGTCGGAAATAGTCTTTGCGGCTTTTCAGCACGCGCTCAAGCCATGTGCGGTTGAGCGATTCTTCCGACGTTGTTGGCGGAAAGAAGTCCATGTAGCTTTTGGTCGACGGGTCGTTGTCCATCAGGTCATAATAGGCTCGGGTGTAGTCAGCGAGCATGGAATTGTTCCATGACGCGCCGTAGCCCAGGCCCATGAATCCGCCGATCACGATCGGCAGCTTCCAGTAGCGGCGGTTGTAGATTTGACCCAGACCGGGGCAGAGGGCGGAATACCACACTGCTTTCGTGGGGTCGGGCGTAAATATTTTTTTTGCATCGGCCGGTACGCTGTCAGCAAGTGTTTCGGGTGAAAAGAGCTGNTCCATGGTTGCCGCGTTGGCAATGGCAATGGTGTCCACGGGGGTGAGGCTGACTGAATCCGTGGCAGGATTGACCGCAATCTCATCTTCAACAACGGCTGCCGGCAGACTGACGGCCGGTCCCAGAGGAATGGAGTCGGGGAGCTGGGTGCGACGCAACTCGCGGTTAGGTTTCACCGGCTTTTGTGCGTTGATTGAAAAAATATTAAATGGTGTTAACGACATCAAAAACATGACGCCGATAACATATTTTTTCACGATATGCAAATTAATGTTAATATTTCGCACTGTGCTCTTTGCGGTGGTTATTTAAGTGTGTGTCAGGTCGTTAGTGGCGATTTGACGGCACGCTTCAGGGGTGTGATTAGTCGTTGTTTGGTTTTACTGCTTCAAATATAGCAATTAATCTTTCAAGTTCAGCCTCGTTGCGGAAGGAGAAGGTGATTTTACCCTTGCCTGTCTTGGAGCATGAGAAGGCCACGGGGGAGTTGAAGCGTTGCGAAAGATGGTCGCCGAGAATGTCGAAATCTGACGTTCCGGATTTCTCTTTTTTCTTTTTTTCGGCTTCTTCGGAAGAGTTGGCGGCTCCCTCGCGATATGCTTTGGCAAGCTCCTCGACGCGACGCACTGAAAGTCCTTCCTTGACAATCTGATTATAGAGCTTAAGCTGCGCCGAAGGGTCGTCAATCGACAGAAGGGCGCGGGCATGGCCCATGTCTACGCGCTTGTCGCGAAGGCCGAGCTGCACTTCTGCCGGCAGGCGAAGCAGTCGGAGAAAGTTGGCAATGGTGGCTCGTTTCTTGCCGATGCGTTCGCTCAGTCGCTCCTGGGTCAGGGAGTATTGATCGATGAGTTTTTTGAATGTCAGGGCGATTTCAATGGCGTTGAGGTCTTCGCGCTGGATGTTTTCGATCAGCGCCATTTCGGTCAGCTCGGTTTCGTTGGCCGTGCGGATATAGGCNGGCACGGAGCTGAGACCGGCAATGCGGGCGGCGCGGTAGCGACGTTCGCCGGCAATGATCTGATATGTGTCGGGGCCGACTTTGCGGAGCGAAAGGGGCTGAATGATGCCGAGCTCGCGAATGGAGGCGGCAAGTTCTTCAAGAGCCGTTTCGTCAAAGGAGGTTCGGGGTTGGTCGGGGTTGGGTTGGATGTGATCGAGAGCAATGTCGTTGATGGCCGAGGTGCCTTGTGCGGGCACGTCGTCCATTGCTATCAGTGAACCCAGGCCTCGGCCGAGGGGAGAGCGTTTTAATGCCATGTTTTAGGTTTGTTTATTGNCTGGAGGATTGATTGGATGTAATGGGGTCACGCCTTTTTGGCGGCACGTCGTTGGCGGGCTATGATTTCGCGGGCCAGAGCGGTGTGTGATGTTGCGCCTCGGCTTTCGGGNTCGTAGAGAATNGCCGGCAAGCCATGGGAGGGCGCTTCGCTCAGGCGGATGTTGCGGGGAATAACGGTGGTGAACACCATGTCGCCGAAGTGGCTTTTGAGTTCTTCATAGATCTGGTTGGCCAGGCGCAGACGTGCGTCATACATTGTCAGCAGGAATCCTTCGATTTCAAGGCCTGGATTGAGTTTGGGCTTGATGATGCGGATGGTGTTGATGAGCTTGGTGATGCCTTCGAGAGCGAAATATTCGGCTTGCACGGGGATGATGACGGAGTCGGCGGCAGTCAGGGCGTTGACTGTAATCAGGCCGAGCGACGGGGAGCAGTCGATCAGAATGTAGTCATATTGCGGGGCAATCGGCTCCAGCAGGTGTGCGAGCACTTTCTCGCGGTTGGGGCGGTTGATGAGTTCGAGCTCGGCNCCGGCGAGGTCGATGCGTGAGCCGATCAGGTCGAGGCCTTCCATGCAGGTGGCCACTTGCGAGCCGGCCAGAGGATAGTCATCGACAAGACATTCGTAGATCGACGATGTCATTTCTTCCGGCGAGATGCCGTAGCCTGAAGTGGCGTTGGCCTGAGGGTCGGCATCGATGATGAGCACCCGCTTGCCTTCGGCAGCGAGTGATGCGGCGAGGTTGATGGTGGTGGTGGTTTTGCCAACACCGCCTTTCTGGTTTGCTATGGCTATGATTTTACCCATATTTCAATAAAAAATCACAAGAGAGGTTTGTTTTCAGACCACAAAGTAATCACTTTTTGGCTTATAAATGAAACCTGAGGGCCTGAAAACGCGATAATTGTTGATAAATGGGGCGGATTGTTGAAAACTCGTGGAACGTCGTGGAACATTCAGCGAGTATCAGAGCAGCAGTTGCGCATCGCCATAGCTCAGGAAGCGATATTCGCCTGCAAGAGCATGGTCATACATGCGTCGCCAGTCGCCACCGGTGAAGGCCGAAACCAGTAGNAGCAGCGTCGACTGGGGCTGATGGAAGTTGGTGATGATGCCGCTGACCACGCGAAAACGATAGCCCGGAGCTATGATGATGCGTGTGGAGGCAATGAGTGTGTGCGCCCCGGTTGCGTCGAGATGAGCCAGCAGAGCCTCCATGGCCTGACGGGTAGAGAGCTGCGGGTGGTCGGCGGAGTAGGGATACCATTGGCTGACTTCGTCGAGCGGGAGTCCTTGCGATGCCATGCAGCCGAGATGATAAAGCGATTCGAGTGTGCGCACCGATGTGGTGCCGACGGCCACCACGGGGCGTTCTTCGCGGGCGAGCGTTTCGATTACTTCGCGACCGACGGCTATAAATTCGCTATGCATCGGATGTTCGCCGATTGTGGCGCTTTTCACAGGCTGGAATGTGCCGGCTCCGACATGGAGCGTCACTTCCATGCGCCGGTGACCGCAGGCGTCGACACGCTCCAGCAGTTCGGGCGTGAAGTGAAGTCCGGCAGTGGGAGCGGCCACCGAACCTTCGATGTGGGAGAACACGGTCTGATAGTCGGCGCTGTCGGTGGGTTCAGTGGCGCGGTTGAGGTAGGGAGGAATGGGAATCTCGCCGGCGGCTTCAATGATGCGTGAGAATGTGATTGCCGGGTTGTCCCACGAAAAGCGAATGGTTGAGCCATGGTCGCTCTTGCTCAGTCGGGTGGCGCGCAGTGTGGTCGACTCTCCGTCGGCGCTGATTTCCATTTCGAGGTCGCCCTCTTTCCATCGCTTGGAGTTGCCGACAAAGCAAGTCCAGGAGCAGCTCTCGGTCGATTCAAATGAGCGGACATAGTCGCGGGGCGATTCCGGTTCGAGGCAGAAAATCTCAATCAGTGCGCCTGACGATTTGCGAAACCGCAGACGAGCGTTAATCACGCGCGTGTTATTATATATAAGGAGTGCCCCGGCAGGAAGCAGTTCGGGGATTCGGGAGAACACGGTGTCGGTCAGCTCTCCGTCATGGCTTCTCACAAGCAGGCGGCAGCTGTCGCGTTCGGCCAGCGGATGCTTTGCAATCCGTTCGTCGGGCAGGGGATATTCAAAATCTGCTATTTCAATTGAGCGTATGTCCATTTGTGTCATTATTCTGATTCTTTATTCTAAAAGTCGGACGCACCAATTGGTGCGTCCGGCATTATCTGATATTTGTGTCGCGGATTATTCAACCACAATCTCGTCGACAAACAGGAAGCCCGGTTTGCCTGCGCCCGCTTCCTGAAATTTCGGAAGCTCGGTTTCGCAAAGCGCGGTCACCTTGACATAGCGCGCCTTGACGGGGCTGAACGAGAGGCTGTGGGTGTAGATGTCGGTCACATAACCGGTCATCGGAGGAATTTCTTCGGTGGCTACGGTGGTGAAGTCGGTACCATTGTCTGAAACCTCAACGGTGATACCGCGAGTGTCCATAATCCAGTTCAGAACATCGATGAGTGTGCGGATCGACACCTTTGAGAACTCTGTGGGCTGACCCAGATCAACCACNGCAACGAGAGGCTTGCCCTCAAAGCCCATCCATTCGCCGGTGTTGAAGCTCGACTTGCCGAAGCGGCCGTCGGTAAGCATCGTGGGCGCGCCATTGTAGCGAGAGTGGGGNTCAGTGAGCAGAGTGACGTTTGAAGATGTTGCTTTGTTGAACGACACACTGTCGGCAAACACTCGGCTCGACTCATGGTTGCGGAAAGCTGCGGCCTTGAACGGACCTGTCTTGGTCAGCGTCACGGGGCCGGTGTAGAGTGTCGACTGTTCTGTCGGAGTGGAACCGTCGGTGGTATAATAAATAGGTGCGCCGTCGATGGTGCGCAGATTGGCCACAATCACATGGTTGTCGAGGTCACATTCCAGCGCGCCCTGCACGTCAAACACGTGCTTGGCGTAGTTGTAGCCGAGCTGTTTGTAGAGGTCGATGAGCGGAATCAGACGGCCGGTAAATTCATCGTAGTTTTTCTTTTCGGGCTGCAGCCACTGCACTTCGCTCAGTGCGGCGATGCGGGGCAGCTCCATATACTGAACATGGCTCAGCGAGGAGATNTATTCTGTCCAGAGATTGGCCTGCGCTCCGAGGATGTGCTTGGCCTGTTCAGGGGTGAGAGTCTCGGTGGGCTCAAGACTGTAGACCTTAACCACAGGCACAAAACCGCCGATACCGAAAGGCTCTGCATCAGCATCCTGCGACTGCAGATAGTCGAAGTAGCAATAGTTCGTAGGGGTCATAATGGCGTCATGNCCCTGCTTGGCTGCTTCGCGAGCACCCTCAACGCCGCGCCATGACATGACGGTGGCGCCCGGGAAAAGTCCGCCTTCAATGATTTCATCCCAGCCAATCATCTTGCGGCCGAGACCGGCAAGCGTGGTGGCGGCATGATTCATCACGAAGTTCTGGAGTTTCTGCTCAGCCGTGCTGTGGTCGTCGGATTTCAGACCGAGCTCTTTGATTCGGGCCTGGCACTTGGGACACTCCTCCCAGCGCACCTTCGGACATTCATCGCCGCCGATGTGGATATATTCCGAGGGGAAGATGTCGGCCACCTCGGCAAGCACATCGTCGACAAACGAAAGCGTCTTGTCATTGCCGGCGCAGAGCACATCATCGGCCACGCCCCAGCGCTGCCACACTTCATACGGTCCGCCCGTGCAACCCAGTTCGGGGTAGGCGGTCAGCGCGGCGAGCATATGGCCCGGCAGGTCGATTTCGGGAATGACGGTGATATGGCGGTCAGCGGCATACTTCACGATGTCGCGGGCTTCATCCTGAGTGTAGAAGCCGCCGTAGGGAATCGAGTCTGACGATTCAAACTCTTTGCCGACGCAAGTGCCTTTGCGCCACGAGCCAACTTCGGTCAGCTTGGGATATTTTTTGATTTCCAGACGCCAGCCCTGGTCGTCGGTGATGTGCCAGTGGAAACGGTTGATATTGTGCAGAGCCATCATGTCGATGAATGACTTCACGGAATCCACCGGGAAGAAATGGCGTGAAGTGTCGAAATGAGCTCCACGATAGCTGAACCGGGGTTGGTCGGCAATCTCAGCAGCGGGGAANGTGAAAGCCGATCGGTCGGCATTGCCCAGCATCGAAGCAGTCGATTTNCGCAGAGTCTGAATGCCATAGAAATTGCCTGCTGCAGAAGCACCGTCAATGGTTATTGCATTATCGGCAACCGTCAGTCGATATGCTTCCGGGTTGTCCGATTTAAGATTGTCGGTCAGCACGATGGCATTCTTCTTAGGCTGCTTTGTGACTACCGACAGACGCAGCCCGGTCGACTGAAAAAGATAGTCGGCAAGAAGCTCGGCATTGCGTTTAAGCTGCTCATTNCCTTTTGGATAAACAATCACGGTCGACTTCGACAGNGTGAAGCCTTTCTTGTCCGACAGCTTGATTGAAGCCGGCAGCGGCACCACGTCGTAGCGAGCCGTAGCAATGTCGGCTGCCAGGGCATTTCCCGCGCAGGTCAGACACAAAGCTGCAATCGCAGAAGTGAAAAGTTTTTTCATGGAGCGTTGAAATATGAAATAGAGATTGATTAAACTTAGCTGATTAACAATTAAAAGAAAAACATCCTTCAATAAGAAACACTTCAATAAGAAAGAAACACATCTTATTATTAAAAGACAACACAAAGTTAACCCATTTCCCCGACATAACCAAATCCACCCCCATCCCGCTCACTTATTAATCCCCTTGATTGTGCCTCGGCGCATTTCCTCTTTATAAATGCCATAGACATANCCGGGACTTTCGATATACATATCGGTNGATTTTCGGCAAAGTATTTCAAAAGTCTCGGAGTTGTAAAACCGCAACAGAGCTTCTTCCAATCCGATATTCTCATCGCGGATAATCCATTCCACCACCTTTGCGGAGATAAACTCCACTAAAAACTCAAAAGTCGAATCTGTCGGTTTCATAATTTAGTGATATAATTTAGTGAGCGCTCTGTCCCAAAGAAATACTGNGAATTAAGGTCTTTGTATATCAGGCCGGANACAACTGCATCCAAATCAATGATTTCCATTTCATAAAGACCGAATAGACGAGCCATTTTGTCATCGGCTACCGGTCCGATTACAATGTCGTGGCTATGTCGGAACCCCTCAGTGCCTATATTTCGGTTTGCCATGATAAACAAGGCCCATTCTTTGTCGGGCTGATCAAAGACTTTTACATCCAGTCCATCGGCAATGGCTTGGTCTAAATCAAATTCAAATTCCGTCACAATCGGTTCGCCNCCAAATCTATCGGCTATTCGTTTTGACCAATANTGCGCCTGCTCAAATAGATGGGTGGTGTAAAACCCACGACCGAAGTCTTTATTTTCTTTGCCTTTTGATAAGTCTATTTTTTCAATGGCAGTGTTTGANCCGTGAAATAGTTTCATCCAACGATTCCTCCATTTTGTTTGCAGATTGCACGCATATCATCGACACATTCTTCGAGAGAAAGTTGATGCTCCACTTCGTAATTGTCAATTGAAAATTTAAGTCCCTTAAATCTTGAGAGATAGTTGCATGCCTCTTTTTTTGTTAGATTATATTTTCTTGCAAACATCCCCAGACTCATAACAATATAATGAATTATATCAGAAGATGTAGTGCTAAGAGACTTTAGGTCAACCTCAGTTGCAACGTTCAGCGCTTCGGAGATTTTATTTATTGTTGAAAAAGTGATTGGTCTACCGTTTTCGATTTTTGAAATCTCTGATTTGCTGACACCCACCTTTTCGGCCACTTGTTCTTGAGTAAGGCCTAATTCTTTCCGCCGTTTATGAAATAATTTTCCGATGTCGTCTATTCTTTTTGCCATGACTGTTCAATTTAAATCTCCACAAAACTAATAAAAGTTTCCAATATTGGCAACAAAATTTATCTTAAACTTCAACTGCATTCAACTTATTAGAAGTTAGAACCCGAAATAACAGCTGTCGTCGGAGACGACTCCCCATCTTAAACCCCACCAAGAGGGAGGAGCGCAAGCTCCCGACCGTGGTGGGGTTTATTGAAAAAAGTGCAGGTGATTTTTGTGAATGTTAAAATGAATTGTTAATTTAGCGGATTGTTAGGCGTAGCAAGATTTTTGCGCTGTCAGATTTTTCAAAAGCCATGCAGCAAAGAAAAATGACGATGAACGCAACTTTTTCGCGCCGCGGAGTGTTATAATAGCAAAATAACTTAAAAACATATACTGACATGAAATCATTAAACATCGTATTGGCTGTTGCCGGTGGCGCTCTCGTAGGTGCCGCAGTGGGTCTGCTTTTTGCCCCCGACAAAGGTACTAACACTCGTAAACA
Source organism: Bacteroides sp. (assembly GCA_014801655.1). GTDB lineage: Bacteria > Bacteroidota > Bacteroidia > Bacteroidales > Muribaculaceae > Paramuribaculum. The sequence continues at coordinate 27,260 of JAAVDT010000045.1, forward strand.
GATTGTTGACTTCCTGAAATCTAAAGGCATTAAGCTCAGCAACAAGAAGATCGACGCTCTCGTTGAAGAAATCGACGAACAGATTGAAGCAGCCGAATAATCAACCTCGAAAACTCAAGAATTTGATCGACACGGCCGGCGAGGGCTCCCTTCATCGGCCTGTCGACTTCGTAATTAAACTCTAAGACAATGAACTCAAGTACTTTATTCTATGCTTTTCTCGGTGGCGCACTCGTAGGCGCNGCCGCCGCTGTGCTCTATGCTCCCGAAAAAGGCTCTGAACTTCGCCGCAAAATCAAAGAAGCCCTCCAGAAAAAAGGCATTCTTTGCACCGAAAGCGAAATCGATGCACTCGTGGCTCAGCTCACAGCTGATCTCGACGATTGATTTCAACCGACAATTCCGCCTTCTTCACCGGAAGATGACTTCAACCCTCTGATTTCTTAACACCCCCTCCCTGACTGATGGAAACAAAACAGACCGCCGAGACCCTTTGGGCGCGACTCAAGGAACTCGCACTACTCAAATTTGAATATGCAAAGCTGACCACGGCCGAACGTCTCTCGATACTGCTGTCGGCAATGGCCATCGCGCTTATCTGTATGATAGGTGTGGCTATGTTTCTGTTTTTCATATCATTGTCGTTGGTTGAGGTGTTGGCCTTGTCGCTTGGAATGGCATGGAGCTCTTTCATCGTGTCGATGATTTATGTGGTGATTATGGCGCTGGTGATACTGCTTCGCAAGCCGCTGATCATCAATCCGATTGCGCGATTCATCAGCAAAGTGATGCTCTAACCCCGGTAGTAATATTTAATCACCTGGTAGTAACATTTAATCAGTTGAAAAGATGAAACAGCTTGATGACACAGCCCCGCGTCGAGGCATGGATATAGATGAAATCCGCTATCAGCGAGCCCTCTCTCTGGCCCGCTACGAAATGGCGAAATATCATCTCGTCGAATCAGTCAATTCGGTTACGGACAAATTCACGAAGCCTCGTGGCATTGTCGGTAAGCTCATTGGCAGTCTGAACTATATGGACTACGCCATGCTTGCCTTCAAATTCGGCTCGAAGCTGATTAAGTGGCGGAAAAAACGCGGATAACGCTCCGCGACACACACGGATATTTCTCCCCTCATTGGCGAGTGGTCTCAATGTATGACCGCCCGCCCTCAAATGTTTGTATAAGAAAAAAGAAACTACGTAAATGAATGACTATGTTGAGGTGAGGGTCGACATGATCCCCTGCTCCGAAGATATGACCGACGTCATGGCAGCCGTGCTTGCCGACGCCGGTTTTGAAAGTTTCGTTGCCGATGCCGACGGGCTGACGGCCTACATCCGCAAAGACGATTATCTCGATTCAATGGCCGAGCTGGTCAATGAGATGCCATTCCACTGTCAGGCCAAATGGACCGCCAAGGTCATCGAAGGCCGCGACTGGAATAGCGAGTGGGAGAAGAACTATTTCAAACCCATTGTGGTCGGCGACCGCGTGGCAATCCACTCCTCATTCCACACCGATGTGCCTGTCTGTGAATACGATATTGTCATCGACCCCAAGATGGCTTTCGGCACCGGACACCATTCCACAACCTGCCTGATGATTGGCCGCCTGCTCTCGGTCGACCTCCTCGGCAAGAAAGTCATCGACATGGGCACCGGCACCGGCATCCTCGCCATCCTTGCAGCCATGCGCGGAGCCGACAAAGTGGCCGGTGTGGAAATCGATGAGGCAGCCTATGTCAATGCCGTGGAAAATGTTGCTCTCAACGGAGAATTTGACATCCGCATGATTCATGGCGATGCCACGGCTCTGAGCAGCATCGACTTCAAGGCCGACTATTTTCTTGCCAACATCAACCGCAATGTAATCACCGCCGACCTTGGTCTCTATGCCGAACGCCTTGCCCCCGAGGGAACTATCTTCCTCAGTGGCTTCTATCAGGCCGATGTGCCCGTGATTGAAGATGCCGCCCGCGCCCATGGCCTGCGTGTCCTNGATGTGACTGAAGACAACAACTGGGTCAGCGTCGCTCTAACCCGCTGAATCCCGGACTGAAACATATTGCTTGCGACCGGCCGACATCATTTTGCGACCGGTCGCGCCGCATTTATGTGCCTTTAAAGCGAAAAAAGGGCGAAAAAAGGGGAGGGGAGTGAGGTGAATCTCGAATAAAATCGCTATATTTGCACGATAAATTGTCTTGCAAAACAATCCTGAAATGAAACGAACAATCCTTTTTCGACTGGCCTCACTGATGCTGATGATATTTTCCGGCATAATCTCCATTCATTCAGCCGAAAATGCTCCCCGCGAAGTGACCGGTTGGAANCATTTTGCCTGGGGCGCCGAAATCGGTGGCGGAATCGACCTCACAAGCCACGATATGTCATCAATCAACCTCGATGCCTACCTCGGCTATCGCAACTCCTGGATCGACGTGCTGGGCATTGGTGCCGAAGTAGATATGATGGTCAACAACAGTGTCCGTTCATTTCCCGTCTATGCCCTTTTCCGCACCGGATTCAGCCGCCGTCCGACCCTCCTTTTCATGGATCTCCGCGCCGGCGTGGTGTTCAATAACGTCAACAACTCCTCGCAGCAGACCGGAGCATATGTCTCGCCGGGCATCGGAGTAAACCTCGCCGGAGGCAAAACTTTCCAAAGCTACGTAACCCTGAGCTATGTCTACAACGGCATGAAACCCTTCGACCTCGGCGACCGTTATGTCAACATCGACCCCCTCAGCATGGCCTGTGTGCGACTCGGCATCCGCTTCTGAAACCTCTGCATCCACCNCACNATTNTCCCAATGAACCAAGTTAAAGTAAAGATAATCAACGGCTCCCATCATCCGCTTCCCGCCTATGCCACCGACCTCTCGGCAGGCATGGATTTGCGNGCATCCATCGATGAGCCGATTGTGATCAATCCAATGGAGCGCCGGCTGATACCCACCGGCCTGCGCATCGAGCTCCCCGAAGGCTACGAATGTCAGCTTCGCCCGCGCAGCGGTCTGGCCCTNAAAAGCGGAATCACGCTCGTCAACTCACCCGGCACGATTGATGCCGACTATCGCGGCGAAATCGGAGTCATCGTCATCAACCTCTCCGACAAGCCCTTCACCGTGTGCGACGGCGAACGCATCTGTCAGATGGTCGTGACCCGCTATAGCCGCGTTGCATGGGCCGAAGAAACCGAGCTCTCCCAAACCGAGCGAGGCGAAGGCGGATTCGGCCACACAGGTGTGAAATAATCCCCCTCCCGACCATCCCCAACCCCGCACCCCTCCCAAGAAACTCTTTATCCTCCTCTCAGAAATTAGTGAAAAATCATAAACTCCATAAAATCGCAGCCCTCCTGCTGCTCTTTGCCGCTGCAGCCTCCCAGATTGTCGGTGCATCGAAATCGTCGGCGCGTCTCAAACGCGATGCCGCCAAAGCCGACTATATTTTCATGGAAGCCCTGCGCTATTCGGCCGACGATAGCCTCGATGCCTACAGCGACCTTATCAGCCGTGCCTACGAGCTAAATCCNGCCGACGACTACATTGCCGGCGAATATGGCCGCTTCCTGCTCTACGTCAGCTACCCCGACGACATGGACCGCGTCAATCAAGGCCTCGGCCTGATGCGCAAATATGTTGAGCGCAATCCATCCGACTACATGTCCGGCATCCGTCTCGGACGCATCTTCAATCAGCTCAACCGCAACGACGATGCCCTTCAGGTCTACAAACTCGTCTATGAGAAAAACGAAGACCCCCGAATCACCGGCGGCGCCTACGCCTCGGCCCTCGCTTACACCTACAACCACGACAGCATCTACAAGGCGCTCCGCGTCATGGANCGCATCGAATCCTATGCCGGCCTGACCCCCGACATCTCAGCCACCAAAATGCGATTCTATAGCCTGCTCAACGACACGGCAGCCGTGATCGGCGAAGCCCGCCGACTGCTCGACAAGTCGCCCCGCGCAGTGCCCTTCAATGTCATGTTTGCCGAACTCAACATGGGCTTCGGACGCCTCGACACCGCCTTAACCTACTATAACCGGGCCGTCGAACTCGACCCCACCAGCGGTTATGCCCGCTACTCCCGCGCGCAATACTATCAGAGCATCGGCGACACCGTTGCCCGCGACCGCGACATCTTCGAAGCCATGCACTATCCCGACCTCGATGTTGAAAGCAAGCTCGGAATCCTCGGCGAATTTGTAGGCGAACTCTATGCCGACTCAACGCAGCACGACCGACTCAACTCGCTCTTCATCGACCTCGTAAAGCAATACCCCCATCAGGAGGCGCTCCGCCAGATGTATGGGTCATATCTCTATCAGACCGGCGACAAGGAAGGCGCTGCCGAACAGTTCGGCTACCTCCTCTCGCTCGACCCCAACAACCTCGACTTCTGGACCTCCCTCGTGCAGCTATATTACATGATGGAGCAGTACGACAAAGCCGAGTCAACACTCGCCGATGCCCTCCGCTACTTCCCCGCCGACACGCGGCTCTATCTCATCGGGTCCTCTATTGCTCTTGTGCAGGAAGATCTCGACGGAGCGCGACACTATGTCAACACGGCGCTGAAAATGGGTGGCGACACAATCTCAACCGACCTTCAGGCCGAACTCTACGGTGCGCTCGGCGACATTGACTATCGCTCCGAAAACCTCGACTCCGCCTGGTCAAACTATAACCGCGCCCTTCAGTTCGACCCCGAAAACAGCATGTTGCTCAACAACGTAGCCTACTATATGGCTTGCGAGGACCGCGACATCGAAACCGCCCGCCAATACATCGAAAAAGCTCTCTCGCTCGAAAAAGCCAACAAGGGCGAACAGTCCACAACCACCCTCGACACCTATGCCTGGGTGCTCTTCAAGCAGCGCGACTATGCTAAGGCCCTGGAGATTATCAATCAGGTGCTNGAACTTGAAGAGGAGCAATCTTCCGGCGACGTACTCGACCACGCCGGCGACATCTATTTCATGAACGGCAAGCCCAAGGAAGCCCTCGAATTCTGGAAGCAAGCCCTTGAAGATGACCCCGATAACGAACTGATTCAAAAGAAAGTCAAAAACAAAACCTTCTTCTTCGAATAATGACACATTTCTTATCACGCATATTCTCCCCCTCTCTCCGTCGGCTCGCTGCCGGTTGCGCTGCGTTCGCGCTCATGCTCCTCCTCGGAGCCTGCGGAAGTCAGAAGGCAACCGTAAAATCTCCCGACCAATCCTCGGCAACCACCCTTTCAGGAGGTGGAGCCACTCTCTCATCGGCTGCCGATATGCGTGTCCAGCTGCGCAAAATGGTCGCTTCCTATGGCAGCGACTCATGGGAGCGTCTGCGGATTCCCGTCAACATCAATGTTCAGAGCCCCAAGCAACTCTCCGTGTCAGCCACAGCCGTCATGGAGCGCGGAAAGTCACTGCTGCTATCACTCAAAGTGTTGGGTTTTGAAGTCGGGTCGCTCTATCTGACCGACCGGACCATTCGCGTCATCGATAAAATGCACAAAGTCTACATCGAAGAAAGCATCGCCGACTTCTGCGCCGGCTTTCCCGTCACTGTTTCAAATGTTCAGGACATTCTCCTCGGCCGCCTCTTCATTGCCGGTCAGCCGACCCTCTCCCTCGACACCATGCTCGGCTATGAAGCTGAAATCATCGGTCCGCAAGACTGGCTGCTCGACCCCCCGGCGCCCATGCCCGGTGTTGACTATGGCTTCCGCTTCTCTCCGGCCGACGTGCTGATGGCGCTCATCGTAAAAGCCGGCGACCATGAACCGGTCACCGCCGCCTATGGCCGTCCCGCCGCAACCCCCTTCGGCCCCTTCGCCACCTCCGTTTCCTTCACAGCCTCCACTCCCAAAGCCAACATCGGAGCCTCCCTCGAATGGAACTTCGACAAAGCCCGCTGGGACAAGGATGTGGAACTTCGCGAACCCTCCGTCTCCTCCGGCTATAAGCGCGTATCGGCAGCCGATGTCACCAAAATGATTTCCGGAATCTAATGCAAAAGGGTGTGAACAAGATAGTAGTCATTTCGCTTGCCGGAACGTTGCTCTGCGGTGCGCTCTCCGCAGCTCCTGCAGCCATGGCCTCCGCTGCATCTGTTGAGCAGTCGGCCAAGAAGAATACTCCCAAGAAAAAAACTGCCGACAAGAAGCCGGCCGCCAATAATAAAAAATCAACTCCCAAAAGCAAAACCGCTGCACCTGCCAAGCGCACCATCAACACCGCTCAAAAGGAAAAGCAGGATGCACAGGCTCGAATCACCGAAGCCACCCGCAAACTCAACGACAATGCCCGGCAGACCGAAAAGAAACTCACCGAGCTCAATATGATTCGCGGTGAAATCGACCGCACCGAAGCGCAGATTCAGCGCACCCGTCAGCAGGTCGATTCAATCAACGCTCATATCACCCACACCCAAGACTCCCTGACAAGTCTCGATACTCGTCTCAACAACTTGAAGACGAGCTATATCTCAGCACTCCGCAAGCTCCAGGGCAGCCAGATTATGACCAATGAGCTCGCCTACATCTTCTCCTCCGGATCTTTTCAGAAAGCCAAAGCCCGAATCCGCTACGTCCAGGAGTTTGGCCGTTGGCGCCGACGCAAGGCTGAGGAAATCAAGCAGACGCAGCAGACCATTCTCGCAAAGAAAGAGCAGCTGACCAAACTGCAGAGCGAACGCGCCGCCTCGCTCGATTTGCTCAGTGCCGACCAAGCCTCGCTCGTGAGTCGTCGCGAGGAGGCCGACCGCACGGTCACTCAGCTCAAAACCGATGAGGCGGGTCTTAAGCGCGCCATCGAAAATGAAAAAAAGCGCCTGACCAACATCGACCGGGAAATCACACGCATGATCGAAGCCGAACGCAAGGAGCGCGAACGCCGCGAGGCTGAGCGAAAGCGCAAGGCCGAAGAAGCCGAAGCGCGTCGCAAAAAAGCTGCTGCCGATAAGGCTGCCAAAGAGTCAAAACCGTCGCAGAAATCCGGTAAGGACACCCCCAAATCATCCACCCCNGCCAAGGACACGAAACCTGCCGCGAAGCCTGCTGCCCCGACCAAGCCGAAGCAGGCCCTCGACACCTCCGACCCTGATGCAGAGATGACAGCCAAGTTTGCCGAAGCCCAGGGCAAGATGCAGTTCCCTGTGGCCGGAGCCTATCGCATAGCCCATAAATATGGTGCGCAGCCCGGTCAGCCCAACAACACCGGCATCGAAATCGTGCTCGATTCGGGCGACACTGCCCGCAGCGTGTTTGAAGGCACCGTCTCCCGAATTTTCCAGAACAGCGACGGCAACTATGCCATCATGGTGCGCCACGGAGCCTACATCACCGTGTTCTACAACATAGCCTCACCCTCCGTGAAGACCGGCCAGACAGTTACCGCCGGCCAGACCATAGGCCGAGTAGCCACCGACGACCGCTACTCCCGCCCCATGCTCCACTTTGAAGTGCGCAAAGGCAGCTCCACCATGAACCCCCTCCAATGGGTCAAATAAATAAAAAAAGCGCACGAACCGTGCGCTTGGTAATAACGTGTAAATATCTTTACGATTTACTTCTTTTTCGCATGGCGCGCATATGCCGCAGCCATGCGTGTGTGGTAGCCGCGCTTGGCGTATGACGCACCGTTATAGACGCGGGCAAACGTAGCCCAATCTTTTTTGCGCAGGGCCTTGTCGAGGCCAATGTTTTTGATGAACACCGCAAACATTTCAAGCTGAGAACGTTCCGAATCCGACATGCGTTCCACAAACTCGTCGATCGACGAACATCCGCAGAGCTTCCAGTTAAAGCCNCCGATCTGAAACATTCCCCAGAANGTTCCTTCGATTGCAGTCTTGTTGTCGATGGATCGGGCAAGTCTCAGGCGTTCCTGCTGACCGGCTTGAGTCGAACCGTAGCGGCGAGCGTTAGGGCTTTGAAACACAGTGCTGTGCGACTTGCTGTANCGTGATAGATTGACGCCGTTTTTGCGGGCAAACTGCCGAAACATCGACAAGTCGAAATTAATNATCGGCTTGCCCGGCGAGTGAAAGCCCTGGTGGGTGGTGCCGGCTTCAATTTCAACTATCGCCTTTATGGCTGCCGGCTCCACATCGAGCATTTCGGCAACTTCGCGATAGTCATCTTCAGTGAGCCGTGTGTAGCGGTCGGCATCATTTTCCGCTATTGCGGTAGTGTCGGCCGACTCTTTGATTTCCTCTGACGATTCTGTGTTTAAGTTTTTGGTGGGGCTCGAAAAAATGGTCGATGCCGCCACAACGAGCGAGATATACAGTGTTAATCCGGAGAGAGTGATAATGCGATATTTTGACATATTAAACAAATAGGTGAAACAAGCAAGGGGAGGGGAGAGCGGAGAGAGCAAGGCTGTGCTTCAAAAAAAATTGAAGCAGGAAAATAGTCACCCGAAAGCCGTCATCTTGGTGGGTGGCTCCCGGGTGACTTTATCATTCGGTCAATTCATTTATTTTTTCAGGTCAGCGACTTTGCGGAGAGTCAGCTTGAGCTGTTCATAGAAACGTTCAACGGCGGGGATGTGCATGCGTTCGCTGGGAGAGTGAACGTCGCGCAGTGTCGGGCCGAACGAAACCATGTCGAGGTGGGGGAATTTTTCAAGGAACAGACCGCACTCCAGTCCGGCGTGGATGGCCATGATTTTCGGGGTCACGTCATAGAGTTCCTTGTAGGCGTCGCTTGCGAGCTTCATGATGGTGCTCTGCATGTTGGGCTTCCATCCGGGATAGCCTTCGCCATGTTCCACAGTCGCCCCTGCGAGCAGGAAAGTAGCTTCAACCTGGTTGGCGATGTTCCATTTGCTCGATTCGATCGACGAACGCTGGCTTGTGGTCACCACCACCTTGTCGTCGCCCTGCATCTTCACCGATGCGAGGTTGGTCGAAGTCTCAACGAGGCCTTCAATGTCGCGGCTCATGGCCACAACCCCGTGGGGAGCGCAGTAAACCGAGCGGATAATGGCTGTCGTAGTGTCCGAGTCAATGCTGTAGGCAGGCACCTCCACGCTCTCCATCTTGATTTCGAGAGTGGGTTCGATGTCGCCATACTCGTCGGCCACTTTGGCTGCAAATTCGTTGAGCATCACGCGCACCTCCTCCTTGTGTGAAGTGTGAACGCCAACCACGGCGTGAGCCGCACGCGGAATGGCGTTGCGCAGATTGCCGCCGTCGATTTCCGACAGAGCCAGCTCATACTTCTTCGAAAGGTCGAAAAGGAAGCGGGCAAGCAGCTTGTTGGCATTGGCGCGACCCAGATGGATGTCGCCGCCCGAGTGGCCGCCCTGACCCTTTTCAATCGAAATCTTGAAATAGTTGAAATCTTTGGGAGCAAACGAACGCTTGTAAGTGAACGTGCAGACGGTGTCCACGCCGCCGGCGCAGCCAACGAAGATTTCAGCATCATCCTCCGAGTCGAGGTTGATCAGAATCTGACCTTCGAGCATCGAGGGATCGATGTTGAACGCACCCGTCATGCCTGTTTCTTCATCCATCGTGAAGAGAGCCTTCAGCGGGCCGTGAACCAAGTCGGGGTCGGTCAGCACGGCCAGAGCCGCAGCAACGCCGATGCCGTTGTCGGCGCCGAGAGTAGTGCCGTCGGCGCGCACCCATTCTCCGTCAACGATAGTGGTGATCGGGTTGTTTTCAAAATCAAATGATTTATCGTTTGACTCGCAGACCATATCCATGTGGCCCTGCAGAATCACGGTCGGAGCATCGCCATGACCTTCGCTTGCAGGTTTCAGGATTTCCACATTGCCGATTTCGTCAGTCTTGGCTTCGAGACCATGCTCTTTTGCGAAATCGAGAAGATACTGGCGGATTTTGCCCTCCTTTTTCGAGGGACGGGGAATTTTTGTGATCTGGTCAAAGATCTCAAACACCCGGCGAGGATTCAATTCAGAAACTTTCATGTCCTATAGTGTAGATTTATGTTGATTTTGGTTATATCCACAGGCCAAAATTGGCTCGAATGGAAAAAATATGTTAAAACTTTTAGAAAAGCGACCACAAGTTACAAAATAATTCTGAGTTAAGCGAATTTTTTATGATTCGTTTCATATATTTGCACTACGAAAGCACTTTTGACGATGAAAATTCTACTTCTCACCTTCGTTTTGCTTGCCGTTGCCATCATTTTGCTCGGCGTCAAAGCCCTTTTTGTGAAGGGTGGACGATTCCCCTCCGGCCATGTCCGAGACTCCGCCCCGCTTCGCCGCCGGGGTATCGGATGCGCCGCCCACGACGACGTCGGCGATGATAGCCACACCTTATAATATATATAGACAGAAACAAAAAACAGATCAACTAAACGATAATCAAAAACAATGAAAAAAAACAGTTACTTTGTTGCTCCGTTGCTCATGCTCGCCATGGCATCTTCCATGATTGCGTGTGGCGGAAATGAAACCCCGGCCGCCAAAAAGGCTGCAGAGCCAAAGAAAGACGCCGCTGTTCCCGCCAAAAAAGGCGAAGCAAAGCTTGACACAACCGCCGCCCCCGTTGCCGGTCAGATCAACGTACGCTACCTCGACGAAGAACGTCTGCTCACCGAATATAGCCTTGCCAAAGACTTCCAGGAATCAATCACACGCCTCCAGTCCAAACTCATGTCGGCACAGGAATCGCGCGCAAAAGAAATCCAGCAGCTCGGCATGCAGATTGAGTCGAAGATGAAAAACAACAAATACACCTCCGAAGCCGAATACAATTCCGACATGGCCGCCTACAACAAAAAGCAGGTCGACGCTCAGAACTATCTCGCCAACCTTCAGCGCACAACCGAAGCCGAAGTGGCTCAGCTCCAGGCCCAGCTCCAGGATTCAATCCGCGGCTTCGTCAAAGAATACAGCATCAACAATGGCTACGACGCCGTGCTCATGGGCAGCGCCGCCGTATTCTTCAACCCCGCATTCGACGTAACCGACGAAGTAGTAAAAGGCCTCAACGCCCGCTACAACAAAGTAGAAAAATAATCCCCCCATCCTCCCCCCCCCGTAAGCCCGTTTGTCTTCGGGTGGGAGTATAGACAGCATAAAGCCGTCCGCCCCGAGCTCTCAAATNGTTTGACCCGGGCGGACGGCTTCCATTATCCTCCCCATCTCTCCCCGCCGGGCCGTTTGTCTTCGGGTGGTGCCCCCACACCCATCCAAATTGTTAAAATCGCCCCAAACTCTTGCCTATAAAAATTCTTTCAATTAAATTTGCAGAGATTCCGGAAGAGTCCGGATTCCTCGCAGACCGGCCCGCCGGCCTGCATACATTTTAGTAAAGAAGCGAATTCTTGCTTTATCCTTATTTACGAAATCGCCAATTTCTCATCGGTGAGGACAAAAGCAGTCGAAGAATGCGCTCATGTCTTGTCGCATATTTGCCACTCCCCCTCGACAAGGGGTGGAACCGGTTGATATACGGTATGGCGTGGGAGTGGACTGTTTATTCACCGAAAGGCGTTTGGCGATGCCCGTAAATAGATAAACAGAATGCATCCCTCGCTTTTTTTTGTGCTTAATCTTTATAAACGCAGCTATGGGGATGTGTTGCTGCACAAAGTAATCTCACTATGAATAAAAAATTTTTTATTCAAACCTTGCTTGCCGTTGGTTTGCTCTTGTCTCCAACTGCAAATGCCGAGACGGTTTCCGGGGTGAACATCGGGAGCTCAATGTTTCGAACGAAAATCTTTACTCTCGGTGAATACTCCAGTTTGCCTTATGTCATCATCAACTTTAAGGAAGACTACCCCGGATGCTTTATTCAAGATGTCAGTGACTTTAAAGCAACGGTTGATGGAGTATCCATTCAGGCTGTGCCTTTGGATACTGACGAAAATGGCTATGCAAGAACGGTAATGTTCGTACTTCCAGGCAGTAAAACCATCGGTCAGTTGTCAACTCTTCGATTCAGCTATCGGGTCAAATACATTGATAAAAATCAGGAAACCGATGAACAGCTATACACATATCCAACAGATACATACCATAATATAAGGTATCAGATAGCAGACTACTCAACCTTTGAGTCAATTGAAAAAATTCAGATGTCTTCGCAGTTGCCTGTTTCTGAGAGCATCATCTATCCCTTTGATAATCCTCCCGGCGAATACGATTATCTGCTCGGTGATTATGCCATTGATTTTCAAAACAGCTTTTCTAAATTTTTAAAGGAGATGAACTATACTCAGCAGGCTTTCGTCATTAATGAAGCAGGCGAAACTGTTCAGACTTGTACGATAAATAATAGTCGCACAGGGATATATGACGATCCTGATGTTTCATTCTCTCTTAGAATAAATCAGGCCATCACCACCCCCGGAAAATACTGGATTGTTTTCCCGACAAAAGGTGCCTTCAGGTATCATGTTGACAGCTCAAACGGTGGCTACTATAACTGCTACCACATTGAAAACCTCAAAGTCGGCCCATACATTGTCCGCGAAAATTCCTCTGCCGAACTGCCTGCGGTTGCTGCCGATGTCAACTGGCTTAACGACAAGCTCGTTTCTTCCGATATGCTCCCCGACACCATCAGCGGCTGCCTGACCAATGCCGAACAGCTCGGAGCTCATGCCAACCAACTCTCAAGCTATGACTCATACATAGTTTTCGGCGCCGACTCAACTGCCGTCAGCAAGATAGTGATGTCCGATGGCAACCGGTTCAATGCTCCGCTCCCCGATTCGTGGTATAAAGGCCCCGGCAACTATCGCTTGGTCATCAAGTCGCCAAACGATATTTTTGAATCAATCACCCCCGACGGCCAACTCATCCGCTTCCCCGAAAACGAAGAGCTGACCTTTGACTTCTCAGTCGCCGACCCTCAGCTTCCCGAGGCGCTCGACCTCTACATGCGCTCTGCCTCTGCCGCCACCTATGAAATTGGCGAGGGCGAATCGCTGGCATTGCGACTGATGCACTCCGACCAGGCTCTCGGCATGAAGATTTTTGTGAAATGGACCGGCGATGAACCGATGCACTCCGATGCTGCCACCGATTCCGACGGCTTCGCCGAACACCTCGGCGACCTTGAAATCTCATCGCCCGGCCGCCTTGACTACTACACCGTGCGCGGCGCGTCAACATCCTCGGTAAAGACCATCTCTTTCGTGGCCAAACCCACTGCCGGTGTCGACTCTCCCGAAATAGTCAGCGCCATTCCTGCCGAAGAAGGGCTCTATGATCTGCGAGGCATCCGTGTCGCCGCCAATCCCCCTGTNGGCATCTATATCCGTCGCCTCGCCGACGGCACAACGCGCAAAGTCATCGTGCGCTAATCCATTGCATTAGTTCCATTTACACACACACACATTTTCTCTGCCGTCCGCCCCGAGGTCTCAAATAGTTTGACCCGGGCGGACGGCTTCNATTATCCTCTCCAGGCTTTCGCGGGCNCCGGTGCGCAGGCNGCGGTAGCGGGGCTCGCTGTCGAGATAGGGGAGCAGGCCGCGCACAAATTCCTCCGGTTCTGAATCTTCGGCAAGCAGCAGCCCATTGTCGTCGTCGATAATCTCATCAATCCCTCCCCCCATCGCGGCCACCACGGGAACNCCNCGGCTCAACGCCTCAATGACCGGAGCCTGTAAGCCACGGCTGTTGTCAACCGACACAAACCAATCCACNGGCTCGCTCCCAAAAATCTCCGCCGGCTCTCCCTGCCGCCATTGAATTGTGAGGTTTGTCGGCGAAGCCGGTGTAGCACNCTCAGGTTCAGCTCCAAAGCAAACCCACTTCACCTCAAGCCCCGGGCGCGCCACGGCAAGCTGCCGCAGCAATCCGTAGGTCATCGCAAACGCTTCGCTTCCCNCCGAAACAAACGTCAGCCGTTTCTCATCCTTGCCGTGACACTCGGCAAGCACNCCGCGTGTCCATTCTGNAGCGATAGGCCGGCTGACTCTCAGCCNATCCTCCCCNCCTGTCAGCTCNGNNATCTNCCTGCAGGTGTAATCGCTGTCAGCAATCATCTCAGCGACCTTGCCGACACACTGCCCGGCAATTCTTTCAGCTTCCGGCCTAAGCAAATCGGCCGCCGAAACGCGGGTTATCACTCCTGCACATCCCCCTTTCTCCGCCAGGCGCAGCGCAGCCAGAGTAGCCGGCCCGAGCGAGGGCGTATATAATAAGGTGTCATCCGGCCTGAATCCCTCCGACTGCATGAACGCAGAAATCTGCTTGCCCAGTCGCCATGTCAGCCATCGCAATCCGAGCCGGCGGCTCAGACCCCTTTCAGTCGGCCGAGGGTCGAAGATGCCGGTTTTGTCATATTTCTGCGAGAGTGTGGCCACCTCCTCTCTGACCCATGCCGTCAGGCTGCTCACGGCTTCAAGCTCCGACCGGTCGGTGATGATTATCAGTGATGATGCTTTTCGTTCCATAATTTCTTGCATAATTAATGTGCAAATATAACCATTATTCTGCAATAAACCACCCCCTCTCCGCGTTATACCTATAATATACACAACCAATCGACAAAGCTATGGCAACAGACAATCAGACCCTTACGACTCAGCCCCGACAGCAGATACTGCTGACCATTGTTGTGCCGGTGCGCAACCGCCCGCAACTGATTGTGCGAACACTCGATTCAATTGTGAGTCAGACGTGTCGCGACTTCAACCTGATTGTTGTTGACGATGGCTCGACCGACTCCACCCCCGAGGTCGTTGCGGCGTGGATGAAGGCCAACGATTTCCGACTCCCGGCAATGCAGCTCATTGCCGCTCAGGGTGCCGGAGCCCCCGCCGCCCGCAACCTCGGACTCGAAGCCGTCTCTACCCCCTATGTCGCTTTTTTCGATTCCGACGATGTCATGCGCCCGCGCCATGTCAGCCGCCTGCTCGATGCAATCAGCCGCAATCCCGATGCCGAGCTCTTTCGCTGGCCGGTGATGATAATCGACGATGAGGGTTGGAGCACACTGAAAGACCCCCACTCCTCCTCCGCCTCTGAAATGCAGCTCCATCTGCTCCACTCCACCCTCGCCACGCAGCGTTGGATGGCCCGCACCGACCTCGTTCGACGCATCGGAGCATGGGACGAATCGCTCGCCTGCTTCCAGGACTATGAGATTGGAGCGCGTCTGCTTGCCAATGCNTCGACCCCCCTCGTGGTGCTCCGCGGAGAACCTTCCGTGGCCATATATCCCTCCCCCGATTCCATCAGCCGGCCCTCATTTTCTGATCGCATCGACTCGATTCTCCGCGCCCACGATTTGATTGACGCCGTCATCGCCTCCGATGAAGTAGCCAAAGCCACCATGCGCTATCGCCGCGCCATTCTTTCAGCCATGCTTGCCCGCGAAGGCAACCGTGATCAATCCCGCCGACTGATGTCGGTCGCCACCGCCGATGCTCCCGCCTCCCTGCGCCTGCGTCTGTCTGCCGTCCGCGCTTTCCATCGCCTCCTTGGCCGTGGCGGCTCCTCGCTCGCCCTCTTCTTCCAGCGCAAGGCGAAGGCCTGAAATGTTTAATACTGTTAATTGGAGTGTGCAATAAATTAACGGTTGTTAACCGAACGGCCGATTTACCCCCTTTCGTGTCGCATATTTCTCATAAACTGACTAAATTTGTGCTTTAAAAGATGCACCCCCGGGCAGTTGCACGCGCTTCCACCCAGTGATGCCGTGTACTCACCCAAACCTCAAGCAGATTTATGTCACCAAACATATTGACTGACCTTATCGCTTCGCGCACAAAAAAATATGGCTCTCGCGAAGCATTCCGTTATAAAGAAATCACAACCCCCGCCGCAGTCAACGAATGGACCGTCGTGTCATGGGACGACTTCAAGACCCTGACCGACAGCGCCGCCTCCGCCCTTGCCGCTCTCGACCTCAAGGAGCAGGAGCGCATAGCCATTTTTTCGCCCAACTGCCCGGAATGTATCATACTCGACTTCGCCGCCTATGCCAACCGCGCCGTGCCGGTGTCAATCTATTCCACTTCCACCCTCGAACAGGTTGTCTACATTGTCCGCGATGCCTCCTGTCGCCTGATGGGTGTGGGCAACGCCGACCAGCTACGCATAGCCCTCAAAGCACTCCCGCAGTGCCCCACGCTCTCATGGCTCATTGTCATGCGGCGTGGCGACGATGCCCGCAAAGTCATTGAAGAAGTGAAAGGTGATGCCGAAATCCCCGTCGAACTGATGGCCAAGGTAATATCCTTCGACGATTTTCTGGCCAAAGCATCGGCCGAAGCATCGGCCGAAGTGACCGCCCGCACAGCCCGTGCCCTCGATTCCGATATCGCAACGATTATCTACACCTCCGGAACCACCGGCGAACCCAAAGGCGCCGTCCTTCCCCACTCCTGCTTCAATGCAGCCATGACCATCCACAAGCAGCGATTGACACAGCTCTCCGACTCCGACACATCGCTCTGCTTCCTCCCCCTGAGCCACATCTTTGAAAAGGCATGGACCTGCTTCTGCCTTTGGATGGGCATGAAAGTGGCCATCAACCGCGACCCGCGCGAAATTCAGGAAATCATTCAGCAGGTGCGCCCCACCTGCATGTGCTCCGTGCCCCGATTCTGGGAAAAGGTCTACACCGCCATTCAGGAACGCCTCTCCACCATGAACCCCATCATGCGCCGAATGGCAATGACAGCAGTGTCGGTCGGACGCCGCCGCAACATCGGCTATCGTCGCCTCGGACGCCGCGCCCCCTGGTGGCTCGANAAACTCTATAAGTTCTTCTATGGCCGGGTGTTCCTCCCCGTGCAGAAAGTCATCGGTGTGGAGAATGGCAACATCTTCCCCACCGCCGGCGCCCCGCTNTCACCCGTCATCGTCGAATTCATGCANTCAATCGGCATCCCCATCGTGATTGGCTACGGCCTTTCCGAAACCACCGCCACCGTCACCTGCTTCCCCAATGTCGACTATAATATCGGCACCGTCGGTTCCCCCATGCCTGAAGTCGAAGTGGCCATCGGTCCTGAAAGCGAAATCCTCGTCAAGGGCCCGACGGTCATGCGCGAATATTTCGGCAANCCCGAAGCNACGGCTGCCGCATTCACCCCCGACGGCTGGTTCCGCACCGGCGACGCAGGCTTCTTCGACTCCACCGGCCAGCTCGTGCTGACCGAGCGCATCAAAGACCTCTTCAAGACCTCAAACGGCAAATACATCGCCCCGCAGGCTCTCGAAAGNCGTCTCGGCGAAGACAAATTCATTGAACAAGTGGCCGTTATCGGCGACCAGCGTAAGTTCGTCACCGCACTCATCGTCCCCGACTATGCCGCGCTACGCGACTATGCCCGCGCCAACTCAATCCCCTTCGACACCACTGAAGATCTGCTCGAAAATCCCAAAATCAACGAAATGATTGCCGATCGCCTTGCAGCTCTCACCAAAAATTTCGCATCCTTCGAACGAATCAAACGCTTCACCCTGCTCCCCAAACCATTCACCATGGAGTCGGGCGAACTCACCAACACCATGAAGGTGCGACGCTCGGTCATTGCCAACCGCTATGCCGACACAATCGACCGAATGTATAGCTATTAAACTATTTCTAATAATCTAATTCACAACCAATTCCAATGATTACTCAGGAACAGCTAAAACAGACTTTTGAACGCAAGCTCGCGTTGAGGAGGTATCTTTGACATCGACAGCAAGAAAATCCAGGTAGAAGAAGAAGAACTCCGCACCCACGTGCCCGACTTCTGGGAGCACCCCACTGAGGCGCGCCTCCAGATGAAAAAAATCAAAGACATCCAGCAGTGGATCGACGGCTACAAGGAAGTCGAAGACGCCGTTGATGAACTTGAACTCGCTTTCGACTATGTCAAGGAAGGCGAGATGAGCGAAGAAGAACTCGACGCTCTCTATGCCAAGGCCATCACCGTCATCGAAAACCTTGAGCTCCGCAATATGCTCCGCCGCGAAGAAGACAAACTCGGAGTGGTGTTGAAAATCAACTCCGGCGCCGGTGGCACCGAAGCCCAGGACTGGGCCTCGATGCTCATGCGAATGTATCTCCGATGGTGTGAACGCAACGGCTACAAAACCTCAATATCCAACATTCTCGACGGCGATGAAGCAGGCATCAAATCATGCACCATCAACGTTGAAGGCGACTTTGCCTACGGATATCTCAAAAGCGAAAACGGCGTCCATCGCCTTGTCCGCGTCAGCCCCTACAACGCTCAGGGCAAGCGCATGACATCATTCGCCTCCGTATTCGTGACTCCGCTCATCGACGACACCATCGAAGTCCGCGTCGACCCCGCTCTCCTCTCCTGGGACACCTTCCGCTCAGGCGGCGCCGGCGGTCAGAACGTCAACAAAGTCGAATCAGGTGTGCGTCTGCGCTACCAGTTCACCGACCCTTACACCGGCGAAAAAGAAGAAATTCTCATCGAAAACACCGAGACGCGCGACCAGCCCAAAAACAAGGAAAACGCAATGCGCCACCTCAAATCGATTCTCTACGACAAAGAGCTCCAACACCGCATGCAGGAGCAGGCCAAAATCGAAGCCGGCAAGATGAAAATCGAATGGGGTTCACAGATTCGAAGCTACGTCTTCGACGACCGCCGAGTGAAAGACCACCGCACCGGCTATCAGACCTCCGACGTAGGCGGCGTGATGGACGGCGACATCGACGGCTTCATCAAAGCCTTCCTAATGGAATTCGCCGCCGACGACCAACCCGAATAATCCCCCCTCCTGACCTCCATCAATCTGTTTGTCTTCGGGTGGTTCCNACCCCCGAACAACAANCAATAATAAAATCAGGACGCGCCCCGAATGCGCGTCCTGATTTTCATCAATAAAGAAANCCGGCCAACCAGAGCGGAATTTTGTTTCCCGCACCTGATTCTATATTGTCGGCCAGCACATAACTGTCNGGCTTATCGGCAATCTGGGCAAAGCCCTTATTCTTTCCTCCCACTTCAAATGTGAGTTTTTTGTTCAGAATAAAGTCGCCCTCCGACGATGCGAAAAGCTCACCTTTTTTACTTAGCATAGCTGCCGCAAAACACTCCCTGACGGTTCCGATTTTATTGTCGATTCCCAATGCCTGCATCACCGACGGATTGTCAAACAATATTTTTTCAGGCTTTGCGGCTCGTTTGGGTTGAGTAGTNGGGTCGCTGAGCGTGCGGAGAATTGCTCCATTGTCAAGCAGAGTGAAGAATCGCATGAGCTGATTCCGTGAAACCTCGATATCGCGGCTCAGATTTGTTATATTCGGCACAAACGGCACCTGCTCGGCAAGCACCACCAGAAGTTTTTTTAATTTCAGCTGGGTTTCATATTCAATATTTGCAACTGCCGGAATGTCAATATCAATTACCGACAGAACCAACCGCTCGACGCGCTGCGAATATGTGACCTCAGAGCTATCCATGAAAAATGGATAATAGCCCATTCTAAGATATTTTTCAAACTCGGCAATCACTCTGAGCTTTGAGGACACACGGCGTGCAATGGAAATGTGGTCGCTCAGCATCTCGCTCATGGTTATCGGCTCAAATTTGAGACCGGTTGAAATGTCAAGATATTCTCGAAAAGAAAGCCCCGGCAAATCATACACNGCCACTCGCCTTGACAAATCTGCTATTTTGCTGTTGAGATGAATCAATGATGAGCCGGTGATCACGACATGCAGCTCCGGATAGCTGTCATAGATATTCTTCAGCTCCTGTTCCCAATTTGGTCTGGGGTAAAGATGAACTTCATCCAGAAAAAGATGCGTTCCGCCATGCTTATAGTGGAAGTCNGCCAATTCTAAAATAGTGTGGTCGTTAAACCATAGCTGGTCGAGCGACACATAAACTCCTTTGTCGCCACACTCCTTGCATCGCTGCATCATCAGAGTGGTCTTTCCGACACCGCGAGCCCCTTTTATCATTATCAGTCGGTCGCTCCATGCAATCTCTTTATATAGGAAGCGATGAAAAGTTGATGCNACGCTGTTGATCAGACGTCCNGAAATCTCNTAAATTCTGTCCATAATATCTCGTTTGCCGTAAAATTACAAAAATCTTTCTCTCGAAAGAAAGAAATTCCGGAAAATCTTTCTTTNGAGAGAAAGATTTTTGCAGATTTTTTTCTCTGGAGAGAAAAAAATCAGCGAAATGAATCGGAGTCCGGGGTTTGTCGAGGTGCNTCGGAGATGCGCCTGGGTGAAAGTGTCAAGGGGCGGGGAGTGGTGCAGGGGAGGCGATGTGCAGTCAATAAAAAACACTGCGCCCCGCAGCATCGGAGTGGATTGCTGCGGGGCGCGGCGGCGGTGAGGGGTTAGGTCACCGTGTTATCTTCTGCGGCGAGATTTTTTGCGAGTTTTAGATGAAGCGGTTGATTTGCGGGTAGCCTTTGATTTGTAGGCTGAGGCTTTTCTTGAACCGCCTGCGGCGAGAGCGCGTTCGCAGCTTGCCTTGTCGAAGGTGAACACATCCTGATGTGTCACATAGTTGTCGAAGTCAATGATTGCTGCGGGGTTGATGGCGATGCCCATNAAGCGGGTCTCNAAGTGGAGGTGAGGACCGGTTGAGCGTCCGGTGTTGCCGCCGAGAGCAATCGGGTCGCCGGCTTTCACATACTGATTGGGCTTAACGAGGAAGCGGGAGAGGTGGCCATAGACGGTTTCAAGACCGTTGTCGTGGCGAACAACCACATAGTAGCCGTAGCCTTTGCCCTCATACTGGGTGATGCGGATGCGGCCGTCGAACGAGGCGCGCACTGTGTCGCCTACCTGGAGGTTCAGGTCGACACCTTTGTGCATGCGGCCGAAGCGCGGACGATAGCCGAAGGGCGAGGTGAGGCGACCTTTCACGGGAGCAACATAGCCGCTCACGTCGATTCGCTTCGAAGCCGGAACGGGCAGACCTGCATAGGCGCCGGCAACCGACTGGTTGGAGAAGTTATAGTTGAAGAGGTCGGCGATTTCCGGGTCGGCTTCAACTTTCTTTCTGTTTTTGAGGGCGTTGAGCTTGAGGTTATCGGTAGAGATACCTGCGGGGCGCTGATTGGCAATCAGGCCGTTGTGCTGTTTGTCGTGCTGATAGGGAAGTTTGTAGGTTTGGGCGGAGAGAGAAGAAACACTGCAAAGAGCTGCCACGGCAGTCAGAGCGAGTGTTATTTTTTTAATAGAAAGCATTACTTTTGGTTTTTGTTATCTGATTGGGGGAGAAGAGATCGTGTTTATTTGCCGTCGGGGGCGTAGAGGAACTGAAGATTNCCGGGGAGCCAGTCGAAAATTTCTTCTGGNTTGAAGAANCGTTTGAGTTCCACTTCTGCGTCTTCAAGGCTGGAGGAGGCATGGATGATGTTTTCCTGACCGCTCATGCTGAAGTCGCCGCGAATGGTGCCGGGCTGTGCTTCGCTGCCGTTGGTTGAGCCGGTCATCAGTCTGACAACCTTCACCGCATCTTTGCCCTTCAGTGCCATCACAATCACGGGCGATGCCATCATCGAGTCAAGAATCCAGGGGAAGAAGGGGCGGTCAACGAGGTGAGCGTAGTGTTCGCGAAGCAACTCTTCGCTGAGCTGCATCATTTTCATGCCGGTTATCACTAATCCCTTCTGCTGAAAGCGAGCGATCACTTGACCGACGAGGCCGCGCTCAATCGAGGAGGGTTTGAAGATGATCAGTGTTTGTTCCATTTCTTTTCGGTTTTGAATGACCGGTCCGAATCCGGCCAGTTTTCTATGGTGGTTTATTATATATGCGGTCCATCCGGTTGAGGGATGATTGCCGCCGTAAAAGCAGAGCTGCAAGAATGTAGTTGGTTAGCTTTTACATTCTCAAAGTTAGTAAAAACTTCCTCTTTCACCAAATATTAACAACTCGCAGAGTGCCTCAGAATCAAAATGTTAAGAAATGCGTCAAAATAACACGTTGAATGACAGTGTGTTGCGTTCTAATGTGAAAATACATTAAATAAAACGCATTTATGTTTACCCGATTTTTGGGCTGTAAAAATATGTTAATTATTGTATTATTCTACGCTCTGATTTTAACACTAAGTAAGTGTTTAAATTTAAACACTTACTTATCATCCGTCAGATATATCAACTGATCATCGACCAGTCGACTGTGCGCCGCAGGGTGGCTTTCATTTCATGTGCCAGTGGCTGATGCACCGGCTCTGATAGCGACGGGTCGCGTTCGAGAATTGCTTCGGCTTCGGCGCGGGCAGCCTGAAGAATGCGTCCGTCGGTGGCGAGTGACGCTATTTTCAAATCCATCGGCATTCCGCTCTGCAANGTGCCTTCAAGGTCGCCGGGGCCGCGCATCTGCAGGTCGGCCTCCGCAACAACGAACCCGTCGGTGGTGGATGTCATTATCTCCAGGCGCTTGCGGGTTTCGGCTGCAATGGTGTGTTTGCTCATCAAAATGCAATAGCTCTGGTCGCCGCCTCGCCCCACTCGCCCGCGGAGCTGATGGAGCTGCGACAGACCGAAGCGTTCGGCGTTTTCAATAATCATAGTCGTTGCNTTNGGCACATTCACACCCACTTCAATCACGGTNGTGGCCACGAGTATGTCGGCCTGATGCGTGGCAAAAAGATTCATCTGAAAATCTTTTTCCGAGGGCTTCATCTTGCCGTGGACAATCGCGACACGAAATTTGTGGAAATGCTCGCGGATACGTTCAAATCCCTCTTCAAGGCTCTTGAGATCAACCTTTTCGTTCTCTTTAATGAGGGGATAGACGATGTAGACCTGCCGACCCTGACGGAGCTGACGGTAGACGGCGCTGTAGACATCCATGCGCTTCTCCTCATAGCGCAGCAGCGTGACCACCGGCTTTCGGCCCGGAGGAAGTTCGTCAATCACCGACACGTCAAGATCGCCGTAAACGGTCATGGCCAGNGTGCGGGGAATAGGCGTGGCNGTCATCACCAGAATGTGGGGAGGAGTGCTGTTTTTCTCCCACATCTTGCCACGCTGCGCCACACCGAAGCGATGCTGCTCGTCAATGACCACGAAGCCGAGGTTGCGAAACTTCACGGAGTCTTCAATCACGGCATGAGTGCCGATGAGAATGTG
Source organism: Bacteroides sp. (assembly GCA_014801655.1). Lineage (GTDB taxonomy): Bacteria > Bacteroidota > Bacteroidia > Bacteroidales > Muribaculaceae > Paramuribaculum. The sequence goes on from JAAVDT010000045.1 coordinate 50,304, forward strand.
CAGCGATCCGTCCTGCAGCTGTTGATGAATGATGTCGCGCTCTTTTTTGCGCGTTGAGCCGGTCAGCAGTTTCACATTGATGCCAAGCGGAGCAAGCATCCCGGCTATGGTGGCGTGATGCTGCGTGGCGAGAATCTCTGTCGGAGCCATCAGACAAGCCTGACAGCCGTTGCCGACGGCGATGAGCATACACATCAGCGCCACGAGTGTCTTCCCCGACCCAACATCGCCCTGCAGCAGGCGATTCATCTGGCGGCCGGTGTTCATGTCGGCGCGTATCTCTTTGATTACACGCTTCTGCGCTCCCGTGAGCGGNAAGGGNAGGTGGTCGAAATAAAACTCATTGAAATATTTGCCCACGCGCGGAAATATGAACCCGCTCGTGGCCTGCTGGCGGCGGCGCATGTAGCTGAGAATGTTGAGCTGCAGATAGAGCAACTCCTCAAATTTCAGTCGGCGGCGTGCCTGCTGAATGGCTTCGGCCGACGTCGGGCAATGAATCATGCGCATCGCTTCCGCCTTTGGCATGAGCCGCAGGCGCGCGAGCATTTCGGCAGGCAGAGGTTCGGTGATGCTTGATCCGAAGTTGGCCAGAAGAGTCTGCTGCCAGTCGAAGAAATTGCGTGAGGTGATGCCACGGTTGCGCAGCTGCTCGGTCAGCGGATAGACACCCCGAAGCGGAGCCATGGCCCTTATCGAATCGGGCGAATCAACCTCCGGATGAACGAGGCTCCACTTGCCGTTAAATTCCGACGGTTTGCCGAAAAGCACATAGTCAACCCCCGGCTTATACAGCTCTCGAAGCTGCTTGATGCGGCGAAACCACAGCACTTCCATCACAGCCGATCCGTCGGAAAACAATCCGATGAGACGCATCTTGGCTCCCTCGCCAACAACGTTGAACGACACAAACCTGCCTTTAATCTGCACCATCGGCATCGGCGAGGCAAAATCTCTGATGCGGTAGAACTTGCTTCGGTCGACATAGTGCGACGGGAAATGATTCAGCAGATCGGCAACCGTGTGAAGCCCGAGCTGCTTTTCAAGCAGTTCGGCGCGTTTGGGTCCGATGCCTTTGAGATATTTCAGGTCTGTTGCCCGCAGTCTGTCCATTAATTATCGATTGAAGTGAGATAAAACGCAGCCGTGGCTATGTCGGCCGGATGAGTGATTTTGAGTGTCCGGGCATCCCCCTCAACGGTGGCAATGCGGTCAAATCCCGCAAGCTCCATGACGGAGGCATCATCGGTCATCACATCGCGGTAGGGCCGGGAGTAGGCAATCCGCAACAGCTTGCAGTCAAACGCCTGAGGTGTCTGCACGGCGCGGAAANGGCTGCGGTCAACACTGCTGCTGCCGAAAGCATCGTCGGCATCCTCAGCAACCCGGCGAAGCGAATCCGTCACCGCCACCACCGGCACGGCCCCCTGCGCTCCGGCCATGACAGCTTCGACAAGCCGCCCCGTAACTTCAGGGCTTACGAGCGGACGCGCAGCATCGTGAACAAGCACGATTCCGTCAAAACCGTCGGGCACCGTCTGCAGCGAATTGCTGACAGTGTGCCAGCGGGTCTCACCGCCAAACACCACTCGGGGCGACTCAAACCGATACTCGCGGCAAAGATCATCCCAAAGCTCCTTGCAGTCAGGATGAATAGCGAGCACCACATTATCGGCGCAGCCATAAGGTAGCAGGGCACNGCGCATACGCTCAATGGTGTGCATCACCACCGGTCGCCCCTCCAGCAGACAATACTGCTTCGGAAGCTCCCCGCCAAACCGCCGGCCCGAACCGCCGGCCACCACCACAGCCATTACATTCCTTTTCATTACAAAAATTGATTTACCTGAATTGTAGGGACGCACGGCTCGTGCGTCCGCGTTATATCATCCGATTATCGACAGGCCGGACGCACGAGCCGTGCGTCCCTACACTCTACACTCTATATAATAAGGTGTGTTATTGGGCNAGGAGGAGTGAGTNGTAGCGGTTGGTGTCTTGAATCAGTTGGAGAGCTTCGCGATATTCGTTGCCCAGTTCGTTGATGACTCTGAAATAGGTGCTTTGCGAGAAGAGGTCGCGGCCAATCATGCCTTTGATGATGGCTTTGATTGTGGGGAGCGCCTCGTTATATTGCTCTTCGTTGAACGCCACGCCCTCTTTGGCGGCATAGTCGGTAAATTCTTTCAGCAGCGGTTCGCCGACCTGGAAGTCGCTGATGAAGCTGTCTTCCGAGCGATAGGTCTTGGAGAGCTGCTTGCGGTGGGTGTCGATGTACTTGATAGAGAAACTGCTATAGACACCCTTGCCGAGCAGGTCGCGGGCATAAGCATTGTTTTGAGTGGTGTCGATGGCCACAAACAAGTCGGGCATCACACCCCCGCCGCCATAGACCGTGCGACCGTTGCGCAGGGTGCGGTAGGCTTCGGCCTTATTGACGTGAACACTGTCGGCATTGCTCAGCTCGCCCGATTCATAACGGTGGAGAATGTCGCGTTCATAGGAGTCGGAGTCATCGTCGGTAGAGTAGGGCTTCTGAATACAGCGGCCCGACGGAGTGTAGTAGCGTGCCACGGTCAGTCGAATCATGGAGCCGTCGGGGAATGGGAACGGACGCTGCACGAGTCCCTTGCCGAAGGTGCGACGACCCACCACGAGTCCGCGGTCATGATCCTGAATCGCTCCGGAGAGAATCTCGCTTGCCGAGGCGGAATATTGATTGACAATCACGACCAGACGGCCGTCGATCAGCTGATTCTTTTTTGTGGCGCGGAGCTCCTGGCTTGCCACCTTGTCACCTTTGGTCGACACAATCACATCGCCCCGGTTGAGAAACATCTCGGCAATGTCGGCCGCCGCCGAGAGATAGCCGCCGCCATTGTAGCTCAGGTCGAGGATGAGGTCTTTCATGCCCTGCTTCTTGAGCTCCTTGGCAGCCTTTTCGATTTCTTTGGCCGACGATTCGGCAAAGCGGCTCAGCTTGATGTAGCCCACGCCGGGCGCGGCCATGTAGCTTGCATCGACGCTATTGATGGGAATGTCGTCGCGGGTCACATTGAATGTGCGGGGTGCCGGTTCGCCACGACGCTCAACCTTCAGCACCACGCGCGACCCCTTGGGACCGCGAAGCAGACGCTGAATGTCGGCGTTCTTGCGCTTGGCTCCGGAAAGAATGGAATCGCCGGCGGCGAGAATACGGTCGCCGGCCACGATGCCGACTCGCTCCGAAGGTCCGCCGGCAATGGTCTGCACCACCATCAACGTGTCGTTGTTGAGCGCAAACTGAATGCCTACGCCGGAGAAGTTGCCCTGCAGAGGCTCATTGAGCTGCCGGGTTTCCTCGACATTGCTGTATTGCGAATGGGGGTCGAGAGTTTTGAGCATGGCAATGATGGCCTGCTCGGCGGCATGGTCGGTGTTGACCGAATCGTCAACATAATATCGCTCAACGATTTTGGCGGCATAGCCGAGTTTCTGGTCGGCATGCATCTTCGGCACATCCTGCTGCGCATTGATGGCGGCCGGCACGAAAGCCGAGCCGGCGAGGCCGAGGGCAATAGCTATGGTTGACAGACGAAATTTCTTCATTATCGTTTCTTTTTCTTTAAAAAATTAATGCGCCCTTCCGCTTAGTGGATAGTGGGGCGGGGAGGGGCTACGGGAGATAGGGTGTTATGTCGTGGCCGTGGCTCTGGAGCTCGCGGACCATGCTCGACGAAATCATCGACAGCTCCGGCTCGGCAAGCAAAATGACCGTTTCCAGGCCGGCAATGGCTCGGTTGACATCGGCCAGAGTGCGTTCATATTCAAAGTCGGCTACCGTGCGCGCACCCCTGACGAGCCATCGTGCGCCATGGCTGCGTGCGGCATCGACCGTCAGGCCATCCCACAGAAGCAATTCCGCGCGCGGTGTCTTGTCGATAAACGCCTGCAGCGCATCGACATAATCCTGACGGCGCGGCTTCGAGGGATTGACGCCCACCATCACAATGACGCGGTCGAAAATCTGCAACGCCCGCTCCAGCACCGACCGGTGGCCGATGGTGAAAGGGGAGAATGAACCGGCATAGAGGGCTATGCGCGGTGCAGAGGCGGAGATGTTGTCTGAGTGCATAACGGATTGATTGGCCGGTTGGTTCATCACTTCCGGCGGTTATGAAATCTGCGAGTCATCCTCGATTACGAGGTTGTCGATGATGAAATTCTGACGTTCGATGGAGTTTTTGCCCATGTAGAAGCGGAGCAGTTCGGCAACGCCGTCTTCCTTNTGCATCGACACTTTGTCGGCCCTCATATCGGGGCCGATGAAGCCGGCAAACTCATCGGGCGAAATTTCGCCCAGACCTTTGAATCGGGTGATTTCAGCATTGGTGCCGAGTTTGTTGATGGCCTCGATGCGTTCCTGATCGGAGTAGCAATAGTAAGTCTCATCGTTTTTCTCTTTTTTCTCTTTATCTTTATCNTTATCTTTTGCCGACGATGACCGCTTCGATGTCTTTTTGTTGCGCACGCGGAAGAGGGGAGTCTCAAGGATGTAGACATGACCCTGCTTGATGAGGTCGGGGAAAAACTGGAGGAAGAANGTCAGCAGCAGCAGGCGAATGTGCATACCGTCGACATCGGCATCGGTGGCGATGATGATTTTATTGTAGCGCAGGTTGTCGATGCTCTCCTCGATGTTCAGGGCTGCCTGNAGGAGATTGAACTCCTCGTTTTCGTAGACCATCTTTTTGGTCTTGCCATAGGTGTTTTTCGGCTTGCCTCGCAGGGAGAACACCGCCTGGGTCTCCACATCGCGGATTTTGGTGATGGAACCGGCTGCCGAGTCACCCTCGGTGATGAATATCGACGACTGGAGTTTCTTTTCTTCGTCGCCACGCTGGTCGCTGAGATGCACGCGGCAGTCGAGCAGCTTCTTGTTGTGGAGGCTGATTTTCTTGGCCTGCTCGCGGGCTTTCTTGGTCACACCCGCCATTGCGCGGCGTTCGCGTTCGTTGTCCTGCACTTTTTTGAGAATCACGTCGGCAGTGGCCAGGTTGCGGTGGAGATAGTCGTCGAGTTCCTTCTTGACATAGTCGCCGATGAACTTGGCCACGGTCGGTCCGTCAGGCCCCATGTCGCGCGACCCGAGTCGGGTTTTGGTCTGCGATTCAAACACCGGCTCCTCAACCTTGATGGCCACGGCGGCCACGATGCCGTTGCGGATGTCGGAATATTCAAATCCGGGTTTGTTGAGATAGTCTTTGATGGTGCGCGACACCGCTTCCTTGAACGCGGTCAGGTGGGTGCCACCCTGCGTGGTGTGCTGGCCGTTGACAAAGGAGTAGTATTCCTCGCCATACTGGTTGGCGTGGGTCATGGCAATCTCTATGTCATCGCCCTTGAGGTGGATGATAGGGTAGAGTGGTTCTTCGGTCATGCTTTCGCGGAGAAGGTCGAGCAGACCGTGGCGCGAGATATATCGCTTGCCGTTGAAATTGACGGCGAGGCCGGTGTTGAGATACGTGTAGTTGCGTATCATCGGCAGAATCAGATCCTCGCTAAACCGATAGTCGCGGAAGAGCGTTGCGTCGGGGGTGAACTGCACGAATGTGCCGTTTGGCTCATCGGTGTTAACGATGGGTGTCTCAAACGTCAGATTGCCGCCGCAAAACTGTGCCGACTTCATCTTGCCGTCGCGCACGGCTTTAATCTGGAAGTCGCTCGACAGNGCGTTTACGGCTTTGATGCCCACGCCGTTGAGCCCCACCGACTTCTTGAACGCCTTGGAGTCATATTTGCCGCCGGTGTTCATCCGTGAGGCAGCCTCCACGAGCTTGCCCAGAGGAATACCGCGGCCAAAGTCGCGCACGGTGACGGTGGTTTCAGTCACCTCCACGTCGATTTTCGAGCCGAAGCCCATTGCGTATTCATCGATGGAGTTGTCGAGCACCTCCTTCAGAAGCACATAGATGCCATCTTCCGGAGCGGAGCCGTCGCCCAGTTTGCCGATATACATGCCCGGACGGAGGCGGATATGCTCGTTCCATTCCAGGTGTTTGATGTCGGATTCGTCATAGTTGGGGTCGGCAGGCTGCTGCAGTGGCAGGTCGGCATCGGCGCTGACTGACGGGGTGTTAAGTTCTTCTGTGGGATTGATATTCTCGGGCATCGCGTATGTGTCTGTAAAATAATTAATGTGCAAATATACAAAAAAAACGGCGAAATGGCAACAAAAAAGCTGTCCCTGCCTCGGCGTGATGTCGGGGCAGGGACTTTAATAAGATTTTATGTCAGAGTATCAGTGTTTTGCTTGCTTAGGGCTGGGTGAAGATCACGATGCGGTTCCAGTTGTTTTCGGCGTAGGGCTGGGTTGAAGAGCCGAATGCTTTGACGGTCAGGCGAGAAGCGTCGATGCCGTAGTGCTTGGTGAGGGTGTCTTTGACAGCTTCAGCGCGGCGCTGAGAGAGGGCCTGGTTGTAGGAAGATGTGCCGGTGTCTTTGTCGGCGTAGCCGCAGATGGTGATTGTTGCAGAGGGGTTTGCTTTCAGGTATTCAGCCACGTTGTAGACGTTGACCATTTCTTCGGGAGTGATGCGGGAAGAGTTGATTGCGAAGCGAACGGCTGAGAGCATCGGACCCTGAACGGTGACCTGTTCCTGAACCTGAACGTCGGGGCAGGGGAGCTGGGCTTCGGCTGCTGCGAGGGCTGCAGTGGTGGCAGCGAGTTCGCCGCGGAGGTCGTTGACCTGAGAGTTGAGCTGATTGATCTTGGCTGTGTATTCGCAAGGATTGTAGCCTTCAAATTTGCGGCCGCCGATTGTGAAGCTCAGACCGCCGATGGCTGAGAGGTCGACGTCAACGGGGTTGCCCTGAGAGTAGTTGTTGAAGTTGTCGCCATACATCTGAGCGCGGGCTTCAGCGAAGAAATCAACATATTTGCAGAGGCGGAAGCGGAGCTGGATACCTGCGGTGACGGGGAGCATCCACTGGCTGTGGCGATGAGCGGTGACGTCGGCGTTGTAGTCGTTGGAAGTAGCTGTCGGCATATCCCAGAGATAGGTGCCTCCGATGCCCACGAAGGGAATGAACGAGAACACTCGGTTGGGGTTGACGCCGCAGATTGATGAGGTCATGTCCCACATGAGGTCGGCGTTGACTGTTGCCATCTGGGCTTTGTTTTTTTCAATGAAGTCCCAGCGGAGTTTGTTGCCATACTGGCCGCTGATGCGGAAGCCGAGATAGGGGCTGAACCAGTGGCCGAAGCCGATGTTGTAGACGGGAGAGTAGTGCTGTTTGGTGTCGCCCTGGGGGAGATATTTTTCAACGGCGGGAGTCTGGACACCTGCGCCTAACTGAATGAACCAGTTGTCGCGCCAGGAAGAGGAGTAGTGTGTCTTGCACTCGGGAGCCTGCTGATAAGTCGTAACTGTTTCTTCAACGATAACGGTCTGTTGAGCGTTGGCTGTGGCTGCTGAGCAAATCATTGCTGCTGCGCCGAGAAGGGTTAATGAAGTTTTCATAAATCAGAGAACAATTAGTTGAAACAAAAAATTTGAATAAAAGTAGTAGTAAAAAAGTAATAGTTAGTAAGTTGGGCTGCCGACGTGTGCTTTGTTTGTCGGCTTGTGACATTACAACGCGCCGACTTGAAAGATTGTTCCGGAAAAAATGAAAAAAAGTAAAAAAAGTTGAATAATAGTGTCGAATGGGGAGGGTGGGAACGGGTTGTGTTAATTATTGGTAAATGATTGATTTTGTGATGAAAAATATTGTTTGGTTTTGTTAAATTTGCCCCATATAAAAATTTTGAGAGTATGTGGCGATTATCTTTTGCAGCAATGGTGCTTGCGGCTGTTTCCACGACGGGAACGGCGGCTAAGGAGCGAGTGCGCAATCTGCCGGAGGTGGTCGTGGAGTCGCGTCAGAACAAACTGCTCCACATGGTAGCCTATGTCCGCGAATACTCAACGCTGTCGACCTACACCGACACCGTGTTTCTTTTTCGCGAAAAGATGGTTGATTTCATGCTGCCTCCGGAGCGGAAAACCAAGGTGAGGACATGGATGAGTCCGCGGGTGCTGACCTCGAAATCATATTATCGCTTCACCAATGCCTCGGGGCTCGATAGTGTCAGCGACCGGTGCAACCATCATTTTTCGTGGGCCGACTGGGTTGGTGTGGCTCCGCCTGCCCTGATGCCGGCATCGCTCATGGCGGTGGAGTCGGGGAGTGACACTGTTCGCGGCAAGTATTCTCCGGCCGAGCTATGGCGCCGCGACCTCTCGCGCATGAGACTCGATGTCGATGTGCTGGCCAATCGCGACAGCCGCAAGTGGGTGCCCAATCTTTCAATATTTTTCCGAAACGAGATTGACTTCGAACGCTTCAACATCAGTTTCGATTTCAACAACGTGGCCGGAAAGACCGTGGCGCCGATCGACCTCGACGGCTACTCCTTTAATATAGAGTCAAACGGACGCGGCCATCCGATGTTTATGTTCGGAAATGTCCGCCAGCCATTTTTTGTCACCACCCGCGCCGAGGTCTATATGATTGAAAAAGAGTATATCACATCGAAGGAGGCAAAGAAGTGGGATTCGCGACCTGCCGAGGGGGGAGAGGAGATGGTCATCTTCGAACCTGCCGATGCACCCGACCTATCACCTGAGATACTGGCCCTTATTGACCGCGTGAACTCGGTCGACCACGACCAGACACGTCTTGCCCTCGAGCCCGACCGCCGATTGGCCGGCAGACGCATTGAGCGCTTGTCGTTCGGACAAGGCATCCTGAAACGCCTCAAGCAGATGTTTGGGCTCGACGGCATCATCGGCAACCACAAGCGCAACAACCAGTGGCGCAACTTCCGCCGCGACCAACTGCGTCGCAACTCCGGCAACTCCCCCTCCGAATAATAAACCACCTCACCGCCGGACTTTATCCAAATTGTAGGGACGCACGGCTCGTGCGTCCGCTTGATAATCAGTGTGTTATGGNCGGACGCACGAGCCGTGCGTCCCTACACCGGGTGGAGAGCCATATGGGGTTAGAGGTGGAGTTGGAGGGTGGCTGTTCGGGAGGGGGAGGATAGGTAGGTGCGGAGTTGGGGGTGGGCGTCGGAGGCGAGGCGGGTCAGCAGGGCGAGGGTTTCGATGAGGGTTTTGGCTGAGGTGGAGGAGGGGAGCAGGGGTGAGGCTATTTTGGTGAGTTGGATGAGATTGGTTTTGAGCTGGTCGGCGTGGTTGTGGAGCCAGAGGAGGGTTTGGGCGCGTTCGCGGGTCAGGGTGATGACTATTTTATGGGGGCGTGGCGAGNCGGTANCCTTTGCTTTCGGCTGACTTTCGGCAAGTTGCTGCTTGCGGAGACGGCGTTTTTCGCGCTGNTTGCGGAGTCGGTCGGCTTTTTCGCTGATTTTNGTTGCGATGAGATTGGTGGCAGCCTCAGTGTTGCCCGAAGCGGCTTCTGCCACGATTTTGTAGAGGTCTTTAACGGTGAGAGTCAGAGTTTTGATAGAGTCGTATTCTTTCATGGTAATAGATTTTTAGTGATTAAGAAACTGTGTGCAAAGTTACAACCGCTTTTTGCCGATGTTGCGAGAATTTGGCGAAACGATGCAAACGGCGGCAACATAAATTAAGGATTTGAGTGATTGGAATGTGGATGATTTTTAGTAATTTTGCGGATTATGAGTGGCCGATGGCTGCGCTTGGCGTGGCATCAGGCCTTGAAGCTCTCATTTTTAGCAATGGAACACCATCAACTCAATCATAACGGCCCTCGAAAGGGCTCCGAAAATATCAGACATGCAGCCGTCTGCACCTTTGGCTCCGCGCCTTCGGGCCGCCGCAGGGATGGCGTGAACCGCATCGCCGTGCTCGGCTCCACGGGGTCAATCGGCACCCAGACGCTCGACATCATTGCCGAACGCCCGGACCGCTATCGTGCCACCGTGTTGGTGGCCGGACGCAATGTCGATCTTCTCATTGAGCAGGCGCGTCGCTTCCGCCCGGCGCTCGCGGTGATAGCTGACGAAAGCCGCTATCAGCAGCTCAAAGAGGCTCTCGATCCGCTCGGCATAGCCACTGCGGCCGGCGAGCAGGCAGTTGCCGATGCCATGGAGCGCGAGGATGTGGACACCGTGGTCACAGCCACCGTGGGCTACAGCGGTTTGCAACCCACCGTCCGCGCCATCGCCGCAGGAAAGGATATCGCATTGGCCAATAAGGAGACACTCGTGGTTGCCGGCGATCTGGTGAGNCGTCTGCTCGCGGGGTCGGCCACTCGGGTGCTACCCGTTGATTCCGAACATTCGGCTATCTATCAATGTCTTGTGGGTGAAGACCCGGCCAGTGTCGAGCGCCTGATAATCACCGCCTCCGGCGGNCCNTTCCGCCGCCTTGACCGCGAAGCGCTTGAAAATGTGACCGTGGCGGATGCGCTGAAGCATCCCAACTGGTCGATGGGGGCAAAGATTACCATCGATTCGGCCACGATGATGAACAAAGCATTTGAAATCATTGAAGCCCGCTGGCTGTTCGGCATTGACCATGAGCGAATTGAAGCCGTGGTTCATCCGCAATCAATCGTTCATTCGATGGTGGAGTTTCACGACGGCGCCGTCAAAGCGCAGCTCGGAGTGCCCGATATGCACCTGCCGATTCTCTATGCGCTGGGCGAAGGCAATCGACTGACCTCCGGCCGGAGAGGACTTTCGCTGGCCGACTATGCCAACTTGACTTTTGAACGTCCCGACACCGACCGATTCCCTTGCCTCACGCTTGCCCGGACAGTGCTTGAGCGCGGGGGCACCTCGGCCTGCACCGTCAATGCCGCCAACGAAATAGCCGTGGCCNCATTTCTCAGCGGTCGCATCCGCTTCACCGACATCTATCGCCTGATTGAGCGGACGCTTGAACAGACCACACACGTTGACCGCCCCGAGCTGAGCGACTATGTTGCCGTCAATGCCGAGGCCCGACGCCGCGCCGAGGAGCTGATTTGTAAATTATAAATAATGAAACAATAGAATAGAAAAATCGAAATGGAAGTATTTCTGATGAAAGCGGCACAACTCATAGCCGCCCTGGCTTTTCTGGTTATAATCCATGAGTTTGGCCACTATATCATAGCCCGAGCATTCGGCATCAAGGTGGAGAAATTCTACCTCTTCTTCAACCCCTGGTTCTCGCTCTTCAAGTGGAAACCGAAGTCGAAGAAACCCAAACTCGACAAAAACGGCAATAAACGCGCAAGCTGGCGCGACACNGAATATGGCATCGGCTGGCTGCCTCTGGGCGGCTATGTGAAAATAGCCGGCATGATCGACGAGTCGATGGACAAGGAGCAGATGGCTCAGCCCGAACAGCCCTGGGAATTCCGCGCCAAGCCGGCCTATCAGCGCTTGTGTGTGATGCTCGCCGGAGTGGTGTTCAACTTCATTCTCGCAATCATCATCTATGCCGGCATCGCCTTCCACTGGGGCGCGCAATATGTGCCCCTGAGTTCGGCCTACGAAGGGATGGACTATAGCAAAACCGCTCTCAAAGCCGGATTTCAAAACGGCGACATCCCTCTGCAGCCCGACGGTCAGGTGGTCGACCTCTCCCGTGCAAGCTCGCTCTACTATCTGGCCGACGCCAAGCAGGCAACCGTGCTTCGCAAATCGCAGGCCGACAGCGTGCTCTACAGCTCCGGTCGTGCCGTTCAGACGGTGAAGCGCGACACTGTCACCTTCAATCTGCCCGAAGAATTTATCTGGCAGCTCAACGAGGATAAGGACACACCGATGATGACCTACCGTCTGCCGGTCTATGTGCAAAGCGTCGTTGGCGGTAGCGCTGCTGCCAAAGCGGGCATAGCTGAAGGCGACCGTCTGGTGGCCGTTGGCGGAGTTGCCACTCCCTCCTACACCGAGCTGACCCAGGAACTCATCAAACATGCCGACAAACCCACCACCGTCACCCTGCAGCGTGGCGACTCCATCATGGAACTCACCGCCACCCCCGATGCCGATGGCAAGCTCGGCTTCCAGCTTCGCCCCATGACGGATGTCTACCCCGTTGTCTACGAGAAATATTCCCTGCTTCAGAGCGTTCCGCAGGGATGGAAAAACGGCACCGATATGCTCGGCTCCTATGTCAGCTCGATGAGCCACGTCTTCTCGCGTCGCGGCGTTGAGAGCATCGGCGGTTTCGGCACCATCGGCAGCCTCTTTCCCGAAAAATGGAACTGGCTCACCTTCTGGCAGATCACAGCCTTCCTCTCCGTTGTGCTGGCCTTTATGAACCTCATTCCCATTCCCGGACTTGACGGCGGCCATGTGTTGTTCCTGCTCTGGGAAGTGCTGACCGGCAAGAAGGTCAACGAAAAGGTGATGGAATGGGCCCAGTATGCCGGCATGGCCTTCCTGCTGCTGCTGCTTGTCTATGCCAACGGCAAGGATTTGATTAGAGCATTCATGTAATCGAATATATAAAATCAATGGTTGATTATAAAGAAATCACGCTTTCGCGCGGCAAAGAGGAATCGCTGCTGCGCTTCCACCCCTGGGTTTTCAGCGGGGCAATCAGATCGATTGAAGATGGCATCGAGGAGGGCGACACCGTGCGTGTCACCGCTGCCGACGGCCGTCCGCTCGGTGTCGGTCACTATCAGATCGGCAGCATAGCCGTCAGAATGTTGAGCGACAAATGGGAGCCGGTCGATGAGGCTTTCTATGCCGCCCGNTTGAGTCAGGCTGCCCGCCTGCGCAAGTCGCTCGGCCTTTGCCGACCCGACAATGATGCNTTCCGTCTGGTTCACGGCGAGGGCGACTTCCTGCCCGGTCTGATCGTTGACATCTATGGCTCCACAGCCGTGATGCAGGCCCATTCGCCCGGCATGCACTATGCCCGCCATATCATTGCCCGCTGNCTGACCGAACTCAGCGAGCTGCCAATCGAAGCGGTCTACTATAAAAGCGAAACCACGCTGCCCTACAAGGCGCGTCTCGATGCCGAAAACGAATATCTCATCGGCGATTTCAAGACCAACATTGCCACCGAAAACGGTCTGCGCTTCCATGTCGACTGGCTCAAGGGGCAGAAGACCGGTTTCTTCGTTGACCAGCGCGACAANCGCAGCCTGCTCGAAACCCTCTCCGCAGGGCGCCGTGTGCTGAATATGTTCTGCTACACCGGCGGTTTNTCCGTCTATGCCCTGCGCGGCGGTGCGAAGGAAGTTCATTCGGTCGACTCATCGGCCAAGGCGATTGCGCTGACCGAAGCCAATGTGGCACTCAACTTTGGCGAAGATGCCCGCCACAAGGCAACGGCCGTTGACGCCTTCAAATTCCTNGGCGACATGGAGCCGGGAGCTTTCGACCTCGTGGTGCTCGACCCGCCGGCTTTTGCCAAACATCGCGGCGCGTTGCGCAACGCTCTTCGCGGCTATCAGCGACTCAACGCCAAGGCCATGGAGAAGATGCCGTCGGGAAGTATTCTGCTGACTTTCAGTTGCTCTCAGGCCGTCAGCAAAGAGCAGTTCCGCCTGGCGGTGTTCTCGGCGGCAGCCCAGACCGGCCGACGTGTGCGCATACTCTATCAGCTCACTCAGCCCGCCGACCATCCTGTCAACATCTATCACCCCGAGGGCGAATATCTCAAAGGGCTGGTGCTTTATATTGAATAAGGAACGGATTTTCCTCGCCTTGTTATGGCCGATTATCGGACGGACGCACCGGGGTGCGTCCCTACAGGGTGGGGGGAGACAGATATAATACTCCTATTATATATTATTGGAAAAACAAGAACCATAAAAAATGATTAAGAAAACAACACTTGTTGGTGCGATGCTGTCGGCTTCGGCTCTGCTCGCGCCCCTCAATTCAGTTATGGCTATCACTCATAATTCATCGGCGCCCCACAATGCCGACGGCTGCAAGAATGCTTGCGCCAAGAAATTTGACTACCACGTTGACCGCTTCGCCGACATCGAAGTGCTCCGCTACCGTGTGCCCGGTTTTGAAAACCTCTCGCTCAATCAGAAACTCCTCGTCTACTATCTGACCGAAGCCGCCCTTACAGGACGNGACATTCTCTGGGATCAGAACGGACGCTACAATCTGGCTCTGCGTCAGCTGCTCGAATCNATCTACACCGGCTACACCGGCGACCGCAATTCGGCCGACTGGAAAGCCTTTGAGCTCTATATGAAGCAAGTGTGGTTTGGCAACGGTGTTCACCACCACTATTCATGGGATAAGTTTACTCCCGGTTTCAGCGAAGCGTTTTTCGATGCTGCCGTGGCTCAGCTTCCCAAATCTAAGGTGCCCGCTGAAATGGCTGAGCTCCGCCGACTGATTTTCGACCCCTCGTTCATGGCCAAGAAGGTCAACCAGGCCGAAGGTCAGGACCTCATTGCAACGAGCGCCTCCAACCTCTATGGCGACAACCTCACCCAGGCCGAAGTCGAAGCCTACTATGCCGCCGTCAAAGACACCACCGACCTCACTCCCATCAGCTATGGCCTCAATGCCAAGGTGGTGAAAGAAAACGGCAAGGTGGTGGAAAAGCCCTATAAGCTCGGCGGACTCTATTCGCCCGCAATCGCCCGCATCATCCTCAATCTCAGCGAGGCAGCCAAGTATGCCGAAAATGACAAGCAGCGCGCTGTCATCAACAAGCTCATCAACTTCTATGCCACAGGCGACCTTCGCCAGTTTGACGAATATTCGATTCTCTGGGTTGGCGACACCGACTCGCAGGTCGACTTCATCAACGGCTTCATTGAAAGCTACGATGACCCCCTGGGCATGACCGGAAACTGGGAATCGATTGTCAACTTCAAAAATCTCGACGCAAGCCACCGCACGGAGGTGATTGCCGGCAACGCACAGTGGTTTGAAGACCATTCACCGGTTGACCCTCGTTTCCGTAAAGAAAATGTCAAGGGTGTTTCTGCCAAGGTAATCAACGCCGCCATTCTTGCCGGCGACAGCTATCCTGCCACCCCCATCGGCATCAATCTCCCCAATGCCAACTGGATTCGTGCCGCCCACGGTTCGAAATCTGTGACTATTGAAAACATCACCCAGGCCTACGATGAAGCAAGCCATGGCGACGGTTTCAACAACGAGTTTGTGCCCGACACCGCCATGCAGTCGCTCATGGACAAGTATCTGTTTATCACCGACAATCTCCACACCGACCTCCACGANTGTCTCGGCCACGCATCCGGTCAGCTTCTCCCCGGCGTTGACCCCGACGCTCTCAAAGCCCACGGCTCAACCCTCGAAGAAGCCCGCGCCGACCTGTTTGCGCTCTACTATCTGGCCGATCCGAAGCTCATCGAACTCGGTCTGCTCGACAGCCCCGAGGCTTACAAGGCTCAGTATTACAAATATATGCTCAATGGTCTGATGACCCAGCTGATGCGCATCGAACCGGGCAAAAACGTTGAGGAAGCCCATATGCGCAACCGCAAGCTGATTGCCGAATGGGCTCTGCGTCAGGGCGGTCCGGAAGTGGCCGAACTCTACACCGGCGCCGACGGCAAGACCTATCTGCGCATCAACGACTATGAAGCTCTCCGCGGACTCTTCGGCAAACTGCTCGCCGAAATCCAGCGCATCAAGAGCGAGGGCGACTATGAAGCNGGCCGCGACCTGGTTGAGGGTTACGCCGTTGTTGTTGATCCGAAGCTCCACAAAGAGGTGCTCGACCGCTACGCAACTCTCTCGATCGCTCCTTACAAAGGTTTCGTCAATCCCCGCTACACTATCGTGAAAGACCAAGCCGGCAACCCTGTTGATGTCAAAGTCAGCTATTGCGAAGACTATCCCGAGCAGATGCTCCGCTATGGTCGCGAATATTCCCCTCTGACCGATTGATAAATGGCTCCACAGATTAGTCAAAACATGACTGACGGCGAGCTCGGATCTCCGCTGCTTGAAGCGGCGGTGACCGAGCTCGCTCGTCTGCCGGGGGTAGGGCGTAAAACGGCTCTTCGCCTGGCTCTCCACATTCTCCGCCGCCCGGAGGAGGAGGCCGATGCGCTCGGAAATGCCATCACTGCCCTGCGCCACGATATCAGCTATTGCCGCCTCTGCCACAACATNTCGCCAAGCGAAATGTGTCCGATTTGCGCCAGTCCGGCCCGCGACCACTCCACGATTTGCGTGGTTGAAAATGTCAACGATGTGATTTCGGTGGAACGCACGGGTCAATTTTCAGGTGTCTATCATGTGTTGGGCGGAGTGATTTCGCCGCTTGAAGGCATCGGACCGGATGCGCTGCAGATCGACAGTCTGCTTGAGCGCGTGGCCGCAGGCGATGTCAATGAGGTGATTCTCGCGCTCGGTGCCACAATGGAGGGCGACACCACCAATTTCTATCTCTACCGCAAGCTGCAGGCGTGGCCCGAAGTGAGGGTGACTCAGCTCGCCCGAGGTGTGGCCGTGGGCAATGACCTCGAATACACCGACGAGCTCACCCTCGGCCGATCNCTGCTGCAGCGCACACTTTTCAGCGACACATTCTCATGATGACCGATTCAAAAGTAATGCTCCGCGCCGTAGAGCCGGCCGATGTCGATGCAATCTACCGCTGGGAAAATGACCCGGAGTCGTGGACTGCCGGCCTGGTGCGTCAGCCGATGTCGCGCCATCAGATTTGGGAGTGGGTGGCGGCTCAGACTGCCAANCCTGCCGTTGACCTGCTGCAGGCACGCTACATAATAGCTCCTGCCGGNGCTCCCGATGAGCCGGTGGGTTGCATTGACCTTGAAGATTTTGATTGGATCAATCGCCGCTGCGGCGTGGGAATCTACATTGAGCCCTCGGCACGCCGCCTGGGCTATGCCCGCAGTGCCCTGCAGCTCATCATCGACCATGCGCGCACCATGCTCGGCCTCCATCAGNTCTATGCCACTGTGGCCGCCGACAATGACGCCTCCCGCGCCCTGTTCCAATCGGCCGGCTTCACCATCTCCGGCCGCCTACGCTCCTGGATTCGCCTCGGCTCCTCCTACACCGACGCCTACCTTTATCAGCTGCTGCTTTAATCGGCGGCACTGGTTTGAGGTTAATCAAGAGGAATTTCCTCGCGCTGTAGGGACGCACGGCTCGTGCGTCCGATTGAAAACCAATGAGTTATCGTCGGACGCACGNGCCGTNCGTCCCTACAGAGAGGGCGGGGGTGTGAAACAATTGTGCTTATGTCTTGGTGCGAATTATGTGTTATTGTCGGACGCACGGGCCGTGCGTCCCTACAGAGAGGGGGGGAGCNTTGAAACAATCGGCTTCCCACCTAACCACATTNTTCTCAATGTATTCGGCTATGTGGTTGCCATCGTGTTTATCTCGTATGACATGGTCGTGATAACGAGATTGCCAATCAAATTCGATTCTATTTCGTCTTGCAAACATTGTGACAGCCCTTTTGAGACCACCGACAACAACTGAAAGTGCAGTTCTGACAGNAGGTAGAACANGGTTNTGGGTCTGAACTTCATCTTTGTTTACCCTGTCAATGCTTATAATGGCATGGATATGATTCGGCATTACCACGAANAACGGCACATTTGCATAAGGGTAGTGATGTGACACATTTTCAAGTTGTTTCCGGCAATATATGCCTACATCAGACAGTATCATATCTCCATTCTTTATAACTCCAAAATAATGAGCCTTGTTTCTTGTGCAGATTGTCACAAAGAAGTCACCTCCTGAATAATCGTGAAATTTCGCTCGTGGCGATTTGCGATTTATGTGAGTGTTATCGGTCATTATCCTGGACTATATATTAGAAGGAGGCGATGGTGCGGCGGATGGCGGTCAGGTGGCGGAGGAGTTGGGGGAGCTGGGCGAGGGGGAGCATGTTGGCGCCGTCGCTTTTGGCTGCTGAGGGGTTTTGGTGGGTTTCGATGAAGAGGCCGTCGACTCCTACGGCGATGCCGGCGCGGGCAATGGTTTCAATCAGGTCGGGGCGTCCGCCGGTCACGCCTGCGGGCTGGTTGGGCTGCTGGAGGGAGTGGGTGGCGTCGAGTATGACGGGGCATCCGAATTTNTGCATTTCGGGGATGCCGCGATAGTCAACAATGAGGTCTTGATAGCCGAAGCTGACGCCGCGTTCGGTAATGGCTACGTTGGGGTTGCCGGCGTCGCGCACTTTCTGAACTGCAAATTGCATTGCTTCGGGGGAGAGGAACTGGCCTTTCTTGATGTTGACGGTGCGGCCTGTGCGTGCGGCGGCAACGAGGAGGTCGGTCTGACGGCAGAGGAATGCGGGAATCTGGAGCACGTCGACATATTCGGCGGCCATGCGGGCTTCGTCGGCGGAGTGGATGTCGGTGACTACGGGGCAGCCGAATTCATCGCGCACTCGGCGCAGGATGCGTAGGGCGTCGAGGTCGCCGATGCCGGTGAAGGAGTCGATGCGTGAGCGGTTGGCTTTGCGGTAGGAGCCTTTGAAGATATAGGGNATCCGGAGCTCGGAGGTGATGCTGACGATGGTTTCGGCAATTTCCATTGCCATTTTTTCGCCTTCGATTACGCAGGGTCCTGCGAGCAGAAAGAAGTTGTCGGCGGGTGTGAGGGTTTTGATTATCTTTTCCATGAGGTGAAGTGTTTGGCGGGGTGGGTGTGGGGATTTATTTGAGGCAGGCAGAGTGGCGGTCGAGGATGTGGAGGGTGTCGACGGCGCTGACGGCTGCCGTTTCGGTGCGCAGGCGGCATGGGCCGAGGATTACGGGTTGCCAGCCGAGGCGGAGTGTTTCGGCAATTTCGGCGGGGGTGAAGTCGCCTTCGGGGCCTATGAGTATTGCTGCGGACTGCATGGGGCGGTAGGCGCAGGCGAGGTCGACGCGCGGGGTTTGGTCGTCGCAATATCCCACGAAGCGTTGCATCCGGTCGAAGCGGGTGATGACGTTTGAGAGGGGTGTCATTTCTTCGACCACGGGGAGGGTGGCTTTGAGTGATTGCTTCATGGCCGAAACGGCTATTTTTTCGAGGCGGTCGCGTCGGAGCTCTTTGCGCTCTGACCGCTGGCAGAGCACGGGGATGATGCGGTTGACTCCAATCTCGGTCAGTTTCTCAACCATCCATTCCATGCGGTCGATGTGTTTGGTGGGTGCGACGGCTGCCACGATTTCCTGGGGCCAGGGCAGGGGCATGTCGCATCGTTCAACGATTTCGACCGAGGCATGCTTGGAGTGGCCGTCGACGAGCACGCAGGTGAAGCGATGGCCTTTGCCGTCGATGACCTCTATTGTGGCGCCGGGCTGCAAGCGGAGCACTCTGACGGCATGGCGGGAGTCGCTTTCGGGGAGCTGCAGGGTGGTCTCTATTTCCGGGGCGAAGAATTGAATCATTTATAGAGAATAGAGTTTAGAGTTTAGAGATTAGAGATTAGAGTTCGGGTTTGCCGAGGTTTTGGTCGGCTACTACGAAGCCTTCGGGTTCGGCGGCGTGGGCGTCGGTTACTTCGGCGGTGGTTACTTTGGGGTGTTTGGTGTCTTTGAAGATGATGGCGAAGGCCACTGCTACGGCGAGGGCGAAGGAGGCGAAGATGGTCCAGACGGTGGTCCAGTCGCCGTTGAGATAGCCGTCCTGCCATGAGCAGTAGTGGTTCACGATTTCGCCGGCGGCGAGGGTGCCGATTGTTGCGCCGAGGCCGTTGGTCATCAGCATGAAGAGTCCCTGGGCAGAGGCTTTGGTGGATTCGTCGCAACGTTGGTCGACGAACAGGGCGCCGGAGACGTTGAAGAAGTCGAAGGCAACGCCGTAGACGATGCAGGAGAGGATGAACAGAAGCACNCCGGGCATTGTGGGGGAGCCGATGCCGAACAATCCGAAGCGGAGCACCCATGCCACCATGGCCATGAGCATCACGATTTTGATGCCGAAGCGGCGGAGGAAGAAGGGAATCATCAGGATGCAGAGGGCTTCACTGATCTGGGATATGGAGACGAGCATCGTTGAGTTGGTGGCTGCGAAGCTCTGCTGAATGGCGGGATCGGATGAGCTCTGGAAGTGGGTGAGGAAGGGGGTTGCGAAGCCGTTGGTGATCTGCAGGCTCATGCCAAGGAGCATGGAGAAGATGAAGAACACGGCCATGCGTTTGTCGCGGAAGAGGCTGAAGGCGTTGAGTCCGAAGGTTTCGGAGAGTGATTTCTTTTCGGCTTTGCGCACGATGGGAATCTGCGGCAGGGTCAGGCAGTAGAGGAAGAGGATGATGCTGAGGATGCCGGAGACGCCGAACTGCATGTAGGTGTACTGGAATTTGTCGAGATTCTGGGCGAAGGTGAAGCCGAAGTGGCCNTCGGAGTATGTTGCGCAGTTGACAAACCACATTGTTGCGATGAAGCCNACNGTGCCGAGCACTCGGATCGGGGGGAAGTCTTTGACGGTGTCGTAGCCNTGGTTTTTGAGGATGCAGAATGCGGTGGTGTTGGAGAGGGCGAGCGTAGGCATATAGAAGGCTACGGAGATGGCGTAGATTGAGATGAAGAGCCCGCGCGAGGGGAGCTCACTTGATGCGCCGATGAAGCAAAGGGCTATCATCGTTGCGCCGGCCACGAGGTGGCAGAGGCCGAGAAGTCGCTGTGGCTGAATGATTTTGTCGGCCACGATGCCCATAATCGTGGGCATGAAGATTGAGACGATGCCCTGGATGGCGTAGAAATAGGCGATCCAGTCGCCCATGCCTGCTTTGCCGAGGTAGTTGCCCATGCAGGTGAGGTAGGCACCCCAGACGGCAAATTCCAGGAAGTTCATTACTGTGAGTTTGGCTTTGATTGCTCCCATATTGATGANTGATGGTTTATTAGATTTAGTTTTTGAGNATTCTGGATTATTGGCCGCGCTTGCGTTTGAGAATTTCGTTGACTCGGGCGGCGTCTTCGTAGTTTTCCTGCTCGATGAGTCGGGCGAGGGTGCGTTCGAGCTCTTCGACGGTGTAGTTTTCCAGTCGGGCTTCAGAGGCGAGAAGGCTTCCGGGTTCGGGGGCGAAGTCGTCGTCGGCGAGAATGTGGGGGCTCCGGCTGCGGCCTGTTCGTCGGCTTCGCGGTCGGGGTCAAATTCTTCGAAGCCATCATCGTTGTCGCTATCGGCTGCGGTGCCGTCGGGGTTGTTCATCACGAAGCCGGTTTCTTCGATAATTTCGGGGGTGGTGAAAATCGGTGCGCCGGTGCGCATGGCAATGGCAATGGCGTCGCTGGTTCGGGAGTCGATGCTGACGGATCGTTCGCCGTCGGTGAAGGTGAGTTCGGAGGAGAAGATGCCATCCTCGAAGCGGTAGATGAAGACCTCGACGAGTTTCACACCGAAAGCGTGGGCGAAGCTGACAAAGAGGTCGTGGGTCATTGGGCGGGGAGGGGTGACATTTTCCATGCGCAGGGCGATTGACTGCGCTTCGGCGGCTCCGATGACCACCGGAATGCGGTAGGGGCCGCCGACTTGTGCGAGAATGAGGGCATAGGCTCCGCTCTGAATCTGGGAGTAGGAGAGGCCGAGCACGCGCAGTCGGATTCGCTTATTGTCTGTCATAAAAAGGTTGCTATATATAATAAGGTGTAAACGATGGGTTAGAGGTCGGGATGTTCGCGCTCGATGTTTCGGCCGGTGATGATTCCGGAGCCATAGCAGATGCGGCTCTCGGGGTCGTAGACCACGGCAAACTGTCCGGGGGCGATGCCTTGCACCTTGCGTTCGCTTTCAATGATGTAGTCGCCCTCGGCGGTGCGGGTCAGGCGTCCGGGGAGAAACTCCGGCATGTGGCGGTTTTTGAAAGTGATCGGGGTGTTGGAGCAGTCGGGGCCGAAGGGGTCGGCGGTGATCCAGTGCATTTCGGTGAGGTGAAGAGTGCGTCCATACTGTCGCTCGGTGTCATAGCCGTTGGAGACGTAGATGACATTGTCGTGGACATTTTTCTTGACCACATACCAGGGTCCGCCGCTGAGTCCGAGGCCTTTGCGCTGGCCGATGGTGTGGAACCAGAATCCGCGGTGCTCGCCGAGTTTGCGTCCGGTTTCGATTTCAACGATGGCTCCGGGGCGCTCGCCGAGGTGGCGGCGGATGAAGTCGTTGTAGTTGATTTTGCCGAGGAAGCAGATGCCCTGGCTGTCGTGGCGATAGGCGTTGGGCATGCGGGTGGCCACGGCTATTTCGCGCACTTGCGATTTTGGCATGTCGCCGATGGGGAAGAGGGCATGGGCGAGCTGGGGATATGTGATGCGGGCAAGGAAGTCGGTCTGGTCCTTGACCTTGTCGATGGCCGTGCCGAGCCACACCTTGCCCGAAATCGGGTCGTTGATGGTGGTGGCATAGTGGCCGGTGGCTGTCTTTTCAAATTCGTGGCCCCAGCGCTGCTCGAAGTATCCGAATTTGATCATGCGGTTGCACATGATGTCGGGGTTGGGGGTAAGACCCTGGCGGACTGTGCGCAGGGCATATTCCATGACTGAGTCCCAATATTCTTCATGGAGCGAGACCACTTCAAACGGGAGGTGGAACTTGTCGGCAATGAAGCGACACATTTCAATGTCTTCTTCGGCGGAGCAATCGCCCTCGCCGTTGTCGAGGCCAATGCGTATATAAAACAGATGGAGGTCGTGGCCCTGTTCAAGCAGTCGGTAGACTGCGACAGCGCTGTCAACTCCACCCGAAATCAATACTGCTATTTTCATTTGGTTTGGAAAATCTTTTGCTGTTGTTGGGGGTGCGAGTGTTGGGGATTAGACTTCGTCGAGCTCCTCTTTCTCGTCGCGGCCCTGGCGGCCGATGATGAAGATGGAGATGAAATAGTCGAGGGAGATTTTGCCCGGTCCGGCAAGGAGGATGAAGAGATAGATGCCGATGAACATGACGGGGAGATAGCCCGGCTCGGTGGAGTCAAGTCCGTAGAGCGAGGTGTGGGGGAGCAGGTCGTGGGCAATATAGTATTCGGCGGCTATCATCGAGGCGATGGGGGGGAGGGTTGAGAGTCTGGTCAGGAATCCCACCATGATGAAAAGCGAGCAGACGAGCTCAATCACAATCATGATGCTCAGGCAGGTTGCGGAGCTTAGGCCGAGGACGGTCGGGAAGTCGACGCTCATGGTCGAGTAGTTGACCAGATGGCGGATGCCGAACTGCATGAACATGATGCCTACGAAAAGGCGGATGAACAGTCGGGCCATGTTGCTGTAGGTATAGCCCGTGAACATAAGAAACAGGCGCGCGAGCGCATCGGTGAATTTCTTCATTGTCTCTATCTTGAAGGTTGGGGGAGTTTTTTAAGGATAAAACGGCGCGGGATGATTATTGTTCAAGCCGGGCGGCGAGCTGAATCATGATGGAGATGATGAGGTCGACATTGTCGGTTTTCAGCAGAATGTTGCCCGAGGGGTTGAGCAGATAGAACGCCGGGGAGTGGCGCAGGTCGTAGAGCTCGTCGGCATTGGGAGATGCAACCGTGATCCATTCCTGAGGATTGGAGGCGGCCATGCGGCGCCACTCCTCGTTGGCCGGGTCGCCGGGGTAGACGCTCACGAGGTCGATCTGTCCGCCCTCGATGATGCGTCGGGTGCGGATGTCGGTGTCGAGTCGCAGACGGGCCATGCGGCAGTCGTCGCATTCCGGGTCGTTGAAAAACAGGATGGTGCCTTGCTTGGCGGAGTCGGCTGCAAAGAGGGATTTGCGACCGTCGAGGTCAACGATGTCAAACGCCGGCGCGTGTTCTCCGGGCTGGCTTGCGGAAAGCACCTTGGCCAGATGTTGATAGCGCAGTTTGCGGTTTTTGTCGAGTTTCTTGTTGGCGATGATTTCGTTGGCAAAGAGCAGGAAGAGCTCATCGCTCTGAAATTCAGCCGAGTCGCTGTAGAGTTTCGATTCGACGAGCTCGCCGATGAAAGCCACATTGTCGGGCTTCTTTTCGATGCGCTTCATGAACCGGGGCACCTCTTCATAGACCACGGAGGCAGTGGCATGGGGCATGAACGACAGGTAGGTGTCGAAGGCCTGCGCCATTTTGTCGCGCGAGGAGAAAGCCTTGTTGAGGTCGCAGAAATCCCAGTAGTGGCGCAGCATGAAGTCGACTTTGTCCTGGTGCATCACCAGAGAGTCGGGGATAATCGGGAGCTGGAAAAAACCATTGTTGGCGTCGTTGGCGGAAGAAGAGGTCTGCGCATTGACCTGCGGGGTGGCAGCGAAGCAACCTGCAACTATAGCCATTATAAAAAAGCGAAATATTTTCATGTCATTAAAGTCGGTTTGTTTTTCACCACAAATATAACAATAATCATTCATATAATCGGCCTTCCGAGCCAAAAAATAGCGGGGGCGGGCTCAACAATATCGGGGTTAGGGTTGTTTAAGGGATATAAAACAACTATTACAACCAATATTGCAACCAAAATTCAGAGTATATTTTATTTGACAAAACTATTTATTTAAAGATATTATGAATTTCAATAATTTCACCATTAAATCGCAGGAAGCCATTCAGAAAGCCTTTGAAATCACGAAGGCAAACGGCAACCAGGCTATTGAGCCGATCCACATCCTCAAGGGGGTGCTCACCGAGGGTGAGTCAGTAGTGAAGTTCATCTTCGCCAAGGTCGGCGCCAATATTCAGCAGCTCCAGATGGCTGTTGACCGCGAGCTTGCCACGCTTCCGAAAGTGTCGGGAGGCGGCGAGCCGTATCTCTCGCGCTATTCCAACGATGTGTTGCAGCAGGCTCTTGACCTGGCAAAGAAACAGGGCGACGAGTATGTGACGCTTGAGGCGTTGCTCCTTGCGCTTTTCGTAGTAAGCTCTCCGGCCTCGACCGTGATGAAAGATGCCGGCATGGGCGAATCGGAACTTCGGGGTGCCATTCAGGAACTCCGCAAGGGCAAAAAAGCCACCGACCAGAGCGCAGAGGAAACCTACAACGCACTGTCGAAATATGCCATCAACCTCAATGAACGTGCCCGCACCGGCAAGCTCGACCCTGTGATCGGGCGAGATGATGAAATTCGCCGAGTGCTTCAGATTCTGAGCCGACGCACCAAAAACAACCCGATGCTCATCGGTGAGCCGGGTACGGGTAAAACGGCTATAGCCGAGGGTCTTGCGCAGCGAATCGTTCGTGGCGACGTGCCTGAAAACCTCCGTTCGAAACAGATTTTCTCGCTCGATATGGGTGCGCTCGTTGCGGGTGCGAAATATAAGGGCGAGTTTGAGGAACGACTGAAAGCCATCGTCAACGAAGTGACTCAGAGCGACGGTGAAATCATTCTCTTCATCGATGAAATCCACACCCTCGTGGGTGCCGGAAAAGGGGAGGGCGCAATGGATGCCGCCAACATTCTCAAACCGGCTCTTGCCCGAGGCGAGCTGCGCAGCATCGGCGCAACGACGCTCGATGAATATCAGAAATATTTTGAAAAAGATAAAGCGCTGGAACGCCGATTCCAGAAAGTGATGGTCAACGAGCCTGACGAGATGAGCGCAATAGCCATTCTCCGAGGCTTGAAGGAACGCTACGAAAACCACCACAAAGTGCGCATCCGCGACGAGGCGATTATTGCCGCCGTTCAGCTCTCGGAACGCTATATCACCGACCGATTCCTCCCGGATAAGGCTATTGACCTGGTGGATGAGGCTGCCTCGAAGCTCCGTCTGGAGATTGACTCCGTGCCGCAGGCGCTCGACGAAATCAGCCGAATGATAGCTCAGAAAGAGATTGAACGTGAGGCCATCAAGCGCGAGGGCGATGAAGCCAAAGTGCATGAAATTGAAAAAGATCTGGCCTCGATGCGTGAGGAAGAGAAAGAATATATGGCCAAATGGAAGGCTGAAAAAGATCTCATCAACCGCATTCAGCAAAACAAGATTGACATCGAGCAACTTAACTTCGACGCNGAGCGTGCCGAANGAGAGGGCGATTATGCCCGCGTGGCCGAAATCCGCTACTCCAAAGTTCAGGAGAAAGAGCGCGAGAATGCCGAAATTCAGGAACAGCTCAAAATGATGCAGGGCGAAAAAGCACTCATCAAAGAAGAGGTTGACGCAGAGGATATCGCCGATGTGGTTTCGCGCTGGACCGGTATTCCCGTCAACAAGATGGTGCAGAGCGAGAAGGAGAAACTTCTCCATCTGGAGGCCGAGCTCCACAACCGCGTGGTCGGTCAGGAAGAGGCAATCCGCGCCATTGCCGACGCCGTTCGCCGCAGCCGTGCCGGTCTTAACGATCCGCGCCGACCCATCGGATCATTTATCTTCCTCGGCACTACCGGTGTCGGTAAAACCGAGCTTGCCAAGGCATTGGCCGAGTATCTGTTTGACGATGAAAACATGATGACCCGAATCGATATGAGTGAATATCAGGAGAAACACACCGTCAGCCGACTTGTCGGAGCGCCTCCGGGATATGTGGGTTATGATGAAGGCGGCCAGCTGACCGAGGCTGTCAGACGCAAACCCTATTCGGTTGTGTTGTTTGACGAAATCGAGAANGCTCATCCCGATGTGTTCAACATTCTGCTTCAGGTGCTTGACGATGGCCGACTGACCGACAACAAGGGTCGACTCGTGAACTTCAAAAACACCATCATCATCATGACCTCCAATATGGGATCGTCAGTGATCCGCGACAATTTCGCCAAGATGACTCCCGAAAATCATGATGAAGTGGTCGAGAAGACCAAAGGCGAAGTGCTCGANATGCTCAAGCAGACAATCCGCCCCGAGTTCCTTAACCGAATCGACGAGACNATCATGTTCACTCCGCTCAACGAGAAGGAGATTGAAGAAATCGTGGGTCTGCAGATCCGCAGTATTCAGAAGATGCTCGCCACCAACGGCGTTACGCTCGAAGTGACCCCGGCAGCTCTGAAATATCTCGCCGAAGAAGGCTATGACCCCGAGTTCGGTGCCCGTCCGGTCAAGAGAGCAATCCATAGACTGGTGCTCAACCGCCTCTCGAAAGATATTCTCGCCCAGAAGGTTGACAAAGATCGTCCGATTGTGATTGATATGAAAGACGACGACCTTGTCTTCTCCAACTGATTCCCCCATGATTGCCTCATAAAGAAGGCTCCACATTAAACATTCTATATAGCTCCGATGCCCGAAGAGCTTGACGATAAGTTCTTCGGGTATTTTTTTTCTTAAAAATTGTCTCTTACACCTTTATCTGCAAAAACAATTATGAAAAAATTATTTTATCTCCTCATTGCATTGCCGCTGATGGCCGCAGCCATTACAGCTTGCAGCGACTCCGACGATGATTATCCTCAGGTGACAATCGGNTTCAGCTACACCGGTGGTGTGGTTTCTGAAAATCAGGTCTATGTGGTTCAGCCCGACACGCTTTATGTCGACTCGATTGCCGTCACAGCCGTGCGCGAAGGTCACAAAGCTACTTGCGTCGGCCCGGTCAATTATTGGTTGGACGGTAGGCCCGTCGGCACCTCATTCTATATGCCTTTCGGCATTGCCATTCCTTCAGATGCGCTTAAGGTAGGCAGCCACACGCTCACCGCTCAGATCGGCATAGCCGAAGAGGGNTATCCGCTATCAATGGCCGTGACAAACGTGCGCATCAATGTGGTCAGCGACCAGTCGGAAATTCCTGTTCCGGCCGAGGGAACGCGCACCTCGATGCCCGTTGAATTTTCATTGCAGTAANGATTCAAGCATAGCAATGTAATCNCTNNCTTAATAGATTATTATAAAACTTTAAGGGTGTGTCAAAACATGAAGTTTTGACACACCCTTATTCGGTTATGNAGCGNGGAGGATTTATTTGTCAAGTATTATACNCTATGTGACGATCTGACACCGGGCAAAACATCGCCTCTCCGAGGCTCCCATTATTATACTTATATCTCTATCCCCCAGGCTCCGAGTCCCAGCGGGCCTCTACGCCTGGGGTTTGAAATGACCNGCGCACCTCCGGCGCGCCNCTATGCTGNTTACTTAACTAATCAAGNGGGGTTGTTTTTTCTTCGGGCTTTACCCGAATTGTAGGGACGCACGGCTCGTGCGTCCGGTTGAGAATCAGCGTATCGTCGGACGCACGAGCCGTGCGTCCCTACAAAGAGGGGGAGCCCTATGAGGCCTTATTTTGGCTTAAGTAAATAGCATTGGGGTGCGTCCNCGCATTTTGGGGGGGGTAAAGGCGGGTGAATTTACTGTTGGAGGGTGCGGCGGTTGAAGCGGGTGCGGTCGGGGTCGTGAAACCAGCCCCATTTGTTGAAATAGCGAATCATGTTGAGGATGTGGATTCGGGTCATCCGCGGGGAGTGGTAGGAGGCTTGCCGATGGTCGTGGATGATGGTGACGGCGGGATAGTAGATGGTGGGGCGGAGGGCATGAATCCGTCGGGTCAGGTCGATGTCTTCGGGATACATGAAGAAGCGTTCGTCGAAAAGTCCGGCTTCGCGGAGGGCATCGGATCGCAGGAGCATGAAGCTGCCCTGATGGTAGGGGATGTTGAGCGGTCGGGAGCGGTCGATGTGGCGAAGTTCGTAGCGCTCGCGGCGGCTGCGCATGAAGCGGGCGGGGAGGAAGCGCCGGAGCAGGAGGTCGAACGGAGTGGGGAGCAGTCGCACGGTGTAGAGCGGATTTCCCCGTCGGTCGGTGATTTCGGGTTGGAGCGCGCCGATGGCGGGGTGGGTGTCCATGTAATCGATAAGCTCGGCGAGGTCGGCCGGGCNGAAGTCGATGTCGGTGTTGAGAACCAGGTGATAAGGGGTGGGGGAGTTGAGNGTGTGGCGCAGGGCGATGTTGTGGGCGGCGCCATAGCCGACGTTGGCCGACGGGATGTAGACGGCTTTCGGATATTCGTTGACAATCAGACGTGTGNCATCATCGGAGGCATTGTCGATGACATAAACCGTGGCTACAGATTGAGCCGATTCGAGCAAGCTGAGACAATGTCGCAGCTCACCCGAATCGGTGTGGTAAGTGACGATGGATGCGTTGATGGTTTGCGCCATCGCCTGTGTTATTTCTTAAGCTCGAATCCGGCGCATAGACCATCGTAGCTGCTGAGGGCAGAGGTGAGGGTCTGGAGCGAGCCGATTTTGGTTACGCCGGCAACTTTTTCGAGCAGCGGAATCAGTTTGGAGATGTCGAATGTGAGTTTCATCGTGCCGTTGATGCTCTTTTCAACGTAGGCGTTCATTTTGCCGAGTTTGATTTTTCCGGCAGAGAAGTTGAANTCAAAGTTGGCCTGGGTGCCTTCCTTTTCGAGGGGAGCGATGGTGCCTTTGAGTGTTATGTTCTTGATTTTCATCTGAAATTCACCCGCTTCGGTGATGTCAAGAGTCATGCCGTTGATGCCGGTCTTGTTGTAGATCGATTCCAGTTTGGATGTGATGACCGTAGAGGCTGCCGCGCCACCTGCCTTTTTGAGGAGATTGTCGCTTGCGAAAGAGACGGCCGGGCCGGAGTATTTCCAGTTGCCTTCGAGCTGCTTGACGTCGAGTTTGGAGGTGGAGAGCACGTTGCCGAGAGCACCCGTTAGAGCTTCAACAGCAGAGCTTTTGCTGTCGTCGCC
Organism: Bacteroides sp.; assembly: GCA_014801655.1. Lineage (GTDB taxonomy): Bacteria > Bacteroidota > Bacteroidia > Bacteroidales > Muribaculaceae > Paramuribaculum. The sequence continues at coordinate 79,791 of JAAVDT010000045.1, forward strand.
GCTACCGCCGAGTCCTTTGAGGGCATCCTTGAGATCCCAGGCTCCGGCTGCTGATGTGCCGGCAACGAAAAGAGCTGCCGTCATGAGTAGGAATTTGTTCATATCTTTACTTGAATAGTTGGGTCATGATGTGGTTATTTTCCACAAAGTTAAATAAATTCGTTGAAAAGGCAACACCGGAAAGAGCCGTGAGGTTGAGAATTTAGAGTCTTATTAACTTAAATTAAGGTGTGGCAGGCGGTGTGTTAAAAGAAATTATGTTACCTTTACAAAAATTTTAGATTAAAGAATCAGTTCAAAGGCTCGAATGCGGAATGAAAAATAGAGCAAAGCATATTTTCTGCCTGTTGTTTATGGCGTTGACGCTTGTGGCCACCACCGTTGGGTGCAGTCCTGAAACCGAGGATGTGCGCTCCGGGTCGGCATTGCTTGTGCCGGTGGTGACGATTGATCCAACCGTCTACACCGCATCCGGACCTGCCGAGACCGATGTGCTTGAAAATCAACCGCTGCCTGAAGAGATGGCGCTGCGAGTGTCGAACTCCGCCGGGCAATATGCCGCCACATGGCCGTCGCTTGCAGAATATCCCCTGCGGGAGCCATATCGCCCCGGCACATACGTGGTCGAAGCCTTCTCGCCGGGCGACGTGGAGGAGGGATTTGAGCGGCCTTACTTCTACGGTGTGGCGCCCGTCGTGATGCAAAGTGGCGAAACGGCCCGCGTTGAGGTGAAATGCACGCTTGCCAATGCCGTGTTCGACCTGCTCTTTTCCGACAGATTCAACAGTGCGTTCACCAATCCCGTGGGCACCGTTCACAGTCAGGGGGGCGGCTACTTCCGATTCCCTGCCGAGGAAAACCGCCGGGCTTACCTGCGTGGCGGACCGACGGCTATCTATCTGTCGCTCACTCTCCCATCGGGTGAGTCGGCCGATTTCCTTGCCTGCGAAATCGAGGATGCTGAGATGCAGCATCTCTACACTGCGTCGTTTGATGCGGATGTGACCTCACAGCCTTATCCCGTGATTACCATTTCGTTTGACGGAACCACAACCGCCGACGATGTTGAAATAGCCCTGACTCCCGAATTTCTTGCTTCGGCTGCTCCGGAGATGACCCCGACCGGCTTCAATCCCGGCGAACCGATTTCGCTCACCGAGGGTGACACTCCGCAATCGCCCGTGGGTATCACTCTGTCGGGCGCGCCGGCTGAGTCGCTGATACTCACCGTGTCGGCCAACTCCATCACCTCCCGTGGATGGCCGCAGGAGATTGACCTTGCCAAGGCTTCGGCCGCGGAAATCCGCAATCTTGAAGAGCTTGGGCTGAAAATCAGCCGCACAGCAGGCAAAATCACTGCCGTTGACCTGACCGACGCTCTCGGTCTGCTTCGATCCTATGACCCCAAGGCTACTTTCTCGTTTCTCGCTACGTCGGCTGCCGGAAAAATAGCCGGTCCGCTGACGCTTGATGTCGATGTGAAGCCAGCCGAACTCAATGTGGTGTCGGTGTCGGATGCAGTCGTGGGGCTTGACCTCGTGCAGGTGAAGCTGCTGTCATCGGCTTCGGAATTGGCCGATAACATTGCGTTTGAAACCCTGGCTCCCGGCGAGACATACTGGCAGACGGCAGAGGTGGTGTCGATTGAAGAATCGGCATCGAAGCCCGGCGAATGGACGGCTATTGTCAAAGTGGCGAATAACGACAAGCAGAGTGCCGACCTGCGCATTGTCTATTGCGGAAATGAAGTTGACCGCCGCAAAATCGAATTTGTGGCTCCCAAGTCGGAAAACTCCGTTGACGCTTATGCCTGCTCGGCGGCAATCCTTGTCTCGACCGACAATCAGGATATGCTGGANATGATTGTGTCGCGGTCGAATGTCTATGTCAACGGCACTCAGTGGCAGCTCGTCGGACGTCGGCCGGAGAGCGGGCTGATAATCGTGTTCGGCCTCACTCCGTCGACCCGCTATGAAATAAAGACAACATTGTTTGACGACCCCGGCACCTCGGCCGAACTGTTTTCCAACACCGTGGTGATTGAAACAGAGCGAGCCCGCCAGCTTCCGAACGGCAGCTTCGAGGATGTGAAGGATGGCGTGAATTACGACAATCTGCCCTCCGGCGGAAGATACTCCCAGAACATCGTCGATATCTACAATCAGCAGAACTACACGTCGTTCTCAGGCTATGTGCCGAAAGATTGGGCCAATGTCAATGTCAAGACATTCTGCCGCCAGGCAAAGAATTATAACACATGGTATATGTATCCCTCGGCCGCTACAGTGACTGATGCTATGGATGGCGCGTATGCCGTGTGTCTGCGCACGGTTTCGTTTGACCTCGACGGCCCGGCTATTCCTGACTATCGCCAGACCTCGACGCCCTATGTCAACTATAGCCGCAACATTCCGTCGATTCGCTACAAAGCGGCCGGCAAGCTCTTCCTCGGAGAGTATGGTTTCAATCCGGCAACGATGGAGGAGGCTTACATAGAAGGCATTGAGTTCCGCTCGCGTCCGTCGTCGCTCAACGGCTATTATCGCTTCATTCCCTCGCTGGCCGATATCAGCGATTGCGGTGTGGTGCAGGTGGAAGTGATCGGCACGGTCGACAATGCCGACATTGTGATTGCGCGTGCAACGGCTCGCCTCACCGCCGCTTCGGGCTACACGGCATTTTCGGTGCCTCTGAGCTATACGCATTTCGGAGTCAAGGCCACGCGCGTCAAAGTGATGGTGGCATCGAGCGAATCGCCCGGATCCATTGCCCACGAAACCGCAACCATTCTGACCGAACCNGATCCGGTGACGGCCACCTCCCATGGCGGCACACTATGGATCGACAATCTGACTTTCTCCTATTAATATAATAAGGTATATTTCTCCAATCACATTTCTCCAATCAAGACACAACGTCTGAAAAAGTAAAAAAGCATCAAATATGAACAAGTTTTCGAGAGTCCTCACATCGCTCGCACTGGCCATGGCCGTTGCCATTCCCGCCGCTCGCGGTGAAGATGTCGAGGTGTTCAAGCGCGACCTCCAGCAGGTTTCGTTCATTCCGAAAGGACAATGGATCACAGGTGTGTCCGTCGGATACACAATGTCGAGTCAAGACAATTATCAGTTTTTCATCTTTGAGAATGTCAAGGGCGACACCTATTCATTCAAGGTGACTCCGATGGCGCTCTATTCATTCAAAGACAATCTGGCCGCAGGTCTGAAATTCGGCTATGAGCGCAGCAAAGCGCAGCTCGATTCGGGCGACCTGAATTTTTCGTCAGACACCAATATCTCGGCCGACAAGCTCTATTCGATTCGCTCCAACTATTATGCCACGGCCGCATTCCGNCAGTATTTCTCGCTCGGNAGCAGTCGCCGCTTCGGATTCTTCAACGAATTGCAGCTTCAGCTCGGCGGNGGCCAGTCGAAATATTCCGACTACACCGGCCCCAATGAAGAAAACCGCCACATCGAAGGCACCTTCGAGCGCAACTTCTCGCTCAATGTGGGCCTGACTCCGGGGTTCATCATGTTTCTCAACAACTACTCGGCCATTGAGGTGAACATCGGTGTGCTCGGCTTCGGCTACACTCACACCAAGGCCATCACCAACCAGGTGCAGGTGTCGCGTCGTAATTCCAGCAACGCCAATTTCAAAATCAACCTCTTCTCCGTTCAATTCGGCATGGCGTTTTACCTTTAATCCCCCGACACAGACATGAACAGACTGATTTCATCAATAGCATTTGCTACACTTAGCATCTCGTCGGCCATGGCTTCCGGAGCCGGACTGACTCTCTCAACAGATTTGCCCGCGTCGGAACCATTGACCGCTCCCTCGGTTGAAGCTCTGGCAGCTTCGATTGGCGCCGTTGCGACCGACACCACAGCATCGACAGCCGACCTTGGCATCGTCAAAGGGCGCGTTCATCGTCCGGAAATGGATGAGAAAGTAATCGTTGGCAAAGACACCGTCAACCTCGTGCTTGAAGACCGTAACTTCGGCCGCTACGACCGCGGTCTTTTCAACTATCTTTTCATTCCCGCCAAGCAATGGTCGTTTGGCCTGATGGCATCCTATGGCCAGTTCAACGCCGACGACATGGAGATACTGCAGGCGGTGAAGAATTTTGACTTCGACGTGAAGCAATATGCCATCCGCCCGACGGTGTCTTATTTCTTCCGCCACAATCAGTGCGTCGGCCTGAAGTTTGACTACACCCGCGCCGAAATAGACCTCGGATCGCTGGAATTTAACTTCCTCGACGACCTGAGTTTCGATATCCACGACATCAGCTACTACTCGTCGAAATACTCCATCGGCGTGTTCTATCGCAACTACGTCGGCTTCGGTCGCGAGAAGCGTTTCGCCGTGTTCAATGAAGCCTGCCTGTCGTTTGGCAGCGGTTCGTCGCGCTTCAAGCGTCCGTTTGACGGAAAAATCCGCGACACCCGCACCGACCTGACCGAAGTGGCTTTGAACTTCAGCCCGGGTGTGTGTATGTTCATCATGGAAAACCTCTCGTTCAACGTTTCGTTCGGTGTGTTCGGTGTTCATCTGCGCAACGAAAAGCAGGTGACCGACGGTGTGGAGGAAGGCTCACGTTTCAGCAGTGGAGCTAATTTCAAATTCAACTTGTTCAACATTAATTTTGGTATCGGTGTTCACATCTAATCGTTCCAACAGCTTTATAGCCACACTCCTTGTGGCTCTTGCAGCTCTGACTTCTGCATGTATTTCAAACGACCTGCCTTATCCCTGGGTGCTTCCCTCGGTTGGCGAGGTGACGGTGGTTGCCGTCGATGCCGACGGCCATGACCTTCTCGACGGGCCGGTGCAGATCGACTCTGCAACGCAGTCAATCGTGGTGCCGCTCAGCGAGTGGGCCAACATTGAAGCGGTCGACATTTCGAGCATCAGTTTCTCGGATGGCACGACCTGCCCTGATGAGAATATTTTCTCGCGTCCGCTGAATCTGACGTCGCCCGTTGAATTCCGTCTTGAAAAATATGGCCGCACCACCACATGGACCATCTCGGCCACTCAGACCATTGAACGAGTGTTCACCGTCGGCTCGCAGATCGGTGCGTCGCAGATTGATGTTGACGCCCGCACGGCAACAGCCGCCGTNCCGACCGGTCAGCCGCTCGATGCCATTGCCGTGCGCACACTGAAACTCGCCGGCCCGTCGGCAACATATTCTCCCGATATTGCCGGTCAGACGGTTGACTTCACTCAGCCCGTCAAGGTGACCGTGACCGAATATGGTCAGTCGACCGAGTGGACACTGACGGTTGTTCAGACCGATGTCAGTGTGGCGATTGACCGCATCGATGCCTGGACTCAGGTGGCCTGGATNTATGCAAGCGCCGAAGAGGGCAAGAGNAACGGCCTCGAATATCGTCGCGCCGACGGCGACCCCGATCAGTGGACTGCCGTGCCTGCCGACTGGATTACGGAGCAGGGTGGCAGCTTCACCGTGCGCCTGATTCATCTCGACCCGCAGACGGCCTACGTTGTCCGCGCAACGAGCGACGATGACCACAGTGCCGAACTTCAGTTCACCACCGGCCTGAATCTCCAGTTGCCTAACAGCGACTTCACTCAGTGGCATCAGGATGGAAAGGTGTGGAATCCCTGGGCNACCGGAGGAACCTCATTCTGGGACACCGGTAACCGCGGCGCAACCACGCTCGGCAACAGCAACACCACCCCGATTGAATCAGCGCAGTCGTCGACCGGTTATGCCGGCGCAATGCTTGAAACCAAATTCGTCGGCATCTCTATTCTTGGTAAGCTCGCCGCGGGCAACCTCTTTGCAGGCGACTTTGTGAAGGTTGACGGCACCAACGGCATTCTCAACTTCGGCCGCGAATTTGCGCAGCGACCCACCAAGCTGAAGGCCCGCATCAAGTACACCACAGCACCCATCACCGACGCAAGCAAGTCGAACCCCGACCTGACATATATGAAAGATCAGCCTGACACCTGCATCGTGTGGTGTGCGCTGACCGACTGGGATTCTCAGTATGAAATCCGCACCCGNCCTGAAAACCGTCAGCTCTTCTCGCGCGATCTNGAAGGCGTTATCGCCTATGGTCAGTTCCAGTCAGGCTCTTCNATCGATGACTATATCGACGTTGAGATTCCGCTCGACTACAATGCCACCGATCGCATCCCGACCTATATTCTCGTNACCGCTTCGGCCTCGAAATATGGCGACTACTTCACNGGCGGCCGTGGCGCGGTGCTCTACATCGANTCCTACGAACTCCTTTATGACTATTAATTAAACTCATTCTTCTNTCTCCTTAAATAAAATATTTTTTATGGAAGTTTCTCTTTGGATTCTCTGGCTTGCGGCAACGGTGTTGCTGGTTATCGTGGAGGTGCTTTCCACCTCTGCCATAGCTCTTTGCATGGCAATGGGCACATTNGCCGCTTTTATNGCGTCGCTCTGCGGCGCNTCGTTTGAGTGGCAACTGATNGTGCTGGCNGCCGCCACGGTTGCAACTCTTCCGGTGTTTCCGCGTCTGATTAAGCGTTATCGGCTTCATCTCTCNGATGGCAACGAGTCAAGCAATATGGAAGCTCTCATCGGTCGCAAAGCCACCGTGTGGCAGGGACAGAGTGGCCCGGTTGCGGCGCGTGTGAAAATCGACGGCGACAACTGGCAGGCTGTTTCCACCGATGGCCGTCCGCTTTCAACCGGCGAGGAGATTGAAGTGGTTGACTACGACAGCATCATTCTCNAGGTGCGACACTGCCGTGAGCAGAATTGATTCATTAACCAAAACTATAATATCATGGATACTTCATTGTTAATCGTACTCGGCATCATNGTGCTGCTTGCCATCATCATCGTGGCAAAATCGGTGGTCGTGGTGCCACAGTCAGAAACCCGAGTCATTGAACGCCTCGGACGTTTTCACGCCGTTCTTCCTGCCGGTCTGAGCATCATNTGGCCTTTCATTGACAAGCCCAAGATGATTTACACCCGCAAGGTGGAGCAGATCGGTCATGGTCGCTGGGTNGTCAGGATGCAGCTGACCAGTGTGATTGACCTCCGCGAGCAGGTCTATGACTTCCCTTCGCAGCAGGTTATCACAAAAGATAATGTGACCACAGAAATCAATGCGCTTCTCTANTTTCAGATTGTTGACCCGAAAAAGTCGGTCTATGAAATTGACAATCTGCCCAACGCTATNGAAAAGCTGACGCAGACTTCGCTCCGCAATGTGATCGGCGAGCTCGAACTTGATGAAACNCTGACGTCGCGCGACACCATCAATGCCAAGCTCCAGACTATTCTTGATGAGGCCACNAACAAGTGGGGTGTCAAGGTGAATCGTGTGGAATTGCAGGATATCACTCCTCCCGAGAGTGTTCGCGAGGCCATGGAGAAGCAGATGCAGGCCGAGCGTAACCGCCGCGCTGAAATCCTTAAGGCCGAGGGTGAGAAGAAATCGCTCATTCTTCGNTCGGAGGGTGAAAAGCAGTCGAAAATCAATCAGGCTGAAGCNGCCAANCAGTCTGAAATTCTGCGCGCCGAAGGTGAGGCCAAGGCTAAGATTCTTCAGGCTGAGGCCGAGGCGGAAGCTGTGCGCAAGGTGAGCGAAGCTGTTGCTTCGTCAAACACCAATCCGGCNTCTTATATGCTTGCCATGAAGTATATCGAAACTCTCGGCGAAATGACCAAGGGTAAGGATAACAAGGCAGTCTATATCCCTTATGAGGCCACTGGTGTGCTTGGCTCCATCGGCTCCATTAAAGACCTTTTCAAGCAGGGCTGAGGCTGNTGCTTTTTTGAAAAATTNTTGGCTCCGGGCTTTGCTCGGGGCTTCTTTTTTTTNGGNGGGNGCTTAGGGAGATTTAAGGAGNTTANGGAGGNTTAGGGAGGCTTAGGGGGGAGGNATGCTCAGAGTTTGGAGTTGTCGGAGTAGCTGTAGAAGGTGGTGGGGGTGACGATGATGTGGTCGAGCACGCGGATGTCGAGAATTTCGCCGGCTTGCTTGATGCGGCGGGTGAGGGTGTCGTCTTGCGGCGACGGATGGTTCTGGCCGGAGGGATGATTGTGGGCGAGGATGATGGCGGAGGCAAGATGCTCGATGGCGCGTTTCATCACTATTTTGGGCTCTACAACCGTGGCNCCCGTGCCTCCGCGCGAGATACATTCGGTGTTGATTACGCGGTTGGCGCGCGAAAGGAGTATGACCCAGAATTCCTCGGTCGGGAGGTTTTCGAGCTGNCCGCGGATAATGTCGTAGGCGTCGGNGGAGCTTTTGATTTGCGGACGTTGCTGCTCGCGGACATCTTTGCGTCGGCCTCCGAGTTCGAGTGCGGCGGCGAGNGTTATGGCTTTGGCCGGACCAACGCCCTTGAATCGGGAACACATATCGCGCACCGAGGCTTGCGCCATCTGGCTGAGGGAGCGGCCATAGGCTCCGTAGATTTCCTGACTGAGCTCAAGCACGGATTTGCCGGGCACACCGCCTCCGAGCAGCAGGGCCATCAGTTCGGTGTCGGAGAGTGAGCGGATGCCGTTGCGCAGGGCTTTTTCGCGCGGTTTGTCATCGTCGCTNAGGTCAGAGATGCGAAATGGCGACGGCTTCGGTTTNGTGGCTTCGGCAGCGGGGTCGGTCGGNTGGGTCATGGCGTTGTTATTTTCCTTTGCGAATGGCTATTTCTTCGTCGATGTTGCGNCCCCGGCGAAGAATGATTTTGGTGAAGTAGGCTTTGATGAAACCGGTGCCGTAGCCGAGAATCTGAATCACGGAGGCGGGCACGGCAAGCAGAGCTATNTGCAGNGAGCGGGTGGAGATGAGTGCCGCCACAAAGAGTGCCNCGAGGTAGATGCCAATAGGCAGCAGCCACCAGGGGGAGCAGAAGATGCCGAGGAGCAGGAGAANCGTGCCTATGACGACGGCGAGGGCCGGGAGGGTGTGGACGAGTTTGAGCGAATCGGGGTAGAGGAGTTTGAGGGTGATTCGCGACATGCCGAACACATGGACCTGACGCCAGAATTTGCAGAGGTCGATGCGGCGTTTGTGGTAGACGGCGGCGTCGCGGATNAGACCGATTGAGAAGCCTGCCCGGCGGATGCGGGTGCTCATGTCGATGTCTTCCGAAAACATTTCGCGGAAGCCGCCCACNCGGTTGTAGACCTNGCGGCTATAGCCCATGTTGAATGATCGGGGCACGAATTTTTCAAGTTGCACTTTTCCGCCACGGATGCCTNCGGTGGTGNGANATGAGGTCATGGNGAAGGATATGGCTTTCTGNACGGGGGTGAAGCTATGGTGGGCGGCATCGGGACCTCCGAAGCAGTCGAGGGGCGACTCTGAAAGGTGGCGGTCGAGGGTTTCAAAGTAGCCGGGGGGAATGACGCAATCGCTATCGAAGAAAATCAGGTATTTACCCGTGGAGCGTTCGATGCCATGGTTTCGGGCAATCGAGCGGCCTTCGTTTTCTTTGAAATAGTAGCTGACGTTGAGTCGGTCGGCATATCGGGCCACTACGTCGCCGCAGGGCTCCGAAGACCCATCTTCAACGATTATCACCTCGAAGTCTTTCATCGTCTGCTCGCAAAGGCTGCGGAGCAGGTCGTCTACTTCGTCAATGCGGTTATAGACCGGAATGATTACGGAATATTTTGCCATTGGTTTTTCTGGGATGTGGTGTTATATAAGTAAGTGTTCAAATTTAACCGATAGTAAGCGATCAAGAATCTTTTATACAATCTGCGACTTCTTTTTTGTCAATTTCACATTGTCACTCAGTCGCTTAGCTCGCTAAGCTCCTTCGCTCCGCAGTGAAATTGCCTAAAAAATAAGCTCGCATATTGTATAAATTAAATTTGAACACTTACTTATAAGGTGTCAGCTCATGCGCGATTCGTAGTCGTCGAATGTGAATTGGCGGATTATGGAACAATCGCCGTTGGTGTCGCACAGCACAATGGAGGGATGCTGGATGCCGTTGAACATGTTGGTTTTGACGGTGGTGTAATGGTTCATGTCCTCAAATCGGAGTCGCTGGCCGGGTCGGAGGGGAGTGGAGAAGCTCCAGTCGCCCACGAAGTCACCGCTCAGACAGGAATTGCCCCCCATGCGGTAGGTTGGGAGGGAGGGGTCGACGCCTATGCTTTCGGTGATGGCGGGTTTGTAGGGCATCTCAAGGCAGTCGGGCATGTGGCATGCGAATGAAGCGTCGATTATGGCGGTTTTTACTCCTTGGTTTTCAACGATGTCGACAACCGATGTGACAAGGTCGCCGGTGCGCCATGTGAATGCGGAACCGGGTTCGAGGATTACTTTCAGATGGGGGTGTCGGGTGTGGAAGCCTTGAAGTATTTCGACGAGTCGGTCGGTGGAATAGTCGGCGCGGGTCATCAGATGTCCTCCTCCGAAGTTGACCCATTTCAGGTCCGGGAGGAGGTCGCCGAATTGTGTTTCAAAGGCTTCGAGCACCTTTGCAAGGTCGTCGGGGCCTGACTCGCAGAGGGCATGGAAGTGAAGCCCTTCGAGCCCTTCGGGAAGACGGGCTCCGATCATGTCGCGTGTCACACCGAAGCGTGAGCCGGGGAGGGCGGGATTGTAGATGTCGGTTTCAATGACGGAGCATTGCGGATTGACTCGCAGCCCGGGGCTGACACCGGCTTCGAGGGCGCGGCGGCCGAAGCGTTCAAACTGGCTCAGCGAGTTGAAGGTGATGTGGGAGGAGCCGGCAAGAAATTCGTCGATTGTGGCATCGGTGTAGGCCGGACAGTAGGAGTGGGCCTTGACACCGAGATGCTTGTTGCCGAGTCGCAGCTCGTTGAGCGAGGAGGCTGTGAATTTGAATCCGTGTTCGCGGATGGGGGCGAAAGAGCGCCAGAGGGCATTGGCTTTGAAGGCCATGATGATTTCCACATCGGCTCGGCGGCGCACACTGTCGATCAGGTCGAGGTTGCGGCGCAGCTTATCTTCGTAGACAATATAATATGGTGTCGGGATTTCCTGTTCTTTCATTTTCTTTCGGAGCGTGGGATTATTTTTCGAGGATTGTGAAGCGGGCGAATTTTAGCAGCAACACTCTGGAACCNACATCTTTGAAGTTGACGGTGATGCGGGCATCGGCATGGGAGGTGTCGATTTCGGTGATTGTGCCTGTGCCGAACCGGGAGTGTTCGATGAGCAGGCCTTCGGTGAGTTCGTCGGCCTGGTGAGTGCCGCTCATGGCTGCTGCGTTTGATGGCGCCTGTGAGGGTGTCGACTGATTCAGTTTGGGGTCGGAAGCTCCGAAAACACTGCGGCCGCTTGACGAAGACGAAGACGAAGACGATGAGCGGCGGGAGCTGAATGAGGAGCCGGAGTGGTATGACTCGCGGAAGTTGCTGAACGAGGGTTTCGGGGCATCGAGGTTGGCACCTGTCATGACCCGCAGATATCGGCGGTCGATGTCGCGGAGGAAGCGAGAGGGGGATGTGGTGCAGGTCTGGCCGTTGCGATAGCGCGAGGAGGCATAGCTCATCATGCAATATTTTTTTGCTCGGGTCAACGCCACGTAGAGCAATCGGCGTTCCTCCTCAATCTCCTTAAGGGAGTTGTTGGCCATGGCCGAGGGGAAGAGGTCTTCTTCTACGCCGACAATGAACACGTTGTTAAATTCCAGACCTTTGGCGGCATGGACGGTCATCAGCGTTACGCGCTCTTCGGCCTGGCCGTCGTCGTCGGCCTGATCTTGGTCGGTCTGCAGCGACACTTCGCCGAGGAATGCGCTGAGCGAAAGGTCTTCGCGGCCCTCTTCCTCACCATTGTCGACAAACTCCTTGACGCCGGCAAGCAGCTCCTGGAGGTTTTCCTGCTTGGAAAGGTTTTCGGGGGTGTTGTCGTTTTTTAGCATTGCGAGCAACCGGGTGTCGGAGATGATGCGCCGGGCCACCTCGTCGGCTTTGGCTCCGTTGCGGTTGAGGGTGATGAAGCCTTCGATGAGCATCTGAAATTCGTAGAGTTTGCGCTTGGTTCCGTTGTTGAGGTCAACGTCGTAGGCATCGGGGTCGCAAATTGCGTCCCAAAGGCTGACTTTGTGGTCAATGGCTCCGCGGGTGAGCTTGGTGAGTGTNGTTTCGCCGATGCCTCGGGCGGGGAAATTGATGATGCGTTTGAGGGCTTCGTCGTCCATCGGGTTGACTGTCAGGCGGAAATAGGCTATGGCATCTTTCACCTCCTTGCGTTGATAAAATGACAGGCCTCCGTAGATGCGGTAGGGGATGTTGCGCTTGCGCAGCGACTCTTCGAGCACACGGCTCTGGGCGTTGGTGCGGTAGAGAATGGCGAAGTCTTCATAGCTGTCGTGGGAGCGCATTTTGATTTGCGAGATGCGGTTGGCCACGATGTAGCCTTCTTCAAAATCGCTGTAGCTCTGGGCTACTTCTATGCGGTCGCCCTCGGCATTTTTCGAGAAGACATTTTTCTTGATCTGCTCGGTGTTTTTTTCGATAAGGGTGTTGGCGGCGTTGATGATGTTTTGAGTCGAGCGGTAGTTTTGTTCNAGCTTGAAGATGCGAAGCGAGGGGTAGCCTTTCTTGAGGTTGAGGATGTTGGCAATGTTGGCGCCTCGNAAGGAGTAGATGCTCTGGGCGTCGTCGCCGACCACACACAGCTTTTCGTGGGCTCCGCANAGTTGCGACACGATTGCGTGTTGCGCAAAGTTGGTGTCTTGATACTCATCGACAAGNACATAGCGAAAAAATTCCTGCAAGTGGTGGAGCACGTCGGGGTTGTCGCGCAGCAGCAGGTTGGTGTAGTAGAGGAGGTCGTCGAAGTCCATCGCGGAAGCTGTGACGCAGCGGTCGCGGTAGATGCGGTAGATGAGATANGTCTCAGGCCGGCGGTCGCGGCGGTCTTGCTCCATGACATCTTTGAGCGAGGCATATTTTTCNGGCGACACCAATGCGTTTTTGGCAGCGGAGATTGANTTGAGCACCACGTTGGGCTTGTAGATTTTTTCATCGAGGCTCAAGCTCTTGATGATTTGCTTGACGAGCGATTTGCTGTCGGCGGTGTCATAGATNGTGAAGCTCGGTTTGAAACCGATGCGTTCGGCATTCTGGCGGAGTATTCTGGCGAAAATGGAGTGGAAGGTGCCCATCCAGAGNCGNGATGCGGTTTTCGGGCCAACGAGTTGCTCGATTCGTTCGCGCATTTCGCGTGCGGCTTTGTTGGTGAACGTCAGGGCGAGAATGCGCCAGGGTTCATAGCCTTGCTCAAGCAGATGCACGATTTTATATGTCAGCACGCGGGTCTTGCCGGAGCCTGCGCCGGCAATGACGAGTTCGGGGCCGTCGGTGTAGACCACGGCATCGCGCTGCTGATCGTTGAGTTTGTCTAAGTATTCGTTCAAAACCGTAGAGATGAAGTTTTTATTTTTGTTGTCGTCAGGCAGATCGGACGCACCGGTGGTGGCTCCCTACAATCTTTTTGGGAGCCCGGCAAAGTGCCTCCCGAAAAGCAATCGGCATAGCCTGATTTCAAACAACAAAATTAACGAAAATTTTCCGACTCCCCAAAAGCTGCCCCCGGCATCTTCTCCGTGCAACCAAAAATGGTAGCATTTTGGAAATGCAACCAAAAATGGTTGCATGGGCGGGTGGCGGAGAGGGAAGGAGAGGAGGAAATAATGGCGGGAATGTTTGGGGGTGTGGGGAATGTTGAGTAAATTTGTCTATGTTATTCTTTTAAAATGAAATTTTTTATGAAGTGTATTCGATTTTTGTTAGTTGTGGCGGTGGCGGCAATGATGGCCGCATGCTCAGGCTATGATGCTAAAAAATGTGATGAACTGGCTGAAAAAGTTGCGAACAACGAGAAGTTGACGCAATCGGACTATGCGGCTATGATTGAGCAGCTTGAGGCTATGGATGAGGAATATAATAAAATCGAGAAATCGGTTGGCGACGATGCTGGGGAGCAGGCGAAGTTACTCAGCGATAAGAAGTTCTCCGATATGTTGGCCCACACAATGGTGTTCAGCTATGTGCTTTCCTTTTCCGATGATTTGGATGCATCCAATGCTGAGGCATGGGATAAACTGCAGCGAAAATTTGAGGCTCGAGATAATTGATAATGCACAAGCATATTTCTGAATATGAAAAAGTTTGCATTGCGGCTGACCATGCTGATGATTGCGCTGGCGGCTGCAACCGCGGCCGGTGCGGAGTCGGCGCGTTTTAATGTGGCGTCATATAATCTGCGTCAGAGCAATCAGCGAGACTCGCTTGATGGCAATGGATGGGGTCGGCGCTGCCCGCATGAGGGTGAGCTCATCCGCTTTCACGAATTTGACATCTTTGGCACACAGGAAGGTTTCAAGCCTCAGCTTGAAGATCTGAAGGCGTTGCTTCCGGGCTATGAATATATCGGCGTTGCGCGCGACGACGGCAAGGAGAGTGGCGAGCATTCAGCCATTTTCTATCGCACTGACCTCTTTGAACTGCTCGACAAGGGTGATTTCTGGCTGTCGGAAACTCCAGACAGACCCGGCTTGGGATGGGATGCAGTGTGTGTGCGCATATGTTCATGGGGTAAGTTTCGCCACCGACCCTCGGGCAAGGAGTTCTTGTTTTTCAATCTCCACATGGACCATGTCGGCACCACGGCGCGAGTTGAAAGCGCGAAGCTCGTTAGAAAAAAGATTGCTGAAATCGGCGGCGGACTGACGGCCTTTGTGACCGGCGATTTCAATGTTGACCAGACACATTCATCTTATGCGACAATGACTGATAATGGTGAGTTGAACGATTCATTCGTTGTAGCTGATTTCGTGTATGCTCCCAACGGCACGTTCAACAGCTACCAGACCGATGGCTTCACAACGAGCCGCATCGACCATGTGTTTGTGACGCCCGATGTGCATGTTGAGAAATATGGAGTTTTGACCGACACCTATCGCACGCCGGAGGATGATGACATTGATGTCAAGCCCGGTGATGCGCCTGCCGAGTTGAAAATGAAGCGCTATAAAGCCCGCGTGCCGTCTGACCATTTCCCGGTGTTGGTGCGCGTAGAACTTAAATGACCACCCGAAGACAAACACCTTACAACAGCCAATTTATCGGATAATGACGAGAGCTTCCCCGCAGATTGAGGAAGCTCTTTTAGATATTATCTTTAATCTGCTTGGCTGAGGGTAGTTTTTCAATGAGTTTCTTAATTTCATTTTCGTATTCCGTTTGGCATTGAAAGCTGCATTTGCCTTCCAACGAATGAAAATCCCTTGCCAAGTTCCAGTAGAAAATCTGTGATGTGTTTTATCAATTCGTTTTCAAACTCCCGTTCGGAGTAGTTCAATGGCATTTGCAAAAATTCAAAGTTATAGGGACTTTTGAGCATTTGTTTTGCTAGACTGGACTCTCCGGCGGGCATGCTTTTGNCGAAGTTTGTAACTGCGTTTGCGTGTGTTGCATAATAATTTTCCGANTGGTAAAACTCAAGTTCTTTTCTGCTCCAGCCAAGCTCGCAGACTTTTGAGATGTAAAACAAAGCCTCATGCAGTGATTTTGCTTTAGCTGTGATGAAGATATGCTGTCCNCACGGCACATTTGCAAAAAATCGAGGCATTGTCAGATTTCCGCTGTCAATTTGTGTGCCAAAAAAGTCAACAGGCTGTTGACTTTTTGTAANCCATTGTTTATACGTCTTATACCATCTCCTGGCCGCTTTAATATTAGTCAGGGATAAACCGGTATCACCGGGAAACTCCGCTTGGAGGTCTAACGTTACATTTTTTAATAGTCCGTCACCGTATTTTGCGGTAGTTGACATTGTGCAAATATCGCGACCCAATTCCCAATAGAAATTTAGCATCTCACCATTTACTTTTACAGCTGCTCTTACTTGAGCCCTCTGATAACGATGTTTCAACTCGGATATCCAGCTTTTGTAATTAGCCGTCAATTCGGTTGAATCTCGATAAACAAACATTGGTTTATCTTCTTGTTGTTTGAACATATATCTTTGGTTTATTGGAAGGTGATATTTAGAAAGTTCAGGCGCCGCNGGTTATNTGGGGGAGTAGTCTTTGATGATTTGGAGGAGTTGGGNGCCGTAGAGGTCGAGTTTGGCTTTGCCTATGCCGGGGACTTGGAGGAGTTGGTCGGGGGTGGTGGGGCGGATGATGGCCAGGGCTTCGATGACTTTGTTGGTGAGGATTACGAAGGCCGGAACGTTTTGTTCATCTTTTTCTGCNGTGCGCCANTTGATGAGGGCTTGCAGGAGTTTTTGGTCGATGTTGGCTGNCTGAGCTGCGGTGTCGATTTTGGTCTTTGACGGTTTGGCCTGNGCGGCGGGTTTTGCNGGGGTAGCGCCCGGAGCCTGGAGGTCGGCGAGGCGAAGNGTTATCTGTGCTTTCTCCTTCATGTAGGCCTTGGGNGAGAAGGGGATTGTCTGAAGGGATTTCATCACGTTGCGTTTGACGGCGAGAGTTTCGGCGAGGTCGGTGACNGCTGTTGANAGGCGTGTGGTGACTGCTTTGTTGGAGGTCGATGTCGGGGTGTCGCGNAGCAGGTCAACGAGCGGCTGGAGGGCGTCGAGGAAATAGGGGATGGCTTTGTCGATGCGCTCCTGAAGCGCGTCGCGATTGGTCGACAGCGAGCGGTATTGACGTGAGAAGGCTGAAGATACTTTTTCGAGCGGTTCCACCACGGAGGTCAGCGCATGATGGTAGCGGCTGCAGAGCGAGGGGTAGTCGCGCGAGAGAAACTCGTCGATGATGCGCAGGAGTGCGTCGAAAGAGCGTCGCAAAGTTGCGGTGCCGAACAGTTCGTCAAGACATTTGACCACATAGGCGGTTTTCATCTGTTCGATCTGTTGCTGCGACGGTTGACGGGAGCAGTGTGTGTCGATGAATGAAACCACGTTGCGGTCGGAGATGATGGCTGATGATGACAGAAGGCGGTCGAGCACCATGCCTTCGAGCGATTTGCAGCGGCTGAGAGCCACGTAGGTCTGGCCATGGGCAAAGGAGCCTGATGCGTCGATGATGGCTTTTTCAAATGTCAGGCCCTGGCTTTTGTGGATTGTGATGGCCCAGGCCAGACGGAGGGGATATTGCTGGAATGAGCCTACGATTTCTTCGCGTATGGCNCCGGTGGAAGAGTCGATGCCGTAGCGGGAGTTTTCCCATGTGGCGGGTTCGACGANGAGGTTTTCATCGGAGCCGTGGGGGCGCACGGTGATGGCGTCCGGGGCGATGTGTGTGATTCGGCCCATCATGCCATTGTAGTAGCCCTTGGCGGCGTCGTTGCGGAGAAACATGACTTGAGCTCCCTCTTTGAGAGTCAGGGTTTTGTCGGTTGGATAGGCTATTTCGGGAAATTCGCCTTTGACGGTGGCTTCGAAGTGGGAGGCGGTGGTGGAGAGCCGGGCGAGGGCGGCATCGTTGATTTCCTGCGCCTGGCGGTTGTGGGTGGTCAGGCGAATGTAGCCCTCAGATTCGTCGGGGTTGAANTTGGGTATATAGCGCTGATTGAGCTGGCGGAGGGTGTCGGCGTCGGCGGTGTTGGTGCGCACGCGATTGAGGAGTTCGATGAAGCGACTGTCGCTCTGGCGATAGATGTGTTGGAGCTCAATGGTGTCGAATCCTGCTTCTTGAAGGGCGAGGGAGGAGAAGAAGAAGGGGGTGTCGTAGTGCTCGCCGAGCAGGGTCCATTCNGATGGCTTGACCACCGGGGCGAGCTGCTGGAGGTCGCCGATGAGCAGGAGCTGGACTCCGCCGAAGGGGAGGCGAGGGTCGCGATGGCGACGCAGGGCGGCGTCGACGGCATCGAGAATGTCGGCGCGCACCATACTGATTTCGTCGATCACGATGGTGTCGACTGTCTTGATTATGCGCAGTTTGTCGCGGGTGAAGCGGTCAAATCGACGTTTGCTTTCGGGAAAACCGACGCCAGGGATGTAGGGCGACAGCGGAAACTGAAAAAATGAGTGTATGGTGACNCCGCCGGCGTTGATGGCAGCAATGCCGGTGGGGGCAAGCACTATCATGCGTTTGGTGGTGTGNTCGCGGAGGGTTTTGAGAAAAGTTGTCTTGCCTGTGCCGGCCTTTCCGGTCAGGAAGAGATTGCGCGAGGTGAGTTCGGCGATTTGCCATGCCAGGCGCATCTGTGTGTTGCGTTCCGTGGAAGTTGCGGAGGAGCCATAGTCGGCNGANGGTTCTTCAAAGAGAGTGGCGGGATAGGAGGGTTCGTCGTAGGGGAGTGTGTAGGCCATGGGCAGAGCTTGTACTATGTCTTATATATTCTTGTACTATGTCTTATATATTAAGGTGTAATGTCNNGGGNCAGAATTCAGAATTCCGGAGGGGTGTAATAGGGGTAGGTGACATCCCAGAGGTAGAGGGCATGGGCAGGCATGGAGGTGCCTGCCGAGCAGCGGTCGCGGGCTTCGATNACGCTACGGAAATCGTCGAGCGACAGTTTGCCTCGGCCAACGTCGACAAGTGTTCCGACTACGGCGCGCACCATGTTGCGCAGAAAGCGGTCGGCAGTGATGATGAACAGATAGCCGCCATCGAGGTCGAGTTTGACCCATCGGGCCTCGGTGACATGGCAGATGTTGGTTTTATTGTCGGTGTGGAGTTTGGCGAATGAGGTGAAGTCGCGGGTTTCGAGCAGGAGTTTGGCAGCGCGGTTCATGGCATCGAAGTCGAGCGAAGGGGGTGCCTGCCAGCAGAGGCGGTGGAAAAACGGGGTTTTGCGGGTCGACACATAGTAGTGGTATGTGCGCGAAGTGGCATCGAAGCGAGCGTGGGCTTCGGGGTGGACGGGNGTGATGCTGTGGATTGCGATGTCGCGACCCACGATTGAATTNAGCGCGCGCACTGTGGCCGAAGGGTTGGCTATGGCGGGTGCATCGAAATGAGCCACCATAGAGCGGGCATTGACACCGGTGTCGGTGCGTCCGGCCCCGGTGATGGCCGTGGGNCGCCGGAGCACCTTGGTCAGCGCATCTTCGATGACCTCCTGAACGCTGACGGCGTTGGGCTGCACCTGCCATCCGTGGAACGGNGCGCCGCAGTAGGAGAGGTGCATGAAGTAGCGCGTCAGAGGTTGTTCAGACGCGGACGCGGTGGATTGGGATTCAGTCTTTTTCAAGATAAGTGTAGCCGTAGAGTCCTGAACGATAGTTAGAGAGAAATTCGCGACCTTCTTCGGGGGTGATGTGGCCGGCTTTCATTGAGTGGGTCACCCATGCTTCGACGTTGCGCACGAGTTTCTTGGGATTGTATTGAACGTAGTCGAGCACGTCGGCCACGGTTTCGCCGTCGATGATGCGGTCAATCTCGTAGCGGTCTTTATAGACGGAGATATGCACGGCGTTGGTGTCGCCGAACAGATTGTGCATGTCGCCGAGGATTTCCTGATAGGCACCGACAAGGAACACGCCGAGATAGTAGGTCTCGCCGGGGCGGACGCTATGGACGGGGAGGGAGGTCGATGTGCCGTGGCTGGTGATGAAATTTGCCAGTTTGCCGTCGGAGTCGCAGGTGATGTCCTGGATTGTGCAAGTGCGGTCGGGGCGTTCGTCGAGGCGGGATATGGGTATGATGGGAAACACCTGGTCAATGGCCCAGGCGTCGGTGAGTGACTGGAAGAGGGAGAAGTTGCAGAAATATTTGTCGGGAATCATTTTTGCAATCTTGCGCAGCTCGTCGGGCGAATGTTTGATGTGCTGAGCCATTTCGCCTACTTCGCGTGCCACAGACCAGAAGAGTTTTTCGATTTGGGCGCGTGTGGTCAGATCGAGCATTCCGAGGCTGAACAGGTCGAGGGCTTCTTCGCGGATTTGCAACGCATCGTGCCAGCTTTCGAGCAGTCGGGGCTGGTCGAGGCGATCCCAGATGTCGTAGAGTTCGCGGGCGAGCTCATGGGCATCGGGCGACAGCTCTTCTTCGTCGCGCCAGATGGGGAGCCGGGTCGTTTCAAGCACGTCGAGCACGAGCACGGAGTGGTGGGCGGTCAGAGAGCGTCCGCTTTCAGTGATGATGTTGGGTTGGGGGAGGTTGTGCTTGGTGCAGGCATCGACAAGGGCCGACACGGCATCATTGGCATATTCCTGAATGGAATAGTTCATGGAGCTTTCGGAGGAGCCGTTTCGGGTGCCGTCGTAGTCCACGCCCAGACCGCCGCCTATGTCGACAAACTCAATGTTGAAGCCGAGTTTGGTGAGTTGCACATAGAACTGTGTGGCTTCGCGCAGGGCGTTTTTGATGCGGCGTATTTTGGTGACCTGGCTGCCGATGTGGAAGTGGATGAGTTTCAGGCAGCCGCCGAGTTTGTGTTTATTGAGAAACTCGATGGCTTCGAGCAGTTCGCTGGAGTTGAGGCCGAACTTCGACTGGTCGCCGCCCGATTCTTCCCACTTGCCGGAGCCCGACGATGATAGTTTGATGCGGATGCCGATATTGGGTTCGATTTTCAGTCGCTTGGCCACGTCGGCAATCAGCTTCAGCTCGTTGGTCTTTTCGACCACGAGGTAAATCCGCCGCCCCATTTTCTGGGCGAGCAGGGCCAGCTCTACGAAGTTTTCATCTTTGTAGCCGTTGCAGATGATCAGCGCATTGTCAGCGATGTTGGTGGCAAGGACAGCGTGGAGCTCGGGCTTGGAACCGGCTTCGAGACCGATGTTGAATTTGCGGCCGTGGGTCACGAGTTCTTCAACAACAGGTCGCATCTGATTGACCTTGATGGGATAAATCAGATAGCTTTGAGACTGATAATTATATTCTTTAGATGCTTTTTTAAAGCAGTTTGAAATCTTCTCGATGCGATTGTCGAGAATGTCGGGGAAGCGCAGCAACACGGGAGCCGTGATGTCGCGCACCTGCAGCTCGTCCATCACTTCTTTCAGGTCGACCGANGCATATCCCTCGCGGGGAGTGACGGTGACGTGACCTTTGTCGTTGACTGAGAAATATTTCATGCCCCAGCCTTTGATGTTATACAGCTCAGAGCTGTCTTCGATTTTCCATCTTCTCATTTTCGGAAAAAAATACGCTTGTGGTTAATGTTTGCAAAGATAAACAAATTTAGTCAGATGANGAAATATGAAGAAAAGTAATGGGGTCAATAAAAAATAATGGCNCGATGACGCGGAAAAATGAAAAAAATAAGCTACATTTGCATCGCCGGTTGGAGTGGACACAAGTCCGGGNCGCCGGCTCAGCCGAAATTCATCACGCAGTTTCAACACTATTTACAATTATATCACATTATGAAAAAAATCCTTTGTTATTCGATTGCACTCGGAGGCCTCGTGGCTCTCTCGGGCTGTAACGGCAAGATGGGACAGTTTCAGTCGGAATATTTTTCGACCAATCCCAATCCCCTCGAAGTGGTAGGTCAGGAAGTTCCCGCAGTGGTCACTGCCAACATCCCTGCCAAGTTCTTTAAGAAAAATGCTCAGGTGACAATCACTCCGGTGCTCGTTTACTCCGGCACAGAATCAGTGTCAACCCCCATGCAGCTCCAGGGCGAAAAGGTTCGNGGCAATGCCCCCGTGGTAAGCTACGACAACGGCAGCGCATTCTCAATCCCCGTCAACTATGCCTACAANCCTGAAATGCTNCGCAGCGAACTCTACCTNGACTTCAACGTTCAGCAGGGTTCCAAGCAGTATGTTCTTCCCCGCGTGAAAGTGGCCGACGGCGTTATCGCTACCGCTACATTTGCTGACGCAGCTTCCGTTAACCCCGCTGCTGCAAAAGATGCTTTTGAAAAATCAATTCAGGAAAAATACACTGCCGACATCAAGTTCCTCATCAACCAGGCCAACATCCGCCCGGGCGAAAAGAACTCCATCAGCATGAACGAATTCCAGAAACAGATGCGTCTGGCCAACGGTGACGACAAGATGATNATCGAAGAAGTCAACATCCAGTCTTACGCTTCACCCGAAGGTTCACTCGACTTCAACGCNCGCCTTGCTGAAAACCGCGAAAAGAACACTCAGGACTATCTCTCGGCTCAGCTCAAAAAAGACAATATCACTGAATTTGGCGAACTGACCCACGACTTCACCGCCGAAGACTGGGCAGGCTTCCAGGAACTCGTTGCAGCAAGCGACATTCAGGACAAGCAGGTGATTCTCGACGTGCTCAACCAGTTCAAAGATCCNGAAATCCGCGAACGTGAGCTCCGCAACCTCGCAACAGTGTTCGACGCTCTCGCTGACCAGATTCTTCCCCAGCTCCGTCGCTCTCGCATCACTGCCACCGTCAACGTGATCGGCAAAACCGACGCTGAACTCAACCAGTGCTTCGACACCGATCCCTCTCAGCTCAACGTTGAAGAACTTCTCTACACTGCCACTCTCACCAACGATCCCGCCCGTCAGACCAAAATCTACGAAGCCGTGATCAAACAGTTCCCCAACGACTACCGTGGCTACAACAACCTCGGCAAAGTTCAGTACGCTCAGAAAAACTACACTGCTGCTGCCGCAAACTTCGCCAAGGCTGCCCAGCTCAANCCCTCAAGCAAGGAAGCAAGCATGAACAAAGGCCTGCTCTCACTGCTCAACAACGACTACTCNACTGCCAACAATCTCTTCAGCAACGCAGCCGGTCTTGATGACCTCGGCGACGCTCTCGGTGTTTACTACCTCACCACCGGCGACAANGCTTCAGCTGTGAAAGCTTTCGGTTCAAGCAAGACCAACAACGCCGCTCTCGCTCAGATCCTCACNAAGGACTANGCTTCGGCCAACAACACTCTCAACGCNATTGCTAACCCCGACGCTACTACTTACTANCTGATGGCTGTGCTCGGCGCNCGCACCAACAACGAATCGCTCGCCCGCACCAACCTCCAGAAAGCAGCTCAGCTCAATCCCTCTCTGGCAGAAAANGCTAAGAACGACCTCGAATTTGCAAAATTCAACTTCTAAATCTCCGCTAATGNCGTCGGAGCTATGACTCCGGCAGCAACAGNCCGANAATAAAGCGGCGCGTCCAACCTTCCGGACGCGCCGCTTTTCTTGATNCGCTCNGCGCNCCATCAGCTNCGGAAACCTNCNNGACAAACCGACAATCCCGACATCTTGACATCNTGACATCATGTCAAAATGTCAAAATGACAAANNGACAAGATGACAAGATGACAANATGACAAGATNGNGCCTCAGAGCGGATTAATCCCTAAGGGCAATAGGCGCAATAANGGCAATAAGCGAGGCAGGAGATAATCGCCCGTGGGTGGGCTGACTANCTCCTGCCTCGTTTATTTTGTTGGAGAATGAGGGGCTTTCTAAAATGAGGGGATTACTTTCTAAAGTAGAGCATCTGGTCGGGGAAGTTGAAAACAATGTCGATGTTGTCGAACATGTTGAGGGGGTTGATTGAGTGCGATTCCTCGTCAGTGTCGTAGTAATAAATAATGTGTTTGCCNTGACGGTCGCCGATTGTCACCCAGCCGTTGGGGTCGGCTTTGGCGGGATATTTGCCTCGGTTGTTGACTACGGTNTCGTCAGTGACATGCGGGCTGTCGGGGTCAAGCTGTTTCATGGGGCGCTTGATGAAGGCGCGGGGCACACCTGTGTCGAAGAAGTAATTGTCTGTTACGTTGTCGACGGTCACCGGAAGGAAGTAGCGGTTGGAAACTGTCAGCCAGTCAATCAGGCTGTTTGATATTTTCAGNGGAGCGCAGGGCTCATAACCCTCGGGGGTGTTGAGGTAGAGGCTGAGAAGACCTTCGCCGGCTTTGAATTCGACATTGAATTTTTCGAGGAAGTCGATGCCGAGAACGGAGTAGGGAAGTGNAGNAGGCACGAAGTCGACGTTGCGAATCACGTTTGATTCGTTGAAAAGACACTGCTTGATTGTCATGCCNGTTGAGTCNGTGAATGAATTCCACTTATAGATNGGGAGGTCAACGGTGATGCGANGTGTCTTGAACAGAAGGTCGCCCGCACCGTTGCGTCCAAGCTCGGGATAGGTCGATTCGGTGGNTTTGAATCCGAGCGAATCGAGGAATGCGAGGTCTTTTNCGGTGATTGAGCTGTAGTCGCTGCCGGTATCGATTTTAAACATCAGACCCGGGCGCACTTCAACGAAGCGCGGCGATGAATGGAGCGCAAAACTTCCAATCAATCCGGAACTGCGCTCTGGAGCCATTTGCTCCTGCGAGGTGCGTGTGTAGAGAAATAAAGCAAAGCAAGTGAGGAGCAATATGACAGAAGCAATTGATATAAAAATAACTTTCTTTTTCATTGCTGTTTGGCGGTTTTTGTGTTGGTTTTTCATATGCAAAATTACAATCAAAATCATCTGCGGCCAACAAATTTAACCGCATTGTAGCATGGTTAACCGCATTGTAGCAGGTTTTGCAAAGAAGTTACGATGTCACTTCATAGCGGTTAATTTGCGGAAACACGCGGGTTACATACGTTGAAAAATCTAAAACAGTTTTAACAAGATTTACGTTAAAAACCTATTGACGCCACGAGTTGTTTCTATCAAAGATGTTGCTTAACTTTGCAGCGTAAAAAATAATATGGAATCTATAATGACTGAAAATTTGGAAGGAACCGGAGCGCTGTTTGACCTCGACGGAGTGATCATTGACAGCGAGGGAACTTACACTCAATTCTGGAGTGAAATAGACCGCATTTATCCAACGGGTATTGAAAATTATGCCTACGCAATCAAGGGCACCACGCTGCCCGAAATCATGAAGCATTATGATGATGAGGATGTGAAGGCCGACATTCTCCGACGCATAGTGGAGTTTCAGGAAACGATGCGCTACCGGCTCTATCCGGGTGTTGAGCGCTTTTTGTCGGAACTGCGCGAACGAGGTATTCCGGCTGCAATCGTGACATCGAGCGACGACCGCAAGATGCAGCTCCTCTTTGAGCAGCATCCCGGGCTGCGCGANTATTTCAAGGTTGTGATCGATGCCTCTAAGGTGACCCGCTCCAAGCCCGATCCGCAGGGCTATCTTCTGGCTGCCGANGCGCTCGGCTGCGCACCGGAGCGTTGCTTCGTGTTTGAGGATTCGATTCAGGGGCTGAAGGCGGGCCGTGCNTCAGGTGCCACNGTGATCGGTCTTGCCACCACCTATCCGCGTGAACGGCTCGAAGGCCTTGCCGANACTCTTATCTCCGGCCTCGGCGACTTCTCCGTCAATGAGATGCTNGCGGTCAGAGAAGGAAAGTAAAAAGATAAAAAAACANATCGCGCCGCCTGTTGAAGAAAAATCACTTCAGCAGGCGGCGCGTGTGTTTATGGATGTTGCCGATTGCGAAATCAGCAGGCTTTGAAACTCATGTCGAGGCCTTTGACGGAGTGGGTGAGGGCACCAACGGAGATGAAGTCAACGCCACATTCGCCATACTCGCGGAGGGTGTCGATGGTGATACCGCCTGATGACTCCACTTCGGTGCGTCCGGCAATAAGCTCAACGGCTTCGCGGGTGCGCTCGGGCGTGAAGTTGTCGAGCATGATGCGATCAACTCCTGCTTCGAGAGCCTGGAGAATTTCATCGGTGTTGCGCACTTCGACTTCGATTTTGAGGTCGCGCCCGGTCTCTTTGCAATATTTCTTGGCTGCGGCCACTGCCTGGGGAATGCCGCCGGCAAAGTCAACGTGGTTGTCTTTGATGAGAATCATGTCGAACAGGCCGATGCGATGGTTGCAGCCACCACCGATTTTCACGGCTTCTTTTTCGAGCAGACGCATGCCGGGAGTGGTTTTGCGGGTGTCGAGCACTTTGGTCTTCAGGCCTTCGAGGCGCGACTGATAGCGGGCGGTTGTGGTGGCGATGCCGCTCATGCGCTGCATGATGTTGAGCATGGTGCGTTCGGTCTGCAGGAGGGAGCGCACAGGTCCTTCGACAACGAAGGCCACGTCGCCGGGCTTCACATGGGCACCATCTTCAATCATCACTGTCATTTTCAGCGACGGATCGAATTTTTCAAACACCTTGCGGGCAATATCCACACCGGCCAATATGCCTTCTTCCTTGACGATAAGGCGCTGGCGGCCCATTTCGTCGGCGGGAATGGTGGAGAGGGTGGTGTGGTCGCCGTCGCCAACATCTTCGGCGAAGGCCAGTGTCAACAGATCGTCGATAAGCTCTTCGTTTGTTTTCATTTTCTCAATGTGTTTTGTTAATTTTGCACAAAATTAGATAATTCCACCCATTTGAGCAAAAGTAGAGCTTATGAAAATTGAAATTTTAGCTATCGGCAAAACTCAGTCGAAATATCTTGCCGAGGGAATCGAAGGCTATTGCAACCGCATCGGCCATTATCTGCCGTTTGAGCTGACGGTGTTGCCCGACATCAAGACCACGCGCACTCTGAGCGAGGCCGTGCAGAAGCAGAAGGAGGGGCAGCTGATGCTGGCGGCCATGCAGCCGTCGGATTTCGTTGTGTTGCTCGATGAGCGTGGACGCGAATACACTTCGCGCGAGTTTGCGGGATTCATTGAGAAGAAGATGGCTTCGGGCTTGAAGCGTCTGCTGCTGGTGATTGGCGGGCCTTACGGTTTTTCGGAGGAGGTCTATGCAAGAGCCGATGGCAAGATTTCGCTTTCGCGCATGACTTTTTCCCACGAGATGGTGCGCCTGTTCATCACCGAGCAGATTTATCGAGCCATGACCATTTTGCGCGGCGAGCCGTATCACCACGACTGACGGTTATTCAAACAGGTCGACGAGAATGGAGTCGGAGATGAGCCAGTGGCGAGGGGGAATGGCGATGCGGTCGGCGGTGACGCTGAGCATCGGCTGACGGCGCGCGCGGTCGAGCAGTCGGTCATAGGCCGGCCGGCCGAACCGGCTGATGAAGTCGGCAGGGGCTATGCCTTCGGCCGTGCGCAGACGAATGAGCAGATACTCGTCGATGCGCTCCGCGTCGGTCAGCGATTCTTCTATAAATATAGGTGTGGGGGATGCGATGTAGCGTCGTATGTCGGCGGGATTGTGGCGCCGAACGATGCCGTCGAAACTGTGGGCTGACACGCCGAGTCCCAGATAGGGGGTCAGATTCCAGTAAGATGAATTGTGGCGGGAGCGATGACCCGGCATGGCGAAGTTGGAGATTTCGTAGTGCTCCAGTCCGGCTTGGGCAGTGAGCTGACACAGAATNTCATACATCTGTTCCGACACCTCTTGCGGCGCCTCTTTGAGTTTTCCTGCCTGAAGCTGNGCCCATAGACGTGTGCCGGGTTCATACATGAGCGAGTAGGCCGAGAGATGCTGAGGCCGGAGGTCGAGGATGCNGNTCAACGAGTNGNTCCAGCTTGCGAGATCTTGGNCCGGGAGGCCGAAGATGAGGTCGAGGCTGAGATTGGAGATGCCGGCTCGACGCAGGGTGTCGACGGCGCGCAGTGCATCGTCTCCGCTGTGGCGGCGACCGATGGCCGCCAGCTCTGAATCGTTNAGACTCTGCACACCCATGCTGACGCGGTTGATGCCCAGTGCATTGATGGCTGCGGCGAAATTGTCGGTGACATCTTCGGGGTTGACTTCAATGGTGGTTTCCCGAGAAGCCGTGAGGTCAAACGGGCGGAGCAGTCGTTCAAGCCTCGCAGGGGAGAGAATGGAGGGAGTGCCTCCGCCGATATAGATTGTCTGCGGAGGTTCAGAACCGGTTTCGTGGCAGCGCAGAGTGTATTCGCGGTGAAGGGCGTCGATGTAGCCGTCGATGTCGAAGGCGCGCGGTGTCGAGAAGAAATCGCAGTAGGCACACTTCGAGTGGCAGAAGGGAATGTGGATGTAAAGACCGCTCATCGGGGGGGAGGATTATTCGCGGCCACACATGGCCTTAAACTGGCAGAAGGTGCAGTTGTGGGGGTTGGAGGTCTGAATGAATGGCACTTCGGGGTCGAAGATTTCAAGGATTTTCTTGGTCAGCAGGTCGAGAAAATCGTCGAGCACCTCGTGATAGTCCATGATGGGTTGTTTGGCTATTTTCAGCGGTTCGATTCCGCGCGACTGCATGGTCAGAATCTTGTAGATTACGGGTTGAATCGGCTCATCCTCGCCCGTCAGACGGTTGTGGATGAGGCAGTAGAGCAGGAGCTGAAGAATGGCCTTGGCTCGTTGCTGGCGATTGTTGTCGAAGAGNGACTCGANGCTCGGGGCCATAAGCACGTCGGAGCCGGTCTTGTAGTCGACAAATCGTTTGACGCCGCCCACGCGGTCAATGCGGTCGATGATTTGCTTTACGTTGACCGTCAGGCCGGGAACCACTTCCATTGTGCCCTGCATCTTGTATTCGGCGCCGATGAAGGTGAATGGACACAACTTCATGTCTTCGCGGAGCATGGCCACGATGGCTGCGTGCATCACCCGGCCGAGAATCAGGGCTTCGCCAACGAGCGGTTCGTCGAGCTTGTCGTCGTCGAGGCGGTTGAATTCTTTGTTGATGGTTCGCGAGATGATGCGTTGCAGGTCGGTGTTTTCTTTCTTGGTGAAGCGTTCGAGCATGGAGGCGGTGATGGTCACCGGTTCGCGTTCGGCGTTCTGGAACGATTCGTAGACCTGCTGCATCGAGTCGTGAACAATGGTGCCGTAGGTGCTGGAATCCATATAGTCGGTCACTTCATTGTCGGCGTTGTAGCCTTCGACCGATTGGAGATAGAAGTTTAGCGGGCAATTGATATAGGTGTTAAGCGCACTTGCAGAGAGATTTTGCGATCCCCCCTCGGGTGTGAAGCGGCGGAGCTTTTCGAGAATTTCGGGTGTCTTTTTGATGACGATTGGCTGCGGGGTGAATCGCTGCGCATTGTAGACTCCGAGATTGTGGGTGATGCACTGCTGCTCGCCGTAGAAATAGAGAAGCTGGGCGAGATAGCGCGACATTTCGCTGCTCTTGGAGCCGCCCACGGTGCGGGCGTCGTAGATGAGCGTCACGTTTTCGGCGCGCGAAATCAGGCGATAGAAATAGTAGGCGAAGATGCTCTCCTGGAAGTCGATGGTGGCCATGCCGAAGCCGTTGCGCAGGGCGTCGGGGATGAATGAGCGCGAATAGTGGCGACGTGGAAAGACACGTTCGTTCATCGACGTCATTATGATGTTTTTGAAATCGAGAGCGCGGGTTTCAAGCACACCCATGATTTGCAATCCACGCAGCGGCTCGCCGACGAAGCGCACCGTGTCGGAGGATATGGCTCGTTCGATGAGGCGGAAATAGGATGAACCTTTCATCTCGATTCCATAGATTCGGGCGGCGTCGAGCAGTTCGCGGGCGGCTATGCGATATGACTCCACAAACTGATGCTGCATGGCGTGGAAGTTCTTGTCGTCGTCCTCGCCGGTGTGGTCGAGGAAGTCGCAGAGGCGGGTGATGTAGAGCCCGATGTCGGCCAGGGAGTCGGAATTGGAAATGGGGGTGAAGACCGGGGCGAGTTGCGGCACGGTTTCGGTGATGAGCCGGGCCGGAATAGAGAAGAGGCGTTTGGTGACGATCTGTTCTTCGAGGGTGGCACACTCGGCGGGTGCCATGGCTCGCAGGGCCGGAGTGGTGAGCAGGGCCTTGACATCTTCGTAGAAGTAGATTCGCTCGCCGGCGCGCATGCGTGAGCGCAGTTGCAGGCTGATGATGGTTTTGAGCAATCCCGACATGGGGCTCAGGCGCATCGGGAAACCCATGGTGACGTTGAGTGTGCCGACGGTGTCGGGCACGGAGTGTATCATCGGAATCAGCAGCGATTCGTCGGGAAGCACCACGGCGGTGTCGATGGCATTGTTGAGGTCGTCGATTTTCCCTTCGCGGGCCCATGAGTCTATGGCCAGACCGGCGGCTTTGACCTGTCCGATGTTGGAGGGAACGCCGAGAATCCGGATGTTTGGCATGTGATTGATTTTCTCCTCGGGGAGCTGATAGAGTGAGGGNAATTCCTTGATGTTGCGCTTAATGAATCGGGCGGCGCGCGAGTCTTTCATCTCAATGGCCGGGGAGTTGCAATCCCAATAGAAGTCGGCGCGCCCCATTTTCTGAAGGCGGGAGAGGATTTTGATTTCGGAGGTGGAGAGCACGTTGAACCCAACGAAGATGTAGCGNTCCATCGGCGGCACATAGGATGATTCGGGGCTGAGCATNTCGCCGGCAATGCGATAGAGGCGGCCGGAGGTGGCGAGTCCGCGTTCTTCGAGCCGACGCGTGAAAGCGTGGAAGAGCGGTTGAAGCACTTCCCAGAGTTTGATGAATTTGGCCTGGCGCGGAGAGTCATTTTCGTGGTCGATATGGTTCCAGAAGCGGTCGACGGTTTCGCGTGTGCGCTCTTCGCCCCAGAATCGGCGAATCACTTCGAGTTGCTGCTCGCTGAGATAGTTGGAGGAAATCTCGCGCAGTTTTCTGACGTTGACAAAGAGTTGATCGGGGTCNACGAGGTAGCGGTCAACGTCGGAGAAGTCGGTCAGAAGCATCTCTCCCCAGAACACGAACTGATCGAAATCGGCCTCCACGCCGGGAATCTTGCGATACTCNTCGAAGAGAGTGAAGAGCATNTCGTAGCGGTTGGCCTGAGTCAGATGTGAAAATCCGGCAACGAAGTCGGTGATGTTGGTGATTTCGGGCAACACTCCTCCTTTTTTCCGGGCAAGCGCCTGCTCGAGAAAGCGGGTGAAGAATGTGGCCGATCGTTTGTTGGGAAACACGAAGCAATAGTCNGCAAGATTTTCACTCTCGCGCTCCACATAGATTTCGGCGACTTGTTGCAGGAAGGGTGTCATTTTATTTGAAGTCGGAGGTTAGAGTTAGGAGTTTTTCGGGGGGAGGAGGCTTAGGATTACTTTGATGGCAACGTCGAGGTTGATGATTTTGCCGTTGCCGTTGCCGGCAATGTCGATGCGGGCTTTTTCAAAGGTGTCGATCAGNCGCTCAACGTTGTTGACGGTGATGAAGCGGGCGAATCGGGTGGAGAATTGCTGTTCGCCGGAGTTCATGTAGTTGAGGTCGGGCACGTTGAGATTGTAGACGAAGTTTTCGCGGATGAGGCGAATGGCNTAGGTGTAGAAGCTGATTTCGCGGTCGCGCCCGAGGNCGGCGAGCTCGTCGGCCCATTCGCGNAGGGCGTGGACATTGCGCTGATAGGCCAGACGCATCAGTCTGACAAAGAGGTCGAAGGCCTGTGCCGTCTCTTTGCTTTGCTGCATAGAGTCGATGGCCCGGGTCACATTTCCCTCGGCGATGTGGGCAATCGCCATGGCATCGGCTTGCGAAATGTCGAATCGGTCGGCAAGAATCCGCGCCACGGTTTCGTCGGGCAGACGCTTGAGGCTGATGCGCTGCACTCGCGAATAGATGGTGGGGAGTATTTCGTCGGGACTGTCGCTGACCATGATGAAGATGGTGTCGTCGTAGGGTTCCTCAATCAGTTTCAGCAGTTTGTTGGCCGCTTCGATGTTCATTTTTTCAGGAAGCCACCAGATGACGATTTTGTAGCGCGACACATGGGAGGTGAATGCAAGGTTGTGAATCAGTGCATTGCTCTCAGTGACATAGGTCAGAAGCTGTGGATTTTTCTTGGAGAAGTTGCGTATCCATGCGGCTTTGTCCATGAATATGCGGCCCGAGAGATAGTCGAGCCACTCCTGATGATAGTCGGCAGCGACGGGTGCTGAGCTTGAGCCGTCGGCTTTGACCACGGGGTAGACGTAGGTGGTGTCGATGTGGTTCATCGACTGGTGCAGCAGGCATGGCTGGCANCGTCCACAGGGTTCGCCGTCGGCTGTGGGGTGTTCGCAGTGGATATATTGAGCAAAGGCGCGGGCGAGCGATAGCTTGCCGATGCCTTCCGGGCCTTCAAGCAGAATGGCGTGAGGAATGCGGCCGGAGTCGGCCATCTGCCTCATTCTCGTTTTTGCGGCCTCATGGCCCGGGATGTCGCTGAATTTCATTTCGTCGGGAGTTTTGTTTCCCAAAATTACGGAATTTCCACATCATTTCAAAATGAATGAGCGACAAAGCACGTTGAGGTGCTTTGCCGCTCTATATACAAAATGAATAACGTCTGGAGTGATTAGGCTTTGTAGGCTTCGATCTGTTCGGGTTTGAAAGCTGCGATGAAGTCAGCGTGTTTGTTGACTTCGGCCTGAGCCATCTTGTTGTAGACTTCGGCAGACTTGGTGAAGTCAGCGTTGCGGTTGGCATCGAGCAGGAGCAGGTAGCCCATGATGATGTTGCCGGCCATTTCAACCATGCGGCGAGCCATGAAGTCAGTGTAGGTCTGGTCTTTGACTTCGAGCACAGCGTTGACAGCGGCTACATATTTCTCGGTCATGGCCATGAGATTGTCGCGCAGAGGCTTGAGGTTTTCAGCCACTTCCTGAGCTTCGTAGCTGCGGATGAGGTCGAGATAGGTGCCGGTGGTGACGTGGCGGATGGCTGCTACAACCTGGAGCTGAGTGGTGCCTTCGTAGATTGAAGTGATGCGGGCGTCGCGGTAAATGCGTTCGCAGGCATAATCTTTCATGAAGCCGGAGCCGCCGTGAATCTGAATGCAGTCGTAGGCGTTCTGGTTGCAGTATTCGCTGCTGAGGCCTTTGCCAAGGGGAGTGCAGGCGTCGGCGAGCTTGTTGTAGAATTTCATTTCCTTGCGTTCGTCGGGAGTGAGGCTGCGTTCTTTGGCAATGTCCTCATAGATTTTGTACATGTCGACGAAACGTGAGGTTTCATAAAGCAGCGCGCGGGAAGCATCGAGTTTGGCTTTCATCACGGCGAGCATTTCATAGACTGCGGGGAATTCGATGATTGCTTTGCCGAACTGCTTGCGGTCTTTGGCATAGGCGAGTGCTTCGCGATAGGCGCGTTCGCTGACGCCGACGCTCTGTGCGGCGATGCCGAGGCGGGCACCGTTCATCAGGGCCATCACATATTTGATGAGGCCCATGCGGCGAGAACCAACGAGTTCGGCCTTTGCGTTTTTATAAACGAGTTCGCAGGTGGGAGAACCTTTGATACCCATTTTGTTTTCGATGCGACGAACGTCAACGCCGCCATCGCGCTTGTCGTAGATGAACATTGACAGACCGCGGCCGTCTTTTGTGCCGTCTTCAGAGCGGGCGAGCACCAGGTGGATGTCGCTGTCGCCATTGGTGATGAAGCGTTTAACGCCATTCAGACGCCAAGTGCCGTCGGGCTGTTCGGTGGCTTTGAGCATTACGCTCTGGAGGTCGGAACCGGCATCGGGTTCGGTGAGGTCCATCGACATTGTTTCGCCCTGGCAGACGCGGGGAATGTAGCGCTGCTTCTGGTCTTCGTCGGCAAATTCATAGATTGTTTCGGCGCAGTCCTGAAGGCCCCAGAGGTTTTCAAAACCTGTGTCGGCACGGCTCACGATGTCGGCGGCCATGATGTAGGGGGTGATGGGGAAGTTCAGACCGCCCAGACGGCGAGGCATCGACATGCCCATCAGGCCGGCTTTGCGGCAGAGCTCGAGGTTTTCCTTGGTGCCGTCGGCATAGATAACGCGGCTGTTTTCAACGCGCGGACCCTGGTGGTCAACGCCTTCNGCGTTTTCNGCAATGCGGCCGCCGCAGATTTCGCCAACCACTTCAAGCACCTTGTCGTAGGAGTCCATGGCATCCTCGAAGTCGAGGGGCGCATAGTCNTATTTTTCAGCGTCAGTGAAGTTACGCTCTTTCAGTTCAACGATTTTCTGCATCAGCGGGTGGCTGAGGTGATGCTTCAAATCGGGATTATCAGTATAGAAATTAGCCATGGCTTTATTTACTTGGAGTTCTTTTTGTAGTATTTAATGAGTTTGGGAATGACATCCTCGGCGTTGCCTGTGATCACGAAGTCGGCGATGGTGTTGATCGGAGCTTCGGGGTCGTTGTTGATGGAGAGGATGATTGAGCTGTCCTGCATGCCGGCGATGTGCTGAATCTGGCCTGAGATGCCGCAGGCGATGTAGAGTTTCGGACGCACGGTCACNCCGGTCTGGCCGATCTGACGGTCATGTTCGCAGAAGCCTGCGTCGACAGCCGCACGCGATGCGCCGACTTCGCCGCCGAGAGTTTCAGCGAGCTTGTAGAGCAGGTCGAAGTTTTCTTTCGAGCCCATGCCGTAGCCGCCGGCAACGATGATGGGTGAGTTTTTGATGTTGACTTTCGATTTTTCGATTGCGCGTTCGAGAATTTCAACGCAGAAGTCTTCATCTTTAACATATTTGGAGGCGTCGAGGTCNATGACTTCACCTTTGTGGTTGGGGTCGGCAACTTCTTTCTTCATCACGCCTTCGCGAACGGTTGCCATCTGGGGGCGACATTCGGGGTTCACGATGGTGGCAACGATGTTGCCGCCGAATGCGGGACGAATCTGATAGAGAAGTTCTTCATATTCTTTGCCGGTCTTGGGGTCTTTGTGGGGGCCGATTTCAAGCGAGGTGCAGTCGGCGGTCAGACCGCTGTGGAGGCAGGATGAAACGCGGGGACCGAGGTCGCGGCCGATGCATGTGGCGCCCATGAGGCAGATCTGCGGCTTAATCTCCTTGAAGAGATTGATGAGCACTGCGGCATGGGGGTTGGAGGTGTAGGGGAAGAGGCGTTTGTCGGCCACTTTGTAAACGCGGTCAACGCCGTAGGGGAAGAGCTGGTCTTCAACACCGTCGAGATTGTCGCCAATCACCACGGCTTCAAGTTTGACACCAAGTTTCTTGGCCAGTTCGCGACCTTTGGTCAGAAGCTCAAGGCTCACGTCGGCAATTTTTCCTTCGTCAAACTCGCAATATACGATTAAGTTATTCTGGTCAGTCATGATTCTGAGTGAATTTTTTTNGGTTGAGATTGATGATTAGCCGATTGTGTGGTTGGCGATGAGTTCTTTCACCAGTTCTTCGATCTGCTCGTCGTTGTTGTCGATGCGACGGCTGTCCTTGGCGGTGAACACAACGTTTTCAATAGCTTTCACCTTTGTGGGAGAGCCGGCCAGACCGATCTGTTCGGGATCGGCGTCGACATAAGCTGCGCTCCATTCTTCAATGTTGAGGTAGGGGCGTTTTTCAAGAAGGGCCTTGCGCTCGTCGGAGAGTTTTTCTTTTTCGGAGGTAGANGCCGCATATTTGTATTTCTGGAGAAGCATTGCGTTGCGCGGACGACATTCGTCGGCAGAACCNTTGACGGTCACAACGCAGGGCAGGGGAGCCTTAACGGTTTCAACACCGTTTTCGAGACGNCGTTTCACGGTCACGAAGCCATCCTTGAGGTCGAGGATTTCTTCAGCATAAGTGACCTGCGGAATGCCGAGCTTTTCAGCAATCTGAGGACCCACCTGAGCAGTGTCNCCGTCGATAGCCTGACGACCGCCGAGAATGATGTCGTAGTTGCCGAATTTCTTAACGGCCTGAGCAAGAGAGTAGGAAGTAGCAAGGGTGTCGGCACCGCCAAGCACACGGTCGGTCAGCACAATGCCGCCGTCGGCGCCGCGGAACATAGCTTCGCGGATCACTTCAGAAGCGCGGGGGAGACCCATTGTCAATAACGTAACGGTCGAACCGGGATTGGCATCTTTAAGCTGGAGAGCCTGTTCGAGGGCATTGAGGTCCTCGGGGTTGAAGATGGCCGGGAGAGCGGCGCGATTGATGGTGCCGTCCTCTTTCATTGCATCTTTGCCCACATTGCGGGTGTCGGGCACCTGCTTGGCGAGCACGATGATGTTTAGACTCATACTTTGGTATATTTTTAGTTAGTGATCGGTTTATAGTCTTTTTCGACTTACAAAGATAAATAAAATGTTTTGATAGACAAAATTTTTTCGCCGAACTGTCTATGATATTGGTCGATTGGNTGATTTTATTGGAGAAAAAGTGGATTTTGACCATGAAAAAACGCCACCTGCGGTCCGNGATGGANGGCAGGTGGCATTGAAGGTGGT
Organism: Bacteroides sp.; assembly: GCA_014801655.1. Taxonomy (GTDB): domain Bacteria; phylum Bacteroidota; class Bacteroidia; order Bacteroidales; family Muribaculaceae; genus Paramuribaculum. The sequence goes on from JAAVDT010000045.1 coordinate 115,658, forward strand.
GAAGCTATAGACTTGCTATATAATAAGGTGTGTTAAGTAAGTGTATAAATTAAATTTTAACACTTACTTATCCTTGCAAGGGCAGCAGGCGCAGTCGGTGCTGGAGCCGTCGAAGCAGTGGGTGCAGATGTCGCTTTTGGGCAGACCGATTGCGTTGACAATGTTTTCNAGTGAGCTGAACTGCAGTGTGTCGAGGCCGAGACGACGGCGGATTTCTTCGACCATGCGGTTATATTCGGGAGTGCCGAAGGTTGCGTAGGCTTCNAGATTNTTGTCGGGGTCGCCTTCAAAGTCGGCGATGACGCGGCGTGTGATNAGTTCGAGATTGCTTTTTGANGCGGTGAAGTTGAGGAAGTCGCAGGCATAGATGAGTGGCGGGCAGGCAATGCGCATGTGGATTTCCTTGACACCGGCGGTGCGCATGTCGGCCACGTTGTCGCGCAGCTGAGTTCCGCGCACAATGGAGTCGTCGCAGAAAATCACGCGGCGACCNTTGAGCAGCGATTTGTTGGGGATGAGTTTCATCTTGGCCACGAGTTCGCGGCGTTCNTGGGTNGAGGGTGTGAAGCTGCGGGGCCAGGTGGGGGTATATTTCACGATGCCGCGCAGATAGGGCACATTTTTGCCTTGAGAGTAACCCAGAGCCATGCCGATGCCTGAGTCGGGAATGGCGCTGACGAAGTCGACTTCGGTGTCGTCGGTCTTGGCCATGTCGCGACCGGTGACGTAGCGCATGCGGTCAACGTTGCGGCCTTCATACTGACACACCGGGTAGCCGTAGTAGATCCACAGGAAGGAGCAAATCTGGTTGCGCTTTTCGGGTTTNCGGAGCTGGGTGAGCGAGTCGGGGGTGAGCTCAACGATTTCGCCCGGCCCGAGATTGTAGCAGATTTCGAAGTCGAGATTGGAGAAGGCGCATGATTCGGATGCCGCAGCATAGCCGTCGTCGTTTTTGGCAACGAGAATCGGGGTGCGTCCGAGAAAGTCGCGGGCGGCGATGATTTTGCCTTCCATCAGAATCAGCATCGAGCAAGATCCTTTGATGCGGCGATACACATTTTCAATGCCCGACACNATGTCTTGACCCTCGCTGATGAGGGCGGCAATCATCTCCGTGGGGTTGATGATGTCGTAGCTGTGTTCGCAGAAGTGGTGGCCTTTGGCGAGCATCTCTTTTTCAAGTTCGACGATGTTGTTGATGCGGGCAACGGTGACGATTGCAAATTTGCCGAGATGGCAGTTGACAATAATCGGCTGTGCATCGGTGTCGGAGATAACACCGATACCGGAGTTGCCTGAAAAGTCTTTCAGGTCGCCTTCGAACTTGGTTCGGAANTAAGAGTTTTCGATGTTGTGGATCGAGCGGGTGAAGATGCCGTTGTTGACGGTTGCCATGCCGGCTCGTTTTGTACCCATGTGACTGTTGTAGTCAACACCGTAGAACAGACGGTTAACGCAGTCTGTTTTTGCCGTTAGGCCGAAGAAACCTCCCATAGTGGTANAAATTTATTATTTTAAATAGGTTAGGGGTTTTTTACTTTAGAAACTGGAGAAGAAGAGANAGGNCTTGGAGAAACTATATCTATCGGGGAAAAAAGGTGAGCGGGAGAGGTTTCGGAGCTTTTGGCTGTCGGTTTGTCTCTCCCGCTCAATCATTTGCGGTTATTTCTTATGTTGTTCGATCCACTTGCGTGCGTTGACAAAGGCGTCAATCCAGGGTGTGACGTCGTTGCGGCGTCTCGACCGCGGATACCAGGCGCATTGCCAGGGGAAGATGGCGCGTTCGAGGTGGGGCATCATTGCGAGGTGGCGACCGTCGGCAGAGCAGAGGCCCGCCACGCCGCCGCGCGAACCGTTGGGGTTGGCGGGGTAGGCNGTGTAGTTGTAGCGCAGNGCCACGTTATACTGATCGGCAGCCATCGGGAGCATGAAGCGTCCTTCGCCATGAGCCACCCAGATGCCGAGTTTCATTCCGGCCANGGGGCCGAACATGACGGAGTTGTTTTCCGGAATGGTCACGCCAACGAAGTTTGACTCGAACTTGTGGCTGATATTGTGGTCCATAGTGGCNTTTTTCGNATGNTCGGGGCAGATGAGATTGAGTTCCATCATCAGCTGGCAACCGTTGCANACGCCGAGCGAAAGGGTGTCTTCGCGGTCATAGAAACGCTTGAGGGCGGTGCGAGCTTTTTCGTTCCAGAGGAAGCCTGAAGCCCATCCTTTTGCCGAACCGAGAACGTCGGAGTTGGAGAAGCCGCCGCAGAACACAATCATGTTTACATCGTCGAGCGTTTCGCGACCGGTCATGAGGTCGGTCATGTGGACATCCTTGACATCGAAGCCGGCGAGATAGAGCGACTGTGCCATTTCGCGATCGCCGTTGACGCCTTTTTCGCGAATGATTGCCGCGCGGATGCCTGACACTTCGTGGCGTCCGGCTTTGAGGCCGCGGCTTTCGAGCGAACCGTTGAATGCAGAGGGAATGCGATAGCGCAGAGGCTGCTTCTTGTAGTTTTCAAAACGCATGCGGGCGCATTTTTCGCCGCTCTGGAGGCAGTCGAGCAGATAGGAAGGACGCATCCAGACGTCGCGCATGTGGTCAATGCCGATCATGCGCACGGTGCCCTGATGTTCAATCATGACGGTGCGTTCGTCGGAAGGTTCGCCGATGAGGTGGAATTTCACGCCGGCTTCCTTGAGNAGCTGTTCGGCCGAGTCGGCTTTATCTTCGGCAATCTGCACCAGGAGCGCGGGATTTTCAGCGAAAAGAATCTTGACGAGGTCGCTTTCGCCTGCTTCGGTGAACGCTTCGGTGGTCAGATTGACGCCTCCGGAGGTGTTGGCGAATGTCATTTCGAGAATGGTGGTGATCAGACCGCCGGCTGAAACGTCGTGGGCGGCCATGATTGAGCCTCGTTTGACAAGACGCTGAACGGCGTTGAATGTGGCGACGAATTGTGCGGGGTCGGTGACTGTGGGTGCCTCTGCGCCAAGTCGGTTGAGCGACTGGAAGAGTGCGGAGCCGCCGAGTTTCAGGCTGTCGCCGGAGAAGTCTATATAATATAGGTGTGAGCGTCCGGGCTGAAGCACGGGGCTTACGGTTTTGCGGATGTCGGTCACTTCGCCTGCGGCGGAAATGATTACGGTGCCGGGAGCAAACACTTTGTCGTCGCCATATTTTTGGGTCATCGACAGGGAGTCTTTGCCGGTTGGGATGTTGATGCCGAGGGCGCAGGCAAAATCGGAGCATGCTTCAACGGCGCGATAGAGAGCTGCGTCTTCGCCGGGATTCTTGCAGGGCCACATCCAGTTGGCGCTGAGCGAGAGGCCGCGGATGTCGTTTTTGATCGGGGCACCTACGATGTTTGTGAGGGCTTCGGCAATGGCAATGACTGAGCCTTTGGCAGAGTCGACGAGCGACACTTGAGGAGCGTGGCCGATTGAGGTGGCGATGCCCTGACGTCCGCGATAGTCGAGCGCAACGACGCCGCAGTCGCTCAGCGGGAGCTGAATTTCGCCCTGACACTGCTGGCGGGCAATCTTGCCGGTCACGGAGCGGTCAACTTTGTTGGTCAGCCAATCTTTTGAGGCAACGGCTTCGAGCGAAAGCACGTCGGTCAGATATTCTTCAATCTTTTCGTCGGTGTAGTCGGCATCTTTGTAGCTGACGGCCACTGTGGAGTCGGTCATCACCGTTTTCGGTGAGTTGCCGAACATGTCGGCCATGGCGAGGTCGATGGGCTTCACGCCGTCGGAGCGACGGAACACGAAACGGTCGTCGCCGGTGGTTTCGCCGACAACATACATCGGGGCGCGTTCGCGGGCAGCGATGCGTTCAACGTAAGGGATGTCGTGTTCATCAATGACCATGCCCATGCGTTCCTGGCTTTCGTTGCCAACGATTTCTTTGGCCGAAAGTGTTGCGTCGCCAACGGGAAGTGCGTCGAGGTCGATGCGTCCGCCGGTGGCTTCAACGAGTTCGCTGAGGGCATTGAGATGACCGCCTGCGCCGTGGTCGTGGATTGAGATGATGGGATTTTCGTCGCTTTCGGCCAATGCGCGAATCACGTTTGAAACACGTTTCTGCATTTCGGGATTGGCACGCTGAACGGCGTTGAGCTCAATGGCGTTGTCGTACTGGCCTGTGGCTACGGAGCTTACGGCGCCGCCGCCCATGCCGATGCGGTAGTTGTCGCCACCCATCACCACCACTTTCTCGCCGGGTTCGGGTGTGCCCTTGATGGCATCTTTTGCAGCGGCGAAGCCCACACCGCCGGCAAGCATGATCACCTTGTCGTAGGCGTAGAGTTTGCCGTTTTCGTCGTGTTCAAATGTGAGCAGCGAGCCGCAGATGAGGGGCTGACCGAATTTGTTGCCGAAGTCGGAAGCGCCGTTGGAGGCTTTGATGAGAATGTCGGCAGGGGTCTGATAGAGCCACACTCGGGGATTCATCATAAGCTCCCATCGATGGTCGGGGCTCATGCGGGGATATGAGGTCATGTAGACGGCTGTGCCGGCAATCGGAAGACTTGCCTTGCCGCCGCCGAGACGGTCGCGGATTTCGCCGCCGGTGCCGGTTGCGGCGCCGTTGAATGGCTCGACGGTGGTCGGGAAGTTATGGGTTTCCGCCTTGAGGGAGATGACGGTGTCGATTTCTTTGACATCGAACATGTCGGGGCGGTCGGGGTTGACGGGATAGAACTGCTCGATGCGGGGACCTTTGACGAATGCAACATTGTCTTTATAGGCCGACACGAGGCTGTTGGGATTTTCCTGCGAGGTCTTTTTGATGAGTTTGAAGAGCGAGAGGGGTTTTTCTTCGCCGTCGATCACGAAAGTGCCGTTGAAGATTTTGTGGCGGCAGTGTTCGGAGTTGACCTGAGAGAAGCCGAACACTTCGCTGTCGGTCAGCGGGCGTCCGAGCTTGGCGGAGAGGTCGCGGAGATATTGCTCTTCGTCGGGGCTCAGGGCGAGACCTTCGCTGCGGTTGTATTCAGCTATGTCGTCGATGTAGACAATCGGTTCCGGCTGGCGCGAAGTGGTGAACACTCGGCTGTTGAGTCCGTCGTAGAGACGCTGGAGCATTTTGTCGAAGCGGGGTTCTTCGTCGCGGGTCAGCAGGAATTCTTCAATGCGGGTGATGCCTTGAAGCCCCATGTTCTGGGTGATTTCAACTGCGTTGGTGCTCCAGGGAGTCACCATTTCTTTACGCGGACCGATGAAGCGTCCTTTCACTGAAGTGGATACAAGAGGCGTTGCGCCGCCAAAGAGCCACGAGAGTTTTTCCTTTTCTTCGTCATTGAAGCGATGGTCACTCTCAACAGCAATTACTTTAGCAGCACCTTTCTTAAAGAATACAACCATAAAAGGGGGGATGCGGGGTGTTGGGGTAGAAACTGTGAAGAATCGAAAAGCCGGCGATTGGTAGCCGTTTCCGATATTTTTTGCAAAATTAAGAAATTATTCGCAACCGAGCAACAGTTGGGGCAATTCGTTTTGGAGAAAATTATATCGGCAACACGTCCAGTGTGCCCAAAGCAGGCCGGAGTCAGAATGTTTGTGCGGGAAAAATTTCTCTGAGTCGCGAGGAGCCGACGTCGGGGGGCAGCGAGTCGAGCGGCACTATGAGCGGCACATTGGGGGTGGCGTTGAAGTAAATCAGCAAGTGATGTCGGTCGATGCGGGCATGGGAAATATCCGTCCAGGGGTGGCAGATCGGGGAGGGGACAGGCAGCGATTCGTCGATGGCGTGGAATGTCTCTATTATATTAAGGTGTGGATGGATGGTGACATCTTTCGGCCTGACGGAGTTCTGGGCTTCGACCGTCAGCAGGCGAGTGAAGTAGATATAATAGATGTAGAATGGAAACACGAGGAAAATGAAAATCAGTGCAACCAGAATAATCCTGATGTCAAAAAGCACGCCGGCAGCAATGGATATGAGTGCGAGCAACACAATCGAGGCCAGCAGAGAGGGTAGAGAAGACCCGGCCACAACGCGAAGGTATGTGGCCGGGGCTATTCTGAATTTTTCTGTGCGGATTGTCGCTGACATTTCCGCCCGCCTCAATCGTTGAGTTTGTGAATCACGAGGCCGGAGCGGAGTTTCGGCTCAAACCATGTGGTTTTNGGAGGCATGATGTTGCCCGAGTCGGCAATGTCCATGAGCTGCTTCATCGAAACNGGGTAGAGCGCAAGGGCTACGGCCATTTCGCCGGAGTCGACNCGACGCTGCANTTCACCGAGGCCGCGGATGCCGCCAACGAAGTCAATGCGCTTGTCGCTGCGCAGGTCGTGGATGCCGAGNATGTCGCGCAGAATCAGGTCGGAGGATATGGTNACGTCGAGCACGCCGATGGGGTCGGAGTCGTTGTAGCGTCCGGGNCGTGCTGTNAGCGANTACCACTGTCCGTCGAGATAGAGCGAGAAATTATGGAGTGCGTNGGGGCGATAGGGTTCGGTGCCTTTGGCTTCAACAATGAAGTCTTTTTCCAGACGTTCAAGCAGTTGAGCGGGAGTGAGGCCGTTGAGATCTTTCACCACGCGGTTGTAGTCGATAATCTGCAGGTGAGANGCGGGGAAGGCTACGGCGAGGAAGTAGTTGTATTCCTCATCGCCGGTGTGGTTGGGGTTGGCCTTTGCTTTTTCGTTGCCCACGAGGGCAGCTGCGGCTGTGCGATGATGGCCGTCGGCAATATAGAGATGAGGGATTTTTGCAAATTCCTCTGTGATTTGCTTGATNGTGGCATCGTCGTCAACAAGCCAGAAGTGATGGCCGAAGCCGTCGGCGGAAANGAAGTCATATTCCGGCTCNTTGGCTGTGACGGAGCGGATTATTGCTTCGAGGGCNTCATTGTCGGGNAATGCGAAGAACACCGGTTCGATGTTGGCATTGTTGATGCGCACATGTTTCATGCGGTCTTCCTCNTTGTCGCGACGNGTCAGTTCATGCTTTTTGATNCGCTCCTGCATGTAGTCGTCGACATTGGCGGCAATGACGATGCCATACTGAGTGCGNCCGTTCATTGTNTGCGCATAAATGTAGTAGCGTTCCTTGTCGTCCTGCACGAGCCAGCCGTTNTGCTGAAAAGCGTTGAAGTTTTCAACGGCGCGGTCGTAGACGCAGGCGTCGTGTTCATCNACCTCNGGNCCGAAGTCAATTTCGGGTTTGATGATATGATAGAGCGATTTCGGATTGCCGTCGGCCTCGATGCGGGCTTCTTCGGAGTTGAGCACATCGTAGGGGCGCGAAGTCACTTCGGTGACGATTTCGCGAGGGGGGCGTACACCTTTAAATGGTTTTATCTTAGCCATGAGTGAAATTGCTTGTTGTGGATTGTGGATTATTTCTTACGCAGAATTGTCTGTTCGCGATCCGGACCGATGCTGACAATGGTGATCGGAGTCTGAAGNTGCTCTTCGAGGAAGGCAATGTAGTTGCNGAACGCTTCGGGGAATTCATCTTCCGACTTCATGGCGGTCATGTCGGTTTTCCATCCGGGGAGCTCGACATAGACGGGGGTGATNCGGTCGTCTTCAACGGTGTAGGGGAATTCTTCAGTGCGNNNNCCGTCGATTTCGTAGGCCACGCAAGCCTTGATTGTGTCGAAGTCGTCGAGCACGTCGCTCTTCATCATGATGAGCTGGGTGACGCCGTTGATCATGATTGCATAGCGCAGCGCAACGAGGTCGATCCANCCACAGCGNCGTTCGCGGCCTGTCACGGCACCATATTCGTGGCCGATGTCGCGGATTTTNTTGCCGGTTTCATCGAAGAGTTCTGTGGGGAATGGTCCGCTGCCTACGCGGGTGCAGTAGGCCTTGAAGATGCCGAACACTTCGCCGATTTTGTTGGGAGCCACGCCGAGTCCGGTGCAGGCGCCTGCGGCAACNGTGTTGGATGAAGTCACAAACGGATANGAACCGAAGTCAACGTCGAGCANCGTGCCCTGCGCACCTTCGCAAAGCACAGATTTGCCTTCGCGCAGGCAGCGGTTGACATAGTGTTCACTGTCAATGATGTCGAATGTCTTGAGATATTCAATGGCGTCGAGCCAGCGGGCTTCGNCTTCAGCCAGATCAGGGGTTTCGCCCATGGCNCGAAGCATGTCNAGATGGCGGTTGCGGGCCGCTTCATATTTTTTGTCGAAGCCGTCGAGAGTGTCGCCCAGGCGGAGTCCGTTGCGGCTGATTTTGTCGGTGTAGGTGGGGCCGATGCCTTTGCCGGTGGTGCCGATTTTCGCACCNCCTTTNGCGCGTTCATTGGCTGCGTCGAGCAGACGATGGGTGGGCATGATGAGGTGGGCCTTCTTCGAGATTTTCAGAACTTTTCGCAGATCGATGCCGGAGCGTTCGAGAGCTTCGGCTTCTTCGCGGAAGAGNACCGGATCAAGCACCACGCCATTGCCAATGATGTTGATCTGGCCATGCTGAAAAATGCCCGAGGGAATTGAGCGGAGCACATATTTCTTGCCGTCAAATTCAAGAGTGTGGCCGGCGTTGGGGCCTCCTTGAAAGCGTGCGACAACATCATAGCGCGGAGTCAACACGTCAACAACTTTACCTTTTCCTTCGTCGCCCCACTGGAGGCCGAGCAATACGTCAATTTTCATCTTTGCGATTGGATTGTGTGAGATGGATTTTATTTCTTAGCTGCGCCAGAGGCGGGAGCTTTTGGTTTGTCGGATTTCTTTTTAGTGNCTGAGGCAGNGGCTTTTTCAAGCGACNTCTGCCTGCGGACACACGATGCGCAAAGTCCGTAGATGTTCAAGTCGATAAATGATGCCTGGAACTTNCCGAAGCGTCGCGNGGCAAGCATAGCATCGATTTCAGCATCTTTGATTTCNCGCACCTTTCCGCAGCTTGAGCACACGAGGTGATAGTGNGTGGTCAGGCCGGAAGTCTTTTCATATTGAGGGGATTGGGTGGAGAATGTGTTTCGGCGCACGAGACCGCATTTAAGCAGCAATTCAATGGTGTTGTAGACCGTTGCGCGACTCACATGGTAGCCCTCCGATTCGAGGGCGCTGTGGAGAGCGTCGATAGAGAAATGGCTTGTGGTTGTCATCACCTTCTCCAGAATCGCAAAGCGTTCAGGAGTGCGGCGCAGTTTGTGTTGCGACATAAACTGCGTGAANGTGGCCATAGCTGCGTTCATTAACTTATCTTCGCTCATAGCACCACAAAGTTAGCACTTTTCCGTTAAATCCCCGCAATTCCTCCCCGCTTTTTTCACAAATATTGTGGAGCTGAGACTTAGCGGAGGTTGGAGCGGATGGTGGCGAGGTAGGATTTCATGGCGGCNGAGTCGCGGTTGTCGANGATTTCTTTNAGNTGACGCAGCCGGGTCAGGATGTTGTCGAGCTGCCGGGAGGTGTTGGGGTTGAAGAGGATTTCCGAGAGGAGGTAGTCATCTTCGCTCATGAGGCCGTGGGCAATGGCCATGTGGCGCTTGAAGGTGGTGCCGGGTGCATCCTGGTGTTTCATGATTGANGCAAACACGAGGGTCGATGCAAAGGGAATCGAGAGGGAGTAGGCAATGGTGAGGTCGTGTTGCTCGAAGGTGTATTCCACCACGTTGAGTCCGAGGCGCTGATAGAGGTCGCGGAAAAAGATGCGTCCGAGATGGTCGCCTTCGCTGATGATGATGGCGTTTTCGTTGCTGAGGTTGCTCAGCGAGGCAAACGTGGGGCCGAACATGGGGTGTGATGATGCAAACGGGTGGCCGCAGGTGGCGTAGAATTCCGGCAGTCCGGTTTTGACGGAGGCAATGTCGGAGAGTATGCATTTGGCGGGCAGATGTGGGAGCACACGGTTGAAGGCATCGATGGTGTAGCGCACGGTTGCGGCGTTGATAACCATCTCCGGGGCGAACGCATCTATTTCGTCGAGGTTGCTGAACCGCTCAACGCCGTAGGTGAATCGCAGGGCTTCGGGATTTGGGTCGTAAACGGCCACGGAATGGTCGGCAGAGAGAAGGTCGCAGAAGAATGTGCCCATTTTTCCGGCACCGAGTATGAGGATTTTCATTTTGCGCGGTCGTTGATTATTTCTATTTGCTGACGCACGGATTCGTCGTGAATCGCCAGCAGGATTGTTTTCATAAACTCACGGCTCATGCCCATCTCCTCGCCAAGTTTGGCGCGGGTGCGGATTACGTCATTGTAGCGTCCGGCCTGCACCACGGGCATGCGGTGTTCTTTTTTGTAGCGTCCGATGTCGCGGCTCACGCTCATTCGCTTTGCAAGCACTTCGAGCAGTTCGTTGTCAATGCGGTCGATCTGCTGACGCAGAAGCGTCAGGCTTTCGGTTGACTGGCGTGAGTTGCGAATCACCAGTGTGTTAAGTATGAAATTGAGAATTTCGGGTGTGACCTGTTGCGCGGCATCGCTCAGGGCGCAGTCGGGGTTGCAGTGGCTTTCGACAATGAGCCCATTGAAGCCCATGTCCATTGCCTGCTGGGAGAGGGGNGCTATCAGTTCGCGCTTTCCTCCGATGTGGGAGGGGTCGACGATGATTGGCAGATTGGGGTAGCGCAGGCGCAGCTCCACGGGTATGTGCCATTGCGGCACGTTGCGGTAGAGGTGCTTGCCATAGGTTGAGAAGCCGCGATGAATGGCTCCGAGGCGGCGCACACCGGCATTGTAGATTCTTTGCAGAGCTCCAACCCAGAGTTCGAGGTCGGGGTTGACGGGATTTTTCACGAGCACTGTCAGCTCCGCAGCGCGTCCGGATGCTTCGAGNGTNTCGGCAATTTCCTGCATGGCAAAGGGATTGGCCGATGTTCGCGCTCCAATCCAGATGATGTCGACTCCGGCGGCAAGAGCCTCTTCGGTGTGGGCTTTGTTGGCAACCTCTGTGGCGGTGAACATGCCTGTTTCGCTTTTCACGTCGGCAAGCCATTGGAGTCCGATTGATCCTACGCCCTCAAAGCCACCCGGCTTGGTGCGGGGTTTCCAGATTCCGGCGCGGAAAATGCGCAGACCGGTTGAGGCGAGTTCGCGGGCCGTGGTCATCACCTGCTCGCGAGTTTCGGCGCTGCAGGGGCCGGCTATTATCAGTGGTTTCTCGGGGTCGATTCCCGGAAATGTTATCGGTTGAAGGTTTTCCATTATTTCTGCTTTTTGTCATTATTATAATTGCGGATGCGCTCCAGGGCGCGGCGGAGGTTGGTCTCATTGGCGCATAGCGAGAGGCGGATGTAGCGCTCGCCGTTGTGGCCGAAGATGAAGCCGGGGGTGATGAAAACGCGCGCGTCGTAGAGAATCCTGTCGGCAAGCTGCTCCGACGATGGCTCACTGTCGGGTATCCTGCCCCAAAGGAACATGCCGCGTTGCGAAGGGTCGAAGGTGCATCCGAGTTCGGTCATGATTTGTTCGGCTATGGCCCGGCGGCCGGCATAGAGCTCGTTGAGCTGCTCATACCACCGGTCGGGCGCATTGAGAGCCTTGACAGCGGCGAGCATGGAGGGGAGAAACTGGCCCGAGTCGATGTTGGATTTGACTTTGATGAACCAACTGACAAACTCAGGATTTGANGCCAGCATGGCCATGCGCCAGCCCGCCATGTTGTGGCTCTTGCTGAGGGAATTCAGCTCTACGCAGATTTCTTTGGCGCCCTCGATTTGCAGGATGCTCAGTGGGNTTTTGTTGAGGATGAANCTATAGGGNTTGTCGTGGGCAATGACGATGCCGTGGCGTCGTCCGAAGTCGACGATTCGTTNAAAGAGTTCGAGTGAGGCCGGTGCGCCCGTNGGCATATGGGGATAGTTGACCCACATCATTTTAATTCGGTCGAGCGGCAGACGTTCGAGGGCCTCGAAGTCGGGTTGCCAGTGGTTTTCGGCCGTAAGGTCGTAGGTGAACACTTCTGCTTCCACGAGTCGTGCGGCCGAAGTGTAGGTGGGATAGCCGGGGTCGGGCACCAGCACACCGTCGCCCGGATTGAGAAATGTCAGCATCAGCTGAATGATGCCCTCTTTTGAACCCAGAAGTGGCTGAATTTCAGATGCCGGATTGAGCACGACGCCATAGTGGCGCCTATACCAGTCGGCATAGGCTTGCCGGAGCTGTGGAATCCCTACTGATATCTGNTAAGAATGGCTGTCGTCGCGTCGGGCTGCTTCGCAAAGGGTGTCAANCACCTCCGGCATTGGCGGTCGGTCGGGGCCACCGATGCCGAGTGAGATGATGTCGCGACCCTCGGCGTTGAGCCGGGCCACTTCGCGCAGGCGCTTCGAGAAGTAATATTCTTTTATTTGGTCAACCCTTCGGGCGGGGAGTATNGGTTTCATAGCGTTGGGGGAGTGTAGGGGAGNTNNGGGGTTAGTCGGGAGTTGCGGAATATTCGCCAAGTGATTTGAAGTCAGACATGAGCGGGCGCACGGCATCGATGGCTTTGAGATAGCGGGCGTAGCTCTCGAACGTCAAATCGACGTAGAACCGATATTCCCATTCGCGGCCAATGATGGGCATTGACTGAATTTTTGAAAGATTCATGTCGTAGAACGACAACACGGTCAGCACCTTCGACAATGCACCCTGAACGTGTGGCAGCGTGAACACAATCGATGCTTTGTTGAGCTGCGATTCGGCCGGCCGCAGTTCGGCNACATTGAGCGGGTCGGCAACGATCAGAAAGCGGGTGAAGTTGCGTTTGTTGGTNTCGATTCCGCTCTGCAAAATGTCAAGCCCGTAGAGCCCNGCGGCGTATTCGCCACAGATTGCGGCGTGACCTTTGAGATGATTGGCGGCAATCATCCGGGCGCTCCCGGCNGTGTCGAATGTTTCGGATTTTTTCATCGACTGATGGGAGTGAAGAAACTGCTCGCATTGCATCAGTGCCATGGGGTGGGAGTTGACTTCAAACACATCTTCAATCGCTGTTCCGGGCAGAGCGCAAAGCACATGGGCGATGCGCATTTTGTGTTCGCCGACAATCTGCAGGGAGCTTCGGCGCAGGAGCTCATGGTTTTGCAGCAGGGCTCCGGCAATGGTGTTTTCGATGGCCACGATGCCGGTCACCTGCGGGTCAGAGTCGAGAAGCTCAAACATCTGTTCGAAGGTGTCGCACTCAATGATTTCAATTTCATCGCCGGGAAATCGGGCGGCGAAATATTCNTGGGCGGCTGCATCGTGGAAGCATCCCTTTATGCCTTGTATTGCTATCTGTCGTTTCATACACTCATATATTAACAACAACAATCCCGAACTGGTTGAAGTCCGGGATGAAGTATTTTGTAATGGTCACAATCTGAAATCCAATGAAATTGGTNGATTTGTCAGCACATCAGCCCGGTATCACTCCGAAAGGAATAATAAAAGAAGAACGGATATGTGGTAAATCGTTTCATATTGTTGGCAAATTTATTGCNAATATTTTAAAATAACAAATNTTTCGGCAATAAAATGTTGGATTGAAAGATTGACTCTTTTATTTCAGAATCTCTGCAATGGCTTCGCTGACCGACAAGAGTTGCTGATTGCCTGTGGNCATGTTTTTGAGAGTTAGCTTATTCTCGGCCACCTCCGACTCACCCACAATGGCAACGAAGGGAATGTGGAGAGCATCGGCACGACCCATCTGCTTTTTCATCTTGGCAGCGTCGGGATAGATTTCGGCGCGGATGCCTGCGGCGCGCATCTCTTTCAGCATTTTCATGGCCGCTGCCGCTTCGGCCGGGCCGAAATTGGTGAACATTACCTGGGTGCCCGTAGTGGCATCAGCGGGATAGAGGTCGAGAGTGTTGAGCACGTCGTAGATGCGGTCGGCACCGAATGAAATGCCAACGCCTGAGAGTCCGGGCATGCCGAACACTCCGGTCAGATTGTCGTAGCGGCCACCGCCTGTGATACTGCCGATGGCAACGTCGCGGGCCTTGACTTCAATGATGGTGCCGGTGTAGTAGTTGAGACCGCGGGCAAGCGACACGTCGAGTTCAAGCTCAGCGTTGAGGCCGAGCGATTCACTTCCGGCAATGACTTCCTTCAGTTCTTCGACGCCCTTCAGGCCTGTCTCGCTTGAAGCAAGCACCTCGCCGAGGCGGGCAAGGCGTTTGGCCGTGGTGCCCTGCATGGTGATGATGGGCTGGAGAGTTGCGATGGCTTCCTGCGAAATTCCGCGTTCGAGCAGTTCGGCGTTGACGGCATCGATTCCGATTTTGTCGATTTTGTCGATAGCCACAGTGATGTCGGTAATCTTTTCAGGAGCGCCAATCAGTTCGGCAATGCCTGAAAGCACCTTGCGGTTGTTGAGCTTGATTGTGATTCGGATGCCGAGACGGGTGAACACATCGTCGATGAGCTGCAGAAGCTCAATTTCGTTGATGAGAGAGTCGCTGCCAACAACGTCGGCGTCACACTGATAAAACTCGCGATAGCGTCCTTTCTGCGGACGGTCGGCACGCCACACGGGCTGAATCTGAAAGCGCTTGAACGGCATCTGGAGCTCGTTGCGGTGTTGCACCACGAAGCGTGCGAAGGGCACCGTGAGGTCGTAGCGCAGACCCTTTTCAGAAATTTTGGGTGTGAGCTTCACATAGTCGCCGCCTTCGCTGAGCGAAGCAGTGTCGATGCCGCGCAGATAGTCGCCGGAGTTGAGGATTTTGAATAGCAACTTGTCGCCTTCCTCGCCATACTTGCCCATGAGGGTCGACAGGTTTTCCATCGCCGGAGTTTCGATGGGGCTGTAGCCATAGAGGCGGAACACGGATCGAATCGTGTCGAATATATAGTTGCGGCGGGCCATTTCAACCGGACCGAAGTCGCGTGTGCCCTTGGGGATTGACGGTTTCTGAGCCATATTATATTATTAATGTGTCAATTTGCAGAATCGAATAATTATCCGGCAAAGTTAGTGAAAAAATCCCGAATGCGCGTTGTTAGAAACTATTTAAATTTATGCAAAAATTTTATTATTAGAGGCATATGCCATGATTCTTTATCAAGACATCATCATATGATTTCTACATTGACATCAATACCAATAGATGAAGCGATGGCGAGGATTTGTTTGCGTTTAGTAGGTGTATTAGAGTTAGTCATCAGGAACCAGCCATTGCCAAGAATCTTTTGAGAAGTTTTGTACTTCTTGTCTATTGTATTGCTTACGAAAGGGACTTTGTTTACTTTTAATCCAATGGCACGCACTTTGTCAATACCAACCTTAAGTACGAATTTATGCAAAGACTCCCATGCTGTCCGTTCTTCGATTATTAATCCATCCGGCATAGTTATTCTCAGTCGAGTTCGCGGATTGGTTACAATCTTCTTGCCTCCCTTTTTCTTCTCAGTATGCTCAACAATTGGATCAGGTTTTATTTCTATTGCATCGGGTAGAACATCTATAATATTTCGCTTACGAGATAGGCTTACTTTAAGAGGTGTTCCGGGTACATAGTCAACAACCAATACGAGTTCACGTTGAACTTGTGCTAAGGCCGGTTCAATCTTCTCGGTGAGTGTCGGAAGAATCTCTGTGCGAATGAGATCTTCTTCAAGTTTAGCGGCTTCTTGTTTAAGTCGTTCATCAATAGGGAGATTGAGCTTGCGCAGATTCTCCATCGTGATATAAAGTTCGCTTAGTGTTGACATATCTAAAAGCTATCAGAGATTAGACAATAATATTCCGTCACTTATTCCGTCACTTTAAGAAGCTATATGGTAGGATATTATAAGTTGCGAGGTTTGCACTCATTTGTTTTTTGGTTACTTTGTTCCGTCACTTATTCCGTCATTAGGAGCATCGTTAATAATACCATCATTATCATGGCGTTTAAGAATATGAGTTAAGCCAATTCTTGTAGCTTCTTGTAAAAGATCTATTTGACCTCTAAATTCAGGAGAAAGAGAATAAACTGTATTGGTGGTCTTACCAGTCTTGATAAGTGGACCACCCGGCCGAGAAAGGCGTTCGATTGTTCTGCGAAGTTGGGTTTCGGATATATGTGAACCTATAACTCCTGCAATCTCCGATTTTTTTGCTTTACCATACTTGTTAAGAAATGGTAGAAGAACGGCTAAAACTTGTTGATCATCCCAATCTGTCAATCCGGAATATTCGGCAAGATTATTTGTCAGTTCATAATATCGGCGAGGTAGGATATATCGTATGGCGGAAGTTTTGCCTCTCTTTTCCAAATATCCCATAGAAAGTAGTTTTTTAGCAATTTCTATGTCTTTAGGCTGAAGACCATCCTTAATATCGCAAAATGTCAGAATGTCAAAAACAGACAACTTTTGATTCTCCGGCAACTCCTGCTGTATACTATTTATAAAAAGAGAAAATCCCGGATCATTGACTCTTGCTGAGAGTAGTGCAACAACCTGATAGTCGTCGGTGTTTTTGTAATCAGGCATGCTTTTGCCTTCGGATAGCGTCAATCGAAAAATCACATCCATACCTTGTCCTGAACGTTCAACTATGCCCGTGAGAGCTAATACGTCTGCAAGTAATCGATTTCGTGGCGTACTTGACACCGTGAGAATGTTGTTAAGCGTGACTCCCAAGGGAAAGCCACCAGGGCTCGCAATTACTAATTTTGTTGGTGATTGCTTAATGACGATCTCACTTTGCAAACGATAATCTCGGTGTGCAAAGGCATTATTGACAACTTCTCGGATAACTTCTTCATTAAAGAATGGAATGTCAAATATATATGCTCCCTCTTGAACCGGGATACTGCCATTTCGATCGTTTATAGCTTTCCAGAGTTGATCAATTAGAATATAGAAAGGAGAAAGGAATGACACTCTTTTATCAAAGCGCTCCTGCTCATCCATATTTCTAAACTCTAATTGCACTTTTGCCTGCGGAAAATATTTTTCAATAACCTCAGTTTTACCCACTAAAAGTACTGCTGCATTAGTTACCTTAGTTCCGGATATAAGTTTTAGGTCACTTAATGCCTGCGCATCAGGAAGCGATGTAAACGTTGGGTTATTCTGTTTTCTGGCATATTTCTCTTTGAGTATGGCAATCGCATTCTTATCAAGGTCATCGATTGTTACCCCTTCACAAATAGCCTGAGAATAATCCGGATCTGTTTCCTGTAAAATAGAAAACATCACTTTGTCGGGCATTGGGATAAGTTCTTCACCCGAGCGCCACAAGGCAACATCCTCAAACTTAAGTGCCTTTCCAACGGGATGGCGTGGAACGGATACTACAACTACACGAAGATTATTCTCATCATATAGTTCATATGCCTCCACCGGAATTTGGAGTGCCTTGTAGATATCATTTTCAAGTTGGCCCAGTGCATTCTCATTCTGACGAGTTCCGACAACTTTATGTGGAAATTTATCTTCCATTCCCATCACAAGATGACCACCACCGGCATTTGCTAATGCTACAACATAACCCAATATACATTTACGCCGATCTGACGGCTTATGTTTATCGGACCCATTAAATGATAGGTTCCCTTGTTGACAGCGTTTAAATTCCACATGGTCTTCGCTTTCGCGCATTATGCGGAGTTGCTCTATGGTTAGTTTCGGCTTTTCCATACGTCCATACGATTATTTGGGGTCAAAATGCTTTTCGGAGATATTTAAACGGTTTATTAGGGCTATTTTAATGTCTAAAAGTGGATTATTATTGGAAAAGCGTTATTGGTAATATCTCAGAAGTTAGAAAATGGCTTTTTCGAGGATGTAGACCAGGATGCCGGCGGCGTAGCCCAGGAATGCGAGCCAGCTGAATTTCTTGAGATACCAACCGAAGCTGATTTTTTCAAGACCCATGGCGATGACTCCAGCGGCCGAGCCGATGATCATGATTGAACCGCCAACGCCTGCGCAATAGGAGAGGAGTTCCCAGAAGGTGCCGTCGACAACGAAGTTGGCGGCATAGCCTGTGGCGCCCGGATCGGCTACAGGATACATGCCCATGGCTGCGGCCACGAGGGGCACGTTGTCAACGATTGAAGATAGCACCCCGAGCAGCGAGTCGATGATGTAGACATTGTGGACGGATTCGTCGAGCGCGGAGGCGAGCCATTTGAGAACGCCGGTTGACTGAAGCACGGCAACTGCCATCAGAATGCCGAGGAAGAAGAGAATCGAGGGCATGTCGATGCGCGAGATAATGCGGGGAATGCGCTGTTCGCGGGCTTTGTCGAGGCGTTTGGCGTTATAGAATATTTCGGTGAATGTCCACAGCACGCCGAGCGAGAAGAGCATGCCAACGAAGGGGGGCAGATGGGTCAGCGATTTGAAAATGGGAACGAAGAGCAGACCGCCAACGCCGAGAATGAAAATGGAGTTTCGCTCGCAGGTTGAGATGTTGGTATCCATTTTGTCGGTCTTAACCATTTGGGTCAGTGATCCTTTAAGTGAGCGAGAGACAATCAACACGGGCACAATCATCGACACGAGGCTCGGGAGCAACACGTAGCTGATGAGGTTGGTCGTGGTCACATTGTTACCGACCCAGAGCATGATNGTGGTGATGTCGCCGATCGGTGACCATGCGCCGCCGCTGTTGGCTGCAATCACGATTGTTGATGCATAGAGCCAGCGTTCTTTTTTGTCGGCGATNAGNTTGCGCAGAAGCATGACCATGACAATGGTGGTGGTCAGGTTGTCGAGAATGGCCGACATGAAAAAGGTGGTGAACGAAATGATCCAGAGCAGACGCACTTTGCGACGGGTTGTGATGCGGTCGGTGATGATGCGGAAGCCTCCGTGAACGTCGATGAGTTCCACGATGGTCATTGCGCCGATGAGGAAGAGAAGGGTCTGGGTGATTTCGCCGAGATGTTCAATGATGTCGACGTTGAGAATATATTGCAGAGTCTGTGTGTGGAGNGGCTCGNATNCCAGATTGGGGTTCTCTGCAAGATAGGTCTGAAATTTCTNGNCGGCGGCAAGCGGAACGATTGAATCGGCCCCCANTGCGTAGATAACCCACATCACCATGCCGAGCAATAGCGCGGTTGCTGTTTTGTCTACTTTGAGAGGATGTTCTAACGAAATGGCTAAATAGCCNAAAATAAACACGATAAGTAGAGGAATAATCATGGTGTGGNTTTGTGTGTGGGTTTGTGATGAGTTTTGTGAATAATTTCTCTACAAAATTACTTTATAATAATTAACCAAAAAATTAAATTAAGTTAAAANTNGTGCGTTCCGGCTGCAATGTTTAAAAGTTTTTCTGGAGCGAATAGAGCAGTTTGATTTCTTCGGCCCAGATGTCGGTGTCGGGAGTTTCGAGAATGAGGGGAATGTTGTCCATATGGGGGTCGTTCATCATCATTTCGAAGAAGGGGAGTCCGATCATGCCTTTGCCTATGGATTCATGGCGGTCGACGCGCGAGGCAAGGCCTTTTTTAGTGTCGTTGATGTGCATNGCGCTGAAATATTCCCAGCCGATGGTGTCGGCAAATTCGCTCCAGGCAGCGCGGTAGCCTTCAGGTGTNGCAAGGTCGTAACCGGCGGCAAAAGCGTGGCAGGTGTCGATGCANACNCCAACGCGCGATTTNTCCTCCACCCCGTCAATGATTCTGCGGATNTGGTCAAACGAAAATCCGAGGTTGGTGCCCTGTCCGGCTGTGTTTTCAATGACNGCTTTCACGCCTGAAGTCTTGTCGAGGGTCAGATTGATGGATTCGGCAATGCGGTCGAGGCAATCTTCGATGCTGATGCCTCCGAGGTGGCTGCCGGGATGGAAATTGAGCATGGTCAGNCCAAGCTGNTCGCAGCGCTGCATTTCGTCNAGAAAAGCATTGCGCGATTTCTCAAGCNCTTCCGGGTCGGGCGAGCCGAGGTTGATGAGATAGCTGTCGTGGGGNAGAATTTGGGCGGGAGTGTAGCCGAATTTGAGGCAATTATCCTTAAACGCCTGTGCGTCTTTTTCGGAAATCGGCTTCGACTGCCATCTCGACGGATTGCGGGTGAACAGAGCGAAAGCCTTGGCTCCTATTTCATTGGCATAGCCGGGAGCTTTGCTGACTCCTCCGGCTGAAGATACGTGTGCGCCTATGTATTTCATAAATCTTGGTGTGTTTGTTTTGGTTTTGCACCACAAACTTACCCAAAATTCTTCAACTTTTCGATATGCCGGGCTAAAAATTCGCAATATTTANTTAACTTTGCGNTATCGAATCATAACGTATCATCTAAAAAATCAATCTACGGATGCTTATTATAGGTATAGCCGGTGGCACCGGCTCCGGAAAAACTACTGTGGTCAACAAGATTATCAANAGTCTGCCTCCCGGCGAGGTNGCNGTGTTGCCTCAGGACTCATATTATAAGGATTCAAGCCACATTCCGCCGGAGGAACGCAGTAAAATCAATTTCGACGAACCGGCGGCAATCGAATGGACTCTCCTTGTCGAGCAGCTCAAGGCTCTGAAAGAGGGTAACACCATTCAGATGCCGACNTACAGCTANCTGACCTGCACACGTCAGGAGGCAACGGTGAAGGTTGAGCCGCGCGATGTTGTCATTGTCGAAGGTATTCTGGTGTTGAACGATCCGGTGCTCCGCGAAATGATGGATGTGAAGGTGTTTGTCGATGCCGATGCCGACGACCGACTGATTCGCGTCATTGCGCGAGATTGCGTTGAGCGCGGTCGCACACCGATGACTGTTATCAGCCGCTACGAAGAGGTGTTGAAGCCGATGCACTCAATGTACATCGAGCCGTCCAAACGCTTTGCCGACCTTATCGTGCCGCAGGGCGGAAACAATAAGGTTGCCATCAATCTGCTGACCGACTATATCGAAGCACGTCTCAGCAAAGCCAAACGCCGTTGCGACTGTGCGGAATAAATCTGCCGGTCAAGACACCATATCCCCCCACATATCTGACTTTATCTCATGAAAGAAAACGAGGAAGAAAGACTCGCCGCCCAAGCCATTGAAGAGGTCGCTGCCGAAAACATGTCGGCGGACGATGCTGCTTCAATGCAGGACGAAAACGATAAGAAGCTCGTGCTCCGCACAGACAATCTGGTGAAGAAATATGGCCAGCGAACGGTTGTGAACCATGTGTCAATCAATGTGACACAAGGCGAAATCGTGGGCCTGCTCGGCCCCAACGGTGCGGGCAAGACTACGACATTCTATATGACCGTGGGACTCATTACCCCCAACGAAGGCGAAATCTATCTCGACGATAAAAACATCACCAAATTTCCGATGTATAAGCGTGCGCGCCTCGGCATCGGTTATCTCGCTCAGGAAGCATCGGTGTTCCGAAAAATGACGGTTGAGGACAATATCCGTTCGGTGCTCCAGATGACCGGAACCTCGAAGGAGTATCAGAAAGAGAAACTCGAAACACTGCTTGAGGAATTTAACCTCGTTGACCGCCGCAAAAACTATGGCGACCGACTTTCGGGCGGCGAACGCCGTCGTACCGAGATTGCCCGCTGTCTGGCCATCAACCCGAAGTTTATCATGCTCGACGAACCCTTTGCCGGTGTCGACCCTATTGCCGTGGAAGATATCCAGAGTGTGGTCTATAAGCTCAAGGAGAAAAATATAGGCATTCTGATCACTGACCACAATGCCAACGAAACGCTCAACATCACCGACCGCGCCTATCTTCTCTTCGATGGCAAAATCCTTTTCCAGGGCACATCGGAGGAGCTGGCCGAAAACCCCGTGGTTCGGGAAAAATACCTCGGACGAGGCTTCATGTTCAACCGCAAGAAGTTCTCAAAGTAAAATTTTTTATGATTTTCTGCAAAAGATTTGGAATAAAAGCTATCTTTGCAGTGGCTAAGGCTTGCATTGTCAGCAGAGATGTTGCTGCAGGCTGTCGTGGCTACCATGAATAACTGTGGATACAAATAGTAATATACATATATTATAATATCATGACAGAAAAGAAAAAAGAAACATTGTTCGACCAATTCCCTCCGGTGTCGACCGAAGAGTGGAAAGCAAAGGTGGAAGTCGACCTTAAGGGCGCACCTTTCGACAAAAAGTTGGTCTGGAGAACAAATGAAGGTTTTAATGTTCAGCCGATGTATCGTGCTGAAGATATTGCCGATCTTAAAACCACTGATTCCCTTCCCGGCGAATTTCCNTATGTTCGNGGCACTAAGATGAACAATGACTGGCTCAGCCGTCAGGAAATCATCGCCGAAACTCCCGAGCAGGCCAATGAAAAGGCTCTCGATGTGCTCGGAAAAGGCATNAACTCGCTCGGATTTAAGGTTTCGGAAGTTTCTAAAGAAACTCTCGAAACACTNCTCAAAGGCATCAACCTTTCAGAAACAGAAGTCAACTTCACCTGCTGCCCGCGCAAAGCCGTTGAGCTCGCCAAGCTGCTCGTTGACTATCTCAAAGCCAATAAACTTGAAGAATCNTTCAANGGTTCAATCGATTTCAATCCCTTCCGTCGTGCCCTCAAACATGGCCAGCCC
The DNA here is from genome assembly GCA_014801655.1 of Bacteroides sp. GTDB lineage: Bacteria > Bacteroidota > Bacteroidia > Bacteroidales > Muribaculaceae > Paramuribaculum. The sequence continues at coordinate 138,039 of JAAVDT010000045.1, forward strand.
TTCCCCGGNAACATNACAGAAACTGCCGTTGAACTTCTGGCAGCNGTNAAAGATGTGCCCGGTCTTCGCGTGCTCGCTGTCGACTCAGTGATGCTTGAAGATGCCGGTGCCTACATTTTCCAGGAACTCGGCTATGCAATGGCCTGGGGTNCCGAATGGATGACACTGCTCACTGAAGCCGGCGTTTCAGCCGACGAAGTTGGCCGNCGCATCAANTTCAACATGGGTGTGTCGAGCAACTACTTCATGGAGCTTGCAAAATTCCGCGCAGCCCGCATGCTCTGGGCTCAGATCGCCAAGCAGTATGGCGCTGACGACGCTGCCTGCAAGCAGATGGTTCATGCCGTAACCTCGCGCTACAACCAGACCATCTATGACGCNCACGTCAACCTGCTCCGCAGCCAGACCGAAACCATGTCGGCCGCACTNGCCGGTGTTGATTCAATCACCGTCGTGCCCTTCGACGCTCCCTATAAGACTCCCGACGATTTCTCTGAACGCATNGCTCGCAACCAGCAGTTCCTCCTCAAGGAAGAAAGCCANCTCGATAAAGTGGTNGACCCCGCCGGCGGCAGCTACTATGTTGAGACACTGACCGTGTCAATNGCCAACGAAGCATGGAAACTTTTCCTCGACGTTGAAGACAAAGGCGGTTTCCTCGCTCAGATCGACAATGGTGAAATTCAGAAAGCCATCCGCGAAACTTCTGAAAAACGCCACACCGACGTGGCCCGTCGCAAAGAAATTCTTCTCGGCACAAACCAGTATCCCAACATCAACGAAATGGCTGCCGACAAAATCGAAAAAACANCCGGTTGCGGTTGCGGCTGCGGTCATGAAGGCGAAGAAAACGCCGGTCTGCCCACAGCGCGTGCGGCCAGCGATTTCGAAGCACTCCGCCTGGCCACTGAGGCTGCCTCAAACCGTCCGAANGTNTTCATGCTNACAATCGGCAACCTCGCCATGCGTCTTGCCCGNGCTCAGTTCTCCACCAACTTCTTCGGTTGCGCCGGCTATGAAATCATCGACAACCTNGGCTTTGAAACCGTTCAGCNGGGNGTTGATGCAGCTCTTGAAAAGGGTGCCGACGTTGTTGTNCTCTGCTCAAGCGACGATGAATATGCAACTCTCGCCCCCGAAGCGTTCAAGTATCTCAACGNCCGTGCCGAATTCGTTGTTGCNGGTGCTCCNGCCTGCATGGACGACCTCAAGGCTGAAGGCATAAAAGACTTNGTTCATGTGCGCGTGAACGTGCTCGACACTCTTCGCGATTTCAACAACCGACTTCTCAAATAAACCATAGTATTCACCCCCACATATTTAATCTTACTCAATTATGAGACCGGATTTTAAATCAATTGATATTGCCAAAGACGCATTCGGCGCGCAGCANGCACCGGTTGCCACGGGTGAAGAATGGCTCACCCCGGAATTGATTCCCGTTAAAAACGTATATACTAAAGAAGACCTCGAAGGCCTCGAACACCTGAACTATGTGTCAGGTCTTCCTCCCTTCCTGCGCGGCCCTTACAGCGCCATGTATCCCCTGCGCCCNTGGACCATCCGTCAGTATGCAGGCTTCTCCACAGCTGCCGAATCAAATGCCTTCTATCGTCGCAACCTCGCGTCGGGTCAGAAAGGTCTGTCGGTTGCGTTTGACCTTGCAACACACCGCGGCTACGATGCCGACCACGAACGTGTGGTAGGCGACGTGGGCAAAGCAGGCGTTTCAATCTGCTCGCTCGACGACATGAAGGTGCTTTTCGACGGAATTCCCCTGAATAAAATGTCAGTGTCGATGACAATGAACGGTGCCGTGCTTCCCGTGCTCGCATTCTACATCAACGCAGGCCTCGAACAGGGCGCCAAACTTGAAGAAATGGCCGGCACTATTCAGAACGACATTCTCAAGGAATTCATGGTGCGCAACACCTACATCTATCCGCCTGAATTCTCGATGCGAATCATCGCCGACATCTTCGAATACACTTCGCAGAACATGCCCAAGTTCAACAGCATCTCGATTTCCGGCTACCACATGCAGGAAGCAGGCGCAACCTGCGACATCGAGCTTGCCTACACTCTGGCCGACGGTCTGGAATATCTCCGCGCAGGTGTCAACGCCGGCATGGACATCGACTCTTTCGCTCCGCGTCTGTCATTCTTCTGGGCCATTGGCATGAACTTCTTCATGGAAATTGCCAAGATGCGTGCCGCCCGTATGCTCTGGGCCAAGATTGTCAAGCAGTTCAATCCCAAAAACCCCAAATCTCTGGCGCTCCGCACCCACTCTCAGACTTCAGGCTGGTCGCTCACCGAGCAGGATCCCTTCAACAACGTTGGCCGCACATGTATCGAAGCCATGGGTGCCGCTCTCGGCCACACCCAGAGTCTCCACACCAACGCTCTCGACGAAGCCATCGCGCTCCCGACCGATTTCTCGGCTCGTATCGCGCGCAACACTCAGATCTACATCCAGGAAGAAACCATGATTACAAAGCAGGTTGACCCCTGGGCAGGTTCTTACTACATCGAAGCGCTCACCGACGAAATCGCACATCGTGCATGGGCCCACATTCAGGAAATCGAAAAGCTCGGCGGCATGGCCAAAGCTATCGAAACCGGTCTGCCCAAGCTCCGCATCGAAGAAGCTTCGGCTCGCACTCAGGCCCGCATCGACTCAGGCCGTCAGACCATCGTGGGCATCAACAAATATCGTCTCGACCACGAAGATCCGATCGATATCCTCGAAATCGACAACACCGAGGTGCGCAAAGAACAGATTGAGCGTCTCAACGAAGTCAAGGCTCATCGCGACGAAGCTAAAGTGAAAGAAGCTCTCGAAGCAATCACCGAATGTGTCCGCACCAAGAAGGGCAACCTTCTCGACCTCGCCGTCAAGGCTGCCGGTCTGCGCGCCACACTGGGTGAAATCTCCGATGCCTGCGAAGAAGTTGTGGGCCGTTATAAAGCAGTAATCAGAACAATTTCAGGCGTGTATTCATCAGAAACCAAAAATGATGCCGACTTTGAGAAGGCACAGAAAATGTGTGAAGAATTTGCTAAGCGCGAAGGTCGTCAGCCCCGTATCATGATTGCCAAGATGGGTCAGGACGGTCACGACCGCGGTGCGAAAGTAGTTGCAACAGGCTATGCCGACTGCGGATTCGACGTCGACATGGGTCCGCTCTTCCAGACTCCGGCTGAAGCTGCCCGTCAGGCTGTTGAAAACGACGTTCACATTCTCGGCGTCAGCTCGCTTGCCGCAGGCCACAAGACTCTGATTCCTCAGGTCATCGAAGAGCTCAAGAAGCTCGGCCGCGAAGACATCCTCGTGACTGCCGGCGGTGTGATTCCCGCTCAGGACTATGACTTCCTCTACAAAGCAGGTGTGGCTGCAATCTTCGGCCCCGGCACCCGCATCCCCGTTTCGGCCATCAAGATGCTTGAAATTCTCAACGCCGAATAATCCCNAACTTTAACGACACCTTATATGTAANGACGGTGGCTCCCATTTCTGAGAGCCACCGTTAATTTTGTTTNTCAATGACAGGGGTAGGGGAGAACGGAAGGGTTATCTCATTGCGAGAGTTCCGTTTTCNGCCTGNTGAATCATCTGCTGGTTTGCAGTGATGTAGATTTCAACGCGGCGATTCTGAGCGCGACCTTCGGCNGTGTCGTTNGATGCGATATAGTCAGCCATAGGGATGCCCTGAGCGGTGACACGNGATGCTGCCACACCACTGTTGATTAAGAAATTGCGNACTGCATCNGCTCGTCCGGTCGACACNTTTTCGTTGACGGCCATACCACCGGTGTTGTCGGTGAAGCCATANATCTGAACATTGGTTTCGGGATTGTTGATGAGGTTGGTAGCGAAACCGGTGAGGTCGGTGCGCGCAGTTGAGCTGAGCGTAGTGCCGTTTGTGGGGAAGAGGATGCCGCCATTGAAGGTGACTTTGATNGCCTGCANACCATTCTGGTCAGTAACCTTCTCCACAGCTGCCTTTTCAGCGAGCTGCGCTTCAAGTTCTTTCTGCTGCTGGTCCATTTTGCGACCGATAAGCGCACCGGCGCCCGCACCTACAACTGCACCGATNGCAGCACCGATGCCTGCACCTTTGCCNCCGCCAATCAGTGCGCCGATGCCTGCGCCTAATGCGCCGCCACCGCCGCCGCCAATGGCTGCGCCTTTGCCTAAATTAGTCATACTGCTGCAACNGGNCGACCCGAGCAGACAAATAGAAAGAGCACCAATAGTAAAAATTTTAGACTTTTTCATTTTGGTTATGTTTTTAGTTTTCTGAATAAATTTCGCTGTTTTATTTAGTCCGGAAGTAATCTTTTCCGGATATTATTTCATTCTAATATATATACAAATACTATGCCGCCATTGTTTTTGCAAAAATACAAAATTTGACTAAATTTGCACTACACATTTTATGCAATCAAATGAATATGGGCTCAGAATCCTTTGATAGAATCCACGGCCGCGGCTCGAAGTTGAAATANCATCTTGGGGCGTTGTTTGCCGTAACGGCTTGGGGCATAGCTTTTATTAATACTAAAATGCTTCTTCAGGCCGGCCTCAGCGCTGTAGAAATTTATGTCTATCGAATCATTATTGCATATTTATGTATTCTCGTGATTTGTCCGCGCCCGTTTTTTAGCAATTCGTTAAAGGATGAACTGAAGTTTCTGCTTTGCGGAATTTGCGGCGGATCGATTTATTTCATCGCTGAAAACACATCGCTTAACTATACACTCGTCACCAATGCCTCGCTCATTGTGACAACGGCTCCGATTATCACGGCCGCGCTCATAGGCCTTGTCTATCGAACCGAACGACCGAATCGCGGATTCATGGCCGGCTCGCTTGTGGCGTTTATAGGGGTGGCATGCGTTATCTTCAACAGCAGTTTTGTGGTCAAAGTCAATCCGGTTGGCGACCTGCTCGCACTCCTTGCAGCATTTTGCTGGGCNATCTATTCGATTTTGCTCCGACCGCTCAATGCCATCTATGGNGCCTGGTTCATCACGCGCAAAACATTCTTCTACGGAGTGTTGACCTCCTTGCCATTCCTTGCCATAGAGCCCTCGCTCGCAGGGCTTGACACCTTGCTCAAGCCTGCTGTGATTGGTAATCTGGTGTTTCTTGCCGTTGTGTGCTCATGTCTGGCCTATCTGATGTGGTCGATAGCCATTAAGAAAATCGGTGTGATGAAGAGTGGCAACTATCTTTATATAAGTCCGATTGTGACACTCATAGCATCGTATGTGGTGCTTCACGAAAAAGTGTCGGTGGTTGGCTATGTGGGCTGTGCGCTCATCATGGTTGGAGTTGTGCTCAGCGAGAAACTCGGATCCAAAGGCGTGGCCGGAAGCAACCGCGTCAAGCATTGATTTCGCCGTTGATGGCGGCTNCATAAAAGTTAGCGGGGNTTACTCCATCAGAAAATCAATCTCATCAACAATCTGGCGCGCCGGCTGAGCGGTCAGTCGGGAATTGCGTGCCAGTTCCTGTTCGGCCAGCGCCTTCACCTCAGTCATGTTTTGTGACAGATGATGCCAAAGCAGACGCATCGCGCAGTAGCGGCAAATTTCGTCGGGCTGTTCGGCAAGAGTCCCGGCCANAGAATATGACTCAGGCATTTTTCGCAGCAGCTTGTGAACGAGATTGTCGGCAATCTCCGTCGATGGCGATGTTCGTGCCAACTCAACCGCTTCGTCAACCGTGACCTGCGCAGGGTCGAGCAGCATTGGTGCAATCAGCATGCTCTCCCGGGTGGAGCGGTTGTCCCACANGCGTTTCGACAACTCAGGATTGTATCCGATCTCTCCGGCAATCTCCTCGATTTGAGGCAGCACGAGGCCGAAAACGATTTTAAACGGCGAGCCCGCCTTGCGCATGGTATCGGCAATAATCCCGTTTCGCATGGCAAAGAATCGGCGCTTCAAAGCTTGCATTTCATTGAACTGGTCCATGATGCAAAGTTAATAATTTTAGCCCGGTTGTGAAAATTTGACAATAGGATATGGCGTTGCGTATTGCATATTTAATTAAAAGGCAGTAAATTTGTAAAAATATTGTGCCCAAAGTGGTGCAGAAATAAACTATTGAAAATGAAACGTCTGTATAGAAGAGTAGGGGCTATGTTGGTTGCTGCGGCAGTGGCTCTCTCCGCTTATGCTTCTCTCGATACTCTCCCGATAAAGATAATTGACGGCAAAAAATACTATTATTACACCGTTCAGCCCAAGGAAACCGTCTATTCGCTGTGTAAGCGTTTCGACATCACATCCGGTCAGCTCATTGAGGCTAATCCATCTGTGACTGACGGGCTTAAGGCGGGTCAGGAATTGCTGTTCCCGGTTGATGCTCCCGTAAAGGAGACCATTGAATATATGGTTCAGCGCGGAGAAACCGGCTATGGCATCGCCCATAAGTTCGGCATGGCGCTTGAAGAATTTTATGCACTCAATCCGCAGGCCCACGACGGGCTTAAAGTGGGTCAGAATGTCAAGGTGCGTCGCATAGCTGCCGGAGCTCCGGCTTCGCAGCAAGCCGTTGAGCCGGAGAAGTCAGTAGAAACATCTCCGCAGACCCCTCTTCCTCAGGGAAGCTATGAAATCCAGCAGGGCGAAACGCTCTATCAGATTGCGCGTCGCAATGGTGTGTCCATTCAGGAGATTGTTGACGCAAACCCCGGCTTGGATGTCGACCACTATGCTGCGGGTCAGGTGATTGCCATTCCTTCTGCCGGAAATGATGTGGCAGAAACGATTGCTTCACGAATCAATTTCAATCCCTCAGGCAAAGAATATCAGGTTGTTGCCGGCGATACATTCTTTGGCATTGCCCACAGCCACGGCATCAGCGTTGAGCAGCTTCAGGCCGCCAACCCCTCGGTCACGGTTCTGGAAACCGGTCAAACGATTGTCATTCCCGATGCTTGTCCGGAACCGAATGAACCGGCAGGCCCTCAGCCTATTGTCATTCCTGCGGCCGATACAATCAACATTGCGCTTGCACTTCCGCTCAAAGCCTCCGCATCCAAGCGCGACAGCAAGAGTCAGCAGATGATAGAGTTCTATCGCGGCTTCGTGCTTGCCATTGACAGCATGCGCAATCAGGGTCACCCTGTGCGCCTGTCGGTGTTTGACACAAAGGGCACCGATGAAGGTGTGAAAGCCGTGCTTGCCGATAAGGAATTGAAGAAAGCAAATATCATCGTAGGCCCGCAGACCGCCCAACAGATGAAGCAGTTCGGCACATTCGCTAAAAATAACGGCTGTTATCTGCTCAACATGTTCGTGGTGCGCGACACGGAATATCTTACCAACCCCTACGTGCTCCACAACAACATTCCCCACACCGCGCTCTATCAGAAGGCGATTGACTATTTCATCTCCACCTATCCTCAAACCGTCCCGGTGTTCCTCGCGCGCAACGGTGGCAGTGCCGACAAAGCAGAGTTTGTTGAGCTTTTCAAAAAAGCCCTCAAGGCTGCCGGCAGAAAATATCACGACATAAANTATAAGCAGCTTTCNGCCGCCACGCTCAGTCAGCTTCCCGAAGGCATTGACTATGCATTCATTCCCAATTCATCAAAAAAAGATGAGCTCGACACATTCATCAATGCCCTGCTCAAATATAAGGAAGACCGCACCGACGGCAGCGTCAACCTCTGGGGCTACAGCGAATGGCTGATTCTTCGTGGCGACAACATGAAGAAACTCCACGACGCCAACACCCTGCTTTTCTCACGCTTCTACTCCGTTGTCAACGATCCNTCGGAAGANTCGCTTGAACAGACCTACAAGCAGTGGTATGGCGTTTCGATGGCCGACAAAGTTCCCTGTCAGGGCACATTNGGTTTCGACACCGGCATGTATATCCTTAACGCCATCAACTCCAACGACGGCGACTTCTCCCGCCCCACTCCGCCCTACGACGGCCTGCAGAATGCGTTTGATTTCATTCGCGTCGACGGCGGTGGCCTTGTCAACAACGAAATGTATATTATCCGCCTGGCTCCCGGCGACTATTCATCGAAACTCGGCATCTGATTATGAAACGTAATTCGATTTTTCGCATATTTGCCGTGGTGATGTGTTGTCTTGTGGGCAGCCTGTCAGTTTGCTTTGCGCAGCGAGAATATAATCCTCATGTTGCAATAGGTGTCAAGGGTGGTGCCACGCTTTCAAAAATGGCATTCACCCCCGGCGTAAAGCAAACGATGAATCCCGGCATGACGATGGGTCTGACCGTGCGCTACACCGANGAAAAAATTTTCGGCCTGATTGGAGAACTGAAAATCGAGCAACGCGGCTGGAAAGAGGTATTTGATGAAACTGATTTCGATTATAGCCGCACACTGACCTATATTCAGCTCCCGCTGCTGACCCACATCTCCTTCGGCTCCGATAAGTTCAAGGGATTCATCAATCTCGGTCCTTCGGTGGGTTATCTCATCGGCAGCTCAATATCCTCCAATTTCGATTATGCCAATCCCGGCAGCGTTGAAGGTTTCCCGATCGAAAACCGCCACGTCAACCAGATGTCGATGGATGTTTCAAACAAGTTTGACTATGGTATTCTTGCCGGCGCGGGTGTTGAACTGATNATNAAGAAGAAACATTCCATCATGCTCGAAGGCCGCTACTACTATGGNCTCGGCAACATCTTCCCCTCGAAAAAGAAAGATGAGTTTGCNGCCTCACGAGGCAATTCAATCGAAATCACCCTCGGCTACATGTTTCACATAAAATAACAAGCCCCCCCAAAGTCNGAATCANTACTGGTTATATTCCACCTTGCCCGAGCAGGTGAGAATCTTAAACACCAGATCATGCAGCAGGTCATACTCATTCTGGCGGCTGCCTACACCCTTGCTCTTGGTGTCAAATTCGCGTATGGCCGAGATGATTTCAATNGAGCGATAGGCATTGTAGTTGCGCAGGCCAATGTTGTAGCGCGTCATCTGGCTTGGCCATTTTGCACCGACGGCAGCCATCAGTGCGCTCGGCGATTTGTCGCGGGTAAATTGAGCNGAGAGCAGGGCNGAGAAGAAGTTGAATATTGCTGCACCGGTCAGAATGGCCGGATTTTTTTTCGGATTGCTGCGGAAATAATTGACAATGCGGAACGCTTTCTGAGCGTCGCGCGCCGCAATAGCGTCGATCAATTCAAAATTATTGAAATCCTTGCTGATGCCCACATTGCGTTCAATGGCCTCGGGCGTTATCATGGCTCCCGGTCCGAGGATGAAAGCCAGTTTGTCAATNTCATTATAGATTTTGGCAACGTCGAGACCGATATAGTCGCGAAGCATCGAAAGACCTTTCGGCTCAATGTTGAGCTGTTTCTGGTGAATGAGATTGGTCAGAAACGGGTCAATGGTCTTTTCAGTCAGTTTTTTCGACTCAAAGAAAATTGCTCCTCCGGCTTTTGCTTTGGCCAGCAGGTCTTTGCCTTTGGCTTTTTCGCCNCGAAAACAAATCACGAGCACGGTCGATTCCGTNGGGTGTTCACAATAGCTCCCGAGCTTGTTGAGAATGTCGCTTCTGACACTCTGCGCCTCCTTGACTATCACCACCTGACGCTCCGACATCATCGGAAACCGACGGCATGTCGCAGCCACAAGCTCCGGCGTCACTTCCGGGGCATATAGCGCATAGAAGTTGAAGTCACGCTCTTCGGGGGCGATTATCGACTCAAANGCTTTCGCGAGTTGGTCGATAAAAAAACTTTCCTCGCCGCCGAGAATATAGACCGGGGCGAGCTGACGCTTCTTGATTGACTGNAGAATCTCTGCGTAGGACTGGGTGTTTGAACTTGCTGCCATTACTTTGCAAAAATAAGGAAAAATAGTTGTGGGTGCAAGTTCGNGGCGCCACTATTTTTGTTCGGTGATAAAAATGTTTGTAAATTTGCGCCATGAAACCGTTTTCTCACGAAGCAAAAGATGATGGCGCGCATGCCATTTGTCAGTTGAATTTGCCGATGGCGCAGTTGCAGCTTGAGCGCGANCGGGAAGGCCGCATCACGGTCTACGACCNTTGGCGCGGCCGCCACATTGTGCTGACTCCCGAGGAATGGGTGAGACAGCACTTTGCNTCCATGCTTGTGAGCCACAAGGGATTCCCATCCGGACGCATNGCCAATGAAATATCTATCGAACTGAACTCAACCGCNCGACGTTGCGACACGGTTGTCTACGACGATGCCCGTCGCCCCCTGATGATAGTTGAATATAAAGCACCATCCGTTGCCATTACGCAGGCGGTTTTCAATCAGATTGCACGCTATTGCAGTGTGCTTCGTCCGCGNTATATCGCTGTCAGCAACGGCNTGCGCCATTTTTGCTGCCGGCTGAATGAATCAACCGGCAGCTATGAGTTTCTTGCGGATATTCCGCATTGGAATCAGATTGTGTAATCGACGCAGGCGCGCGCTTTTTTGTGAGGGGCCATNATTGCCACGGCAGCCTGATGGGCGGGATGTGCCGANTAGATGGCAACATCTTCCATTGTNTNGGCTTCGGCGGTCAGAACCAAATCCCATGCTTCNGCNGGATTTTCGTTGATGCCAACCTCGATTGAGCGAAGCTGCTCAATCTGAGCGGGGAGNGCCACCAGCGCATCGCGAAATTTGCGGGCAACTTCAAGACGCTCCTCGGCGGAGCCTTCAAACTGAAAGGTTACGATATGTTTTACCATGATTGATGTTTTGATTGGTGGTGGAGGTGATTAGTTGTTGCCGTAAAGTTTTTCGCGGGTTGCAGCCACACGTTCGTCGGTGATGTAATCGTCATAATCCATCATCTTGTCAATGATGCCGTTGGGGGTGAGCTCGATTATGCGGTTGCAGACTGTCTGAATGAATTCGTGGTCATGGCTCGACATGAGAATGTTGCCNTTGAAGTTGCGCAGTGTGTTGTTNAAGGCCTGAATGGATTCGAGGTCGAGATGGTTGGTGGGGGAGTCGAGCACCATGGTGTTGGCGTCGCGGAGCATCATGCGGGCGATCATGCAGCGCATTTTTTCACCACCGGAAAGCACGGATGCTTTTTTAAGCACCTCTTCGCCCGAAAAGAGCATCTTGCCGAGGAAGCCTTTGAGATAGATTTCGCTGCTGTCGTTGCTGAACTGGCAGAGCCAGTCAACGAGGTTCATGTCGGTGTTGAAGAACTCGGAGTTGTCGAGCGGCAGATAGGCAGTGGTGATGGTCTGTCCCCAGTCGTAGGTGCCTTCATCGGCTTTGCGGTTGCCGTTGATGATTTCAAACAGGGCGGTCATTGCGCGCGGGTCGCGGCTCAGGAATGCAACCTTGTCGCCTTTCTCAATCTGGAAGTTGACATCCTTAAAGAGCAGTTCGCCGTCGACGCTTGCCGTCAGGCCGTGAACTTCAAGTATCTTGTTGCCCGGTTCGCGCGAGGGGGTGAAGATGATGCCCGGGTAGCGGCGCGAGGAGGGCTGGATTTCCTCGATGTTGAGTTTTTCCAGCATCTTTTTGCGCGATGTGGTCTGTTTCGATTTAGCCACGTTGGCGCTGAATCGCTGAATGAACTCCATGAGTTCCTTGCGCTTCTCTTCGGCTTTCTTGTTCTGTTGCTGCTGCTGGCGGAGGGCGAGCTGACTCGATTCATACCAGAAGCTGTAGTTGCCGGCAAAAAGCGACACTTTGTTGTAGTCGATATCGAGGGTGTGGGTTGACACGGCGTCAAGGAAGTGTCGGTCGTGCGACACCACCAGCACTGTGTTTTCGAAGTTCGACAGATAGTTTTCGAGCCATGCCACGGTTTCGAGGTCAAGGTCGTTGGTGGGTTCGTCGAGAAGCAGGTTGTCGGGGTTGCCGAAGAGGGCTTTGGCCAGAAGCACACGCACTTTTTCGTTACCGCTGAGGTCTTTCATCAGCATGTAGTGCTTGTCTTCCTTGATGCCGAGGCCGCTGAGCAGGGCTGCTGCGTCGCTTTCAGCATTCCAGCCTTCGAGTTCGGCAAACTTTTCTTCAAGCTCGGAGGCACGGATGCCGTCGGCGTCGGAGAAGTCGGGTTTGGCATAGAGCGCATCTTTTTCCTGCATGATGTCCCAGAGCACGGTGTGGCCTTGAAGCACGGTGTTCATCACCGTGAATTCATCGAACTTGAAGTGGTCCTGTTCGAGCACACTCATGCGTTCGCCGGGACCCTGGGAAATGGTGCCGCTTGTGGGCGACAGCTGGCCGCTCAACATTCGCATGAGGGTTGACTTGCCGGCACCGTTGGCGCCGATGATACCATAGCAGTTGCCGGGAGTGAACTTCATGTTCACATCCTGGAAGAGAACTCGTTTGCCGAATTGTATACCGAGATTGTTTACCGAAATCATAACCTGTTATTGGATGTCTTATTTTGTTTTCAGGCTGCAAAGTTACGATTTTTTCTCCGGATTATCAAACTCATTCCTGACGAGCCTCGTCGGGTCTGCGGCCGGGCCGGTCAGTCGTTCCAGTGGGCAGAGGTCTGATAGAGCGCGGTGGCGTTGCGAGCCGCACGGCCGCCACGGTCAGCTTCGGTTTTGACCAGGCTGAACGGATTGTCGGCAGTGGGGCTCACGACATATTGACGAATGCGATCTACGGGCGACAACACCGTCAGTGTGTCACCTTCCAGATAGCCCAGGTCCTGATAAGTGGCCATGAATGCGCGAGGCGAATAGTCGGAGTCGAGCACATTGCGGCCGTAGAACGTGGAGTCATAGCCCATTCCGAGCAGCGAGAGCAGGGTTGGCATGAGGTCAATCTGCGACACTGCGTAGTCAATCGTCTGTGGAGCAAAAAGTGCCGGGGCATAGATCAGGGCCGGGATATGATATTTTTCCAGAGGCAACTCGGTTTCCCCGGCACTCGATGCGCAGTGATCGGCCACGATGACAAACACTGTGTTGTCAAACCAGGGTTTCTTCGAGGCCTGCGCGATGAACTGCCCGAGGGCATAGTCGCTGTATTTCACACCGCCGTCGCGCGATTTCGATTCGGGCGAGATGTCGATACATCCGTCGGGATAGGTGTAGGGGCGGTGGTTGCTGATGGTCATGATCTGGGCATAGAAAGGCTTGCCTGTAGCGGCTGCTGCGTCAATTTCTTTCAGTGCCTTGCTGTAGGAGTCGCCGTCGCAAACGCCCCAGATGTTGCTGAATGTAATCTCCTCGGAAGTATAATTGTCTTTGTCGATTACGTCGAAACCGATGCTTCGGAAAAATGGCCCCATATTGTCAAAGTAACTCTTGCCACCATAGAAAAACATGGTGCGGTAGCCTTTGTCGCGCAACACGCTGCCAATGCTCGGACGCATTTTCAGATCGGGTCGCTTGATGAGGCTCTGGCCTGCCGATGGCGGAATTGCGAGCGAAAGTGCTTCAAGTCCGCGCACGGTGCGGTTGCCGTTGGCAAACATCCGATTGAAAGCGATGCTCTTATTATATAAGGTGTCAAGCGTCGGTGTCAGGTTGCGGTCATTTCCGAAGCGGGCCAGGAAGTCAGCGCTCATGCTCTCCATTGTCACGAGCACGATGTTGGGAGTCCTGACCACGGAATCCGCGGCAATAGTGCGCTCATTGTGGCCATGGCTTCCATAAATCGCATTGACCAGCGCGGTTGCCTCCGCCTCGGGGAGTGTGGGGTAGAAGCGGTCATAGTCAAGACGGTTTTTCATGAATGCCTCAAAGAAGCGGGTCGGGCCATTTGCCTGCAACTCGTTGTAATACATGTTGTCGGCCTGCTGAAAGCGCGCCGAGAAGTTGAGAAACCATGCGGAGGCCAATGCGCCGAACAGATAGATGACCGAACTTTTCAGCCGCCATGCTTTTTTCTGATAGAGCGATTCGACTGAGCGGAGTGGGCGGCGGAACAGCAGCCATGTTGTCAATCCCGAAACGGCCACGGTGAGGATCGAGAGCGGAACGATGGGATACGATTCCAAGATGTTGCCGATCACTTCGGAGGTGTAGACGAGATAGTCAACGGCAATGAAATTGTAGCGCACAGCAAATTCATCCCAGAAAAAGAATTCGCCAACGGCGTTGAGATACACCACGGTCACATATATGAACAGCATCACCCAAAGCCATGCGCGTGTCCATGGCAGGCGTATGTCGCGACGCATGAAGCGAAGCGCAAAACTCAGCGTCCAGTAGAGCATGACCCATCTAAGCGCTTTGGCCAATCCGCGGTTGAATTCCTGAAGGGCAGGGCAGAACCAGGTTATGACCACGGTTGCCAAAGCAAGCGAGCCGAGGATAATCCACCCTGTGCGCCACCGGTATTTTGCTTCACCCACCGAAATGAGATAAAGCCATAGAAAGACCATTGAAAGTGTTGCAAACGACAGGTCGTTGAGCGCACCGATCAGAAACGAACCGCAGTATTGGCCGAAAGTCAGGCCAAGTTCCGATGGGCCGGTTACGGCAATCATCACACCTCTGACGGCAACGCCAAGTATAATAATTAGGAGTGCGAGTCTGACAAATAGCCGCCACATCAGTTGGCCGGCCGAAATATTTCTTTCTCTCATTTTTGACATGATTGGTTATCGTTTCGCAAATGTACGATTAAAGCACTTGTTGGCCAAACATATCCGTTGAAAATTACTTCACATCCAAGAAAAAACAGTCAAAACAGATCGTCTTTCAGGAAAAAATGCTGAAAATCGCCACAAAACATACAAAATATAGGTCCGGATATTGGTCATTTTAAAAAAAATGATTAAATTTGCACTCCGAATTGTGAAAATTAAAAACGAAAAAACAAGATACGGCAATGAAAAGAACATTTCAACCTTCTAACAGAAAGAGAGTTAACAAGCATGGTTTCCGTGAAAGAATGTCGACTGCTGATGGTCGCAAAGTTCTCGCACGTCGTCGCGCCAAAGGTCGCGCTCGCCTGACTGTTAGCGATTCAATCGCCGGCAAGTAATAAGCCGCATCGCGAAAAGCATCAAAACGGTGCATCGGCAATCCTCCCCAAGAGGCCGCCGATGCACCGCTTTTGTATATTAACATGGTAATATTAGCCCCTGCCACCTGTTGCCAAATGAATTCATCCATTTGTAGGGGTCTACTCTTCCTCATAATAGTATGAGTAGTCAATGCCTTTCATGAACATCTCACGGTCGTTGAATCATATAAGCCACCAAAAAGATAGGCATGAATCTGCTGCAGACATTTCATACTTCCCGGTTCAAGAGAGTTGAACAGCCCGCTTTCAAATAACGTGTATGCTTTTTTACGGCTCTGACCATCAATGGTATTCATAGAGCTCTCGTCAGTAATCTCTGCCGAAGCGTTCAGAGGCATTCCATTAGTGTCAGTTCTCTTAAGTAGTTCTAATAACTGTGTCTTACTCGCCCCATTAACGCCAGTGAGAATGGAATGGGGGGATATTATTCCATGTAAACCCAGATGGGATAGATTTACAGATATCTGTAACCTTTAAATTTATTGTCTTCATAAGTATAATTATCGTATTTTACCTTTCAGGATGCTATCCTGTATACACACATGTTGTAATCCTTTGGTTAAAGATTCTACGATTAGCCGAGAAGATTCAGTTGCCTTTGGGGCCAATGTAATATGTAAATTATCGAGAGAAAACTTAGAAATAGGGACCAAAATATATTTAGTTCTTAGCTCTCGTTTTCCACTTGCGATATTAGACATTTCCTCTTGATTTTTAGGGAAAGGAGCTGCATAAATTAAGCCTCTAATTTCTTTCTGAAATTCCCAATAACGACTCTTATAAAAACCAAAGTCCGTAGGAGTATATGTGAGGCTTCTACAGATGGAGCCATCGGCTCTTTTTTTATCTGATATTTCAAGTTGTCGTTTATATTTTTCTCTAAAATTATCGATATATTCAATCTTCTTTAATTTTATACAAGCGCAAAGGCTATCTTCCTCTGAATGATTCCAAAACATCAGCATATAATCATCATTAAGAATATCCTCAGATTTTACAGCTGAATATAAAAAGGGAGGAAACTCATGTTGTTCATGTGAATGAGCTGGAACCTTAAGAACAGTCAAAATAGGTTCGAACAATCTGTCCGAGTCAAATTCTAGCCGTATGCCAGTATCCATATTAGCATACATTTTCCACAATGGAATACTCTCGATTGGATCAAATGTAAAACTACAAGAAAAAATGTATTGCAGAGGATTATAATCTGCAAACGGTTCAGATTCGGTAATGTCATCTAATTGATCGAGTCTGTTGAACTTAAGGGAACGATTGTTCATTATATGAGCAAGCGTATCAATTGTAGTATAATGATATAGTTTCATTGTCTGATTTTACTTATTATAGTTCATCAAGTAGTTGAAGCAGAGTTTTCAAGGTTATTGCCCCGTCAACTTCCTTATTTTGGAACACCATAAAGTATTTGAAATTATCTCCGGCAAGGTCGGCCCACTTGTTGCCGAGCCATCTCTTTTCTTCGCTTTCAGGATTGTCAAGATGGTCTCCTTTGGTCTCAATCAGTAGTGTAACGCCTGACTTCATCCTAACAATAAAGTCGGGGTAATGATTGATGAAGCCGTTGATGCCGAATTCATTTCTGTCACGGTTGCGATGCCAGAAAAGAACGTTAGGATGCTCTGCAATGGCAGCGATAGCGTCATATTCAAAGCCATTTACATTTTCCTCGGCAGCATAGAGTCCTTTATCAATGCCAACCAATTCGTCACGAAGTGTAATTTTATCAATGAATGAATAGTGACCTTTGAGCTTGATTCGACCAGTAGTAAGCCATTTACTAAATATCTTTCGCCTGTGATCTTTTAGCAACGACTCTATCTTACCCTTTATAGCATCGCGGGTGAGATAGATATTATCAATCAGATTTTCTATCTGGTCAGCATCCAAACGCTCAATAGCCCGTTTAACATACTCCTTAAGCTGCGGTTCAGGAATTGCATCAAGTTTTATCATTCCGGCAATCTGACCGATGAGAACTGCCTTTCTTGTCGAGGCTGTTTTATCGACATATTGATTACGAATAAAATTTGTGAGGCTCTGATTGTTCTTGCGAACTGCATCGCCTGAATCTGCCACATCAATAGTAATACCATCTGGACGAATGATGGTAAAATCAATCTCAGCATCTTTGGTTGACAAATCGAATCCTTCCGACAACATGGATTTTTCCAGTTGAATCCACTCTTCGTCACTGAAGAATACCGAGTGTGGAGTCTTTATAAAGAATATTGGCAGATTCATATTGATTGCCACTTCTCCAAATTGCTCGTTTATCGGATAATACATTTCCTGGGGAGTTATAGATGCAAGCGGGTCTATATCCCCCTTGTCGCTTTGTTGATCAATAATTTGAGTATATTCGTCGCTCACTTGCTGAGCCTGTTGCTGAAGCTGTTGAATATCAGTTGCCACATTCTCCGCAGTAAGTTCGTTTTTGAACTCCTCCACATCATTTATGCCAAGTTCAAGTTCATCATTGACTTCACTTTCCTCGTCCTTAATCTCTTCCGGCTGAACGGGAAATAAAGGTTTCGATGCAGGCTGAGGTTGCGGAGTCGGAATCTCAACCGGTTCAGGCGTAACATCGCGGAAATCTTTACGGCTGAAACCTACTTTCTGCAATGAACGAATAATTCCGTCTATTGTGTTGCGGAAATCATTGCTTGACGTAAAGACGTATGAGAGATTCAACAAGCTGATGCCGTGTTGAGTGGTATAAGGTTGACGGAGGATACGACCTAAAATCTGCTCTACATCCACCTTGCTTGTCTTGTTGGCAAGTGTGGCGAGAATGTAGGCAAACGGGCAGTCCCAACCCTCTTTAAGAGCATTGACTGTAATGATATATCTTACCTCACAGTCGTGACTCATAAGGTCGACACCTTTCAGCTCGTCCTTATTCGCGGTCTTTATCTTGATTTGATTCTCGGGAATACCTACATCAATCAGTTGCTGTTTAATCTTATCGAATGTAACATTGTCTTCATCTGTTTTCGGCTGAGCCTGAAACAAGACAATCGGACGGATATAACTTCCTCCGTTTGCCTCATTCTCCTTAGCCAGTGTCTCAAGACTGTTACGCATTCTGATAGCTGCACTGAGCACATCGCGCGGAGAGTTACGGTTTTCTACTATAACAGGTAGTTTCACCATATTCTCCTTCTTCAACTGCATCGCATCCACAAACGACACGATGTTACTCTTATCCCTCGGAGTGGCTGTTAGTTCAAGGATGAAGCGCGGATTGAGGTTTGCCAACATTTCGTCACGCAGATTGGTGCGGAAGTTATGGCTTTCATCCACAATCACCACCGGGTTCTGTTGAGCTATTACCTGAATCAATGCCGTTGGGTCTGTTCCAGCAATAAGTTTTTCGGGATGGGGGTAATGCTTAGATTGCTCAAAGAAGTGAGTATTCTCGCGGTAAGCTTTCGGCTTGTTCTGCTCTGATGATACATCTTTCTTCGCCTTTACCGTCTCCACAAAAGATTGGGCACTTAAAACGAGAATCACCAGCTCTGACTGCAACTGTTCCGGCTTCAAGCCATTGCCCTGAAGGGCAGCCTCCTTATCCACAACAGTAACGTTATGGTTAAAGAGCGCGTCAATAGTCTGACGATAAGGATGAGCCGGATTCTGTAATTTTTCGAGAGTCTGTTTCAGGATAGTATCACTGGGCACAAACCACGCCACAACTTTCGGGAAATCACCAATCTGCAATGATTGGAAGATTCTTCCGATAGCATTGCAGGCGATGAATGTCTTACCACCGGCTGTGGGTACTTTCAATGTAACACGCGGAACATTCCTTACCGTATTTGAATATGGACGCAGATAGTTGCTGTCTATTCTATGAAAAGACACACCGCGACATTCCTCCCAATACCGACTGAAGGCTTCTGAAAGCGAATTACTCTCATTGAGGACGTGGATATAGTCGTCTAAGTCTCTGAGCGTCTGATGTTGATAATTCTTCAGTTCCATAGGTCAGAATCGGTTTATATCGCGTGGAATCTTTTTAAAAGTAATGTTCATCTTAGCCAACTGCTCTGCGCTGATGGTGCAGATGTCGGCATATATCACATAGTGGTCAGCCTTTACGGGGACTATATTCAGCGTTTCGGGGCTGAGAGTTGTTAGTTCTTTAGGCTTATAGTAGAAGAAATATCCAGTGCCGTCCTTGTAGTCGAGGAGATAGGGATAATCTTCACTCTGAGGCCGTGAAAGATGCTGACGTGTCTCTGAGTAATAGATATACTCTCTGATTTTGGCTTCCCCTACATTCTCATTGAGAGTATCTTCATCAGTGAATAACTTTTCGCCCAACTCACAGAAATCAAAACCTCCCCCAAGTCCGGGCATAGTGCCGTCTACATTGAGTTCTCCGATGACTACTATCGCGTTGTCCTTCACCGTAGGCTTGGCAATCTTTGTGAAACGGTCAGCATTAGCCTCCCTGATAGAGTTTGCTTCCGCCAGGAATTGAGGCACTTTCGCGAGGTTTGCGGCAGTCAGAGGCTTGCGATACAGCTCTTCCTTTACCTTTCCCTTATAAGGATAACCAGCCATCACACGGCGCACTCTCTCGGCGGTTATATCCTCGGCATAGTCCATCAGTTCCACGAGCACAAACTTGCGGTTGCCCTTGTCCTTGCTGTTTTGTGAAAGGACAGCATGAGCCGTTGAACCACTACCGGCAAAAGCGTCCAGAACGATTGAATCTTCATCGGTAGCAACCTGCACAATGCGCTCGATGAGTGACGATGGTTTAGGAGTCTCAAACGGACTGCGACCGCCAAAGATCGTTTTCAGCTCTTTTGTAGCAGCATCGGTGTGACCAACCTCGGTATAATCCCAAAAGGTCGTTATCAACTTACCTTCAACGGCTGTAAGATAGGTTTTACGACGAATACCACCCTGACCGTTCTTTGTGAAATAGAAACGCGGCCACGGACCGGTTTCCAATACTTTCTGAGCCTTTCCGCGTGATTCTTCCA
>JAAVDT010000014.1 GCA_014801655.1 Bacteroides sp.
CTTCCTGGTCAAAGACGTCGATGAAGCCTTTGCCGATGATTTTGCGTTTGCGTTCGGGGTCGGTGACTCCGGCGAGTTCGCTGAAGAATTTGGCCGAAGCGTCGACGCCGATCACGTTGAGACCAAGCACTTCATAGTCGCGCAACACGTCGGTGAATTCGTTTTTGCGCAGCATGCCGTGGTCAACGAAGATGCAGGTGAGGTTTTTGCCGATGGCTTTGTTGAGAAGCACGGCAGCCACGGAGGAGTCGACACCGCCGGAGAGTCCGAGCACCACTTTGTCGTCGCCGAGCTGCTCTTTGAGCTGAGCCACGGTCGATTCGATGAATGAGGCTGCGCTCCAGTCCTGACGCGAGCCGCAGATGTTGACAACGAAGTTGCTGAGCAGTTGCATGCCACATTCCGAGTGGTAGACTTCGGGGTGGAACTGAACGCCCCAGAGCTTTTCGCCGTCGGCCTGATAGGCGGCAACGGGCACTTTGTCGGTCGAGGCGATGATGCTGAACGAGGAGGGGAGAGCGGTGATGGTGTCGCCATGGCTCATCCACACCTGTGCGCCGGGTTCAATGCCCGAGAGCAGCGGATTTTCGCTGTTGACGCTCTGAAGAATTGCACGGCCATATTCGCGGGAGTTTGCGGGTTCAACGGCTCCGCCATTGAGATAGGCCATGAGCTGAGCGCCGTAGCAGATGCCGAGAATGGGATACTTGCCGCGCAGACCGTCGAGGGTGATGCGGAAGGCTTTCTCATCGTAGACCGAGAAGGGGGAACCGGAGAGAATGACTCCTATCACGGACGGATCGCCGAACGGGAATTTGTTGTAGGGCACAATCTCACAGTAGGTGTTCAGTTCGCGGACGCGGCGGCCGATGAGCTGCGTGGTCTGCGATCCGAAGTCAAGAATGATGATTTTTTCCTGCATGGTTTGGGAATGTGTTGCTGATGATTTTCCCGTGGCAATGTTGCCCCGGAGATTTCTTTTCGGCAAAGTTAACCTTTTTTACCCGCATCTGCAAGCCCGACAGCCTAAATGTAGAGTTTAGAGAGCAGAGAGCAGAGTTTAGAGGGTAGAGTTTAGAGGGTAGAGAAATGGGGCGTGTTTAAAAGTTTAGTCCGCGGGGATGCTGTCAATCAGAAGAGATCCGGATTCAGTTTCATCCTTTTCATTGAAATAACCTTCGCGTTCAAGAACCGTGAAGAGATTTTCTAATACCCATTTCACTTCTACTTTATCATATCGAGAGTTTGTTGATATTTCATCCGGGGCTTGCTTGAAATATAAATCAATATCGTGTTTAAGTTTAATTGCTGAATAATGCTCAATAATAATGGGTTCTTCCGCCATTTCTTTTACCTTATTCTTATTTCTGTCTGAACCATAATATTCGGGATACAATATCAGGGTTTCCTCAGATGTGTTTACCAGATATTTTTCATTTAAGGAAGGGGTGAAGTGTGTTCCGTCGGGGAAAACAATATCTTTGGTCGTTGATTTGGTTTCATGTGAAAGATGTCCCTCAGTACCTGATATTACGATAACTTCGGGAGTCAGGAATGAAAGAATTATGAATACGAGTATGGCGCACGGGAACATAATCCCACAACCGCATCCAACTTTTCCGTCGCTTCCTCGTCTGACGATTAATCCGACCATGATTCCGATAACCGCGGCAATTAGCGCGGAGATGAGTAATTTATTGATTAGTGTCAGTTCCATCTTCTTCCAGTAATTTCATGTGAAGGTCATTAATGATGTCTTCGCTGTGTCCTTTAACAAATGTTCGAACCAAGTGTACAGAGAGTCTCGGCAGATAGAATATTGGCCAGACAACGTTTGCCGATAGTAGGCCGTCGAAGCCTGTAACCAGAATCGTTCTCCTCATACATTTTGCACATGCAACATGATGTTCGTAGCCCCAGCTGTATGCCACAAACATGAATGTGACATCGGGTAGGGAATATGATTTGATTGAATCACTTGTTTCACCGCACACGGGACACTGGAGCGGAACGCGCTCCAATTGTTTTCTAAGCGCATAAATATACTTCATAGTAGTAGCTCTATAGATACAAAATATTATATTATGTAATGGGGCAGCAAGTAATTTAGTAATAAAACGTGTAGTCTTCGCCATTAATGGTTATCGTGTAAGATACACCATTCATTTTTTTATCGTACTTTATGTTGAAGAATCCAGAGTATTCTGTTTGAGATGGTATGGTGTGCATCCTCATATAGTTGTCTCTGATATGATCTCTAATTTGATGTTGGGATTCGTTGAGCTGAACGATCTTTTCTTCAGCAATCTGTCCGGCAGTATAGGATGCAAAACCATTGTAGCTCATCGTGCGAGATCTTCCATAGGTAGTGGAGTAAGAGCCGGTTGAGTAGTTTGTTACAGATGATGAAAAACCTGCGGCTGCAGCTGATAGGCCTTCTCCTAATGCTGCCCAAAATGACTCCCATCTTTGTTTCCGTTTTATGATTTTATCATATTCTTCGTAGGTCAGAACGTCAATATTATACGGGATTAACTTTGACTTATCTAATCCCGATTTACTATGTCGTTTCGTTTCGAAATTCGACTCTTGTTTTTTTGCTGCATATTGCAAACTTCTTGCCGACAGGTTTAATGGATTGAATAAGATAGCTTTGTCGCGAAAGTTTTGAATACAAACATGAATGGTGACATACTTGCCATATTGATTTGTTATGTCGGGAAAGGTCGTGATGATTAAATCGTTATGTTTAATATATGAAACCAATTTACCATTCACATAATATTTGCCATATTCCTTTATTGGGTAGCCTTCGACAAATCGGTTAATATCAATCTGTGGCATGGAGTCAGACCGATTGATGGTTATATTTGAAATGTTGAAGGTTGAGGATTCATATTGATTTTCAACAATATCGAATTGACTACATTCATTGGGAATCTTTTCAAATTCAAGGATGAAATGATGATTTTGCTTGGAGCGATCAAAAGTCATGAACTTTTGTTCCGCGTCATCGTCAATGGGAATATTGATTGTTGACAGCAATCTGAATTTTTTTGAAGAGCCGGGGATGGATATATATGTATCATCGGAAACGTTAATCAAATGACCCTCACGTCCCCAAGACCTGGATTTTGGGGCGGTGTAGTCAATAAAAACCAAAGTGCTGTTTTCGCGATTGTCAATTTGTGAGAGATAGATTGGCAAATCGGCTTCAAATGAGATTGGTTTATATTGACTTCTTGCATAGAAAGCCACTGCGAGAAGAAGGATAGGTAATAGGTGTTTCATTATGGTTGTCATTTTTTATTTTTTGAAGAATGAGAAGATACCTCGTTTCTTTTTTTGAGGAACCGGAGGTTCAAATTCGAGCGCGCGTTTGTAGATGTGGGCTGTTTCTTCATTGGCTGCGTCGAAAAGTAATTCAAATTCAAACCCAAACGTTTCTTCGGAAATGATGTTTATTCCTCCGGTATAAATATGAAAAGAGAAAACAAGATCACCATGTTTGTTTATGCAAGTCGAAATGAGATTTGCATCAGAGTTATATTCGTTTACCGCTGTTATTGCGCCAAGTCTGTTCTCTGGGCTGAATCTAACGCGAGGGAAACAATTTAATAGAAGAAGATCTCTATTGGAGTCAACTATGATTATTATATCAATTGTTTCGTTATTTCCTCGAAGAGTAAGGTCAAATACATAGTAAGTCCCTTTGCTGTAGCTCTTCTCTTCTAAACGATATTTCCATTCCTTGGAATCGAAATATGATTTGATTGTTTCAGTTATTGGATCCATACGAGAATTAGTTTATTTAAAAATACTTGAAATTCCAACTATTATTCCTCCTATAATGGCAATTACAACACCTCCAAAAATTGGAGCAAGAATCACTGTGATAACGAGCCCCAAAAAACTATCCGTTCGGAATAATTCACTGCCACCTCGTGAAGTAACGACATATTGAGAACGAGGTTCTTTAATAGCCATATAGTAACGTGGATAATTTTGGTGACAAATAGATAGCATCTCTAAAATTTCGGGATGGTGTTTAAGAAGTTCGTTTATGTGTTGATCATGGCGAGGGCACATAAAGGAAACTTGACATTTTTGGCAAGGATTGTCAATACTTTTGTTTTTCTTTAGTTCAAACATATTGTAAGATTTTAGAGTTCTTCCGGTTCTTTTTTCTTGGATGGGTTTTCTTTTTGCTTTTGGTCGGCTCGATGGAGTAGATAGACTCCGAGGCCTATCCAGAAAAGTGGTCCGACTGCTGAATTTCCTTTTGCCAGACAACCTAAGAGCGCCAGACATCCGAATACAAGAATTATTATGCCCCAGGTTTTCATATTTCAGCTTTTTGATTTGGTGTTGAATCGTTGAGTTTTTTTGAGCATAAGACTACGATTAGCCCAAGGAAAAGATTGAGAATCGAAATGATGAAGGCCCATTTAAAACCGATTTTTCGATTCCGACCAAGGCATCCTACGCCGTAGGCTAATGCAAGGCAGATAATAAAAAAGAAAATTCTTTCTCCTCCTGACATGATAGGTCGATTTAGATGTTGGTAAATAAGTTAATGTTAGATATTTCTGAATGCTTGTTGGATTATTGCATGAGCAATCGGCTCGCTCGAAATGTCGGCAATTCGTTGACAATCGGTTTTAAAATTGTTGAGCTTGAAGCGCTGAGACAGGGCTCGCAGGTTGGAATTTATTGATTCAAGAACTTCTTGAGGCTCCCGCTGCATGTCATTAGTGAGAATTTCCGAAACCTGTTCACGAGTGAAATTTAGTTTTTCTGCATACTTCTGCATGATGCTCGTTGTCACATCAGAGAACGCTGACGTCGGAGATGCTCCGGCAATAAGAGCAATTAGTTTAAGTGGAGCTTCTCTAACTTCGGAACTCAATTCTTGAGTCTCGGAATTGAGGGGGAATATTTGCCGGAATATTTCAGATGCTTCTTTACATTCCGAAATTTCTACAATTCGTTGACATTTTGCGCTGAGCCGATGGGTTTTAAAATCTTTTCGCAGCGATTCGAAATGAGGTTTAATTGCATGTAGGATTTCTTCTGTGGAGAATTGACGGTCGTGTCTGATGTGGTATTCTAATTCATCGTAGTTAATGCCTAATTCTCCACGATAGGCCTGAATGATAGCATTAACTTCTTCTGATTCTATGGATTTTGAAGATGTTCGTTGCAGAAGAATCAGGAGTCTAAGGATTGATTGAGCTTCCATAAAAGAAATGGCTCGATGCGCTTTGTGTTGCGTTTTATCTTTATTAAAAAGAGCAACAATACCGGGTTGTTTGTATTTTATGGCCATCCATGCAATCGTTACGAGTGGAACAAGGTATTTAAGGGATGAATAATAAAATACGGCCTTATAATCTGAAGAGTAATATGAATCGTTCCGGTATATGTCAGACAGCATATAGATGAGTAGTTCGGATATTAAGGTAAATATCGCACAACAAATGAATGACGGAGCTTTACTGCGGCGGATTATCAACCATGAGGAAATTATCAGCTCAACAATGCTTGGAAGGAATAAGATTGCTACATCATCATATAAAAGGTATTCACTTTTGCGTTCTCCGAAAATATACATGGCGAGAGATAAGCAAAGTGATAACAGCAGTCCTTGTATCAGCCAATTAATCCATTTGTCAACTTCTTCTTTTTCCATTTAGAGATTGGTTTTTAATTAGATTTGTTGGCACTCTAAAATTGAAAAAAGAGCGCGAGTGCCGGATTGAATGCTTATTCGCTGATTGGGCTCTCGCATTGGCCTTGGTGCAGAATAAGCAACAGCATCTCACGCCCTTTGGTAGAGATATATGACATGGATTAGGCGTCGTGCAATCATTATTTGGAGTGTTGATTGCATTTGCCGACAATCCATGGATATAAAACCAAGGCGTGAGCGTTGTTGCTACCTTCTTTTTGCACCGGTTAGAATTTGCGAGATTCAATCAGCAAAATAAGGATAAACAATAACGCTCTTAACGATAATTTAGGGGCTTCTCTCTTGAAGCTCGTTGCAAAATTACATAAAAGCGTTTAATTTCAAAATAATTTTTTCAAGATTAACCTCCGACGATGGCTATAAAGCCAGCAACTGTAATGGCAGATTGACATTGTCATCGTCGATGTGGATTCGATATGGTTCTCCGCGATTTCCTTCAATATAGTAGTGCCATGCCGTTTCAGGATTCAAGATGTGAGCATCGATGAGTATGCGACATTTTGATATTTTCTGGTTGAGAGAGCTGTTGTCGAGAGGATCAATCAGTCGGTCAATATGAGCTTCATCTTCAGCGGTGGGCGAAGGATGCTTTTTTACGAGAGCGTAGATCTGGAGCAGTTCTTCGCGATGATTGGATATTTCTTTTAAAACGATTCCACGGGGATGGCGCAGAAACAGAAAGTAGAGTGATTTGATGATTGGAGGCATACGCAGTTCAACATCAAATATGTTGAGGTAGATTTTGAGGTCGCGGGTTACGGTTATCGGCGCAAGATAATCGGAACCGTCACCGAGAAACATTCTTCCGGCCACAGCCTCTGCGACCGTCTTCATTGACGGGAGCTTGTGAAATTTTACGGCATATTCGTGGGCCAGGTCAATTATGCGTTCGAGAAGTTTCTCCTGCTCTTCTTCGATGTCGTTTTCGGCATCTTCATCCGGGTCGTCGGGGTCTTCATTGCCGATGAATGGTATGGCAGAAGCGAATGTGTTGTGAGGTTCATCATCGATTAGGCCTGTTGTTGAATAACTTTCGCCTAAAGAGGGATTTGCTATCTCCGGTCGTCGGATTTGACATACTTTCGATTCCGGGGGAGAAAATATCTTGAAGTCTGTGCGGAACAAGGCTCTTACAAGCTTTTCCGGAGAGTTTTCATCGGGACGAAAACGGACTACACGTATTTGAGATTGTTTTGGATCTGAAAGGCACGGGATGATAATCGCCGCAGTGAGGTGTAACCGTTTATTGGGGGTGCTTCGGATAGAAACTGCATAATTGCGACGGTTGTTGTTGAGCGCTTCTAAAATATTAGGCGCAATCGGAGTTTCATCGTTTGGGATGAAGTAAGAAATTTCACCGGGTCTGATTTTTTCCGGTTTATAGCGTAAGATAGTGTCTGTGTCGGATGATTCTTTCATTTCCGACAAAGTTACAATAAAGTTTTTAATTCATGCAGCTTTTTGGTTTTGGCAACGTTGCCAAATTGCTGCGGAGATTATTTTTTGAAGAAGGAGAGGAGGGAGCGTTTTTTGGGGGTGGATTCGAGGGCTTTTTTGTAGATGTGGGCTGTCATGTCGTCGGCTGCGTCGGTGACGAGGTCAAATTCGATGGAGAAGGTTTGTTCGGAGAGTATGTTGATGCCCCCGGTGTAGACGCCTAATGAGAAGATGATATTGCCTTTTTCTGTGATGCTTCCGATGACAAATTTGGAGCGTAGGTTAAACTCGTTTATGGCTTGAAGCGCGCCGGGTATGTTTTCGGGGTAGAGGTGTGTCCGGGGACTGCACATTATCAGCAGGCAGTGATTTGCATGCTCTATGATTATTTTACAATCAAGCTGTTCATGTTTTCCATTCATCGATATGAAGAATGTGTCGGCTTGGTCGTTAGTCTCCTCGGAGTCAGATGCCAGCTCTAAATCATAGTGCCAGTTGTTGGAGTCAAAAAATGATTTGATTGTTTCTGTTATTGGGTTCATTGGATTGTGTATTGTTGATAAGTGCCGATTTTTTGGGGATTAGCGGAGGGGGGTGAGGAGGGCGGGGTTGGCTACGAGCCAGAGGACGTCGGCGGGGGCGAAGCGGGTGGCGGGGTCGGGGGTGAGGTAGGTGTCGCCGCGCATGATGCTGACGAGCAGGGCCTGGTAGTCGGTCGACAGGCGCGATTCGGCAACGGTTTTACCTACGAGCGGGGAGCTGTCGGAGAGTTGCAGGGAGGTGAGTTTGAGGTCTGACGGTTTGCAGATGGCTTCGGCGGTGGAGTCGGGGGCTTCGGCTTCTACCACGGGGAGGAGGCGCTGGATTTCATCTTCGGTGCCGATTACGGCGAGCACGTCGCCGGGGAATATGCGCACGTCGGCCGTGGGGACGGGGATGCCTGTGGAGCCACGCTGGATTGAGGCGATGCTGACGCCATATTTGGAGCGTAGGGGCGATTCGGCAAGTCGCATGCCCACGAATTCGCAGCCGTAGCCAACGGTCATGAAGGCGAGGTGGAGGTTGGAGATGATGTTGTTTTTGGCTCCGGAGCGTCGGAGGTCGCGTTCGTTGAGGTTGTTGATGAATTTTTCTTCGATGCGGCGCATGCGTCGGCTGAGTTGCTTGGAGAGGGAGATGGAGATGAGGAAGAATACGAAGATGCCTGCGAGGACGCCAAACCAGGGGGAGTAGATGGCGGAGATGATGTAGCACACGAAGCCGAGGGCCATGAGCAGGCGGAATACGCGCATGACCACCAGGGGCATGTCGTAGTGGGCGTTGGCGCGACGGAGCATCTCTCGCTCTGATTTTTTGGATGAGGGCACGGAGAGGGCGAGCAGGAAGGGAGCCATGGCTGCGAGGGTGGCCAGTGTGCCGAGGAAGCGGCCCCAGACGGGGAGATGTTCGGTCAGCCAGGGGATGAGGAATTTGAGGGAGATGAGGCAGATGGCGGTCAGCACGGAGGCGTAGAGCAGAAAGCGCCAGATGTAGCGTTTGAGCAGGGTGCGCCACACGCGGCCTATTTCGCTGACTTCGCTGGCTTTGGTGCTGTAGCGGTCGATCAGGAAGTGGAGCCGGCGGGGGAGTATTCGTTCAATGAGTCCATAGAATGGGTCGGCAAGGCGGATGAAGTAGGGGGTGGTGAAGGTGGTGAGTACCGACACGGCCACTACGATGGGGTAGATCGTGGGGTCGAGGACTCCGAGCTGCATGCCGAGGGTGGCGATGATGAATGCAAATTCACCGATTTGCGTGAGGGAGAATCCGGATTCGATGGCTACTTTGAGTGTCTGTCCCGACACGAGCATGCCGAAGGTGCCGAACACGATCATGCCTACGATGACCACGGCGGAGAGTATCAGAATCGGGGCGGCATATTCAACGATTACGTCGGGTTTCACCATCATGCCCACGGAGATGAAGAACACCGATCCGAAAAGGTCTTTGACCGGAACCACCACGTGCTCGATGCGTTCGGCGAAGCTTGTTCCGGCAAGAATCGAGCCCATGATGAAGGCGCCGAGTGCGAGGGAGAAGCCGCAATAAACGGAAAAGACGGCCATGCCCAGGCAGAGGCCCATGGAGACGATGAGCAGCGATTCGTCGTTGAGAAAGCGGCGGGTGCGGTTGAGAGCGGAGGGGAGCACATAGACTCCGACGGCAAACCAAATGATGAGGAAGAAGATGAGTTTGCCGATGCTGAAGAGCATGTCGGAGCCCTGCACGCTGTTGTTGATGGCGATTGATGACAGGATGACCATCATCACAACGGCGAAAAGGTCTTCGACAATCAGCACTGCAAACACTTGGCTTGCAAATTTCTTGTGGGTGATGTTGAGGTCGTTGAAGGCTTTGATGATGATGGTGGTCGATGACATGGAGAGCATGCCGCCGAGGAAGAGGCAGTTGATGTTGGAGAAACCGAGCACATGGCCTATGCAGAAGCCGGCACACATCATGCCGATTACGATGATGAGCGCTGTGACCACGGCTGAGCCGCCGGCATTGATGAGTTTCTTGAAGCTGAATTCCAGGCCGAGGCTGAAAAGCAGAACGATGATACCTATCTGAGCCCAGAATTCGATGTTGTTTTCAGTGGTGACGGATGGGAGATAGACAAAGTTGGGGCTTGCAAGGAAGCCGGCAACGATGTAGCCCAACACTACGGGTTGTTTGATCCACTTGAAAAACAGTGTTGTCACGGCGCCGAGAATCAATATGAATGCGAGGTCGCGGATGAGGCTTTCGACCGAGAGCTCGGCGGCGGCTTCGGCAACTGAGGCTGCTGCTGATAGGAGTATCATAATTGTGTTTAGAGATTAAAGGAAATGGTGATGAGTGGTGGGAGGGAGGGGAGGAGTAATCTGAGTGCTCTGAGAACTCTGAGTAATCGGAGAACTCGGAAAGCTCTGATAAGACAGAGCTCTGTTCAGACTGTGACCTGATTGGCCAGGGAGATGGCTTCGGTGGGGGCGATGCGGCGAAGGGCATCGAAAAGCGTGATGAAGTCAACGCTCTCGCGGGCCACGGTGACGAGGTTGAGGCGGGTCATCGGAGCGGAGTAGTCATACTCCACATAGACGTCGTTGAGTGTCACATGGTGGTCGCGAAGACATTGGCGGTAGGGCTCGATGTCGGTCACGATTTCCTGAACCCTCATGCGGATGATTCGCGCCTCGCCGCCGAGTTTTACTTTGTGTTCAACCTGTTCGACCACTTTCAGCACGAAGATGATTAGCAGTGTGGCCACGATTGAAATCCAATACATTCCAACGCCCACAGCCAGACCTATCGTGGCCACCATCCAGATGCCGGCAGCCGTGGTCAGACCTCTGACGGAGCCTTTCGACTGAATAATGGCGCCGGCACCGAGAAAACCGATGCCGCTGATAACTTGGGCGGCTATTCGGCCTGGGTCGCCGTTTTTCAGTCCGAAGTAGGCCTGCGGAACGTAGATGGAGAGTATCATTGCAAGCGTGGCGCCCATGCAGATGAGGGCGAAGGTGCGCATGCCGGCCGACTGGCCTTTGCGTTTTCGCTCACTCCCGACGCAGCAGCCCAGCGCAAGGCTGAGCAGCAGCTTAAACACGGATGAGGTGGCTGACACCTCATTCGCGTTTAGCAGGTCGAGTATGTGGTTGAATGTCTGATCCAAAGGGGAGGGGAGGGATGGCGGAAGTTCCGGATTATTTCTTGAGTGTGAAGCGACGCGAGGTCAGGCGATAGTTGTCGGCAAACAGCTCAACGGTGTATTCGCCGGGATTGAGCGTTGTGTTGACGTCCCAGTAGATGGCAATGCCTGAAATTTCATCGCCGGAATATTCAATGGTCTTTTTGGCGGTGCACTGCAACGAGGTGTTCTCGAACTTGAACGACCCGCCCGAGCCGAGAAGTGAACCTTCGGGGCTGGTGATGCGCAGATAGATGGTCTTAGCACCGACGGGGGTCGAGTTGTTCTGCGGAATGGTGAATGTGACCATCAGCTGAGTGGCTTTGGTCACGTTCTTTTCATTCTTGCCTTTTTTGTTGAGGGCAGTGAGATTGACGCCGGTGACATTGAGTTTTTCGGCAAGCGTCATTTTGTCCTGGAGAATGTCGCGGTCGCGTGACACTGATTCAACCTGCGATGCAAGCTGTTCGTTGCGACCTTTGACCTCCTCGTTTTCGGTGCGGAGGGCCTGATTTTCCTTGCCGAGCGAGTCGACCATTGCCACATAGTGGCGGAGCAGGCCGCGAAGACTGGCAATCTCGGTGCGGAGTTTGTCGAGCTCGGCCTGAGTGGCGCGATTGGCATCTTTCTGCTCCTTGAGTTGCTTCATCAGCTCCTCAACTCGAGCTTTCGATGCATTGTATTTAGCCAGAATCGAGTCGTTTTCGAGACGGATGGCTGCATTTTCATGCATCTCAAACTGATTGTTGAGGTCGGTCAGCTCGTTTTCAAGCGACAGGTTGTCGTAGTCGAGCTTGAGCTGTTCGATTTGAGTCTGTGCATCGATGTTGGCCTTCTTCTGGTCAGAAACGGTTTTCGACAAGAAGAAGATGATGCCGAGGAGAATCACGGCCAGCGCTGCGGCCACACCTATTATAATCTTAGTCGTTTTGTTCATGATGCGTCGGGTCGATTACATGTTTTTGCCGTGGCAGTTTTTGAATTTCTTGCCGCTGCCGCAGGGGCACGGGTCGTTACGACCCACTTTCGGTCCTACGGTGACGGGCTGCTGTCGGCGCTGCTCGCCCTGATGAGCCGATGCGGCGGCGCGGGTTTCAGCTTCGCCGGGCAGACCCTCGCGCGATGTGCGATACTGCTGGCGGGGCTGCATGCTCTCAGGCATTTCGCGCTGCACTTCAGGAGCCGGACGAGCCGGAGCCTGGGGCTTTGCGGGAGCTTCACCATCGGCGTCGGCGTCGACAGGTTTCTGAGCGGGAGCCTGGGGGGCGGGCTGCTGGGTGGGCACATGAATGTGGCCGCGAAGCAGAGCTGCCGCAACCTTGGTGTTCAGGTTGTTGAGCATGTTTTCAAACAGATGGAATGACTCGACTTTGTAGATCACGAGGGGGTCTTTCTGTTCGTAGGATGCATTTTGAACCGACTGGCGGAGTTGGTCGAGTTCGCGGAGGTGTTCTTTCCAAAGTTCGTCGATTGAAACGAGGAGCACTGACTTCTGCCATTCCTTGACGATTGAGCGGCAGTCGGATTCAAAGGCTTCCTTGAGGTTGACGCGGAGATAGAACACTCGCTTGCCGTCGGTCATCGGCACCATGATGCGGCCTTCGTCGCCACGGTCTTCAACCCATTTTTTAATCACGGGGTCGGCCACTTCGATGATGCGCTGATTGTTGCGCTCCATGGCTTCCATTGCGGCAGCGTGGAGTTCTTCGATGAGGTCTTCTTTCTGACGCGAGCGGAATTGCTCTTCTGTGAAGGGCATTTCGATGGCCAGGAGTTTGAACACTTCCATTGCCAGATCATCGTAGTCGGTCGGAGAGTCGTAGGTGTTGATGAGGTTTTCAACAACGTCCCAGAACATGTTGTTGATGTCAACTCCAATGCGTTCGCCGAGCAGGGCGTGGTGGCGGCGCGAATATATATAGGTGCGCTGCTTGTTCATCACGTCGTCATATTCGAGCAGGCGCTTGCGCACACCGAAGTTGTTTTCTTCAACTCGTTTCTGCGCGTTTTCAATAGCGTTGTTGATCATTTTCGATTCGATCATTTCGCCCTCTTTCAGGCCGAAACGGTCGAGCATACGCATCACTTTGTCGGTCACGAACAGACGCATCAGTTGGTCTTCAAACGAAACAAAGAACACTGATGAACCCGGGTCGCCCTGACGGCCGGCACGTCCGCGCAGCTGGCGGTCGACGCGGCGCGATTCGTGGCGTTCGGTGCCGATGATGGCCAGACCGCCGGCTTCTTTCACTTCGGCCGGGAGCTTGATGTCCGTACCGCGGCCGGCCATGTTGGTGGCAATGGTCACGGTGCGGGGCTTACCGGCAAGAGCCACGATGTCAGCTTCCTTCTGGTGGAGCTTGGCGTTGAGCACGTTGTGGGGGATGTTGCGCATCTTGAGCATGCGTGACAGCAGCTCGGAGATTTCAACTGAGGTTGTGCCGACGAGCACCGGACGACCGGCATCGACGAGTTTCTGAATTTCGTCGATCACGGCGGCATATTTTTCTTTCTTTGTCTTGTAGACGCGGTCTTTCATGTCGATGCGCGCCACAGGGCGGTTGGTCGGGATGGTGACCACGTCGAGTTTGTAGATGTCCCAGAGCTCTCCGGCTTCTGTCTCAGCCGTACCGGTCATACCGGCCAGGCGGTGATACATGCGGAAGTAGTTCTGCAGGGTGATGGTGGCAAATGTCTGAGTCGCAGCCTCCACCTTCACGCCCTCTTTGGCTTCGATGGCCTGGTGGAGACCGTCGGAATAGCGGCGACCTTCCATGATTCGGCCGGTCTGCTCATCGACGATTTTGATTTTGTTGTCGTCAATCACATATTCCACATCTTTTTCAAACAGGGTGTAGGCTTTGAGGAGCTGATTGACAGTGTGAACGCGTTCGGCCTTCACGGCATAGTTCTGCATCAGTTCGTCCTTGGCCTGACGGCGTTCTGCCGGATCCTGAATCATTTCGGCTTCCGAAAGCTGTGCGGCGATGTCGGGGAGCACGAAGAAATTGGGGTCGGCGCTGTTGCCGGTCAGTTCGTCGATGCCTTTGTCGGTCAGTTCAACGCTGCGGTTCTTTTCGTCAATCACGAAATAGAGTGGCTCAGTGGCCTTGGGCATCTCGCGGGCATTGTCCTGAAGATAGTAAGCCTCGGTCTGGAGCAGGATGTTTTTCATGCCCTCCTGGCTGAGGAAGCGGATGAGCGCGCTGTTTTTGGGCAGACCCTTGAAGGCACGGAAGAGCAGCAATGCGCCCTCTTTTTTCACCTCCTTGTCATCGCTCGCAAGTTTTGTTTTTGCTTCGGAGAGAATCTGGGTCACGAGGCGGCGCTGTGCGTTGACGAGCTTTTCAACGTTTGACTTGAACATGTCAAACATCTGGTCGTCGCCCTTGGCAACGGGGCCGGAGATGATGAGCGGTGTACGGGCGTCGTCAATGAGCACTGAGTCAACCTCATCGACAATGGCATAATAGTGTTTGCGCTGCACCATGTCGCCGGGCGTCATGGCCATGTTGTCGCGCAGATAGTCAAAGCCGAATTCATTGTTTGTGCCGAAAGTGATGTCGCAGTTGTAGGCTGCACGACGCTCGGGGGTGTTGGGCTCATGTTTGTCGATGCAGTCAACCGTAGAGCCGTGGAACATNTAGAGCGGACCCATCCATTCGGAGTCGCGCTTGGAGAGGTAGTCGTTGACGGTCACCACGTGTACGCCGCGGCCGGAGAGCGANCGGAGAAACACGGGGAGGGTTGCCACGAGGGTTTTACCCTCACCGGTGGCCATTTCGGCGATTTTGCCNTGATGGAGCACAACGCCGCCAATCAACTGCACATCATAGTGCTTCATGTCCCACTTCAGGTCGTTGCCGCCGGCCATCCAGTGGTTNTTATAGATAGCCTTGTCGCCTTCAATGGTCAGGAAGTCCTTGCCGGCAGCAGCAAGTTCGCGGTCAAGTTCGGTTGCAGTCACCTCAATCGTTTCCGACTTAGCGAAGCGAGCAGCGGTTTCGCGCANAGTGGCGAACACAATGGGGAGGTGTTCATTGAGCTTATTCTCAATCGTGTCGAGAATCTCNTTCTCGCGGCGGTCAAGCTCGTCCCAGAGGGGCTGGCGCTTGTCGACGTCGAGCGTTTCAACCTCGGCACGAATCTCCTTGATGCGCTCCTCGTTTTCGCGGGTGGCCTCACGGATGTCGCGACGCACGGCGTGAATATTTTCACGAAGTTGATCGGCAGAGAGCTTCTGCATTTCGGGCTCAAGGCCTCGAATCTTATCAATAATCGGCTGGATTTCCTTCAAGTCGCGTGTCGACTTAGTGCCGAAAAGTTTACTGAGAAATGAGTTGAATGACATTTATCTATTTGATTTTTAGTTTTATATCTACGTCAATAAGGGGCAGCCACGTCATGGCCTCCCCAAAACAAATGCAAATATACTAAAAATGTGTCAAATAGCCCACCCTCTTTCATCTTTTTTAATATCCCATCCCGACATACTCTCCGGGCGACCCCTGTGGAGCGATGGCCGCAAGTCTTAGCTATTTTGAATTGACGTGTTTATTCTTCAAGAATTTCAAAGGGTATGTTGTTGAGGTATAGATTTTTTAGTGATTCGGGGCANTTGAATGGCNTTGTGCCNANTTNTNTCAGCAGGGTTGTGAAATATTTGTCGGTATGGTAGAGGCAATNTCCTATATTTACGGTGAATTGATTAAGCCAGACCAGTTCATACTCNCCATTCTTGAATTGAAAGATTATGGCTCCCTTGATGTCGGGACTTTGATGAATCGGCAACGACAGTCTGCCATTTATTGTCTGGTNGTGCGTGTCGCTGTCAAGCGGGCCATAGTGNATCGATTTGTCTAACTGCAAAGAATTCAGTTTTGTNATAAGTTCCNNGATATCATNTGAGTTTTTGATGGTTAGNGATTTCATGCCATCAAACAGCCACATGTCAAAGAACGATAAGCGGTCTACATCGTGCGGAGTCATTGCAAGGGGAGATAACGCATAGACAATCACCCGATCAACATCTCGNTCNGGGTCAATTGAGCATTGGCTGGCGGAGTGCTGAAGATTGACCGGCATAGCAATTAGCAGTCCAATAAACGAGAGTATATTCATNAGATTTTTACTTATTGGNCTTCAANTAGTGTCTTCTGNAAATGTNTGATTGAAAGGATAAAATAGTTATTNATGNGGNTNATTTAAAAGTTAGATGGAGGTTGGGGGGAGGGTGACGTGGAAGTGGGGGGAGGGNGTGTGCTCGCGGTGGATGATGGCGAGGAGGCGGTTGACTATGTCGGGGTGGGAGGCGGCTATGTCGGTGTCTTCGTGGATGTCGGTGGCGAGGTTGTAGAGGTGGGGNATGCCTTTTTTTACTATGAGTTTCCAGTCGCCTTCGCGCACTCCGATTTGGTCGGTTTCGTCAAATTCCCAGTAGAGGAAGGGGTGGGTTTCGGTCTGCTCTGCGCCGAGAAGGGTGGGGGCGAAAGAGATGCCGTCGAACCAGTCGANGGGTCTGTCGGNGTTGCGATATTTTCCGGGGAANGATTCGATGCCGATGAGTTCGGCAAATGTGGGCATAACGTCGTAGAAGNCAATGGGTTGNTCGGTCTGTTGNTCGGGGGCAATGGTGCCGNGCCAGCGCACGATGAATGGCACGCGGATGCCGCCTTCGTGGATTTCGCGTTTGAGTCCGCGGAGCTTGCCGTCGCGACCGAAGAATGTCGGGTCGGCNCCACCCTCTTCGTGGGGGCCGTTGTCGCTGGTGAACACCACGAGGGTGTTGCGGTCGAGGCCTTTTTCTTTGAGTNTGGCAATTACGTCGCCGACGTAGGCGTCGAGGCGGGTGATCATGGCNGCGAATTGGGCGTGGGTGTGGGTAGTGGCATTGTAGCGCGACCAGGGGTTGCCGGCAAATGATGGGTCGTCGGCAAAGCGGTCGTAGTAGCCGGTCAGAATGGAGTCAACCGGCTGATAGAGTTCGGCGTGGGGNAAGGTGTAGGTCAGGATGCCGAAGAATGGCACTGAATCGCTCTGGGCGTCAATCCATTTGAGNGCTTCCTGATGGATGAGGTCGGCGGAATATTGTGTGCGTTTGGCGTAGTCGGGGCCATACATAGGGTGCTTTATGTTTTCTTCCATGACCACGCGCACGGTGGCTGTGTCGCCGGCCGATTTGCTGTAGCGGTTGAGAAAGTTGGGATAGTAGAGATGGGCCTGAAACTGACAGATGTAGCCATAAAATTCATCGACGCCGCGCTTTTCGGGCACGGAGCGGGAGCCTTCGTAGCCGCCGGCCCATTTNCCGAANATGCCGGTGTTGTAGCCTTGATCTTTGAAGATTTCGGGGAGNATGACGTGGGCCGAATCGTAGGGNTGNTGTCCCACGAGGGAATAATCTTCGTTGTCGCCATATTTGACCATCGGCACGTCGCGCCAATATTCTTTGTTGCCGCGCACTTCGCAGTGGCCTGAGTGTTGTCCGGTCATCAGCGATGCGCGTGAGGGGGCGCTGACGGGGCTNCCNGCATAGGCCTGNGTGAAGCGGATGCCTTCGCGGGCCATNCGGTCGATGTTGGGGGTGGAGATATATGGCTGGCCGTAGCANCCGAGGTCGNCGTAGCCCATGTCGTCACACATTATATATATGATGTTGGGGCGCTGCGCGGTNTTTTCTTTAGCTGAGGCGGAGAGNGCTATGGATGATGCTGACAGGAGCATTAATAGTCGGGTGGGGTGCATGGGATAGATTTTATAGAGTTTAGAGTGGAGAGTTTAGAGTGGAGAGAATGNANNGTGGNGTGGGCTTCGGGGGTTAGCGNAGGGTGGGCTTTAGGCGGAGGGTGCCTATGGAGGCGCCGTTGGGGGTGCGGACGCGGAGTTGACGAGCCACGGCGGGGGCTAAGGCGCGGGCNTCGACGGTGGTTTCGATTTTCTGCGGGGCGACGTTGGGTGCGAGGATGAAGGCTGACACCGACGGGGCCATGCGTCGCTCGGCTATCGGTTTGGAGGTCAGGCGGGTGCCGTCTTCGTCGGTGAGCACCCATCCGGGATTGATTTCAACGAACACATCGCCGCAGTGTTCAATCGAGGTGTTGCGTTTGAGGCCCTGNGGGTCGTCGCCGGCACGGGTGGCAATGATGTCGTCGATGGTGTAGACGTTGCAAACGCCTGACATTCGGGCCAGCAGGTCGGCCACTTCGGTGCGCACCTGGGCCACGTTGAGGTTGCGGTCGGTGATGAGTTTGCGGTTGAGATAAAACTGGCGGTCGTGGTAGCCGGTCAGCCAGTCGCCGTTGCCGTGGTTGGCCATGAGATACATCTCTACGAGCGATTTGGCTTTGCGCACGGAAAATTCGCCTGTCGGTATGCGCCATTTCGATGCGTCGGGCGAGTAGCTTGCCGGGGCAGGGGTGCCGGCAAGAAACACTATGGTATTGCCATGGCCGGCATTGCGGTCGGCTGCTTCAAAAAGTCGGGCAAGGTCGCGGTCGAGCCGCAGATACATGTCGATGAGTTCATAGCGACTCACTCCCGGCCGGCTGAGATTGTAGCCGAGCTGAAGCANGTCGGTGGCATTGTCGCGCCCCATTTTGTATTCTCCAATCAGCTCAATGGCCAGATCGGTCACNTCGGTGTTGGCCAGCGGAGAGGTTTTGAAAGATGTGTAGCGGTCGGCGCGTTTGGCGGGAAATGAGATGGAGAATGGCTTGGAGCGTTCGGCTTGTGAGAGGAGTGTATAGGCTTCGGGCGCACGGAGTGGAGTCCACTTCATGGTGTCGATGCGTGAGCTCAGGGGAGTGCGATAGTTGCGGGTGTTGACTGCCGAGGGGAGCTCCTTGTAATATGTGGAGGTGGCCCACTTGCCGTTGTGGTCATAGAGCCAGAATGCGCCGTTNGAGGCATGTCCGGCTGAAAGGACGGTTTGCTGCGGGTCGATGCCGATGGCAAACACGGTGCCGTTGCCGTCGGTCTCGATGCGCAGTTCATCGGCCAGGGTCGACACTTTCAGGGCTGTTGGCGATATGGTTTCGTCGGTGAAGTTGCCCATCGTTTTCGGGTCGTAGAGCACGGCTGAGGTCAGCTTGGTTTCCGGGGAATATATCTGTGCGGCGGGGATGCCGTTGACCATCGGTGATGCTCCGGAGAGTAGCATGGCGGTGGCGGCCACGGGGTCAATGCCGGGGCCGAAATAGAGGTCGCTGATGTGGGCGCCTCGCGACATTAGCCGCTTGAAGCCTCCCTCGCCGAGCATCGGCTCGACAGTGGCGAGGATGTCGTCGTTGAGTCCCTCGACTATTATGCCCAGTGCGAGCGGTGGCCGCGAACCGGCAGGCTCGGCGGCGCGGGCAATGTTGATTGNGCAGGCGGCAAAAATNGTGCAGGCGGCTGCAAGATTACGAAGCGAAAGAAGTGATGACGAAGCGAATAATCTCATTATCGNTTTTTGATGCTGACGGCCGATCGCAGGAANCCGGCGGCCATGAATGGAAAGAATGCGGCGTTGGGCGTCTGAATGCCGAAAATGAATATCAACGCCAGAATCATTGTGGCGNCTGCATTATAGTAATGATAGCCGAGTGCAATTTTTTTCAGTCTGCCGATCCATTGGGTCAATGGCACGAGCAGGCAGAAGGGGTTGAGCCACATCAGCAGCCAGTTGGGCGAGGAGGCTTCGTGGACCGACACGAAAACGAGAAACGCTATGATGATGCCGTCGAGTCCGAACGCGCCGAACAGGAGTGCGTCAAACCAGCGCGAAATCTTGTGGCGTCGCAGGTCGCGGAGCGATATCACCAGAGCTNCGGCCAGAATCAGACTGCTGACAAACAGCGGAGTGAGATACCATGGCGTTGGCTCCTCGATGGGNCCTTCTTCCGGTCCGGGAGCGAGGATTTCGGTTGCTTTGACGAGCGGTTTTGTCCCTTGNGGNCCGGCTATGGTTGCCGAGGCGGCGAGCTGCTGAAGAATCGCGGGAGCGAAGATTGTTTCNCGGGTGGAAATCGTGTAGTCAAGGCCGCTGCCCAAGGCAAGGTCAATGCCAAACTGATACCAGGGATAGTTGCGGTGGAAATATCGCATTTCGCTGCGGAAGGTGGGCGACACGCCGAGCTGAGTGGCGGTGGTGGTGAATGTCACGGAGTCNCCCAGTGCGCGTTCAATGACCGACAGCGGCCGGGTGGCACAGTTGTCCTTAACGTAGTTNTAGCGGTAGATGCGGTTTTCAGGCTGAAGGTTTTCTTCCACAAGTTCAATGACGCGGGCGGCCTGCTGCGGGCTCAGGTCAATGACTTGTTCNGTCACTCGGCGCCCGTGGCGGCGATATGCTTCTACGAATTGCAGAGTGGAGCAGACGCCGACGCTATAGTCGGTCTCNCCGCGCACAAAGCGGTAGACGAATCCCGGAGAGGCGAAGTCAAACAAGCCCCAGTTGGCAGTGATGTCAACGCCGGCATATTGCATGCGCAGTCCGGAGTGTCCTTCAAGTTCGTAGATGTCGGAGCCGGGGGCACAAGTCAGCAGACTGATGGTGATGCCGGAATCGCCCGGCAGCGGCTCGGGGAGAAAACGCGATTGCGCCCCGGCCGACAGAATGGAGGCCAGGACGCAAACAACGGTTATGATTATTGAGCGTTTCAAATCGGAGGGTGAAGAGGTGGACGGGGGGAGTGGATTACATGATGCCGCGTTCGCGCAGCTTGCACTGCCAGGCCCATGCGGAGCGCATGGTGTCGTCGAGCGATGAGTCGGCGGTCCAACCGAGCACTTCATTGGCATGGCGCGGATCGGCCCATACTTTTTCGATATCGCCTTCGCGGCGGCCTACGATCTTGTGGGGCACCTTGACACCGGTGGCTTGTTCGAAGGTGTTGATGAGTTCGAGCACTGAGGTGCCGCGGCCTGTGCCGAGGTTGAAGATTTCAATGCGATCGTCGGTGGCATCGTTGAGCATGCGTTCAACGGCAAGCACATGAGCTTTGGCGAGGTCAACAACGTTGATATAGTCGCGGATGCATGAGCCGTCGGGGGTGTCGTAATCATCGCCGAACACACTGAGTTCCTTGCGGATGCCCATTGCGGTCTGGGTCAGATAGGGGATGAGGTTCTGGGGCACGCCGTTGGGCAGTTCGCCGATTTCAGCCGAGGGATGTGCGCCCACCGGGTTGAAATAGCGCAGGATAACGCTCTTGAATGGTGCGCCGGAGTTGATCACATCAGTGATGATTTCTTCTGAAATCTGCTTGGTGTTGCCGTAGGGCGAAGTGGCTTTTTTGATGGGTGACTTTTCGGTCACGGGGTTTTCGTCGGGTTCGCCATAGACGGTGCATGACGATGAGAACACGATGCCTTTCACGCCGTTCGGACCCATGAGGTCGAGCAGATTGAGCAGGGTGTTGAGATTGTTGCGATAGTAGAGGATCGGTTTCTGAACCGATTCGCCAACGGCCTTGCTTGCGGCGAAATTGATGATGCCGCGGATGTCGGGGTAGTCGGCAAAGAGTTTCTTGAGCGCATCGAGGTCGGTGCAGTCGGCTTCAACGAAGTCGGGGCGGATGCCCGTGATGCGTTCGATGCCGTCGAGCACTTCGACGTTGGAGTTGGAGAGATTGTCGATAATCACCACCGGATAGCCGGCATTCTGGAGCTCAACCACTGTGTGGGAGCCGATATAGCCGGTTCCGCCGGTCACGAGTATTCGTTCGTTTTTCATCGCTTTTTCTGAGTTTTTGGTTTGAATCACAAAAATAGCGATTTTCCCTCAGCGATGCAAAATAAATCTCATCTTTTGCGCGAAAAGGTCGAAGGTCGGTTAGAGTGTGTTTGAATTTAAATGATTTTAGCACAAAGAGAGATTTTGGGATGATTTTTCAAAATTGAAGAAGGAGCAATGCGGGCATTGCGACTGATGAAAGTTTGGAAAAGCGCCCAAAAG
>JAAVDT010000046.1 GCA_014801655.1 Bacteroides sp.
TCCTGTAAAAATGCACATAAAAAAAAGAATGAGCAACAATTAAACCGAAGTTTAAAAATTACTCATTCGCCTCTCTCCTCGGCGGTATG
The DNA here is from genome assembly GCA_014801655.1 of Bacteroides sp. Classification (GTDB taxonomy): domain Bacteria; phylum Bacteroidota; class Bacteroidia; order Bacteroidales; family Muribaculaceae; genus Paramuribaculum. Next base: position 90 of record JAAVDT010000046.1, read on the forward strand.
GACGGGACTCGAACCCGCGACCCCCTGCGTGACAGGCAGGTATTCTAACCAGCTGAACTACCACACCAAGTTGGATTTGTTTCAAGCGGCTCTCTTGCCGTTTGCGAGTGCAAAGTTAATACAACTTTTTCGTTTCTCCAAATCATTTCGCAATTTTTCTGCAAAATAGTTTTCAACATTCCGTCTGAAACGGACACAAAATCCTCATCAAACGCACCACAATCAAATGAAACACTGAAAATTGCATTTTCAACAGCCATCAATCTCCGGCCGGATATTTTTTATAGAGCAATGTCAGCGCAATGCAGCCAATAAGTGCAAACGGCACTCCAAGCAATGCCGGAGATGCATAGCCAAAACCGGCCGCGATTACGGCCCCACCGAGCGAAGCCGACACTGCGTTCGACACATTGAATGCAATCTGAATGCCTGCGCCGCCAAGCATTTCGCCACCCCTGGCATAGCGCACAATCAGATACTGCAACGGACCGCCGATGCCAAACAGACAGGCCGGAGCGAGAAACGCAAACGCCACTGACGGCACTTTCAGCGAAGCACAGAAAAAGATCGCAGGCATTATCACGACAAGAAGTCCGGCAATAGCAGCCGTCACCAACGCCGCAGAATAGCGGTCAGACAATTTCCCGGCCAGAGCATTGCCGACAACCATGCCCAGTCCCACGACAATCATAATCCACGTCATCGCATCGGGAGAGAAGTGGGCCACCTGAGTCATCATAGGCGAGATGTAGCTCAGCCAGCAATAGACCGAAGCCTGGCCGAAAAACACACCGGTGTAGACCAGCCACGGGCCCGGCCGTCGAAGAAACCGAAACTGTCCTTTGATGCCGGTGTCTGGCAGCGGAGCAAGCACGGGCACATAGCGTCGGATGGCAAACACTCCAACGAGAGCACACAGCGCCACCACCATAAACGCCAATCGCCAATTCAGCACATTTGCCAGAAAAGTGGCCAACGGAACGCCTACGACATTGGCCACCGTCATGCCGCCTACCATTATGGCCACAGCTCTCGCCTTTTGCCCCTCGGGAGCGAGACGCTCTGCCACTATGGCCGCAGCTCCGAAAAATGCGCCGTGGGGCAAACCAGAAACAAAACGCGAAACAAGCAGCGCGAGGTAGCCCGGCGAGAGTGCAGCACAGGCGTTACCCACAAATACAATCGTGACCAAAAGCAACAACAGCTTCCTCAACGGCCATCGGCGAAGCAAAATCAAAGCCGGAGCACCAACAGCCACCCCGGCAGAATAAGCCGTGATGAAATGACCGGCCTCCACAACCGATATACCAAGCCCGGAGGCTACATCTTCCAGAATACCCATCATGCCAAACTCAGTGATGCCGAGGCTGAACGTGACTATGGCAAGCGCAATAAGACTTTTCTTCATAATTCAGAGACTTATCGATAATATCTACGATCAGTAAAACTTATTTATAAACGACCCACTCCCTCATTTGTTTTTCCGACCGAAGAAAAATCAAAAGTTAAAGCGTGTTAAAATTCAACTTCCGTCAGAACCAAATAAACACTCGGCGCGTTTACAAGACAGAAAGCAAGATTACTTTTTCCATTGCAAGAAATGTGATAATGATTGGTTTATTATCTAAGCGAGGAGCGTTGAGACAACGGCCCTCGTTTTGTTTTTACACCCATTCACATCTTATCGATATTTTTGGGGTCACCTACACCTTAATAATAGGGAGTCTGAAATGAGTAAAAAAATTTCACCTTGCAATGAACAATTTCCACCACAAAAGCATTATCAATCATATACCTCATAACAAAATTTCAAGTTTATATTAATCTCTCAAAATTCAAAGAAAATGAAGAAAATCCTCCTTTCACTCGCTGCTGTGGCCTCAATGGGTCTCGTAGCTTGCGGCAGCTCCGACAAAGCAACTGACGCAGCCGACACAACCGCAACCGTGGTTGAAGAAGTAACCGCAACCGAAGTTGTTGAAACCGAAGCAGCTCCCGCAGTTGACGCCGCCACAGGTCAGGGCTTCCTCGACCAGCTCAAAGGATCAACAACCGCTGAAACCGTCAATAAAGCCATCGCCTATGCCAAGCAGCTCATCTCTGAAGGCAAGCTCGCAGAAGCTCAGAAATATATCGACCAGGTTAAGCCCTACGCCGAAAAGGTTGGTCTCTCAAGCGCGCTGACAACAGCTCAGCAGGCTCTGACACTTGCCGAACAGACCGCAGGCACAGGTGCGAAAGACGCAGTGTCTGACGCCGCCGAAGCTGGAAAAGAAAGTCTCAAAGACAAAATCAAAGACGCCGAAGGCAAAGTGGCCGACAAAGCCGGCGATATCAAAGACAAAACCGTTGACAAAGCAAAAGAACTCGGCACCAAAACCGCCGACAAAGCTAAAGAACTTGAAGGCAAAGCAGCCGACAAAGCTAAAGAAGCCGGCGATGCAGTGAAAGGACTCTTTAAATAAGACATATAAAAAATAACGCATACGACGTGTCGACATCCGTTTGTCGGCACGTCTTTTTTTGTGCGCCATCTCATTTCCGCCACTTGCAAGTTTAAAAAGACTTAAATCAGCTGCCGGTCGTCTAACTTTGACACCGCCGACAATGTTTTTCAGATGATATAAGAACGACATAATATTCTCCCATAATCAAACGCGGAGACGCCGTCACGCAAATGTGTCGGCCGCTCCCAAAACGTAGTAGTCTGAATACTATGAATCTCAGCGAGAGGCGTGGCGCACGAGCGACACGCCTCTACCTGTTTCAGCCCCTCTGCCCGATGTTGAAAAATAATCTCCCCGGAAATGAATATTTATTTGCCGCATCGCAAATTTATCATTAATTTTGCATGCTGAAAGTGCGTGAGCCGTTCGCGCACCTCTTTAGTAAACTCAAACACAATGCAAGAGACAAAAAAAGCCATTCTCACACTTGAGGACGGTAGTGTCTTCGAGGGATACTCGTTTGGCTACGAGGCTCCCTGCTCCGGAGAAGTGGTGTTCAACACAGCCATGACGGGTTATCCCGAAAGCCTCACCGACCCCTCCTACGAGGGTCAGATTCTCGTCACCACCTATCCGATCTTAGGCAACTACGGAGTGCCGTCGTCAGCACCCTCCCACAACAACATCAAGGATTATTTCGAGTCAAACCGCATTCACTGCGAAGCAATCGTGTGTCAGGACTACAGCTGGACACCCTCCCACTGGCAGTCGGAACGCTCGCTCGCCTCATGGCTCCGCGACGAAAAGATTCCCGGAATCTACGGCATCGACACCCGAGCGCTGACCAAGCTGCTGCGCTACAAAGGCTCGATGCTCGGCAAAATCACCTTTGAAGGCGGCCCCGACATCGCGCTGCGCGACCCCAACAAAGAAAACCTCATTGCCCGCGTCTCCACCCGCGAAGTCATGGAATTCGGCGAGGGAGAAAAGACGGTGGTGCTCGTTGACTGCGGTGTGAAATACAACATCATCCGATGCCTGACGCGTCGCGGCGTCAAGGTTGTGCTCGTGCCGTGGGACTACGATTTCAACACCATCGACTACGACGGCCTGTTCATTTCCAACGGCCCCGGCAGCCCCGAGTTTGCCGACGTAACCGTTGAAAACATCCGCAAAGCATTCGCCAACGGCAAACCGATTTGCGGCATCTGCATGGGCAACCAACTGCTCGCCAAAGCCGCCGGTGCCAACATCTACAAACTCAAATATGGCCACCGCAGCCACAACCAGCCGGTGCGTCTGGCCGGAACAAACCGCTGCTTCATCACATCGCAGAACCATGGTTTCGCCGTCGACACCGAGTCGCTTCCCGCCGACTGGGAACCCCTCTTCATCAACATGAACGACGGCACCAACGAGGGCATACGCCACAAGTCGAAGCCCTACTTCTCAGCCCAGTTCCACCCCGAGGCCTCCAGCGGACCCAAAGACACCGAGTTTATTTTTGACCAATTCATTGAAATGCTCTAACACTCCGGCCAGATGACAGACACATTAACCACCGCAGCCATCCCCTCCACCGACGAGCTGCGCAGCTCAATAAAAAAAGTGCTCTTCCTCGGCTCCGGAGCACTCAAAATCGGCGAAGCCGGCGAGTTTGACTACTCCGGTTCGCAGGCTCTCAAGGCAATGAAGGAGGAGAACATCGAAACCGTTCTCATCAACCCCAACATCGCCACCGTCCAGACCTCCGACGGATTTGCCGACAAAATCTACTTCCTCCCCGTCACCCCCTATTTCGTGGAGAAAGTCATTGAAAAAGAGAAGCCCGACGGCATTTTCCTCGCTTTCGGCGGACAGACCGCGCTCAACTGCGGCGTGAAGCTCTACGAAAGCGGCGTACTTGAACGCCACGGCGTCCGCGTGCTCGGCACCCCGGTGCGCGCAATCATGGACACCGAAGACCGCGAACTCTTCGTGCGCAAACTCGACGAAATCAACGTCAAGACCATCAAGAGCGAAGCGGCATCGTCGGTCGAAGAAGCCGTTGAGGCAGCCGAACGCCTTGGCTACCCCGTCATTGTGCGCGCAGCCTACGCCCTCGGCGGACTCGGATCCGGATTCTGCGACAACCGCGCCCAGATTGTCGAACTCGTGGAGCAGGCCCTCTCTTTCTCCCCCCAGGTGCTCGTTGAGAAATCGCTCAAAGGCTGGAAAGAAGTGGAATATGAAGTGGTGCGCGACCGCTACGACAACTGCATCACCGTCTGCAACATGGAAAACTTCGACCCCCTCGGCATCCACACCGGCGAGAGCATCGTCGTGGCCCCCTCGCAGACCCTCTCCAACGAAGACTACCACATGCTGCGCAAGCTCGCCATCAAAATCATACGCCACATTGGCATCGTCGGCGAATGTAACGTGCAATATGCCTTCGACCCCAAGTCGATGGACTATCGCGTGATCGAAGTCAACGCCCGCCTCTCGCGAAGCTCCGCCCTCGCATCCAAAGCCACCGGCTATCCGCTCGCCTTCGTGGCAGCCAAGCTCGGCCTCGGCTACGGNCTCTTTGAGCTCACCAACAGCGTGACCCGCTGCACATCGGCNTTCTTCGAACCNGCGCTCGACTACATTGTCTGCAAAATCCCGCGCTGGGACCTCGGCAANTTCCACGCCGTGCGCCGCTCCATCGGCTCATCGATGAAATCCGTGGGCGAAGTNATGGCCATCGGCCGCACCTTTGAAGAAGCCATCCAGAAAGGCCTCCGCATGATTGGTCAGGGCATGCACGGCTTCGTTGAAAACAAATTCCACGAATCCGACGACATTGACCGCGCCCTCGCCGAACCCACCGACAANCGNATCTTCGTCATNGCCGAAGCCCTCCGCAAAGGCTACTCNGTCGAACGCATCCACGAACTCACAAAGATTGACCGCTGGTTTCTTGAAAAACTCCAGCTCATCCACAATACNTCCCGCGAGCTCGAACAGCTCTCATCNCTCGAACAACTCCCCGACCACCTTATGCTNCGCGCCAAGCAGCAGGGCTTCAGNGACTTCCAGATTGGCCGCGCAATCTTCGGCGATGAAATGACGGCCCACGCCTCNGCCCTCTCCGACCTGGTGCGCGCCGACCGCCTGCAGCGCGGCATCCGCCCCGTGGTCAAGCAAATCGACACCCTCGCCGCCGAATATCCCGCGCAGACCAACTATCTCTANCTGACCTACAACGGCTCGCAGAACGACGTTGACTACACGGGCGACCATCGCTCCGTCGTTGTGCTCGGCTCAGGCGTCTACCGCATCGGCAGCTCGGTTGAGTTTGACTGGTGTGGCGTCAATGCNCTGATGACCGTGGCTCAGCAAGGCTACCGCCCGGTGATGATCAACTACAATCCCGAAACCGTGTCGACCGACTACGACATGTGCGAGCGTCTCTACTTCGACGAGCTGACCTACGAACGCGTGATGGACATCCTGCAGCTCGAATCGCCCCACGGTGTCATTCTCTCCACCGGCGGCCAGATTCCCAACAACCTCGCCATGCGCCTCGACCAGTCGNGNGTCAACATCCTCGGCACACAAGCCATTGACATCGACAGCGCCGAAGACCGCAACAAATTCTCATCGCTCTGCGACGAACTCGGCGTTGACCAGCCCCGNTGGCGCGANCTGACCTCAATGGCCGACATCGAAGAATTTGTCGACGAAGTGGGCTATCCGGTGCTCGTNCGNCCCTCCTACGTTCTTTCCGGCGCNGCAATGAACGTCTGCTCCAACGAAGAGGAGCTGACCCGCTTCCTCCGCCTCGCGGCCAACGTGTCGAAGCAACACCCCGTGGTGGTGTCGGAATTCATCCAGGAGGCCAAGGAAATAGAGCTCGATGCCGTGGCCAAAGATGGCGAAATCAAACTCTACGCCATCTCCGAACACATCGAATTTGCCGGCGTACACTCCGGCGACGCCACCATTCAGTATCCTCCGCAGAAACTATATGTCGAGACGATGCGCCGCATCAAGAAGATTGCCGGNAAAATCGCCGCCGCGCTCCACATCTCCGGNCCCTTCAACATCCAGTTCCTTGCCAAGAACAANGACATCAAGGTGATTGAATGTAACCTCCGCGCCTCGCGCTCCTTCCCCTTCGTGTCGAAAGTCTCCAAGCAGAATTTCATCAGCGCCGCCACCCGCGTCATGCTCGGTCTCGACGTCGACAAGCCTGCCAAATCGGCCTTCGACCTCGACTACGTTGGCATCAAGGCCTCGCAATTCTCCTTCTCGCGCCTGCAGGGTGCCGACCCNGTGTTGGGCGTCGACATGTCATCGACCGGCGAAGTGGGATGCATCGGCGACGACACCCCCGAAGCCGTGCTCAAAGCCATGCTCTCGGTGGGCTACCGCATCCCCGACAAAGATAAAGCCGTGCTCATCTCCTCCGGCACNGCGCGCCAGAAAGTCGAACTGCTCGAACCCGCCCGACTGCTCCATCGCAAGGGCTACACCATCTGCGCCACCGAAGGCACCGCCCGCTTCCTCAACGAAAACGGCGTNCCCGCCATAGCCGTCTACCTTCCCGGCGACGACCGTCAGCCGCAGGTGCTCGACATGCTGCTCGACAAGAAGATTGACCTCGTGGTCAACATTCCCAAAAACCTCACCCCCAANGAGCTCGGNAACGGCTTCCGCATCCGCCGCACAGCCATTGACCTCAACATNCCCCTGCTGACCAACTCGAAGCTCGCCTCCGCCTTCATCAACGCCTTCTGCGAGCTCACCCTCAACGACATCAAAATCAAAAGCTGGGACGAATANTAACCNCCNGATGGGNTTAAATTATCCCTACATTTCGGGGGCGCCAACAACCTCATATAACGCAAAAAACTGCAAGCCAAATCCAAAGTCCGGCTTGCAGTTTTTTATTGAACCACCGACCCNCACGGTCGTCACNCAATGCTATTTACTTATGGAATCGAGTGGGGTTGTTTTCATTCGGGCTTTACCCGAATTGTAGGGACGCACCCTGGTGCGTCCGAATTGANANTCANCGNNTTGCGGACACACCAGGGTGTGTCCCTACAAAGAGAGGGAAGCCCATTATGTGAATGTCGCCCCTTTATCCNAGNANCANNCGCCGCTCCTCGCCAACCGTGATNGGCGANGAATGGCCGGAGAGCAACACNGTGGCAGGAGGAAGTGTAAGAATCTTNTTGACAATCGACTCCTCAAGTTCACGCCGGTTNCCGCCGGGAAAATTCGTCAGNCCGGGGCCATGCTGATAGAGCGTGTCGCCAACAAACGCCACCTGCTCCTCCGGGCCATAAANCGTCACCGACCCGGGAGTNTGGCCCGGNGTGTNTATCACCTTCAGATAGAATCCCGAATTGGCTTTAAGNCTGATNATTTCGCCATCGGAAAACTCCTCATAGTGANCCACCGTCACCGGCTGCCCCGANTTTGCGCTCAGATTCAGCCGCGCATCAGTCAGATAGCGGGCATCCGACGGATAGATATAAATCGGAGCCACGAGCTTTTCGCGAAGCAGCTCNGCAGCGCCCATGTGGTCNAAATGNCCGTGGGTCAGCAAAATCTTTTCAATATGCCAGCCATTCTGCCTGATTGCGTCATAGATCAGTCCGGCCTGCGCACCCGGGTCGATAAGAAATCCGCTCCGGGTGTGTTCATCGATGAAGAAATAGCAGTTTTCGGCAAAAACACCCTGCACCTGAAGTTCTCTAACCATGGCTAAAGTCTCCTTTCTTCAAAATGNCTACACAAGGCGGCAGCCGTCAGGGCCACACACATGAGGGCGTTCACCNGCGGCATTTTCCTGCTCCTTCATCCGGCGCTCAGCCCGGTCGAGAGCATCCTTGAAACCCTCGACACTCATTGCACCCGGAATNGCGAACTCGCCGTTGAACACCATGTAAGGCACACCNCGCACGCCNCGCATACCGGCCTCACGTTCATCAAAGCGNACATCGTCGGCAAACCGCTCGGAGTCAAGCACCTCAGCAGCCTCCTTTTCGTCAAGTCCTGCTTCGCGGGCCACNGCGAGAAGCACCTCGCGGTCGGCNAGCACAAGATTCTTAGTGAAATAAGCATCGAAAAGCAACTTATTGAGTCGGTCAACCAACGCNCGGTCACCCTTCGATTCAGCGAGCTTCATCAGACGGTGCGCGTCAAACGTATTGCTGTAATTCGTGGTGGCATATCTGAAATCAATGCCGTCGGCACGACCCTGCGCAGAAATACNTTCAATCTGCTTTTCAGCATCGGCAATGCTCATNCGATACTTCATAGCAAAACGTTCGGGAGTGGTTGTTGTNACCTCCTTCGGCGCCGTAGGGTCAAGTTCAAACGCACGATAGTCAATCGTCACCTGATCCTTCAGCCCCTTCTCCTCGATAGCCTTTTCGAGCCGGGTTTCACCAATGTAGCAATAAGGGCAAGCGAAATCGCTCCAGATAGTAATAGTCATCATAAATGCAAATTCCTTTCGTTAGTTTTATAGATTAGTAAGAAAGTAGTATTATAGATTAGTAAGTAAGGTCAATTAAATTCCCATCCACCTNAATAACACCCCGCCACCCAATAAAGTTCCCCGCCACCCAACCCCACAATAAACCATAAACTCTAAACCCTACACTCTAAACTCTATCAAGGGTTCCGCGAGTTCCTGCCCGGAGAGCGAAGCGANTCCCTGCGCGTTCATTTACAAGCAAACCGGAAAACACAAAAAAGTTCCGTGTCGTTCCGCTCCGCTCCGTAATTGAGGCGCAAGCCGACAATAAAAGTTCCGTAGGCTTTCAAATCCATAAGTTCCAATTCCTAAGGCCGCAGGCAAGAATGCCTGCTTTCCTATGCTGCGCCTCTAAACTCTATTCTCTAAACTCTAAACTCTATTAAAAAAAATAGCTACCTTTGCGCCATGAATCAGGAAAATATTTTTGAGGCCGAGACTGTTGGCAGTCGGCAAGGCTGGCTGGCCATCTCGCCGGCGCTCGTGTTTCTTATATTATATGTAGTGGTGTCGATTTTGATTGGCGACTTCTACAAAATGCCNATCACGGTTGCGCTCGGCGCCGCATCNGTTTGGGCCATCGCCATATTCCGCGGCCGGTCGCTGAGTCAGCGCATCGAAGTGTTTTCGCGAGCGGCAGGCCACGACAACATCCTCTACATGGTGTGGATCTTCATTCTCGCCGGAGCATTCGCCTCATTAGCCAAGGGCATAGGAGCCATCGACGCCACTGTCAACCTGACACTTCGCTTCTTCCCCTCNGGATTCATGTTGCCCGCCATCTTTGCCGCCGCATGCTTNATCAGCATGTCCGTTGGCACATCCGTAGGCACGGTTGTTGCGCTGACNCCGCTCGTTGTCGAAATGGCCGAAACCACCGGCGGAGGCACGGGCCACGTGGCACTGTTTGTGGCCACCGTGCTCGGCGGAGCATTTTTCGGCGACAATCTCTCATTCATCTCCGACACCACTATTGCCGCCACCCGAAGCCAGGGTTGCAGCATGGCCGACAAGTTCAAGGCCAACATCCGCGTGGTGCTCCCGGCCGCCATCATAGCCCTCGCCGTCTACTTCTTCATCGGACGCGAAATCAACTTCCCGCAGGTGACGGCACAAGCCGATTATTGGCTCATCATCCCCTACATGGTCATCATCGCCACCGCCCTCGCCGGCATCAACGTGACCCTCGTGCTGCTCTGCGGTATCGCGTCCGCCATAGTCATCGGCCTGTGGCGCACCGACATCGGCCTGCTCTCGCAATGCTCCCTGATGGGCGACGGCATCGACTCCATGGGTCAGCTCATCATCATCACCCTCCTTGCCTCAGGCATGCTGGGCACAATCAAAGCCATGGGCGGCATCAACTTCATTCTTCAGAAACTGACCTCCCACGTCAGCCGGCCCCGAGGTGCCCGATGGACCATCGCACTGCTCGTGGCCATTGTCAACCTCTGCACCGCCAACAACACCGTGGCCATCATCACCGTGGGCGGTGTGAGCCGCGAAATAGCCTCACGCTTCAACATTCCGCCGCGCTATTCAGCCTCGATACTCGACACCTGCAGCTGCATCGTGCAATGCCTCATCCCCTACGGCGCACAGACCCTCCTCGCCACCGGCCTCGCCGACATCTCCCCCGCCGCCCCCTGGCCCTACCTGTTCTATCCCTGGGCCCTGACCCTATGCGTAGCCGTCACCATCACCTTCCGCAACCGCATCCTCCCCAAGCGATGAGTTTCAAGCCGTCACCACACTTTTAAAAAAATTTCACACCCCCGATGAAACTTTTTGACTAATTTTGCGTCAAATATAGAAATATTAGCAAATAACCAATAATCACTTATTTATCAACCAATGAAGAAAACATTGAATTTTCTGTCAATGATTCTGCTCGCTATTGTGCTCCTCCCCTCNGTGGCTCGCGCACAGCAGCAGCAGCTCCCCCCAATGGGCATTGACTCTGAGGTGAAAATCGGCAAATTGCCTAATGGTCTCACCTACTACATTCGTCACAACGAATATCCCAAAGGCCAAGCCGACTTCTACATTGCTCAGAAAGTAGGCTCTATCCTTGAAGATGACAACCAGCGCGGTCTGGCTCACTTCCTCGAACACATGTGCTTCAACGGCACAACCCACTTCCCCGGCAAAAACCTCATCAACTGGCTCGAATCAGTCGGTGTGAAATTCGGCTATAACCTCAACGCCAAAACCGGTGTTGACATGACCCTCTACAACATTTCCAACGTTCCCGTNACCCGCGAGGGCGTGCAGGACAGCTGTCTGCTCATTCTCCACGACTGGGCCAACGACCTGCTCCTCCTCCCCGAAGAAATCGANGCCGAACGCGGTGTGATCCATGAAGAATGGCGCCGCTCAAATGTTGGCTCGATGCGTATTTACGAAAACCTCCTCCCCACAATCTACCCCAACTCCCCCTATGGCTATCGCCTCCCCATCGGCACCATGGAGGTGGTCGACAACTTCAAGCCTCAGGCTCTCCGCGACTACTATGAAAAATGGTATCGTCCCGACCTGCAGGGCATCATCGTTGTGGGCGACATCGACGTCAACCGCATCGAAGCAAAAATCAAAGAGATGTTCTCCGACATCGAAATGCCCGAAAACCCTGCAGAACGTGTCTACTTCCCTGTTGCCGACAACGACGGCACAATCTACGCCATCGGCCACGACAAAGAGCAGACCAACAACATCGTGCAGCTCAATTTCAAAACTGAGGCTCTGCCCGATCAGATCAAACCGACAATGTTCTCCTACGTTCAGGACTTCGTCACCACGATGATTTCAGACATGCTCAACACNCGCCTCACCGACATCTCATCGAAACCCAACGCTCCCTTCACTAACGCCGGTGTCTACTATAGTGACTTTTTCCTGGCCAAGACCAAAGACGCTTTCACACTCGTAACTGTTGCCAACGATGCCGCTTCGCTCCCCTCGGCTCTCGCTGCTTCTTATCGCGAAGTGCTCCGCGCTGCCCGCGGCGGCTTCACCCACACCGAATTTGACCGCGCAAAATCAGAATATCTCTCGCAGGCTGAAAAAGCTTACAACAATGCAGCAACCCGCCGCAACGAACAGNTTGCCCTCTCCTATGTCAGCAACTTCCTCGACAACGACCCCATCCCCTCGGCCGAAGAAGAATATCAGACAATTCAGATGATTGCCAACAGCGTTCCTCTTGAACAAATCAACATGACGCTCGCTCAGCTCATCACCGACAACAACCGCGTGCTCATCGCTCTCATGGGCGACACCCCCGACAATGTCTACCCCACCGAACAGCAGTTTGCCGCCGCCATCCAGAGCGTCGATGCTGAAGAAATCGAGCCTTACAAGGAAGAAGTGAAAACCGAACCCCTCGTNNAGAAACTCTACAAAGCAGGCAAAATCAAACGCGAATCGACCGACGACCAGTGGGGCACCACCGTCTGGTATCTCGACAATGGCGCCACAGTCATCATCAAGAACACTGACTTCAAGAAAGATGAAATCCTCTTCGCCGCCCAGAGCAAGAAAGGCACTGCCAAATATGGCGCCGCCTACGCCAACTCGCTGACTTTCGCTCCCGCAGCTCTCCGGTCGGCTCTCGGCCTCGGCACCTACACCAGCTCCGACCTCGAAAAATATCTCGCAGGCAAGCAGGCCGGTGTATCACCCAGCCTCGGATTATACACCACCTCNTTCTCGGGCCANTCCACTCCCAANGACCTCCCCACCCTCATGGAGCTTATCTACATGAACTTCACCGCTCCCAACCTCGACCCCGAAGAATATCAGTCGCTCCAGGGCCAGTATGTCACTATGCTCCAGAACCAGATGTCGAATCCGGAGGTTGTGTTCAATGAAAAGCTCATCGCTTCGCTCTACAACTCTCCCCGCATCCAGATGCTCACTCCCGAGATTGTCAACTCGGCTAACCGTCAGCAGATTCTCGAAGTCTACAAAGCCATGACCTCCAATGCTGCCGACTTCACATTCACCTTCGTTGGCAACGTTACTCCCGAACAGCTCCGTCCGCTCGTTGAAAAATACATCGCTTCGCTCCCCGGCAACTCCAAGAAGGCCGTGACCAAAATCGACACCAACTATCCGCAGTATCTGATGATTGGCGGCGACCAGGTCAACACCTACTCCATGCCGATGCAGACCCCGCAGACCTACATCTATCTGACCACCTTCGGCGACATGGACTACACCACCAAAAACGCGCAGCTCGCCTCCTACGCCGGCCAGATCATCTCCAACCGTCTGCTCAACAAGATTCGCGAAGAGATGGGCGCCGTCTACTCAATCGGTGCCAGCGGCTCAATGGATCGCATCGGCACTCAGAACGCTGAAATCGCCACCCAATTCCCGATGAAACCGGAAATGAAAGAGGAAGTGCTCAAAGAAATCCGCAAGATTTTCGAAGACATGACCAACAACGTCACTCAGGAAGAAGTTGACAAAGTCAAAGAATTCATGATCAAGAACTACACCGAAGCCAAAGAACTCAACGGCTCTTGGCTGGGCGCCATCTCCGGCTGGCTCACCAACGGTGTTGACACCTTCCACCCCGCTATCGAAGTGTCTGAATCGATCACACCCGCCGACGTGATGCAATATGTCACCAAACTTCTCGCTCAGCGCAACTACCGCGTAGTTGTTCTCGACCCCGCAGCTGAATAATCCTCCCCCTCCCGGGAAATAAACAGATAATCCGCGCCCCGAGCCCCCCATCAAGGACTCGGGGCGTTTTTTATAAAAAAATTTACCGAGAGGTTTGTAAAAATTACCCTTTGCAATCCCCGCCGGATGTTGAGTTTATCGGCCGTGAACGGCCGATGATTCCCGGATGGNTTTAAAAGGCGTTAAAACCCGGCGAAACTTGCCCAAAACCCAAAGATTTCGTAGCTTTGCATAATCAAACGGAAACAATGAAAAAGCTGCTGTCACTCCCCTCCAATCTCGTCGAGTCGTTCCACGACCTCGACCCGCGCTACGCCGACTCCTCATGGTTTGTTGCAAGCGACCCCGCCGACCATCGGCTCGGCTCGGGCGCCGGCACCATCTGGCTGCTCGACCGCTGGGCCGAAGCCGCTCCCCACGAAGTTGAAATGCCCGGCAAACGCATCATCATCCACGCCGGAGGGCAAAGCCGCCGACTCCCCGCCTATGCCACCGTGGGCAAAGTGCTGACCCCGATTCCGGTGTTTCGTTGGGCCGTCGGGCAGGAGATTACACAGAATCTCCTCTCGCTCCAGCTCCCCCTCTATCAGCAGCTGATGGAAATAGCCCCCGAGGGAATGAACACACTGATTGCCAGCGGCGACGTGTGTCTGCGCAGTGACATGCCGCTGAAATCGCTCCCGCAGGCCGACGTTGTGTGCGTAGGCATCTGGGCCGACCCTGAGCTGACCTCCCGCCACGGCGTGTTCTTCTCCCGGATCGACACGCCCCACACCCTCGACTTCATGCTTCAGAAGCCATCGGTGGCCGAGCTCAACCGACTCTCCTCGACCCACTACTACATGATGGACGCCGGACTGTGGATTCTCAGCGACCGAGCCGTCGACCTCCTGCGCCGAAAGTCAACCGCCCCCGACGGGTCCCTCTCTTTCTACGACCTCTACTCGCAGTTCGGCACCGCCCTCGGCTCCCGACCCTCGGCTCCCGACCCCGAACTTGCTTCGCTCTCCACGGCCATAATCTCACTCCCCGCCGGCGAGTTCTATCATTTCGGAACCACCCGCGAACTCCTCTCCTCAACCCTCGCCCTGCAAAACAAAGTCGTTGACCAGCGTCTGATTCTCCACCGCAAGGCAAAACCCAACCCCGACCTCTTCACCCAAAACAGTGTCCTGCTCAATCCCCTGACCGGAAACAACTCCAACGTCTGGGTCGAAAACAGCTTCGTGGCTCCCGGCTGGACACTGACTTCCAACAATGTCATCACCGGCGTTCCCGCCAACGAATGGCAGATCACATTCGAGCCCGGCACATGTCTCGACATCGAACCGGTCGACACCGATGCCTACGTCATTCGCCCCTACGGCTTCGACGACCCGATGCGCGGCACTGTCTCCGACCCTGCCACTACATTCCTCGGCATCTCACTCCAACGCTGGCTCGTGGAACACAACATCTCACTCCCCGACGCTGACGCCGACATCTATTTCGCCCCGCTCTTCCCCGTGGTCACCGACATCGAAACCATGGGCCTCCTGACCCGCTGGATGACCTCGGAGCCCGGCCTGTCTGAAGCGCGACAGCTCTATCTCGACGCCGAAAAAATCTCCGCCGACCAAATCATGTGTCGCGCCAACCTCCGCCGCCTTTGCGAGCAGCGCCGCGACTTCCTCCGCGAAGACCTCTCGATGCTCGCCGCCAACAGCGCGCAAAGCATTTTCTATCAGCTCGACCTCGACCATCTCGCCTCCGAAATGCACCGCCTCGGACTCGATGCTCCCGAACCGCTTCCCGACTCGGCTCCGCTCTTCCACCGCATGCGCAACCGCATGCTCCGCTCCCGGCTTGACAGTCACAAGGGGCTCGAATCCGCCGCCACCGAGGAAACGGAAGCCTACGTCCACCTCCGCACCGGAATACTCGACTCGCTCGAAAACTCCCGCACCACGCCGCGCCTCGATGTCGACCGCGACCAGATTGTGTGGGGTCGCAGCCCCGTGCGCATCGACCTTGCCGGCGGCTGGACCGACACCCCTCCCTACTCGATGCTCCGTGGCGGAAACGTTGTCAATGCTGCCGTGGAGCTCAACGGNCAGCCCCCGCTGCAGGTGTTCATCAAACCCTGTGCCGAACCCCACATCGTGCTCCGGTCCATAGACCTCGGCGCATCGGAAATCATCCGCACCTACGACCAACTGACCGCCTACAATCTCATCGGCTCCCCATTCTCCATTCCCAAAGCCGCCCTCGCGCTCGCCGGATTTGCCCCCGACATGTCGCCCGAAAAATTCCCCACACTCCGCAGCCGGCTCCGTGCGTTCGGCTCCGGCATGGAAATCACGCTGCTGTCGGCCGTGCCCGCCGGNTCCGGNCTCGGCACGAGCTCCATCCTTGCCGCCACAGTGATCGGCGCCCTCAGCGACTTCTGCGGACTGGCCTGGGACACCTCCGAAATCTGCAACCGCACCCTCGCCCTCGAACAGCTGCTGACCACCTGCGGCGGATGGCAAGACCAATATGGCGGTGTGCTCCAGGGAGTAAAACTGCTCCAGACCGACTCCGGCTGGAATCAGCTNCCCCGCACCAACTGGCTCCCCGACGGCATCTTCACCGACCCCGCCTACGCCCCCTGCCATCTGCTCTACTACACCGGCATCACCCGCACGGCCAAAGATATTCTCGGCGAAATCGTGCGCAAAATGTTCCTCAGCTCGGGCCCCACAATCTCGCTGCTCGACAATATGCGCCGCCACGCCCTCGACATGGCCCAGGCCATCCAACACCGCGACTTCAACGCCTATGGCAGTCTGCTCGCCGAAACATGGGCGCAAAACTGCCTGCTCGACTCCGGCACCAACCCCGACGGTGTCAGCCGCATCATTGACCGCGTCAGCGACCTCACCCTCGGCTGCAAGCTCCCCGGAGCAGGGGGCGGCGGATTCCTCTACATGGTGGCCAAAGACCCCGAGGCAGCCGCAATCATCAGAAATCGACTGACCGCGGAACCATTGCGCCCCAATGCACGTTTTGTCAACATGACCATCTCCACTGCCGGCCTGCAAGTGTCGCGCTCATAATTCAACCATTCATCACCCCCTCCCCTGCCAATGAACCGCCTCATAGCCTTTCTCTTCACCGCATTCATCCTGAGCCAGCCAATGCTGGCTCAGGATGAAATCTCCGAGAGCTCCGAATACTCCGAGAACTCCGAGCTTTCAGAGCACTCAGAGTTCTCAGAGTTCTCAGAGACCCCCGAGCCCATCGACCTCGCCAAAGACTCAATCTTCACCCCCGAATTTCGTGCCCGCTACGGCAACCCCACAATCTACGACCTTCCCTATTCGCGCACCCTCTCCATGCCCGACTGGAAACGCCTGTGGATCAACACCGGTGTGCTCATGGGCGCAGGCATCACCACGATGGTGGTGCTCGAAGCACTCCCCGCCGATGCCACCGCCTGGAACAAACACGAAAACGCAAAAGTGTCAATGTGGCAGCGATGGGTCAACAACGTAACCACAGGCCCCGTGTGGGATAAAGACAATCTCGTGTTCAACCTCGTGCTTCACCCCTATGCCGGCGCCGCCTACTATATGGGCGCTCGCTCCAACGGCTTCAACACCTGGGGCTCATTTCTCTACTGCTTCGCCATCTCCACAGTGTTCTGGGAATACGGCTTCGAAGCCTTCAACGAAATTCCCTCCGTGCAAGACCTCATCATCACCCCCGTCGTAGGCTCTCTCATGGGCGAAGGATTCTACCTCATCAAGCGCCACATCGTCAGCCACGACTACCGCCTCTGGGGCTGCCGCCCGCTGGGCTATGTGGTTGCATTTCTCGTCGACCCCATCAACGAATGTCTCGGCTATTTCCGCGGCATGCAAAGCCGCCAGCGCAAACGCACCGACGCTCTCCGGGGCCTGTCAGGCTCGTCATGGCTCGCACCGCAGCGTGGCTCCATGTCAGTCGGTATGTCGCTGACCTACACCTTCTAAGCTCAACATTCCGCCACTACGCTGAAGCAACTTTGCAAATATCTCAAAATATTTGACTAACTTTGCAAAATTATGCCGCGCGAAACCTTACGCCGACTTGAGGCGTTATGATATTATAAAGGCCGCGCTGAATTCTCCATTCATCATCCGTCGGCCAAAGTGTCCGAACCCTCAACTATTTTATCTTATGAAACGTATTGTACTGACCATATCGCTTGCCGCAATTCTCTCATCGGCAGCTTTTTCTCAGAAAATCGAGCGCCTGAAATATGGCGACTTCAACAACTGGGTGACCCGCGTCATCAGCGAATCAGCCGTGATTGGCGGCGATGACAAGAACGTCTACGAAATTGGCCCCACTCAGACCATCAANGGCAACAAACCCTACACCAACCTCGGCGGCTCCCCCTGGGCCACGAGCAATGTCTATGCCAAAGTCCACGGCATCACCAAAGCCTCCAACGCCATTGAACCCGCCACTCGCAGCGGCTCCAACAAGTGCGCCAAGCTGATGACCAAGATTGAGACCGTCAAAGTGCTCGGCCTTGTCAACATGGATGTGATGGTGGCAGGCTCGATGTTCCTCGGCCAGATGCTCGAACCGGTCACCGGCACGAGCAACCCCTACTCAAAAATGAACATGGGCATCCCCTACACCAAGCGCCCCAAGAACCTTGTGCTCGACTACAAAGTCGACATGCCGGCCACCAACAGCCGCACCAAAGCCACCGGTTTCGGCTCAAAGAAAACTCTCGCCGGCCGCGACAAAGCCGTTGTGTTCGTGTTCCTTCAGAAACGTTGGGAAGATGCCGAAGGCAATCTCCACGCCCTCCGTGTGGGCACTGCCGGCAAGCAGTTCGGCACTGCCACCAACTGGGTCAACGGCTCGAAAATCCCNCTGGTCTATGGCGACATCTCCTCACGCTCCGACATGAAATGGCTCGGACTGCAAAGCAACAAAAACAACTGCTATCAGGCCCGCAACTCCAAAGGCAAACTCAAACCGGTGGTTGAAGAAGGCTTCGATGGCAACGCCACCCCGACCCACGTCATCCTGATGATNAGCTCCGGCTCCGGCGAACCCTTCGTAGGCACCGAAGGACTCAACTTCTACGTCGACAACGTAGGCTTCGAAATCTAATCCCGCTCTCCCGCCACGGGCTTCACATTAAAATGTAGGGACGCACGGCTCGTGCGTCCCCTTAATTATCAACATATTACAATCTACCCCGGCGCAAATCAAATCCGATAAAACTCCTCGAAAGCGCGGATAATAAATCCATGGTCGGCTGCCGAGGCCGTTTCTCTAACCGAGTGCATGGCCCAGATTGCAGCGCCCATGTCGACTCCGCGCAGAGGAATCTGCGAAGTCAGGATATTGCCGAGAGTCGACCCGCCGGCCACNTCGCTATGATTAACAAAATACTGATACGGCACCCCGGCGCGCTCACACACGCTGCGAAACACTGCCGCACTGTCGGCATCGGTCATATACTTGCAGTTGGCATTGATTTTGATTGTCGGACCTCCGCCAAGCACCGGGTGGTTCGTCGGATCCTGCTTTTCGGGATAGTTGGGATGCAGCGCATGAGCATTGTCGGCCGACACCATAAACGATGCGGCCACTGCCCTGAGCAA
Source organism: Bacteroides sp. (assembly GCA_014801655.1). Classification (GTDB taxonomy): domain Bacteria; phylum Bacteroidota; class Bacteroidia; order Bacteroidales; family Muribaculaceae; genus Paramuribaculum. The sequence goes on from JAAVDT010000046.1 coordinate 19,382, forward strand.
ATCCTCCTCCGAGCCTCCGAGCTGCGCATTGATGCGCGCCAGCAGATTGACAAGCAGCGGCGAAGCGGCACCCTGTTTAGTTCCCGAGCCGGTCTCCTCATTGTCGAAAATAGCCATGACGCGGGTCATCGTCGTATCCCCCTTGTCGGGGTAGCCCGAGAGCAGAGCCGAGAGCGCCGCATGAACCATGCTCAGGTCATCAAGTCGGCCTGAAGTGATGAACTCCTCGTTGAGCCCCACGAGGCAAGCCTTCGTGGTGTCATAGAGCGAGAGGTCAAAGTCGAGAATGTCGCCCGTCTCAACTCCAAGCTCCTCAGCCACAAGGCGAAGCAACATATTGTCGGCCTCCAGGCGGTCTTTCACGATTGCAATGACAGGCAGCATATCTTTCTGACGCGAAAGTTTGTTGCCGTCGTTGACCTGGCGATTGTAGTGAATGGCCAGATGAGGAATCGTCAGCAGCGGACGGCGGAAATCGATGGTGCGATGCTCCGGCTGCAGCGGATTGTCGGAGCGCAGAATCACTCTGCCGGCAATCGACAGCGGGCGGTCAAACCAAGTGTAGAGAATCGGGCCGCCATACACCTCAGTGTTCAGCTTCACCACACCACCCTCGGTGGCCATCTCGGCATGAGGTTTGATGCGGAAACCGGGCGAATCGCTGTGGGCCGATATGATTTTATATCCTGCCGAGGGATGCCCCGTGCCGGTCACGAAAGCCATCACGGCCGAACCGTTCTGCGTAATGTAATAGCCCTTACCGGGTTTAAGAGTCCACGCCTCTTTCTGATCCAGCGCCTCGAAACCGGCCTCGTCAAGCCGACGACACACCTCCTTGGCGGCAAGAAAATTAACAGGCGACTCATTCAAAAATTCCATAAGGTCAGCGACCTGAGCTTTCGTTTCCATATCTTTGCGGGGGGATGATATCCAATGCTGTTTACTTAAGCAATATAGTGGCTTTGATTTATCCGGGCTTTACCCGAATTGTAGGGACGCACCCTGGTGCGTCCGAGTTATTGCCGATTATCGGCCGGACGCACCAGGGTGCGTCCCTACAATGAGAGGGGAACCATATAAAGTTCGATTTTCTTTAAGTAAACAGCATTGTGATGATATTATTTATAATAGATTTGATTGAGCGGGCGCATCACATTGCAGAGCTTCTGGCTCCAATAGTGATTGAAATCGCCCTTCATTGTCAGCAACACTCCGGGAATCAACTCCGTAGGCGCCTCGCGCACGGTTGTGAAGAAATTATAGACCACCTGCATCAGATCGGCCAGCGTCTCCGAGATGCTCGCCCCGATTGGTGTGTCGCTATATTTCATATCCTGCTCAAACACCTCAAGAAAAGTGTCATCCTCGCCCATCAGAGCCGACAGGCGCGAGCAAATCTGATTATAGTATTCTTCATCCATGGCCTCCTCGATGCCCACCTCCTCGGTGTCGAAATCTTCCGGCTCGTCAGGCAGGTCGGAAGCCGAAATATAGAGACGCGGCAGCAGGCGCAGCATCTCCTTGACGAAATCGCGCTGCTCCATTGAGCCGCTCTGCTCGATTGCGTTGCAATAGTCCTTGCAAAGTCCGATGAATGCAATGGCGTTTGGTGAAATTGACATATCGAATTATTTCTATTGTTTACACATTATTATATATAGAGTCTCGATTATATTATAGAGTCTCGTCCGCGCAATACAGCCCGTTCTCCTTAATATATCCGGCGACTCCGGCAGGCAGAAAGGCTCCCATATCCTTGCCCTCGGCAATGGCNCTGCGGATAAAAGTCGATGAGACATCGGCCACGGGCGCATTGACCATTGTCACCCCGGCAGGCAGCGTCGAAGCATCCACCGGATAGCCCGGCCGGGGATAGATGATCGGGCGGAAGCGGCGGATAATCTCCTCATAGGCACGCCAGCGGTCGAAAATGAGCCAGTTGTCGCTGCCTACAATCAGGCGGAAGTCGCGGTCGGGGTGAAGCTCGGAGAGTCGCGAAAGCGAATCGATGGAATATGACGGCCGTGGCATTGNCAGCTCCACATCACATTCGCTCACCCCCCGATGGCCCTCACAGGCTATGCGGAGCATCGCCAGCCGCTGACAGTCGGTCACATCATCCGTGCGCACTTTCAGCGGATTGGCGGGCGAGAGCATCAGCCACACCTCATCGAGGTCGGTAAACTGCGCCAGATAGGAAGCGAGCATCAGATGCCCGGCATGGACGGGATTGAACGACCCGCCCAACACTCCGGTCTGTATACGACGCTGCGAACCGCTCATCTCTATCGGCCGATAAATTCAAGAATCTCGCGCTCGGTGGCGTCGACAGCCTCAGTCAGATCGTCGTTGACAATGCGCACATCGTAGCGGTCGGCAAAACCGAGTTCATATTCCGCTTTGCTGACACGCTGCTCAATCTGGTCGGCCGAATCAGTGGCCCGCGATTCGAGGCGGCGGCGAAGCTCNTCGACGCTCGGCGGCAGAATGAAAATCGATCGGGCGCAACCGTCGTACATGGCGCGCACTCTGACTCCACCCTTCACGTCGATGTCGAGCACCACAGTCTGCCCCTCAGCCAGGCGGCGGTCCACCTCGCTCTTGAGCGTTCCGTAGAAGCGTCCGGGATAAACCTCCTCATATTCAACGAACTCGTCGGCAGCAATGGCATTCTGAAACGCCTCCGTGGTCAGAAAATGATAGTGAACGCCATCCTGCTCACCCTCGCGCGGAGGGCGGTTGGTGGCCGACACCGAAAATTTCAAATCAACGTTTCCACGCTCCATGATGGCCTTGATGATAGTGGACTTGCCGCAGCCGCTCGGAGCCGAGATGATGATGACTTTTCCTTGTTTCATAGCCTTTAGTCAATGTGTGAGTGCATTACATTACGTTGAGCACCTGTTCCTTAATCTGTTCGAGCTCATCTTTCATCCTGACCACGAGCGCCTGCATGTCGGCATGATTGCTCTTGGAGCCGAGGGTGTTGATTTCGCGACCCATTTCCTGCGAAATGAATCCGAGCTTCTTGCCCTGGCCATACTGTCCGGCCATGGTGTCCATGAAATAGTTGAGGTGTTGGGTCAGGCGCTGTTTCTCCTCGTTGATGTCGAGCTTTTCAATGTAGAAAATCATCTCCTGCTCCAGACGCGAGCGGTCGATTTCAACCTGGTGGAGCTGCGTCAGATGGTCGGTGATGCGGGCGCGGATGCGCTCAACGCGCTGGGTCTCAAACTGAGGCACCTGCGCGAGCAGATCGCGGATGGCATCGATGCGCTTCGCAAAAAATTCTTCGAGCTTGATGCCCTCGGCGCGGCGATACTCCATCAGTCCGTCAAGCGCACCCTCAAGTGCCTGAATCAGCGCGGCAGATTCNGCCTCATCCTCGCTTGCGAGGCCATCGTTGCGAACGGCGTCGGGCATGCGAAGCAACACACCATACCAGTCCGTGGGCTCTGCGATGCCCAGTTCGCGCGCCATAGTCTCGATCTGAGCCTTATAGGCCTTGATCTGCGGCAGATTGATTTGCATTGCCGATTCGCCGCCGAGCGACTCAACGGTAATCGTGGCTTCCACTTTGCCACGCTCCACGCGGCGGGCTATGATGTTGCGCACCTCCATTTCCTTTTCGCGAAATGCCGAAGGCATTCTCAGCGAGAGGTCGAGCTGCTTGCTGTTGAGCGATTTAATCTCAAATGTGATCTTTTTTGTGGGGAGTTCAACAATCTTTTTGCCGAACCCGGTCATTGATAATAGCATATAACTTGTTGATATACGATGTTCTAATTCGGCTACGGCACACACTTTCCGGCCGTAGATTCTACAAAAGTAGCGATTTTTTAGTGAAAAATAGCAGTAAAACAGTAACTTTGCAAAAAATTTTCAAAGAAACCGTTTTTTCTATGGCCGTTATCCTCAACATTGAAACCTCAACCACCGTCTGCTCCGCCGCCCTGACCGCCGAAGGAATGGTGCTCTGCCACTTCGAAGATTTCAAGGGTCAGAACCACGCCGCTCTGCTCAGCGGATTCATCAAACGCTGTCTCGACCACGCCCGCGACCACGAGATGAAGCTCGACGCCATTGCCGTTTCAACCGGTCCCGGCAGCTACACCGGCCTCCGCATCGGTCTCTCCGAAGCAAAAGGCCTTGCCTTTGCACTCGACATTCCCCTGATTGGCGTCGACACACTCCAGCTTCTCGCCGTCAGCGCCATGTTCAACCACGACATCGACCCCGACGCACTGCTCGTCCCGATGATCGACGCCCGCCGCATGGAGGTCTACACCGCCGTCTACGATTTCGCCCTCACCCCTCTGCTCTCTCCCCAACCTCTCATTCTCGACACCGACAGCTACTCGCAGTGGCTCTCCGAAGGTCGCCCCATGGTTTTCTTCGGCAACGGCAGCGACAAAGCCCGCGATGTCATCACCTCCCCCCTGGCCCGATTCATCCCCGACATTGTTCCCCTGGCATCCGACATGCTCGCCCTGGCCGAACGCGCCTGGATGAACCGCCAATTCCTCGACCTCGCCTACTCCACCCCCGCCTACCTCAAAGAATTCCAGGCCACCAAACCAAAATCCCGCCTCCAAACTCCTTAGGAGTCCCTAAGCCTCCCTAAGCCCCCCCCAAAAAATAGTCTAACGTCATCACATCATGCTCAAACGACCGTCATCACTGCTTCTGCTTCTTCTGATCTGCATAGCGGCCGCAGCAACCGAAAGGGAACGAACAATCAACAAACAGTTGCCCGACTCGGCAATGATTCGCCACACCCCGAAATCAGCGGCCCAATCTGCCGATTCGATTCCCGATTCAACGCGCCATCTCAATTTCATTCAAAAGATTATCAAATACTTCGACGACTCCAACAAGCCTAAAGACTACAAAAAATTTGACTGGAGCATCATCGGAGGCCCCCACTACTCCTCCGACACCCGACTCGGACTCGGACTCGTGGCCGCCGGAACCTATCGCCGCGACCTGACCGACTCCATCACTCCCCCATCGAACGTGTCGCTCTACGGCGACATTTCAACCGTGGGATTCTACCTCATCGGCCTGCGAGGAAACCACATTTTCACCGGCGACAAAAACCGCATCGACTACGACCTCTACTTCTACTCCTTCCCCCGCTATTTCTGGGGAATCGGCTACGACCAGGGCCTCAACATGGACAACAAATCGAAGTTCAACGAAATCTATGTCAACGCCCATGTGTCATATCTCCATGCTCTCACTCCNGGNCTGTTCATCGGCCCGACTCTCGATTTCGCCTACTCCCACGCAGCCAAAATGGCCCGCCCCGAACTCTGGCAGGGAATGCCGTTTCACTCATCGACCTACACGCTCGGCGCCATTTTCCAATATGACACGCGCGACAATCTGACCGAAACCCAAAACGGCCTGCTCGCCTCGCTCGAACAAAACGTCTCCCCCCGATTCTTCGGCAACTCTCAGGCTTTCAGCTCAACAGAAATCAAAATCGCCTATTTCCACAAACTCTGGAAAGGCAGCATCCTCGCCTCGCAATACCACGGTCGGCTGGCCTATGGCCATGTGCCCTGGGCCATGCTCTCGACATTCGGCGGCAGCCACACCATGCGCGGCTACTACGAGGGCCGATTCCGCGACAAAGGCGAAATGGACCTCACCGTCGAACTCCGCCAGCATGTCTGGCGACGCAACGGGCTCGTGGTCTGGGGCGGCGTCGGCACCATTTTCCCGAAACTCTCCCGCATGCGCCTCCGCCACCTCCTCCCCAACGGCGGCATCGGCTACCGATGGGAATTCAAACAGCGCACCAACGTCCGCCTCGACTATGGTTTCGGCCGTGGCGAAAGCTCCTTCATTTTCAGTATCAACGAAGCATTCTGACAACTCATCCATCTCCCATGACCACCCACCCCGTCATCGAAACGCCCGCCTCACGCCGGTTATCCATCGTCATTCTCCTCTGGACTCTCATCGGCTGCATGATTCCCAACGTCTGGCTCTCAATGGTTGAGCGCATGCCGCTCCTCCCCTCGCTGACCAACATTGTCCTCCCCGCCGGCCTCTATCTATGGCTCATGTCGCGCACCCGCCGCATTGGCCGCGCCACACTCTGGATGACCATTCTCTTCATCTTCGCAGCCTTCCAGATGGTGCTCCTCTACATGTATGGCCGCTCGGTCATTGCCGTCGATATGTTTCTCAACGTCGTCACCACCAACCCCGGCGAAGTCGGCGAACTGCTCGGCAACATGATGATAATCATCATCACCGTTGTCTGCATCTTCCTCCCTCCCATCATCATGGCCATCATTGCCGTCCTGCGCCGCTACCGGCTCCCCGAGCGAGCATTCCGCCTGACGCGCCGCGCATCTCACTACGCCCTCATCGCCGGAGCCATACTATTCATTCTCAGCTTTTTCGGCAGCCGACCCTTCCGCCCCCACTGCGACATCTATCCTCTCAACATTGCCTATAACCTCGAAGTGGCCGTCCACCGCACCATCAAGGTCAGCAACTACCACGAAACATCCGCCTCGTTCCGCTACGACGCTTCATCGACCCATCCCGACTCCGTTCCCGAGCTCTACCTGCTGGTGATCGGCGAAACNTCACGCGCCGACAACTGGCAGCTCGACGGCTACGACCGCCCCACCACTCCCCGCCTCATCAACCTCGACGGACTGACCTCATTCCCCCGCGCTATCTCGCAGTCAAACACCACCCACAAATCCGTGCCGATGCTCCTGTCGCCACTCGACGCTGCTTCTTTCGGCGACTCTATCTATTGCGTCAAATCACTCGTGACGGCCTTCAAGGAAGCCGGCTTCCACACCGCTTTCTACACCGCCCACTCCCGCAATCACTCATTCATCGACTTCTTCGGCGAAGAAGCCGACACCTGCATTTTCGTCAAAGAACAGGGTCAGGACAAAGCNCACTACTACGATTCTGACCTCCTCCCCTATCTCGACCGCCAACTGGCCGCCGGAAACCGCAAGCAGCTCATCGTGCTCCACACCTATGGCTCTCATTTCAACTACATTGACCGCTATCCCGAATCTCAGGCCCACTTCACCCCCGACCGCCCCTCGGAGGCCACCTACCATTTCCGCGACAAGCAGGTCAACGCCTACGACAACACAATTCTCTTCACCTCCAATTTTCTGGCCGACGTCATCGACCGCCTGCGCAGCCATGGCGGATACTCGGCCATGATCTACACCAGCGACCACGGCGAAGACATTTTCGATGACTCGCGCCATCTTTTCCTCCACGCCTCCCCGATTCCGAGCTACTATCAGCTCCACGTTCCGTTCCTCGTATGGCTGAGCCCCGACTTCGCCGCTGTCCACGGCCCCGAAGCGGCTGCCCTCCGCGCCAACTCCGGAAAATTCGTGGCCACAAGCGACGCGCTGTTCCACACGCTGCTCGACCTCGCCGGACTGCGCACCCCCTGGCTCCACACCTCCTCATCAGTAGCCTCTCCGGCCTATCGCGAGCGCCCGGCCATCTATCTCAACGACCACAACGACGCCGTAGCCCTCCGCAACTGCGGCATCCTCGCCCCCGACTTCCAAAAACTCGACTCCCTCCAGATTCCCNTGAAATAGAGTTTAGAGTGCAGAGTAGAGAGTTTAGAGCAGAATTTAGAGTGGCAAATTTTACCCAAAAAATGTAGGGACGCACGGCCCGTGCGTCCACNCCCTCTCCACCCATAANCACTTACAAATCAATAAAAAAGAAACCTCTCCCGAAAAATCGGAAGAGGCCCCTTTCCTAAAATCAAAAACAATTCATTCAGCGACGCTGAAGAATATAATCTATGTCGGATGCTTCAAACTTCAGCGTCTTGCCGGAGTTGCGAAGCTTGACATCATCAAGTTTTGAGAATGAGCTGTAGCGCGCCGACATGGTGTTCATGAGCTCAGTCTGATAGAATTGCGCCATCTGCGGACGAAGCGAATCAACCTCAGCCTGCGAAGTGCCGCTCAACGGATTGGCCACCAACGCCACAGCCTCAGGATCAACAGTCACTTTCAGAGTGTTGGCATCGAAATCAATGCGAATTTCGTCATCATCGATAGCTTCCCAGCGTCCGCTCACCGATGCAAGCGCAGCCACCGAAACGCTAAACGGCTGATTGGCCGGAGTCAGCGCATCCGAAGCGCGCGAAAGCGAAATATTTGTGGCCACATTCACAATGCCACCCTTCTTAGTCTTCGGATCCACCTCAAAAGTGAACACATCGCCACCGGTGGCCTGGCCCTGTGCATTATTGAAAAGCGTCTGCTGATCGGTCGACCATGCTCCGGCCACATCCTTAGCCAGCTTTTCTTCCTCGTTACAAGCCGTCAGACCCGCAGCCAAAGCCGCCAGACCAACCGCTGCAAAAATAAATTTCTTCATATCTTCAAATCATTTTATAATTATCAATACTCATTATTTATAAATATAACCCACCCCAACCCCAAAAAGTTTTTATTTTTTTCTTATCTTTGCATCAAACTAAAAAAAATCATTTTTTCAACACATAACCCCCTATGGCTACAAAACCTTTCAAGTATCAGGAAATGTTCCCCATGTCGCCCGAAACGACTGAATATTACCACCTGACCTCCGACTACGTCAAAGTTGAAAACTGGGGCGGAAACGAAATGCTCGTTGTCGATCCCGAAGCCCTCACCGTGCTCGCACGCCAGGCCACACACGACAATGCCTTCATGCTCCGCCGCGAACACAACGAGATGGTGGCCAAAATCCTCCATGATCCCGAGGCAAGCGAAAACGACAAATTCGTTGCCCTCACCATGCTCCGCAACGCCGAAGTGGCCGCAAAAGGCCAGCTCCCCTTCTGCCAGGACACCGGCACTGCCATCTGCATCGGCAAAAAAGGCCAGAACGTATTCACCGGCGGCCACGACGAAGAGCGCATCAGCCGAGGCGTCTACGACACCTACACCCAGTGCAACCTCCGCTACTCCCAGAATGCCCCCCTCAACATGTACGACGAAGTCAACACCGGCTGCAACCTCCCCGCGCAGATCGACCTCTACGCTGTTGACGGCGACGAATACAAATTCCTCTTCGTGGCCAAAGGCGGCGGCTCTGCCAACAAGACCTATCTCTATCAGGAAACCAAAGCCCTCATCAACCCCAAGACCCTCCTCCCCTTCCTCGTTGACAAAATGAAGTCGCTCGGCACAGCTGCCTGCCCCCCCTACCACATCGCATTCGTGATCGGTGGCACCTCTGCCGAAATGAACCTCGCCACCGTCAAGAAGGCCTCCGTGAAATACTACGACAACCTCCCCACCCACGGCAACGAACTCGGCCACGCCTTCCGCGACGTCGAACTCGAAAAGCAGCTCCTTGAAGAAGCACAGAAAATCGGTCTCGGCGCACAGTTCGGCGGCAAATACTTTGCCCACGACATCCGAGTGATCCGCCTCCCCCGCCACGGCGCATCCTGCCCCGTAGGCCTCGGCGTAAGCTGCTCGGCCGACCGCAACGTCAAAGCCAAAATCAACCGCGAAGGCCTCTGGATTGAAAAACTCGACTCCAACCCCGGCGAACTCATCCCCGAAGAAATGCGCAACGCCGGCGAAGGCAAAGTCGTGTCAATCGACCTCAACCGCCCCATGCCCGAAGTGCTCGCCGAACTCTCGAAATATCCCGTTTCGACCCGCCTGTCGCTCAACGGCACCATCATCGTGGGCCGCGACATCGCCCACGCCAAAATCAAAGAACGCCTCGACCGCGGCGAACCGATGCCCCAATATCTCAAAGACCACCCCATCTACTATGCCGGCCCCGCCAAGACCCCCGAAGGAATGCCCTCAGGCTCATTCGGCCCCACAACAGCAGGCCGCATGGACAGCTACGTCGACCAATTCCAGGCCGCCGGTGGTTCAATGATCATGATTGCCAAAGGCAACCGCTCAAAACAAGTGACCGACGCCTGCCACAAACATGGCGGCTTCTACCTCGGCTCAATCGGCGGCCCCGCAGCAATCCTCGCCAAAGACTCCATCAAGAAAGTCGAACTCCTCGAATATCCCGAGCTCGGCATGGAAGCCATCTGGAAAATCGAAGTCGAAAACTTCCCCGCCTTCATCCTCGTCGACGACAAAGGCCACGACTTCTTCACCGAAATCGCCAAAAAATGTGAAGGCTGCGCCCTAAAATAACCCGCACCCCTTCCCATCCCCCCATACAGAGCGGCGCCCGGACCCACCTCCCGGCGCCGCTCTCATTATTTATATATGGACGCGTCAAAACCTTCGCCCCCGGCTGCGCGTTGTTAGGATATAACGAAACCTCATCACCTCATGCCAACTCAGATTTCAGGTATTACTCACACTCTTCAGCAGACGATTGACGTTTTGTCGCAGCCGGTCGACGGATCGGCCGCTATGCTCGATTGCGACTTTCGGTTGCCCTCGGTCGACGCTATGAAGAGCATCATTTCGCTCATTCGCGAAATTGTGTTTCCCGGCTATTTCGACTCCACTTATGTTGACCACCGCATGCAACACTATGCCATAGGCGTCAGTGTCGACCGGCTGTTCACGGTGTTGGTCAATCAGATTAGCCGCGGCTTCATCACCGAAGAATGTATTGAACACGAAAGCGCCCAGGCCGAAAAGCGCGCCCAGGAGATTGCCCTCAACTTCATTCGCCGGCTCCCGGAATTGCGCCGGGTGCTCTACACTGATGTGCAGGCGATTTTCCACAACGACCCCGCCGTCAGCAACAGCTCTGAAATCATTTTCTGCTACCCGGTGGTGCAGGCGATGATTCACTATCGTGTGGCCCACGAGCTGTTCACGATGGGTGTGCCGGTGATTCCGCGCATTCTGACCGAGCTTGCCCATTCGCTCACGGGCATCGACATTCATCCCGGAGCCACGATCGGCGAATATTTCTCGATTGACCATGGCACCGGCGTGGTGATCGGCGAAACCTGCATCATCGGCAACCACGTGACGCTCTATCAGGGCGTGACGCTCGGAGCTAAGAGCTTCACCCTCGATGACGATGGCCACCCGCTCAATCTCCCGCGCCACCCCATCATCGAAGACCACGTCACCATCTACTCCAACGCCTCAGTGCTGGGCCGCATCACCGTGGGCCATCACTCCGTCATCGGCGGCAACGTGTGGCTCACCGAAAGCGTGCGCCCCCACTCCCGCATTCTCCAGCGCAAAGCATCCTCAACCCTCTATACCGACGGCGCAGGCATCTGACCTCAGCCGAAAAAAATCAATTTGCCAAATTGTCATTTTGTCAAAATCTCAAAATCCCCCCAAACGCCATGTCAAATATCGCCCAAAACCTGACCCAACTTATCGGCAACACCCCCCTGCTCGAAGTGCAGCAGATTGAAAAAGCCGAACAATTAAAAGCCCGAGTGCTCGTGAAAATCGAATCATTCAACCCCGGCGGAAGCGTGAAAGACCGCATTGCCCTGGCCATGATCAACGACGCCGAACAAAGCGGCGCACTCCGCCCCGGCGGCATGATCATCGAACCCACCAGCGGCAACACCGGCATAGGCCTCGCCTGGGTTTCATCGGTCAAAAACTATCAGCTCGTGCTGACAATGCCCGACACCATGAGCGTAGAGCGCATGAACCTGCTCAAAGCCCTCGGCGCGCGACTCGTGCTCACCCCCGGCAGCGAAGGCATGAAAGGCGCCATTCGCCGCGCCGAAGAGCTGCGCGATGAAAATCCCGGCGCCATCATTCTGCAGCAATTTGCCAACCCCGCCAACCCCGCCATGCACGAGCGCACCACAGCCGAAGAAATCTGGCGCGACACCGATGGCCGGGTCGACATCTTCGTGGCCGGAGTAGGCACCGGCGGCACACTCTGCGGCACCGCCCGCGGCCTCAAGCGCCACAACCCGGCCCTGAAAGCCGTGGCCGTTGAGCCCAGCGACTCCGCCGTGCTATCAGGCCATCCTGCCGGCCCCCACAAAATCCAGGGCATCGGAGCCGGATTCGTGCCCGGCAACTACGACCCTGAGGTGGTTGACCAAATCATGACAGTAACCTCCGACGACGCCATTCGCGCCTCCCGTCTGGCAGCCCGCAGCGAAGGTCTGCTCGTGGGCATCTCCTCCGGCGCAGCCCTCCACGCCGCCATCGAGCTCGCCCGCCTCCCCGAAAACGAAGGCAAAACCATAGTAGCCATCCTCCCCGACACCGGCGAACGCTACCTCTCCACCCTCCTCTACGCCTTCGACGACTACCCCCTCTAAACTCTACTCCACAAAGACACAAACAATGGGAGAGCAGTCCGCCAAAAAAATTGCCGACTGCTCCCCCATTTTAGTGATTATCCACAATCAGGTCGTAGCCCCTAGGCATAAGTTTGCCCTTTTCATAGGTCAACTCCGGCTCTTTCGGAAAAGGATTTTCCAATTTCGTCAGCCGACCACAAGAAGTGTCCATCAGGCAAATACCATAATTTTCACGAAACGTGTTCGCAAAAATGATTTCACGTTTTGAGAAATGAAACATACTCCCGCCTTTGGTCGACTTCACCTCAATGAGCTTAACCTGACCATCCTTGGTAATCGTCACGATGTCAAAGGGTTTATAGCCATGGCGGGTGTACCATAGCGCTTTCAGAACGCAAGCATCGTCGAAGCCATCGTTTTCGGGAATGATTTCATCAAATCTATTCTTCCGCAGAAACTCATTTATCCGGCCTATGGCATTTTCGCGTGACTTCCTGTCGGGAAAATCAGCAAGAAATTTAAGGGCGAAATGNGAGGCCACAATGTGCTCGCCCTTATATCCCGTGGCTTGTTGACTTCTTGATATCGTTGTGGCCTCACCATCAGATTTTGAAGTCAACCCGGCAAACTTCGTTGCGGTTGCCTCACCCAATGTCAGGCTATTGACTTCAATATTGAGATTAGGGATAATTGTCAGTTCAGGCTCCTCATTGACTATAGGGCGAGGTTCATCATCAACCGGCAATCGATTGCCGGAGTCAAACATGGCATCCTCATCTGAGCCTGCCGAGGGGCGCATATTATTCTTATCACGCTCGCTCACAAAACATTCCGAAAAGATTGTCAATTCAAAAATGTCTGCGAATTTTTCGCTGTGGAATGCGGCCACTGACAATGCCCTTGAAACATTATTTCTCGACCAGGCCAGATCAGTGGTGTCAATCTTCACCGAAAGCGAGTCAGCATCAAAAATGTAGGGCACATCATCAATCTCGATTTCATTTCCGCCGACATGGCATTTGACACAGAGCTCCGTGTAATAGACAGGATTCAAGGCTGCAAGAGTCTTATAGAATCGCTCCCTGGCCGCAGAGTCATTTTCCAAATCATGCTCTGAAATTGAGCTGTTTGAAATCTTCACGAGAGTGGCCATCTGCTTGTCGACACTCTCAAGAAACTCTCCAACCTTCTCCTTGATGAAATTTCCATCCGTTTCAGGGCCATCGTCCATCACCTCTGACAAATTTTCATCAAGCGTCATCTTCACATTCAATCGACAATCCCTAAACGGGTCAGCATCGGCGATTGACGCATAAACCAGCGGAATGTTCAGCTTCACATTGTCGCTAAACACAAGATCATTGTCAACCACCCTGACATCATCAGTCATAGTGGTGACACGAAGCGCACCATTCTGCCGGACAATCACTATGTTTCGTTTAAACAGCTCTTTATAGAACTTACCGTAGAAGCGGAAAATCTCTCTGTGGTTCATGCTATCCTTGACCGTCGCCTCAAGATGCTGTCTGAGAAAATCATAATAGGGTTCGGGCATTGCCTGATAGTTACCCACGAGCAGGCTCGTGAAATCCTTATTATTAGACCTGTTTCGCGGCAGCCGGTCAAAAATGCTGTAGTTTTCATTTACAAGTGCCGGAATCCAACTACGCTCCCGACTTTCCCGATCAGCGACCCTGTAGATTCTGATATTCGCCCAGAGTTCCTTTCTTGGAATGGCAACGTTTATGTCAGGTGAAGGAATCCGATCCAGCCCATCGCCAAAGGCCTCACGAATTCGGCGGTCGGCAAAGAAATAATGGTTTGACTTTGGGGCATCTGCTCTTGGCAGAGTGACTCCCGTCTTCAAAAGCAGCCGGTCAACATTCTCCTCGCCGATTCTCTCGCCCAAACGTCTGAGAAATTCATCGTCAATGTCGTCGCGTCGCAACATCTGGCCAGGCAAATAGCGGCCCTTTTTGGTTTTATAAAACAATGTTGCCAGAGCAAAGGCACCTCTCGTTCTGAAATCATCGCTGTCGCGCAACAACACATCAAATCGCCAGCAGGCATTTGCCGGCGCTCCATCTTTTTCAATAGACATCAGATTCCATACCGATTCCAGAACATCGAGCTGCGTATCCTCATCGATGGACTGCGAGCTGACTCTGCCATCGTAGCCACACTGCCAGTAGCGGTTATAAATTTCGGAAGTGTTTTCAAAATCCCTTATCAACCGGTTTTTCACGAAATTATATTGATAATCAAGGTCAAGCCAATAGGAGGTGAATTCCGCAGGGATAACCCGTGGCAAAGTAAGGTTTGAAGAATCTTTCCTGTAGAATATAATATCACTCGCACACTCTGTATCAGGTAGAAACCTTATTCTTTTTTCTCTTAACAAATCTCCAAACCGCCCCATGCGCTCTTTGGAATAGCTCCAGTTTCTATACCTATAGAACTGATTTGCTGCTTTTATCAGATAGTCCCTATAAAACGAATTGAAGTTTGCTTCCGTAGACTCCTTCATTCGCGTTTGCAGCAATCGAAGAGAATACTCCGGAAAGTCATCAAAGAAAACCTCCCTGAAAATTTCAGCATATTCATCTGCCCCATGCTCTTTGATTTCGCAGAGTTGCCAATAAAATGTATCGTCATCAATTAGCAACTCATCTACAAGAGCTTTCTTCACCAGCTGCAGACAATCGCGCAGCAAAGCACGGTTGTAGCTCGCGATCGCTCCCCCGGTCAGTTCTATCCGCTTCCGGTCAACGGATGTATGGAAGTCGGCATTGAAGTCGATTTTGCTGAACATTGAGTCCATTTCCGTTGGCAAGAAATTATACAACATTCCGGTAGTGCGGTCATATTCATTCTCCCCACCTTCCCTATCCTTGAGATAGATTGACACCCTGGCGTTTTCATCAACAGCCACTCCGGCCTGCAATCCGAGACGTCGCGACTCATCGGAAATGGGGACCGAAATGACGCGAGGCGACCTTTTTATCTCAAAGCAATATGGCGGCTTATCATCAAAGCACGCCACGTTGAGCCTTATGGTCTTTTTGTCACTGAATGATTCTTTTTCGGGAATAAAGTAAAACTGATGTTTCCGCAGGTTGTCAACTTTCGAGCTGACATCTTCAATCTGACTTTCATCCAGTGCAATGCATACCGCCGTCACATACCCTTTGGCCAACAGCTCCTCAATAAACTCAGGGCGCGAGTCAAGCCTTACGGGAAAGTAGTAGCCCGGTATGCCCCAACACGTCTGTTCCTCTGCAATGGAAGTGAGCTTCTTTGCTATCTCGCTGTCAATGGGATCTAAAATCCCTGAAGTAGTTATCATGTCATAGAGTCGGAAATCAATGTCGGCGTCACATTTTTCAGGATAGACCCTCCCCTTCGTGAACACATCGGCATAGCCGTTCAGCGAAAAAACCGACTTGAAGCCTACGCCTTTGTTGCCGATATCCTTTACGGCATCCTTGGTTGACGTTGCAATCGAGCATAGCGACTGAAAATCATAGCGTTTAGACCCGCCGTCACGATAATCATAGGCCGAATTGAACGTAAATTGCGATCCATCATTTGCTACTATCAGATAGTTGCGTTGCTCCGACCTGATCAGCCGAACCAATATTTTTTCTCCGGCACGGTCTATTGCATTCTGTACCAATTCATAAACCGTGCGACCCTGATAAGCCTCTTCAACCTGCCTATACTGCGATGCCTGCTGTTTCATCGTCTCAACACCAAGACTGGAATAATACTCGTAATGATTCTGAAATATTCTATCTATTAGCTCTTCCATTCTTAATTCGTTTCTTACAAACTCTAATCTCTACTCTCTATACTCTACTCTCTACTNCTNTACNCTCTNTNCGATCATCTCCTCCGGCGGATTGACAAGGAGGAGGCGGTCGGTGGCGCGGGTCACGGCGGTGTAGAGCCAGCGCACGCGGTCGGTGGCATCGGCATCGGCAGGCGTATAGCCGAGGTCCACGAACACCGTGTGCCATTGGCCGCCCTGCGCCTTGTGGCAAGTGATACAGTAGGCATACTTGACCTGCAGGGCATTGACATAGGGGTCGGAGCGAAGCATGCGCATGCGGGTTTTCACGGGTGTTGTGGGCGTGAACAGTTCGGGGTCATTAAGCGCCGCCACATAGAGCGCGTTGAGGCGTTCAGGTTCGAGCGACGCCGCCTCCGAAGTGAGCGTGTCGAGCATCAGTTTACACTCAAAGGAGATGTCGCGGTCGTCGAGCCGCAGCCTGACATCGGCAAACCGCATGCCATACTTAGTTTCCGTGCCGAAAATAGCCTCAACCACAGCAAGGTCGCCATTGGCCACAAAATCAAGCCCTTTGACCTTTGCGCTCCAAAGATAATTGTTTTTGGCCACCATCAGTCGCTCGTCGCGACAAAGCTCCTCCTCCTTGTAGAGGATGCGCGCGCGGATTGCTTGATTGAAAAGCACGGCGCGCTTGTTGGAGCGGGTGACGATGAGCGTCTGCGCATCGCCGGGATCGGAATAGGAGGCCGTCAGCGCATCTTCCAGCTCCTCACCGGCCACGATTTCAACATCGTCGAAGCGCCGGGCCGTCAGCGTGGGCATCGGCACCGGGTCGCGCCTTAAATCCTTGCGCAGGCGAGTGGCATTATAGAGGATTCCCGACATGGCGCCCTGGCGCACAACGTCGGTCAGCACCACGCGCGTCACTTTCAGACCATAGCCTCGCAGCCGGTC
This sequence comes from Bacteroides sp., assembly GCA_014801655.1. GTDB lineage: Bacteria > Bacteroidota > Bacteroidia > Bacteroidales > Muribaculaceae > Paramuribaculum. The sequence continues at coordinate 36,373 of JAAVDT010000046.1, forward strand.
GGGACTCATGGCCGGACTTTCCGCACACCCGACCGGAGGCAGCTGCGCCGTGTCGCCGAGCAGAATCATGCGGCACCCCTCGCCGGAGTAGACATATTCAATCAAATCCTCGAGCAGACTGCCGCCGGTGGCAGAATTGCTGTCGTCGCCAATCATCGATGCCTCATCGACAATGAACACGGCGTTGACAAACGTATTCTCAGCCACCTCCATAGCGCCCATGCCGGGGACTCCCCCCTCGGCGCTGCGATAGATGCGTCGGTGAATCGTCGAACATGGATGCTGCGCGAAGCCGCCGAACACCTTTGCCGCACGACCCGTGGGCGCCATCAGCACCACCGGCACCTGAGCCTCCCTCAGAGCCCTGACCAGCGCACCGGTGAGCGACGTCTTGCCCGTGCCGGCATATCCGCCGAGCAAAAACACCGCTTCTCGCCGCGAATCGGGCACACAAAATCGAGCCAGCGCGGCTATCACCTGAACCTGCTGATCATTAGGGTCGTAAGGCAGATTCAAAAAAATTCTCTCAGCAAATTCGTTAATATCCATCAGGCATCAATTGGTTTAGTTGCACGAAATTGATTTAGTTGCACGAAGAATCTCCCGTTTGCCACCCTCCGGACCCGCCAGACGCTCCACAGTGAAACCGACGGCTTCAAGCCCGCGGCGCACGGCCCCTTTGGCGCAATAAGTCGTCAGCACTCCGCCAGGACGCATCGCCTCAAACACCCTCTCGAAACACTCCGCGCTCCAAAGCTCCGGTTGCTTCTCAGGCGCAAACGCATCGTAATAGACAGCGTCAACATCCGCCGGAAGCCGCGTCGCGAGGAAATCGGCCCTACGCTTATCGAGCGTAAACCCCGGCGTAATCTCCACAGCCTCATCCCACGGCGCCTCTACTACCGAGCGCCAAGCCGGAGCAAACTCCTCATAGCCAAGCGCCAGAGCCTCCTGCGCCGGCAGCGGATAGAGCTCCAGCGAAACATATTCAACCGGCTCTTCCACAGCCCCGACCGACATCGCCGCATTAAGCCCCGTGCCGAAACCGATTTCAAGCACCCGCAGGCCGCCACAGCCGCGTCGCCCCTCGGCCGCCCGACGCAAACAGCAATCGACATAGACATGCCGGCTCTCAGCCGCCGCCCCCTTCACCGACCCATAATGCTCATCAATATCCGCCCGATACAAAGTCCGCGACCCATCCGCCGTCATTTTTGTTTCAATTTTCATATCTTAGCATTAATAAGTTTCTAATTTGGGATAGAAGCAATCACTCTCCCATCTAATAATATTATTCTCAATATATTCCGCAATGAGATTTCCGTCATTTGTTCCCCGAATAATGTGATCATGGTAGCGATTCTGCCATGCAAATTCAATATTATTGCGTCTTGCATAACTGGTAACAGACTGCTTATATCCACCGACTATAACCGATAGAGCGGTTCGTTGCGATGGAATTACAGAGTTATAGTCCTCACCATTAATACACAATATAGCATGAATATGGTTAGGCATAACCACAAACACCGGCACTTCAAGATATTCATAGTGTTGTGAAAGAGTTGCCAATCTATCATATGCAACTTGTCCAATCTCAGAGAAAATCATTTTTCCATTTTCAATTTTCCCGAAAAAATGTTCCTTATCGCGAGTGCAAATAGTCACAAAATAATCACCACCAGAATAATTATGGAAATCACAGCGTGGCGACTTCCTACGCCTCAATCCTGAAATGCTCCCCCCGCCTTGTAGGGACGCACCNCGGTGCGTCCGCTCTCCCAAANGCNCTANNTTATCATATTCGGACGCACCAGGGTGCGTCCCTACATTCTGCACGGAACCTTCTCCGGAAAGTGCTACCGCCTCCCCTTCAATCCCAAAGCTGCTCCCCCCGCCCTGTAGGGACGCACCCTGCTTGTAACCTTCTCCCGGAAGTGCTACCGCATCCCCCTCAATCCCGAAACTGCTCCCCCCGCCTTGTAGGGACGCACCCCGGTGCGTCCGCTCTTCAANANGCNCTACNTTATCATNTTCGGACGCACCAGGGTGCGTCCCTACACTCTGCTTGTAACCTTCTCCNGGAAGTGCTACCGCNTCCCCNTCAATCCCAAANCTGCTCCCCCANCCTTGTAGGGACGCACCCNGGTGCGTCCGCTCTTCCAAATGCCCTACTTTATCATATTCGGACGCACCAGGNTGCGTCCCTACATTCTGCACGGAACCATTTTGTACGGAACTATTATCAACATGTATTTCGGGTAATTTTCGTGATTCCATTTTCTATCTTTTATTTCTGAACAAAATTAACAAATAATCCGGAATTCGGGGCCGGGATTCGGGGAAAGTTTTTTAACTTTGCGGACGTTGGATTTGTTTAAATATAAAATAACCAAAAAACATCATACACCATGAACATTGGAGATAAAGCGCCGGAATTTCTCGGCATTGACCAAAACGGCAAAGAAGTGAAACTCAGCGACTATGCCGGCAAAAAATTAGTTCTCTATTTCTACCCCAAGGACAACACTCCGGGCTGCACGGCCGAGGCCTGCTCGCTGCGCGACAATTTCGACGCCCTCCGCGCCAAGGGCTATGAGATTCTCGGCGTAAGCTCCCAGTCAGAAGCGTCGCATCAGAAGTTTATCGAAAAAAATTCGCTCCCCTTCCCGCTGATTGCCGACACTGACCATCGCCTCCAGGAGGAGATGGGTGTGTGGGGCGAAAAGAAACTTGCCGGACGCACCTACATGGGCACTCTGCGCACAACTTTCCTCATCGGCCCCGACGGCACCATCACCGACATCTTCACCCCCAAGCAGATCAAAACCAAGGAACACGCCACCCAGATTCTCGCCAAGGAATGAATTCGTTAGCCAAATTCGCCGTCGGCGCCACTCTGCTCTCGGCCGCCGCTCCCGCCCTTACGGCTCAATATGTCACCGTTGGCAATGACGCTCAGTTCCACATCGGCGACTCGACCTATCGCTTCACCGGCACCAACTTCTGGTATGGCCCGATTCTGGCTGCCGACGGCCCGTGGGGCGACTCCGCCCGCCTCGTGCGCGAACTCGACACGCTCCAATCGCTCGGAATCACCAATCTGCGCATTCTCGCCGGAGCCGAAGGCCCCGAAGGATTGCCCCACCACATCGTGCCCGCGCTGCAACGCGAGCCGGGTGTCTACAACGACAGCCTGCTCACCGGGCTCGACCGCTTCATGGCCATGCTCGAGGAGCGCCGGATGAAAGCCGTCATCTATCTGACCAACGCCTGGGAATGGAGCGGCGGCTACGGCTCGCTGCTGCAATGGGCCGGCAAGGGAGTGGCCCCGGTGCCGGGCATCGATGGCTATAAGGAATACGTTGACCATGTTGCCGACTTCGTGCTCAACGACTCTGCCCGGCAGATGGCCGTTGACCACGCCCGCTTCATGGCCTCGCGCACCAACTCCGTGACCGGCCGGCCCTACTCCGAGTCGCCCGCAATCATGGCCTGGCAGGTGTGCAACGAACCGCGTGCATTTTCCGCCGCCGGCAAGGAGCAGCTNCTGACCTGGATTCGCGACATGGCCCGCGCCATCAAGTCGGCCGACCCGAACCACATGGTCAGCACCGGCAGCGAAGGAATGTATGGCTGCGAAATCGACCTCGACCTCTGGACGCGCATCCACGCCATGCCTGAAATCGACTATGCCATAATCCACCTCTGGCCCACCAACTGGGGCTGGGCGTCGCGCGACAGCGTGGAAGCCCACATTGACCGCGCCATTGAATATTCCGACGAATACATCGACCTCCACCTCAAGGCCATTGCCCCCTACGGCAAGCCGCTCGTGATCGAAGAGTTCGGCTATCCGCGCGACGGATTCCGCTTCTCCCCCTCCGACCCGGTGACGGCTCGCGACAAATATTATGCCCACATCGTCAGCCGGTTCCGCACTACTCCCGCCATTGCCGGCATCAATTTCTGGGGCTGGAACGGCTCCGGACGCGCCCGAGGCGAGCGATGGCAGCCCGGCGACCCGTTTCTCTGCGACCCCGCCCATGAACCCCAGGGAATGTATGGCGTTTTCGACACCGACAGCTCCACCATCGCCACTCTCCGAGCCGAACCTTAGCCGCCGGCAAAGTGTTGTTATAGTAGACTGAAAAAACGCAATTACTATGGCAACATCAACCCCCGCAATGACCCCCGCGCAGAAAGCCTATGCGCTTGAGCTGCGCACTGCCCTTCAGCAGTTTATCGACTCCGACGTCCATTCCACCGACGGCGTTCTGATCATCGACCCCAAAAACTGTCGCAACTATAAGATTGTCTACATCGGCGAGACCATCCGCCCCGACTCGGCGCATGCCGACTGGAACCACTATCCGCTCGTGGAACTGATGCTTCAGGTCTCCGACCCCGATCCGGAGTGGAAACTCATCGACGGCGAAATCAACGACATCGCCGCACAGAACTGCCACGAATAGAGAGAGCTACTCATAAAATCCAATCCACGATTGGCCCGGCGAGCAATGCCGTCAGCACCCCGTTGAGAATCAGCCCCAGAGTGGCGAACGCACTGTGACGTTGGCCAAACTGCGAGGCGCGCGAGGTGCCGATGACATGAGCCGCCGTGCCCATGCTCAGGCTGCGCGCCACAGGGCTGTCAACACGCCCCATGGTCATCATCTTCGACCCGAGAATGGCACCTAAAAGCCCCACACACACCACAATGGCCGCAGTCAGCGACGCCACGCCACCGATTTTCTGCGACACCTCAATGGCNATCGGCGTAGTGACCGATTTCGGAGCNAGCGAAAGCACCACCTCACGCGTTGCGCCGAGCCAGCGGGCTATCAGCACAACCGACACAATTCCCGCCAGACACCCCGCGAGCTGCGAAATGAAAATCGGCAGAAACTGGCGGCGTATCTGCTTNATCTGCTGATAGAGAGGCACACCGAGCGCCACTATGGCCGGCTTGAGCCAAAACTCAATCATGCGCCCGCTNTCGTAATACGTATCATAGGTCACACCCAGCAATTTCAGATAGCCGATTATCACCAATATGGTGATCAACACCGGGTTGAGCACAAGCAGCCCGGTCAGTTTCTGAAGTCTCAGCGCACCCCAGTAGGTCAGAAACGTCAGCGAAATCAGCAGCACATTGCTTTCAAGAAACTCCATCCTGATTGGCGCCCCCCTCGCCGCTTCCGGTGCGCCTGCGCACGATNTTGTGAACCCATTGATGCACATGGCCGGTGACCACAAGCACAATCGCCGTGCTCACCACCGTGGCCACCGTGATTGGCAGCCACTCCTTCGCAATCAAGTCGAAGTAGAGCATCAGCGCCACCCCCGGCGGCACAAAAAAGAACCCCATGTTCGACACCAGAAAACTGCTGATAGGCTTCACCGACTCCACATCGACTATCTTCATCTGGAGCAGCGCCGTCAGCAACAACATTCCGAGAATACTCCCCGGAATCGGAAGCCCCAGCAGCCAAGAGATAAACTCCCCCGCCGCCAGACACCCGAATATGATAGCACACTGTTTGACCATCGCTTATCTTAACTTAATGAGTAATATGAATGCAAAATTAGCATTTTCAATCGAGCGCGGCTGCAATTTAATTGAGGAAAAATTTCTTTAATCCGTGGAGATTGCTTAACTTTGTGGCCAATAATTAAATCACATAAGTAAGTGTTTAAATTTAATTTATACAATATTCGAGCTTATTTTTTAGGCAATTCCGCTGCGGAGTAAAGGAGCTTAGCGAGCTAAGCGACTGAGCGACAATGCGGAATTGACAAAAAAGAAGTCGAAGA